>NZ_CP151635.1:1257139-1885709 GCF_038397735.1 Microbacterium sp. LWH13-1.2 | reverse complement strand
CGACAACGGCATTCCAATGTTCGATGCGATCGTGGGCGGTGGCTACGACGGTCTCGTACCCGGCGGTCGAAACGAGAACTGCGGGGCCGAGTCCACCCTCGCCGCGATCAGGACGAACCAGAACGCACGCATGGCCGGGCGGTGGATCTCGTGAGCGCGCTCGCCGTCGATGCGGGCGTCGAGCTCGGCGCGGATCACGAGCGCGTCGTCGCCCGACTGTTCCTGCCCGGGGAGAGCACACCGGGCGGCGACTCCCGCACCGAAGCCGTGCTGCGCCGCGTCCTGCGCATGCGACCTGACGTGCTCGCGGCGGAGGCGCGCTCGCTTCGGGAGCGATTCGGACCCAGACACAGCGATCTGGTCGAGGTACTGCGCGCGAATGCCCGACTCGTGCTTCCCGCAGGGGCGCCGGACCTCGACGACGACACTGCGGTCGTGGTCGGCGCGGTGTTCTCGAGCGAGTTCGCGGTCGAGGGGGCGGCGCTGTGCAACCCGAGTGTCGTCGTGCACCCCGACCAGAAGGACCTGGCCCCGGGGGAGCTTCGTCTGGTTCTGAGCGTGCGGTCGATCGGCGAGGGGCATATCTCATCCATCCAGTTCTGCGAGGCCATCGTCGGCCCTGGACGCACCTGGCGATTCCTCCCTCGAGAGCCGGAGCTCATGGTCGCGGAAATCGGTGCGGCAGCCTGGGATCGCGGCCGCTTCGAGCATGCGCTGCTCCTCGGGGGAGGATCCGGCGAGATGGTCCGCGCGGTCGTCCAGATGCTCCCGACGACCTTCTCTGCTGCGGAGTTCGCCGCGGTGTTGCAGGACCTGCGTCCCCCTCTGCTGCATCAAGACGGCGCCCGCGAGCAGATCGAGAGCATGCGTGTCATCGCCGAGTCCGCTTACCGGGCCGAGTTCGCACCGACGAGCCCGGTGAGCGCACGCGTTCTGCTTCCCACGGCCGACGAGGAGCGGCGGGGGATGGAGGATGTCCGACTCGTCGAGATCGACGGAGCGCATCGAGCGGGCGGGCCGAGGTACCGCGGAACGTATACCGCCTATGACGGCCGCTCGATCGCGTCGCGCATGATCACGACAGACGACTTCCGCAGCTTCGAGGTGCACAGGCTCACGGGGCCGCCGAGCGCGACCAAGGGCATGGCGTTCTTTCCCCGCCCGATCGCGGGGGAATGGGTGGCGCTCAGTCGAACGGATGGCGAGTGCACCAGCCTCACCCGCTCTCGCGACGGTGTGGACTGGGGGCGCGAAGAGGCGATCCATCGCCCGGGGGCGCTCTGGGAGGTCGTCCAGACCGGCAACTGCGGACCGCCGCTGGAGACGGACGAAGGATGGCTGGTGCTCACTCACGGGGTCGGCCCCATGCGCTCGTACAGCATCGGCGCACTCCTGCTCGATCTCGACGATCCGTCGCAGGTCATCGGCGTGCTGGACCGGCCGCTGATCGAGCCTTTCGGAGCAGTCGGAGGGTACGTGCCGAACGTGGTGTACAGCTGCGGGGGGATCATCCATGAGGGGACGCTGTGGATCCCGCACGGCGTGGCCGACCAGAGCATCAGGGTGGCGTCCGTCGACCTCGCGCGACTGCTGTCTGAGCTGGATCGCGCGTAAGTCGGGACTGGTTGCCCTCTCGAGTCATCCAAACCCCATTTTGGATCGCTCGAGAGGGCTCACCGTCCTTCCCGGACGGTAGGGGAGGCGGCGAAGACTTTTCGCTGCTCTCTCGACTGATATCCCCAGATGTTCAGTCGGTAGCCCCCGCTACTCCCTGCAGAATATCGCTTAATCGTCTTGTCCGCCATTTGGGGGACAAATAAATCTACGAATGTTTCTTCCGAGACTGGGGCTTGCCGCGAGAACGTCCACTCATAGAGTGGATTCATGGACAGAAAGCTCGTGATCAACGCGCCCCTCGCCATCGCGCACGGACACCGTGTCGAGGTGTCGGAGTGCGTCGACGAGCTGACCGGTGAGTCCGTGATCCTCTCTGTCATCGACCTCGACACCCGCATCCGGTATCGCCGCCCCGAAGAGCCGCGGGAGCGGGTCAGCCGGTGGCTGGGCCGTGTCGTCGATTGCACGGTGACGATCGGTGTCGGCCACGGATCGCGCACCCTGCTCACGGTCGACATCGACGGCGACGGACGAGGTGCGACCAGTGCGCGAACGGCTCTGCACGGCGCGGATGCCGCGGTGGACGCGGCGAAGGCCGAAGCAGACCGCTGGGGTGGTGGGGATCGCGTGCCCGAACCGGAGCCTGAGCGCTTCTGGTGAGCGCTCCGCGGACCCTCTGAGCGGCGTGCCCTGACATGACGCTCATCGGAAGTCCCGAGAGCGATGGGTGACTCCGGTGCGGAGGTCCTCGAAGGCATCTGCGAGGACGTTCACGACGCCCTCCGCCGAGCGCTCGAGGATGCCGCGGATGATGAGAGCGGGCGAATCGCGGGCCACCCGGTGATATCGGCTCCACACCCCTGTCGAGCAGATGACGTTGACCAGGCCGCTCTCATCCTCGAGGTTGAGGAACGTGACGCCCGCTGCGGTCGCCGGGCGCTGACGGTGCGTCACGAGGCCTGCGACTTCGATGCGTCGTCCTGTCTCGTGGCCCTGGAGGTCGAGGGAGGTGAGCACGCCCCGCTCACGGAGGAGTGCGCGGAAGTGCGCCATCGGGTGGTCATCGGTCGAGACGCCGGTGGCCCACAGATCGGCGGAGAGCCGCTCATAGCTGGACTGATCCGTGAACAGCGGCGGCTGCACGGCGACGGTCGTTCCCGGGAGGAATCGCGAGCGGTCCTCCGCGGCCGCTCCGGACAGCCAGATCGCCTCTCTGCGCTGGAGCCCGAGACACTCGAACGCACCGGCGGTCGCGAGAGCCTCCAGCTGCGCAGCAGTGGCATCCGTCCGCCTCACCAGATCGTTCAGATCGCGGAAGAGGCCGCCTGACTCGCGCTCAGCGACGATCCGCTCAGCCAACGGCAGACCGATGCCGCGCACTCCGCTGAGTCCCATGCGCACCGCATACCCGCCGTCTCTGCGATGTGCTGCCGATTCGTCGGGCAGGGATCGGTCGAAGCGCGGCACGCGGGGTTGCAGCGGGTCGGAGCAGGAATCCAGTCCGGTCGGAGCTCGCAGAGGTGCTCCTTCGAGTGGTTCCAGAGTCTCGGTCGCACCCGAGGAGTGCAGATCGGGACGCCGAACCTCGACTCCGTGTCGACGAGCGTCTGCGGTGAGCGTCGAGGCGGAGTAGAAGCCCATCGGCTGCGACCGCAGCAGCCCAGCGAGGAACGCAGCCGGGTAGTGCAGCTTGAGCCAGGAGCTGGCGTAGACGAGCAGGGCGAAGGACAGTGAATGCGATTCGGCGAAACCGAAGTTCGAGAACGCCTGGATCTGCGCGTAGATGCGATCCGACTGCTCGGCGGAGAGCCCGCGCCTGGTCATCCCCGCATAGAGCTTGTCGCGGACCTTCTCGATCTTCTCGAGTCCGCGCTTGGATCCCATGGCGCGTCTGAGCAGATCGGCTTCGTCGGCTGTGCAGTCGCCGATGGCCGTCGCCATCTGGATCAGCTGCTCCTGGAAGATCGGGATGCCCAGCGTCCGCTCGAGGATCGGCTTGAGATCGTCGTGCGGATAGGGGATCTCGAGCACCACCGGATCTTCGCCCCTGGCAGTCCTGGCGCGGTTCTCCTCGTCGAGCGCATCCTTCGCCATCTTGCGGCGGACGAAGGGATGCACCGCCCCGCCCTGGATGGGCCCAGGACGGATGAGCGCGATCTGGATGGCGAGGTCGTAGAAGGCCCGAGGCTGCAGTCGGGGGAGCAAGCCGATCTGCGCACGCGACTCGACCTGGAACACGCCGATCGAATCCGCACGGCAGAGCATGTCGTAGACCGCCGGCTCTTCTTTGGGCAGCGTCTCGAGGGTCCACCGTTCGCCCGTGGCATCGCGGATGAGGTCGAAGCAGTGCTGGAGGGCCGCCAGCATCCCGAGGCCCAGCAGATCGAACTTGACGAGCCCCATCCAGGCCGCATCGTCTTTGTCCCACTGGATGACGGTGCGGTTCTCCATGCGCGCATGCTCCACGGGCACCACCTCGCCCACGGGTCTGGCAGTCAGTACCATGCCGCCGGAGTGTATGCCGAGATGCCGAGGCGCCTTCAGCAGCTCGCCCGCATACTCGAGCACGTTCGCGGGGATGTCGTGCTCCTCGGCGACCTCGAGCCCTGAGCTCCATCCGTCGACCTGCCGAGACCAGGCGTCCTGCTGTCCGGGCGAGTAGCCGAGAGCCCTCGCCATGTCGCGCACGGCGTTCTTCGGTCGGTACTGGATGACATTCGCCACCTGCGCCGCGCGTTCCCTCCCGTACTCGCGGTACACCCACTGGATGATCTCCTCGCGGCGGTCGGAGTCGAAGTCCACATCGATGTCGGGCTCCTCCTGACGTGTGGTCGCGAGGAAGCGCTCGAAGGGCAGGCGGTAGAGGATCGGGTCGACGGCGGTGATCCCGAGCAGGTAGCAGACGGCGCTCGCCGCAGCCGAGCCGCGACCTTGACAGAGGATGCCGAGACGCTTCGCCTCGGTGACGATCCCGTGCACGATGAGGAAGTAGCCGGGGAAGTCCTTCTCCTGGATGACGTCGAGCTCGCGGCCGATCCGGCGGCGACCGTCGTCATCCAGGCGCGGGTACTTCGTCGGCACGGCCTCCCACACCAGGTGCCGCAGCCAGCTCATCGGAGTGTGGCCGTCCGGCACCTCCTGCTTCGGGAGCGCAGGGCGCGCGCGGCGGAGAGGGAAGGCGGATGCCGCGGCGAGCTCCAGCCCGTACGAGATCGCGCCGGGGTGACGCCGGAAGCGCGCCGCCATCTCCGCACCGCTGCGCAGATGCGCCCCTCCGTGTGCGGGGAGCCAGCCGTCGAGATCGTCCATGCTGCGCACGGCCCGCACCGCGGCGACGGCTTCGGCGAGCGACGCCCGCTCGGGTGCGGCGTAGTGCACGTTGTTGGTCGCCACCACGGGCAGCCTCATCCGTCTGGCGAGGTCTGCGAGAGCATCGTTGCGTCGCGAGTCCTGCGGATCGCCGTGGTCGAAGAGCTCGACGGCGACGTGGTCCTGCCCGAACAGATCGACCAGGCGGCGCAGCGGGGTGTGCGCGTCTCCGGCTTCGAGTCCGCGGCGGACCCCGCCCTTGCGGCATCCGGTGAGGATCGTCCAGTGCCCGTCTGCGGTGGCGGCCAGCTCGTCGAGGTCGTAGACGGGGCGGCCCTTCTCTCCGCCTCGGAGATGGGCGGCCGTCATCGCGCCGGAGAGCCGGTGGTAACCCTCCAAGCCGTCGGCGAGCACGAGCAGATGGTCGCCGATCGGATCGGGGGCGCCCCGCTGCGGCGCGTCGAGTCCGAGGGAGAGCTCGGCTCCGTACACGGTCTGCACCTTGACATCCATCAGCTCTGCGACCTCGGCGAAGCGGGCCGCACCGTAGAAGCCGTCGTGGTCGGTGAGCGCCAGAGCGGTCAGGCCCAGCCGCTCGGCCTCGGCGAGGAGGTCTTCGGGGGAGGAGGCGCCGTCGAGGAAGGAATACGACGAATGCGCATGCAGCTCGGCGTAGGGGACGGCGTCCTCCGGCCGTCCGACCGCGGTCGGAGGAGTCCTCTTGCGCCGGGTGCTGATGGGACCGGGGTCCGGGCGCGTGCCCGGCCGCGTGCTCGGTGGCGTCCCGCCGGTCGGATAGGGCGACTCCTCACCGCTGAGGGTGCGTTCCAGCTCGTTCCACGACAGAGGCGGATTGTGCCAACCCATCAGCGATACCTCCCCTCGGCCCACCAGCGATCGCCTGTGCAGAAGACCAACCAGGCGCGATCATGATCGTCGATGATCTGCAGGCGGTGTCCTCGCTTGCCGCCGGTGGCGTCCCATCGGCGCTCGTGGATGGGCCACGGGCCCGCCCATGCCTGCACATCGTCACCGTCGATGCGGGTCGGCGCCGCGGAGAGCGCCCCTCGCTCGTCGACGAGGACCGTCGCGCCGTCGGGAGCGAGCACTCCGATCGGCCGAGGCGGTCGGAACACCTCGGCGGGAAGCGGATCCGGAAGGCTCCCCGGCCAGGGGCGGCCGGGGTCTCGGGGTGCGACCGCGCGTTCTCCCCAGGGCGTGAGCACCTGTCGGTCGGCGAGCCAGCGCCCGCCGGAGAGCGCTGCGGTGACGACGCCCTCGTGGCCGAGCATCGTCTGCACACGGGAGATGGCGTGGTGCAGGCGCTCATCAGTTCCTGAGCCGAAGAGGCCCGGCTGGTGGTGTGCGGCATCATCGACGGCCACGGGGACGATCCGCACCAGTTCGATGCCGCCGAAAGCCCGCGCCTCGTCGATCGGCTCTTTGGCGGACTCCGCCCCCAGAGCTTCGAGCTGCCAGCGCACCCTGTCTACGAGGTCGGCCGCATCGAAGCAGGTCGGGTGCAGCCAGGGGCGGGAGAACACCGTGCCGTTGTCGTCGATCAGGTCGATGCGCACCTCGGTGCACACGACCGATGCGTCGCCGAGACCGAGCATCACCGCATCTGCCGTCTGCCGGACCGCGAATGCCACCTGGTCGGCCCCGGCCAGAGCAGGCTCGAACTCGACGGAGCGCACGAGCTCTGGGTCGGGCGGACGCGGCACCACGGCGCGGGAGTCCGCTCCGGCGGCGAGGGCGTGCAGGCGGGCGCCGCGCTCGCCGAAGCGATCACGCACCTCGATCTCGTCGAGGCCGGCGAACTCGCCGAGCGTTCGCACCCCCAGCCGGATCAGAAGACCGGTGAGCTGTTCGTCGCGCAGCACGCTCACGGGCAGCGGGTCGAGGAAGTCCTTCGCATGCCCCGCGGGCACGACGGTGCAGGGTGTGCGCCCCCTGGCGGCGAGTTCTGCCGTGAAGGGTCCGTCGGCGATGCCGACTCGAACCTCGGGGAAGCCGGCGTCGGCGAGGACGTCGATCAGCGCCCGACCGGCTTCGGCTTCACCGTCGTGGTACCGGGAGATGCCCCGAGCGCGCACCGCCGCGAGCCCCGGACGCAGCAGAGCCGCACCGGGGGCGTGCTTCTCGATGATCTGCAGCACCGGCAGGAAGGCCCGCTCGTCTCGGGCGGCATCGTGGGGAAGCACGCGCAGCGACGAGATGTGTCCCTGCGCGACGCGGCGACGCTGACCTGCGCGTACACCGTGCTCTCTGGCCGATGCGGTGCAGGCGATGACGGTGTTCGCCTGCACCAGGGCTGTCGGCGCATGCGGCGGGGGTCCGCCCAGAGCGGCTCGCAACGGCCAGTCGGGGAACCACAGGACCAGGACACGGAGAGGCGAGGTCATCCGGCCACCGCCAGGGGCGGGTACTCGCGCGGGGTGCCGGCTCCGCCGCGCAGGCCGTGCAGCGTGGTCGGCTCGGCCGTGATCTCTCCGACGCTCTCCTCGGCCGGCAGCTCCTCGACCGCTCCGTGGGTTCCGGGAAGGCGCACACGGACGCTCGAGGACAGTGGGCTGTGCCTCGTCCTCGCGGTCACGGTCGCCGTCGATCCCTCGATCAGCCCCCATCCCTCGCCGACCCCGAGCCAGTGCTGGTCGTGCAGCCGGATGGAACCCTCGCTCTGCGGCCAGGCGCCGGCCGCTGTCGACTCGGTGACCAGGAGCGTGCTCCCACGGTCGCGGAGTCGTGCGCTCAGTCGTGACACATCGGCATCACGTGCCCGGCTGCCCGGCTGCACGGCGATCAGCGGCACGACCTCGGCGAGTGCGGAGGTCGCGGCGAGCCAGCGGTCTCCCGGCTCGGGGACGAGGATCAACCGGGCGAGTTCGATGCCGAAGGCGGCTGCAGCCTCGACCCCCAGCGTGGGCATGCCGACCACGGCGCACCAGAGCCCTTTGCTCGACGCGGCGGCGAGCAGGGCGAGGACGAGGCTGGGCGAGGGGGAGACGGTATAGGCCGTGCCGGTCTGCAGCCCCTCTTCGGGAAGCAGGGAGGAGAAGGCCGGATCGAGGGGCAGCAGCGGATGCTCGCTGCGTCTGCGCTGCATGCGGCTGATCTCCCGGCGCAGCCGAAGCACCTCTCCGGCGCGGGAGTCGCCAGCCGGAGAGAGCGCGGTCACCGCATCGAGCCCGATCCCCATGAATCCATCCTCGAAGATATGTACTAATAAAGCAACTGGAGATGATCACGATAGTTCGAACCTCCGACATGGGGGCAGGGGGTTATCCACACCCGGCCCGGGGACGGCATCCGTCTTCTCCTAGCCTTCCGGCATGGATCTCCGCAGCGTGCTCGTCGTGACCGTCCACCTGCTGCTGTTCGTAATCGGCTGCCGACTCGTCGTGATCGACATCCGCACCCATCGGCTGCCGGACCGGATCGTCCTGCCTACCCTCGCCGCTCTCCTCGTGCTCAGTGCGGTCGATGCCCTGATGTCCGGTGATGGCGGCGCGCTGACAAGAGGTGCGCTCGGCATGCTGATCCTCGGCGGTTTCTACGCGATGCTCCGTCTGCTCGGCCGAGAGGGGATGGGCGGGGGAGATGTGAAGCTCGCCGCCGCGATCGGTCTGCTGCTCGGATGGCACAGCTGGCAGGCGCTCGCCGTGGGCGCGGCATCGGCCTTCGTCCTCGGAGCGCTGTACGCGCTGGCGCTGATGGCATCGCACGCGGCCGACCGATCCACGCGCATCGCCTTCGGGCCGTGGATGATCCTCGGCGCGCTCCTGGGCATACTCGCGGGATGACCCCTCATCCGCGATGACGGGGATAGGGTGAGCACATGGCACTCGCACGACTTCACGGCGGCCCGCTCGACGGGCAGATCATTCCTCTCGGCGACGCGGACGACAAGCTGATCGTCCCCTACAGCGAGACCCAGGTGGTGTACAACCGACGCGGCGAGGAGCAGAACACCGGCGACGCCGACGGGCCCACCGAGATCGACTACTGGTTCGACGAGTCCCTCGAGGACCTCACGCTCACGGATGACTGAGAGCGGCACTCCTTCGCAGTCCGGCTCCGAGCCGACCAGGGTCGTCGAGGTCGAGCGCAAGTACGACGTCGACGAGGGCACGCCCCTCCCCGAGTGGGACGGACTGCCCGGTGTCGACGCCGTGTCAGAGGGCGAGGTGCGCGAGCTCGACGCCCGCTATCTCGACACCGATGACGCCGAGCTCTCGCGTGCCGGAGTGGCGCTTCGTCGCCGCACCGGCGGCCCGGATGCCGGATGGCACATCAAAGGGCCCCGCGAAGGCGACGGGCGTCTCGAGATCGGCTGGCCTCTGGGCGACGGCGACGACGACAGCATCCCGGATGCGGTGACCGACACCCTCTCCCGATGG
This sequence comes from Microbacterium sp. LWH13-1.2, assembly GCF_038397735.1. Taxonomy (NCBI): domain Bacteria; kingdom Bacillati; phylum Actinomycetota; class Actinomycetes; order Micrococcales; family Microbacteriaceae; genus Microbacterium; species Microbacterium sp. LWH13-1.2. The sequence continues at coordinate 1,876,383 of NZ_CP151635.1, read as the reverse complement.
ACGACGGGGCGACTGACGCCGCTCGCGCGCATCGAGAACAGCCGCACCGCCTATCTGCTCTCGGGTGCAGACGGCGTGATCGCCGAGTTCGTCGACGATCGGGTCCGCGCGACCGACCTCCGGCAGGACGTCCTGCGCGAGTGGCGTGAGTGGGAGTTCGAACTCGGCCCCGCCGCTCCGGCGGATGCAGCAGGGCGCGAGGCCCTGTTCGATGCCGTCGAGAGGGCGATCTTCGCCGTCGGCGGTCGTGACGCGGCATCCGGCTCGAAGCTCGCCCGTGCTCTCGGTTTCTGACACGCGGCGCAAGCCCCTTCCGTCTCGATGCGCGGTGGTGCTTGAGTGACTGACATGAGTCGTTCCGCCGTCCTCCGCTCGCTGCAGACGATCGTTCCCGACACCGTCCTCGAGCAGAACGAGGTGCGCGACATCTTCGCGTCGCAGCCGGATGTCGGAAGGCTCGCGCAGCGGATCATCGGCGCGTCCTTCAACGGCTCGGGTATCGACACGCGGCACACGGTCATCGACGAGTTCTCGTCACATCCGCAGCCCGGCGAGCCGCTCTTCTTCGAGCGGGAGAACAACCTTCTCCGCTCACCCGGCACCAAGGCACGCAACGACCTCTACGTGAGGGAGGCGTCGCGTCTCTTCGTCGAGGTCGCGCGTCGCGCCCTCGACGCCGACCCCGACGTGTCCGCCGCCGACGTCACGCACGTCATCACGGCATCGTGCACGGGATTCCATGCCCCCGGCCCGGAGTACGAGATCGTGCGGGGGCTCGGGCTCCCTGACAGCGTGCAGCGCTATCACCTGGGCTTCATGGGCTGCTACGCCTCGATGCCGGCGCTCCGCGCCGCGAGCCAGTTCTGCGCGGCCGACCCCGACGCCGTAGTGCTGGTCGTCAGTGTCGAGCTGTGCACGGTGCACCTGAGATCGACCGAGGACCCTGACCTCATCGTCGCCAACTCCCTCTTCGCCGACGGAGCGGCCGCGGGCATCGTCACGGCCCGTGATCTTCCCACGCCGACTCCCGGGGTCCGTCTCGACGGCTTCCATACGGCCATCGCCGCAGAGGGCGAGCAGGACATGGCATGGACGATCGGTGACCACGGCTTCGAGATGATCCTGTCGACCAGGGTTCCGCAGATCATCGGCGAGACCATCGTCGGGGCGATCCGCCCACTCTATGCGCGCGAAGGCGAGCTGGCCGAGGCCTTCGACGAGGGGCGCGTCGGAGACCGCGTCGAGCACTGGGCCATCCATCCCGGTGGCCGGAGCATCCTCGATCGGGTGCAGGAGCGACTGAATCTCTCGGATGCTCAGCTGCATCCCGCGCGCGAGACGCTGCGGGTGAACGGCAACATGTCGAGTGCGACGATCCTCTTCGTCATCAAGCGCATCCTCGACGACGGCGCCGCCGACGGGTCGCGCGTCGCGGCGATGGCCTTCGGGCCGGGGCTGACGGCCGAGAGCGCCCTGATGACGGTCGCCGTCGGCGTCGCATGAGTCACGACCTCTCGACCCGTGCGTCCGATGCGCGAGAGCTCATGGACGACCCCAACGCGGACATCGCCATGCTCGAGCGCACCTACGAGCGCTTCCGCCTCGTGAACGCCCTGGTGTCGGGCCCGGGGGAGTTCTACCGTCGAGACATCCGCCCCCGTGCCCGGCGCGGTCCGATCCGCATCCTCGACATCGGAGCCGGCGGCGGCGACGTCTGCCGGATGATCGCGGCGAGGCTCCAGCGCGACGGACTGACCGCCGAGATCACCGCGCTGGATGCCGATGAGCGCGCGATCCGGTGGGCCTCCGCTCAGGACGGGGGATCCGGCGTGCGATACCGCCGCGCTCTGTCGGAGGAACTCGTCGCGGAGGGGGAGCAGTACGACGTGGTCTTCTCGAATCACCTGCTTCACCACCTCACGACGCAAGAGCTGCAGAGCCTGCTGCTCGACTCGCGACGGCTCGTCGGCGAAGACGGGCTCGTGGTGCATCGTGACATCGCCCGAAGCAGGGCCGCGTACATGCTGTACAGCGCGGTGACCTGGCTCGTCTCCGGCGTGCTCCTGCGAGGATCGTTCATCCGCGAGGACGGCCTCATCAGCATCCGCCGCTCATACACGTCGAAGGAGCTGACGTCGATCGTGCCGCCCGGATGGACCGTGCGGTTCAGTCTTCCGTCGCGGCTCGAGCTGAGACACAACGGCCGCGCCGGACGGTGACGCACGAAGGCCCGGTCACGCGTGAGCGTGCCGGGCCTTCGTGGTGATCGGGTGGGATCAGAAGTTGATCATGTGACCCGCGAGGCCGTGGAAGCCCTCCTGCAGCGCCTCCGACAGAGTCGGGTGGGTGTGCACGTTGCGGGCCAGCTCGAGAGCGGTGAGGTCCCACTTCTGCGCCAGCGTCAGCTCGGGCAGCAGCTCGGAGACGTCGGGGCCGATCATGTGGGCGCCGATGAGCTCGAGGTGCTCGGCGTCGGCGATCAGCTTGACGAAGCCGACGGGCTCGCCGAGTCCGTGCGCCTTGCCGTTCGCCATGAAGGGGAACGTCGCGACCTTGATCTCGCGCCCTTCGTCCTTGGCCTGCTGCTCGGTGAGGCCGAACGAGGCGACCTGCGGCGAGCAGAACGTCGCGCGGGGCATCATGCGGTAGTCGCCGAGGGTCTGGGTCTCCGCGCCGCCGATGGTCTCTGCCGCGACGACACCCTGAGCCTCTGCCACGTGCGCGAGCTGCAGCTTGGCGGTGACGTCGCCGATCGCGTAGATGCCCTCGACGTTGGTGCGCATGTGGTCGTCGATGTCGATCGCACCGCGCTCGGTGAGCTTCACACCGGTGGCCTCGAGTCCGAAGCCCTCGATGTTCGGGGCGAAGCCGACGGACATGAGCACCTTGTCGGCCTCGATCGACGACTGCTGCCCGTCCTTGCCGGTGTACGAGACGGTGACGGACGAGCCGTTGTCGACGACGGACTCGACCTTGGTGGAGGTGAGGATGTCTACGCCGTAGTTCTTGTACTGCTTCGCGATCTCCTTCGACACGTCCGCATCCTCGTTGGGGAGAGCGCGGTCGAGGAACTCGATGATCGTGACCTTGACGCCGTAGTTGGTCATCACGTAAGCGAATTCCATGCCGATGGCGCCGGCGCCGACGATGACGATCGACTTCGGCAGCTCGCGGCTGAGGATCTGCTCCTCATAGGTCACGACATTGTCGCTGAGCTGGACGCCCGGGAGCAGGCGGACCTTCGAGCCGGTCGCGATGATCGCGTTGTCGAAGGTGACCTCTTCGGTCGACCCGTCGGCCTTGGCGACCGAGATCGCCTTCGGCCCGGTGAAGGTGCCGCGACCGTCGTACTCGGTCACCTTGTTCTTCTTCATCAGGAAGTGGATGCCCTTGACGCGGCCGTCGGCGACGACGCGGCTGCGATCGAACGCCTTGCCGTAGTCGATCGTGAACTCACCCGAGATGCCGAAGAAGTCGGCCTTGTGGTTGAGCGTGTGCGCGAGCTCCGCGTTCTTCAGAAGAGCCTTGGAGGGGATGCAGCCCACGTTGAGGCACACACCACCCCAGTACTTCTCTTCGATGATGGCGGTGGACAGACCGAGCTGCGCGCTGCGAACCGCAGCGACGTATCCGCCAGGACCTGCACCGAGGATGACGACATCGTAGTGTGGCATGCCTTAAGCCTATCGCTCCGTGGGGACGTCGGAATCGGTCGAACCGGGGCTGCGGCGACCGCGGATCACGAGCCAGACGACGATGCCGACGATCACGAGCACACCGGTGATCGCGAGCACCCAGATCATGGTCGTCGCGGCGGACGAGTCGCTCTCCTCAGGTGCGGACGTGATGTCCGTTCCGGGGCCGGCGGTCGCGGCGGGAGTCGGCTCGGCGGTCGTGGGGGATGCCGTCGGCTCCTCGGTCGGGATGCTCTCCGTCCCGCTCGCGACGGTGAAGTCGAATTCGCCGGAGGTGGGGTGGCCGTCGCTCGAGACGACCTTCCAGATCACGTGATAGGCACCGGCCGGCGCTTCGGAGGCGAGCGGCTGCGTGACGATCGCACCGTTCAGGGTCGGCGCGCCATCGGTGACAGGGGTGCCCGCGGGATCGGTCACCACGATCTCGGTCGCGCCGTCGCCGTCGATGAGCTTCGCGCTGAACGTGAGGGTGAGCTCGGCCGGAAGGGTGTCGACAGTGCTGTCAGCCTCAGGAGACGACGCGATGAGGCTGTCGTGCGCTGAGGCGGAGAGCGGCACGAACAGCACCAAGAACGCTGTCAAAAAGGCTGCGGCGAGAGCGATCGGGGCTGAGGGGAGGCGGCGAGCTGTGGTTTTCACATGCCCAGCCTATGAAGCATCGGTATGCGAGGGCTGAGTGTGAAGGGAGCTCCCGCGTGAGGTCGCTGATCAGTTAGTCTGGAGGACTAGGAGGGCAAAGTGACAGACAGCGAAACCCGATCGGGCGGAGACGCCGCGATCCATCGTGCCGGCGAGCAGAGGCACGACGTGACGCAGACGTTCGGGCATGACTCGGACCTTTCCTTCGTGCCCTTCGGCGCGGAGCTGACGGATGTGGAACAGAGCGCCATCGCGGCGCTTCCCTCCGGTTCCGCACTGCTCCTGGTGCGCTCCGGAGCACTGGCAGGTGCGCGTTACCTGCTCGACACGGACGTGACGACCGTCGGCCGCCACCCCGAAGCGGACATCTTCTTCGACGACGTCACCGTCTCGCGTCGTCACGCCGAGGTCACCCGCACCGGCTCGACCTTCGAGATCATCGACCAGCGCTCTCTCAACGGCACTTATGTGAACGGTGAGCGCGTCGACCGCAGTGCTCTGGTCGACGGCACCGAGCTTCGCGTCGGCAAGTTCCGGCTGAACTTCTTCGCCTCTCCCGTCGATCGCGTCGCGGCGATCGACTGATGGCGGCTTCCCCCGCCCGCGAACGCTCGGCGTCCGCGGGTCTTCTGAGCATCGGTCAGGTCCTGGCGCGACTCACGCCAGAGTTCCCCGAGCTCACTTCGAGCAAGCTCCGCTTCCTCGAAGTTCAGGGGATCGTCACGCCGTCGCGCACCGAATCGGGCTACCGCAAGTTCTCGCAGGCCGACATCGAGCGGCTGCGCCTGGGTCTCACGCTGCAGCGGGATCACTACCTCCCTCTCAGCGTCATCCGCGAGCAGCTCGACGAGGCTGAGGCGAACGGCGAATCAGCGGCTCTCGTGCCGCCGCCCTCGATCACTCCGACGCCGCGCCGCTACCGTCGCAGTGAGCTGCTGTCGGCGGCAGGCGCGGGCCCGCAGCTGCTCAACGACGCGATCAGCACCGGCGTGATCGTGGCACAGGAGAGCTACCCGGAATCCACGGTCACGCTGCTGCGCGGTCTGGTCGCTCTCGACCGCCACGGCATCGAGCCTCGGCACCTCCGCTCACTGCGACAGGGCGCCGAGCGCGAGGTGGCGCTGATCGAATCGGCCCTGTCGTCGCTGCTGCGCCGCACCGATGCCGCGTCGCGTGCGAAGGCGAGCGACATGGCGCCCAATCTTGCCGCGAAGATCGACGAGGTGCGTTCGCTCTTCGTCAAAGACGCGATCGCGCGGTTGCTTTCGTAACGAACTGATTGCGACACACCTTCGGTGTCGTACGGATGTCATTGCCGGTGCCGGAGGGCTGCTCTAGCGTGGAGGTAACGGCTCCAGGGAGGATTTCAGATGAATGCGGATGAGCGTGCAGGCGACCCGCGGTTCGTACCCGAACTCCTCTTCACCGACGGCCTGCCGGCCATGGACGACGAGGTCGGCTATCGCGGTGCCGTCGCTGCTCGTGCAGCGGGCATCACCTACCGTCAACTGGACTACTGGGCGCGCACCGAGCTGGTCGAGCCCACCGTTCGCGGCGCGAGCGGCTCCGGCTCTCAGCGCCTTTACGGCTTCCGCGACATCCTCGTGCTCAAGCTCGTGAAGAGCCTGCTCGACACCGGCATCTCTCTGCAGCAGATCCGTACCGCCGTCGACGAGCTCCGCCGCGCGGGCATCCGCGATCTCGCGGGAACGACCCTCATGAGCGACGGCGCATCCGTCTACCTCTGCACGTCGAACGACGAGGTCATCGACCTGGTCAGCCGCGGACAGGGAGTATTCGGCATCGCCGTCGGCAAGGTGCTCCGCGAAGTGGAGTCCACGCTGGTCGCGTTCGATGCGACGGCACCGGACCCGGTCGACGAGCTGTCGGCGCGCCGCACCAAGCGATCCGCCTGAGCATCCGCGGCCCCGAGCCGCGCACAGACGAAGAAACGGCCATCCTCGTCAGAGGATGGCCGTTTCTGCTGTCTGCGGTCGGTCAGGCCTGAGCGCCCGATTCCGCGACCTGGATGCGCCCCGTGCGGATGATCCGGTCGAGCAGCTGGTCGAAGTCCGAGGCCAGCTCCTGAGCCGAGTCGCCCGGCCAGATGTGGAGCGGCTTGGCCGCACCCTGTGCCTGCTGCAGCGACGTGCGCTCGGGCAGCTGAGGGGAGAGGACGAGCGGACCGAACATGTCGCGCAGCTCCTTGATGCGGAACTGGTGCTCGATCGACTGAGGGCGGACGCGGTTGACCACGATGCCGAGCGGCTGAAGGCGGGGGGAGAGGCCTCGACGGATCTCCTCGATCGCGCGGAGAGCACGGTCGGCGGCGGCGACGGAGAAGAGGCCGGGCTCGGTGACGACCATCACGCGGTCGCTCGCGGCCCAGGCCGTGCGGGTGAGGGCGTTCAGCGACGGCGCGCAGTCGATGAGCACCAGGTCGTAGTCCGCCTCGACGGCAGCCAGCGCCTCTTCCAGCTTCCAGACGTCGCGCACGCTCGGGTGCGGTCCGTCGAAGTTGATCGCGGAGGGGCTTCCGATCAGCACGTCGATGGTCCCGGGGTGCACCTTCGCCCAGCCGCTGGAGGTGATCGCCTGACGGACGACCTTCTCCTTCGGGTTCGCCAGGACATCGGCGATGTTGAGCCGACCTGCCACCTGGATGTCCATCCCGGTGGACACATCTGACTGCGGGTCGAGGTCGACGACGAGCGTTCGGACACCACGGGCGAAGGCCGCTGAGGCCAAGCCGAGGGTCACGGTCGTCTTGCCGACGCCTCCCTTGAGAGAGCTGACGCTGAGTACGTGCACGAACACCACGTTACCTTCCCCTAGGCTGGGTGCACACTCAGCCCCGCCCCGTGCGCGACGATTCAGGCGTGCATCGAGCCCCCAGAGGTGTGCATGTTCCAGAAGATCCTTGTGGCGAACCGCGGCGAGATCGCGATCCGTGCCTTCCGCGCGGCATTCGAGGTCGGAGCCAGGACCGTCGCCGTCTTCCCTCATGAAGACCGCGGGTCGGTCCATCGGCTCAAGGCCGATGAGGCGTACGAGATCGGCGAGCGGGGCCATCCGGTCCGCGCGTACCTCGATGTCGACGAGATCATCCGCGTCGCGAAGGATGCGGGGGCGGACGCGATCTACCCGGGTTACGGGTTCCTCTCAGAGAACCCGGAGCTGGCGGAGAAGGCAGCCGCGAACGGCATCACCTTCATCGGCCCGCCGGCGAAGGTGCTCGAGATGGCGGGAAACAAGGTCGAGGCCAAACGCCATGCGATCGAGGCCGGTGTCCCCGTGCTCCGGTCGACCGAGGCATCCGACGACGTCGAGGCGCTCGTGGCTCAGGCGGCAGAGATCGGGTTCCCTCTGTTCGCAAAGGCCGTCGCCGGCGGTGGCGGCCGCGGCATGCGTCGGGTCGAGTCGGCCGCGGAGCTCGCCCCCGCACTCGCCGAGGCGATGCGCGAGGCCGAGAGCGCCTTCGGGGATCCGCGGATGTTCCTCGAGCAGGCCGTGCTGCGTCCTCGCCACATCGAGGTGCAGATCCTCGCCGACAAGTCCGGTGAGACCGTCCATCTGTTCGAGCGCGACTGCTCGGTGCAGCGTCGCCACCAGAAGGTGGTCGAGATCGCACCGGCCCCGAACCTCGACGACAGCATCCGCACGGCACTGCACGGCTACGCCGTCGCATTCGCCCGCTCGATCGGATATGAGAATGCCGGGACTGTGGAGTTCCTTCTGGAGACGGCGGGGGAGCGCACCGGCGAGGTCGTCTTCATCGAGATGAATCCACGCATCCAGGTCGAGCACACGGTCACGGAAGAGGTCACCGACGTCGACCTCGTGCAGAGCCAGATGCGCATCGCCGCCGGTCAGACGCTCGCCGAGCTGGGACTCGAACAGAAGAACCTGCACGTGCGGGGCGCTGCTCTGCAATGCCGCATCACGACCGAGGACCCTACGCAGGGGTTCCGACCCGACACAGGGAAGATCACGACCTACCGCTCGCCCGGTGGAGCCGGAATCCGCCTCGACGGCGGCACCGTCCACCAGGGCGCGCAGATCAGCCCGCACTTCGACTCGATGCTGGCGAAGCTGACCTGTCGCGGTCGCGACTTCCCGGCGGCCGTCGCCCGTGCGCGGCGTGCGCTGGCGGAGTTCCGCATCCGCGGCGTCTCGACGAACATCCCCTTCCTGCAGGCGCTGCTGGACGATGACGCGTTCATCGCCGGCGATGTGAGCACCTCGTTCATCGACGAGCGCCCCGATCTGCTCCGAGGTCGCGAGTCGAAGGACCGCGGCACGAGGATCCTCAGCTGGCTGGTCGATGTCACGGTCAACAAGCCGCATGGCACGCACCCGGGGCCGCTCGACCCGCGGACCAAGCTGCCGGCGATCGACCTCTCGGTCGAGCCGGCCGCGGGGTCGCGCCAGCGGCTCCTCGAACTCGGCCCCGAGGGATTCGCGAGAAGCCTGCGCGAGCAGAGCGCTCTCGCCATCACCGACACGACGTTCCGGGATGCGCACCAGTCGCTGCTCGCCACACGAGTGCGCACGCGGGACCTCGTCGCCGTCGCCCCGCACATCGCCAGGATGACGCCCGGACTGCTCTCGGTCGAGGCCTGGGGCGGAGCAACCTACGATGTCGCGCTGCGGTTCCTCGGGGAAGACCCGTGGGAGCGCCTCGACAAGCTCCGCGCGGCACTGCCGAACATCGCGATCCAGATGCTGCTCCGGGGACGCAACACTGTGGGGTACACGCCGTACCCGACAGCCGTGACGGAGGCATTCGTGCAGGAGGCGGCAGCCAGCGGCGTCGACATCTTCCGGATCTTCGACGCGCTGAACGACGTCGAGCAGATGCGCCCGGCGATCGAGGCCGTCCGCAACACCGGTACGGCGGTCGCCGAGGTGGCGCTCTGCTACACGGGCGACCTGCTCAACCCGGCCGAGGACCTCTACACGCTCGACTACTACCTGCGCCTCGCCGAGCAGATCGTCGCGGCCGGCGCCCACATCATCGCCATCAAGGACATGGCAGGGCTGCTGCGCCCCGCCGCGGCCGCGAAGCTCGTCACGGCCCTGCGCGAGCGGTTCGACCTTCCCGTCCACCTCCACACGCACGACACCCCTGGCGGACAGCTCGCGACTCTTCTGGCCGCCAGCGCCGCGGGCGTGGATGCGGTGGATGCGGCATCCGCACCGCTCTCCGGCACGACGAGCCAGCCGTCGCTCTCGTCGCTCGTCGCCGCGCTCGCGCACACAGACCGCGACAGCGGCATCGATCTCGGCAGCGTCTCGGATCTCGAACCTTACTGGGAGGCCGTCCGCCGGGTCTACGCGCCGTTCGAGTCCGGCCTGCCCGGACCCACGGGGCGTGTCTACCGCCACGAGATCCCGGGCGGCCAGCTCTCCAACCTCCGGCAGCAGGCGAAGGCGCTGGGCCTCGCAGACGACTTCGAGCTCATCGAGGACATGTACGCCGCCGCGGACCGCATCCTCGGACGTGTTCCCAAGGTGACGCCGTCGTCGAAGGTCGTCGGGGACCTGGCGCTGCACCTCGCGGCGGTCAAAGCCGACCCCGCAGACTTCGAGGCGAACCCCGAGAAGTACGACGTGCCGGATTCCGTCGTCGGATTCATGGCCGGCGAGCTCGGAGACCTCCCCGGCGGCTGGCCGGAGCCCTTCCGCACCAAGGTGCTGGCCGGTCGGTCGGTGCGCACCGGACTCACCGAGATCTCGGCGGACGACGAAGCGGCGCTCGCGGGTGACAGTGAAAGCCGTCGCTCTCGTCTGAACACCCTGCTGTTCCCGGCTCCGATGCGCGAATTCACTCAGATGAGGGAGCAGTTCGGCGATCTCTCGGTGCTCGACACCAGCGACTACCTCTACGGACTCGTGCAGGGGCAGGAGCACCTGGTCGAGATCGACCGCGGAGTGCAGCTGTTCGTCGGCCTCGAGGCCATCGGCGACGCGGACGACAAGGGCATGCGCACAGTGATGACCACCCTCAACGGTCAGCTGCGACCGGTTTTCGTGAGGGACAGGGCGGTGGCCGTCGACACACACGAGATCGAGAAAGCAGACACCTCGGTCGCGGGGCACGTGGCCGCGCCGTTCTCCGGCGTCGTGACGCTCAAGGTGGAGGTCGGCACCGCGGTGCGGGCCGGCGAACCGGTCGCATCCATCGAGGCGATGAAGATGGAAGCGGCCATCACCGCCTCCGTCGACGGCGTGATCGAACGCCTCGCCATCGGGACGACGCAGCAGGTCGAAGCAGGAGATCTTTTGGTCGTCATCAGCCCGGCGCACTAATCTTGTGCGGGCGAGGCCGCGCTCGACGCAGCGCACCCGAGGCCCGCACAAGCTTGGAGCGACAACGTGACCCCGAAGAACGTGGCAGAAACGCCGGACGAGGAGTCCAGAGGGGTGCTCGACGACGCCGCATCCCTGGACACCTCGGGCATCGGCATCCTCGGCAACACCGCTCAGGTGAGCGTCATCCTCCCGAAGGACGACGATGACGACCTCGAAGACGACAGCGTCGTCGACGGCGAGGTCGTCGCTGATCTGATCATCGACGAGCCCGTGGCCGCTGCGAAGGCCGCAGCCGAGATCGAGGCGGCCGAGGTATCTCCACCGGTGCTGGGATCTGCTCCGATGATCATCGAGCTTCCCGCGGAACCTGCGGGTGCGGAGACAGGTGCTGATGCTGATGCTGATGCTGATGCTGATGCTGAGGACGAGCCAGCTGTTGCTGCTCGACCCGGTCGCCCGGCCGAGCCTGAAGCAGACACGGCGGCTGTGCCGAACGTCGACGTCGACGTTGACGACGACATCGAGCCTGAGCCTGAGCCTGAGCCTGAGCCTGAGCCTGAGCCTGAGCCTGAGCCTGAGCCTGAGCCTGAGCCTGAGCCTGAGCCTGAGCCTGAGCCTGAGCCTGAGCCTGAGCCCGAGATCGGGCTCGAGCTCGAGCCCGAGCCCGAGCCCGAGCTCGAGCCTGAGCCTGAGCCGGAGATCGAGCCCGCTGACGACGTCGCGATCGTACCGTCGTCCGATGTCGCACGCGAGGCGCATCTCGAGGCTGAGTCGGCCTCGGACATCTCCGAGGCCGATCCTGCTGTCGATTCCCTGGCCGAGCCCGCTCCCGCGAAGGAGACGGAGTCAGAGACTGCACCCGAGCCTGAGCCTGAGCCTGAGCCTGAGCCTGAGCCTGAGCCTGAGCCCGAGCCCGAACCCCGGATCACTCGTGAGCGCGCGACCGTGCGCGATTCGCCCGCATCGACGCCGGTCGAGGCGACTGCCGCCGCTGACTCCACGGGCACTGACGTGGTTGCCCAAGAGGCCGCGGCTGCCGCGGCATTCATCGCGAGGGCGCGCGCCGACCTCGACGCCGGGCGCGGCCCGCGCCGATCGGCGGCCGCGGCATCACTCGCCAAGAAGGAGAGTCAGCCAGTGGAACAACCCAAGAAGGCGTCGGCCCCCGCACAGACCACCCGTGCCGGGCGCGCGGAGGTGCAGCTCGCGTCGAAGCGACTGGACGACTTCGGCGACTCGTCGCGTGAGAGCGCTGACCTCCTCACGGCGGATCGGCTGCTCGATCCGCACCGACTCACCAAGCCGGAGCCGGAAGGCGCGTGGAGCCACTTCCTCTATACGATCTCCGGTCGCCGGATCAACATCGGCGACGGAAAGCGCGCGCGTCAGCGCAAGGCGCTGAGCGCGAGGATCGCCGCTCCGATCGTCGGCGGTGCTCGATTCATTCCCGTGCTGTCGCGCAAGGGCGGCGTCGGAAAGACGACGATCACAGCGCTGCTCGGCATGGCACTCGCGGATGCACGTGATGATCGAGTCATCGCCGTCGACGCGAATCCCGATCGCGGCACACTCGCCGAGCGCGTCGTGCGCCCTCATCACAACAAGACCGTGCGCGATCTCGTGCGCATCCACGACGAGGTGCGGGGCTATCACGACATCTCCGCGATCGTCGCTCGTGATGCGACCCGACTCGACGTGCTCGCCTCCGATTCCGACCCCCGCATCGCCGAGGCATTCAGCGACCGCGACTACCGGGACGTCGCCGGCGTCGCTGCCCACTACTACTCGCTGGTCCTGACGGACACGGGGACGGGCATCGTCCATTCGGTGATGTCTGCCACACTCGACCTCGCCGATCAGCTTGTGATCGTGTCGGGGCTCAGCGTCGACGAGGCGCGGCTCGCGTCCGAGACCCTCACCTGGCTCGAGAGCAACGGCTATGCCGAGCAGGCGCGCGATGCGGTCGTGGTGCTGAACCAGTCGACGCCCGGGGCGCCGCTCGTGCGCCTCAACGAACTCGAGGCGCACTTCCGTACGCGCGCCAAGAACGTGGTGCGGATGCCCTACGACGCTCAGATCGCCGGCGGCGGAACCATCGTATTCGCGAACCTTCAGCCCGAGACGAGGGTGGCCGCGCGCGAGCTCGCCGCGCTGCTCGTCGAGGGCATCCGGGCGAAGGGCGCCTGATGGCGGTTCGCGAGATCCGGGTCTTCGGAGACCCCGTGCTTCGTACCGTGTGCAGCCCGATCGACGACATCGATGACGGCGTGCGCGCCCTGGTGACGGATCTGGTCGACACCGTGGAGGTTCCGGGGCGCGCAGGCGTCGCCGCCCCCCAGATCGGTGTCGCCGTCCGGGCATTCAGCTACAACATCGACGGTGACATCGGCTATGTGCTCAATCCGGTCCTGACCGAGGTGCGCGGAGAGCCCGTGCCGACGGGTGAGGGATGTCTGTCCGTCCCCGGGCTCTGGCACGATGCGATGCGTCATCCGTGGGCCCGGGTCGAGGGGATCGACCTCGACGGCGAACCGGTGGTGCTCGAAGGCGGAGGTCTCCTGGCACAGGCGCTCCAGCACGAGACGGATCACCTCGACGGCAAGCTGTACCTCACGCGACTGGATGCCGAGACGCGCAAGCGCGCGATGCGCGAGGTGCGCGAGAGCGACTGGTTCTGACCGGTCGGTGAATATGAGAAGGGCCCCGCCGAAGCGGGGCCCTTCTCATATGCTCGGGTCGTCTCAGCCGCCGATGGCGACGTTCGTCGTAGAAACGGGCTCGTCGTAGATGGCGGCGATCTCGTCGGCGAAGTCGCTCATGATCACGGCCCGCTTGATCGAGAGCTTAGGCGTCAGGTGTCCAGACGCCTCGGTCCATTCGCTGTCGAGGATCGTGAACTTGCGGATCGACTCGGCACGGGACACACGGGCGTTGGCGGCATCCACCGCCTTCTGGATCTCGGCGCGCACCGCATCGTTCTTCGCCGCGACCGCGAGGGACATGTCCTTGTCGAGTCCGGCATTCGCGAGCCACGTCGGCAGCATCTCGGAGTCGAGCGTGACGAGCGCCGAGATGAACGGCCGCTGGTCGCCGACCACGACGACCTGCCCGATGATCGGGTTCGCGCGGATCGGGTCTTCGAGAGCGGCCGGTGCGACGTTCTTGCCGCCCGCCGTGACGATGATCTCCTTCTTGCGACCGGTGATCGTGAGGAAGCCCTCGGAGTCGAAGCTGCCGATGTCGCCGGTGTGGAACCAGCCGCCTTCGCTGAACGCCTCCGCAGTGGCCTCGGGGTTGTTCCAGTACTCCTTGAACACGTTGATACCCCGCACTTCGATCTCGCCGTCGTCGGCGAGCCGTACCCCGACGCCGGGAAGAGCGGGGCCGACGGTGCCGATCTTCGACTTGTCGGCGAGGTTCACGGTCGCGGGGGCCGTGGTCTCGGTGAGGCCGTAGCCCTCGAGGATCACGACTCCGAGGCTGTGGAAGAAGTGACCGAGTCGCGCGCCGAGCGGAGCTGAGCCCGAGACGGCGTAGACGATCCGGCCGCCCATCGCCTCGCGCAGCTTGCTGTAGACCAGCTTGTTGAACAGCGCGAACTTGAGCCGGGTCCCGAACGGGACGCTCTTTCCCTCTTCGACCAGCTTGGAGTGCTGGATGGCGACGTCGGCCGCCGCGCGGAAGATCTTGCCCTTGCCTCCGGCCTCTGCCTTCTGTTCCGCCGAGTTGTAGACCTTCTCGAACACGCGCGGCACGGCGAGGAGGAAGGTCGGCTTGAAGGAGCCGAGCGCCGGCAGCAGTTGGCGCGTGTCGGGCTGATGCCCGGTGCGGACGCCCGCGTGGATGTTGAGGATCGAGATGAAGCGCGCGAAGACGTGCGCGGTCGTGATGAACAGCAGCGTCGAGGAACCGGGTGTCTGGACGACTGCATCCAGCGCCTTGGCGGAGTTGCGGGAGAGCTCGACGAAGTTGCTGTGCGTGAGCACGCAGCCCTTGGGGCGACCGGTGGACCCGGACGTGTAGATGAGGGTGGCGATGTCGGAGCCGACGGCGATGTTGCGGAGGCGCTCGATCTCGGCGTCCGGCACGGAAGCCCCCTGCGCCGTGAGCGCGTCGATGGCGCCGAGGTGAAGCTGCCACACCTCGCGGAGCAGCGGCAGGTCGCCACGGACCTCGTCGAGTCGGGCGAAGTGCTCGGGGGATTCGACCATGACGGCGATCGCGCCCGAATCCTCGAGGATCCACTGGATCTGCGACGGCGAGCTGGTCTCGTAGATCGGGACCATCACGGCACCCGCGTAGAAGAGCGCGAAATCGACGAGCGTCCACTCGTAGGTGGTGCGGGCGAGGAAGCCCACCTTCTCGCCGGGCTGGATGCCGGCGGCGACGAAACCCTTCGCGAGAGCGATGACCGCGGTCTGGAAGTCGGCGGCGGAGATGTCGCGCCAGCCGTCCCCGTCTGGGACGGCGAACAGGGGGCGATCCGGAGTCGCCTCGACGCGCTTGGCCAGGAGGTCGGCGATGTTCGCTTCGGGATCGGCGGGGACGACGGCGGGGACTTCAAACTGGACCACGGCAGCTCCTTCGGTACCGGTCGGGCACTGGGTTGCACACGAGTCTAGGGCATGGCACCGGGTCGCACATCTGATGAGACTGAGTCGCCTTTCGCGGTCGATCGGAAGCGGGCGCTGGCGGTTCGTCATCACGGCGCTAGACTTCACCTCGATGTTCTACTGGCTCATGAAGTACGTCGCGATCGGACCCGTCGTCAAGGCCGTCTTCCGACCGTGGGTGGTCGGGCGTGCGAACATCCCGGCGAGCGGCGCGGCGATCCTCGCCAGCAACCACCTCTCGTTCGCGGACTCGATCTTCCTGCCGCTCATGATCGATCGCCCCATGTCGTTCCTCGCGAAGAGCGACTACTTCACCGGGCGGGGGATCAAAGGGTGGGCCACGAAGTTCTTCATGAAGGCCACCGGCCAGATCCCGATCGACCGCTCGGGAGGTAAGGCTTCCGAGGCGTCGCTGAACACCGGGCTCCAGGTGCTCGGGAGAGGTGACCTGCTCGGCATCTACCCGGAGGGCACCCGCAGCCCGGACGGACGGCTCTATCGAGGCCGCACCGGCATCGCCCGGATGGCGATGGAAGCGAAGGTCCCGGTCATCCCGGTGATCATGGTCGACACCGACACCGCGATGCCGATCGGTCAGAGGGTGCCACGGGTCACACGCGTGGGGATCGTCGTGGGCGAACCCCTGGATTTCTCGCGTTACGCGGGTATGGAGAACGACCGCTACATCCTGCGGTCGGTCACGGACGAGATCATGGTCGCGCTCCAGCGACTGGGGGAGCAGCAGTACGACGACGTCTACGCCTCGACCGTGAAGGACCGTCTCCCGGCGCGCGTCACACGGCGCCCCTGAGGCATCCCGGGTTCGCGCCGAGCACTAGGCTGGAGTCATGCTCCAGCACCACATCGACGCGCTTGATGCGTGGCGTTCGCTCCCGATCAAGCAGCAGCCTCAGTGGCACGACGCCGCTCGCGTAGCCGAGGTCTCCGCACAGATCTCGACGCTTCCGCCCCTGGTGTTCGCCGGCGAGGTCGACAACCTGCGCGACCGTCTCGCACGCGCGGCATCCGGACAGGCCTTCCTGCTCCAGGGCGGTGACTGCGCCGAGACCTTCGCCGGAGCGACCGCCGATCAGATCCGCAACCGGATCAAGACCGTTCTGCAGATGGCTGTCGTGCTGACCTATGGGGCATCGATGCCGGTCGTGAAGATGGGGCGTATGGCGGGGCAGTTCGCCAAGCCGCGATCGAGCGACACCGAGACCAGAGGCGACGTCACTCTGCCCGCATACCGCGGCGACATCGTCAACGGCTACGACTTCACCGAAGGATCGCGTCGTCCGGATCCGGCCCGACTGCTCCAGGGCTACCACACCGCCGCCTCGACGCTGAACCTCATCCGTGCCTTCACGCAGGGTGGCTTCGCCGACCTCCGCGAGGTGCACTCCTGGAACAAGGGCTTCGCCCAGAACCCGGCGAACCAGCGCTACGAGCGCATGGCTGCCGAGATCGATCGGGCCATCAAGTTCATGGAGGCGGCCGGCGCCGACTTCGACGAGCTCACCCGCGTGGAGTTCTTCACAGGCCACGAGGGTCTGCTGATGGACTACGAGCGCCCGATGACCCGCATCGACTCCCGCACGGACACGCCGTTCAACACCTCGGCGCACTTCCTGTGGATCGGTGAGCGCACGCGCGAGCTCGACGGCGCGCACATCGACTACTTCTCGAAGATCCGCAACCCCATCGGCGTCAAGCTCGGCCCGACGACGACGCCCGAGACGGCTCTGGCTCTGATCGACAAGCTCGACCCGAACCGTGAGCCCGGACGACTGACCTTCATCACGCGCATGGGAGCGGGCAAGATCCGCGATGCTCTGCCACCGCTGCTCGAGGCCGTCCGCGACTCGGGCGCGCAGCCGCTGTGGGTCACCGACCCGATGCACGGCAACGGCATCACGACTCCCACGGGGTACAAGACGCGTCGCTTCGACGACGTCGTCGACGAGGTGCGCGGCTTCTTCGAGGCGCACCGCGCCGCGGGCACGTTCCCCGGGGGCATCCACGTCGAGCTCACCGGTGACGACGTCACGGAGTGCCTCGGCGGATCCGAGCACATCGACGAGGCAGCGCTCGCGACTCGCTACGAGAGCCTCTGCGACCCGCGTCTGAACCACATGCAGTCGCTGGAACTGGCCTTCCTCGTGGCTGAAGAGCTCGAGAAGCGCTGATCCCGCATAACTGAAAAGACGAACCGCCCTTCCCGATCTCGGGGAGGGCGGTTCGTGGTTCCGGGGTCGCTCGCGCGACCCGGATCAGCCGCTGAGCTGGATCGAGAGCTTGACGTTGCCGCCGCGGGGGAGCTGCTTGTCGGCTCCTGGATCTTGGGCGGTGACGCGTGCCAGGTCGGCGAATCCGGGGAGGTCGCCCCATGCGGCGTAGCTGGAGGTGAAGCCGGCGTTCTCGAGAATGCCCTTGGCTTCGACGAGGGTCTTGCCCGAGACGTCCGGAACCGGGAACAGCTCCGGCCCCTTCGAGACGATGAGCTGGACAGTGTCGCCGGGGCGCCAGTTGCCCTCTTCGGCGCGATCGGCGACTCCGATCACGAGGTCCTTCGCGACCGACTCGCTGAAGACGGACTGGACGTCGCCCGCGACCAGGAGCTGCTTCTCGGTGAGGGTGTTCGTCGCCTGGTCGACCGACATCCCGGACACGTCGGGGAAGGCTCCAGCCGAGACATAGAGCTCGACCGTGTCGTCTTCGAGCAGCTCGCAGCCCTCGGCGCAGGGATAGACCTCGCCGCCGTCGCGCGGGGTGACGAAGGCGTTGATCACCCGCCCGGCATCGGCATCGGAGAACAGCACCAGAGACGTCTCGGTCGTGTTGACCTTGATGCCCGACAGGTAGTCACGGGCCTCCTGCTCGGTCTTGCCGTTGAGAGCCTCCGCCGTATGCGAAGCGGGGCCGACGGAGATGTAGACAGTGACCTCGGTGCCCTTGTCGAGTCGCTCGCCTTCATCGGGATCGGTGCGGATCGCCTGATCTCGCGCCACATCGATGGAGTTCTCCTCGCCACGGACAGGAACGAATCCTTCGGCGGTCAGCGCGTCGGCCGCGGCCTCGTACGAGAGCCCCGCCACCCCCGGCACAGCCACGAGGGAGCCCGGCCCGGAGCCGAACCACCAGCCGACGCCGCCGGCGACGGTGGCGAGGAGCAGGACGAAGGTCAGCAGGAACGCTCCGCGTGCGCGACGTCTCGACGATCGGCGACGCAGGAGGGTCGCGTTGTCGACGGCTTCCGGAACCGGAGCCGTCGGGTCGGCGATCACCATCGTGCTCGGCATGACCTTCGTAAGGTCGGCCGAATCGGCCTGAGAGCGCTGCGAGGTGGTCGCCGCAGCGACAGCGGGGGCTATGCCGAGGCCTCGCTCGATCTCGCGCAGACGCTCGAGCATCTGCCCGGCGTCGTCCGGGCGTTCGTCCGGCGACTTCTCGGTCGCCCACAGCACGAGCTCGTCGAGCTGCTCGGGAACCCCGGGGTTGCGCACACTCGGGCGCGGCACGGATTCGGTCGCATGCTGGAAGGCGATCTGCATGGGCTGCTCGCCCTTGTAGGGCTGCTCGCCGACGAGCATCTCGTAGAGCATGATGCCGAGTGCGTAGATGTCGCTGCGGGCATCCGCGGTGCCGCGGGTCACGAGTTCGGGGGCGAGGTAGGCGATCGTCCCGAGAAGCTGCTGTCCGGTGGCGGTGTTCGCGGTCGTCGCGCGCGCGAGCCCGAAGTCGCCGATCTTGATGCGTCCGTCCTCGGCGAGCAGCACGTTCTCGGGCTTGACGTCGCGGTGGACGATCCCGGCGCGATGCGCGGCGGAGAGTCCGGCGAGCACAGCATCCATGATCGTGATGGTCTGGGGGATCGTGAGGCGCTTCTGCTCGCGCAGGAGTTCGCGCAGCGTGATACCCGGGAGGTACTCCATCACCAGGTAGGCGAGTTCGCCGTCCTGACCCTGGTCGAACACGTTCACGACGTGCGGGTCGGCCAGTCGAGCGGCCGCACGGGCTTCCTGGATGAAACGACTCTGGAAGGCCGAGTCGTCGCTCAGGTGCGCGTGCATGACCTTCAGGGCGATGCGTCGCTCGAGCCGGAGATCCGTGGCCACGTACACGGTGGCCATGCCGCCGCGTGCGATGCGGGCGCGTACCCGATACCGACCGTCGACAAGCCGCCCGATGAGGGGGTCGGCCTGCTGATTGGTCGTCACGTCAAGATTCTATGGAGAACTGCCTGAAAGCTTGGGGAGCGGCTCGCCCCTGGACCCTGCGGGTTTGCCCGGAAGAGGGTCACCCGTGAAGGCCGAGCCACTGGTATGCCTGGGTCTCCCACTGGCCGTAGCGCTCAGGATAGGCCGAGATCTGCACCGCCTGCGCGGCATCCGTGAATCGCATGCCCTCCCAGCCGGTGATGTCGAGGAGACCCCGGGAGCCCTGCCCGTTGGGGTCCGATGCGCCGCCGAAGAACACGCGGGTGCTTCGGTCGGCGTCGATCGCCTGCTCCGGTGTTCCCCAGCCCATGCTCGGTCGTTGCTGGAACAGTCCCAGCGAATCGCGGTCTCCCCATGAGAGGTTCCGCAGGCTGGATTCGACCATCGCGGTCGCGAGGGCGATGGCGATCCCGCGATCGGAGACTCCGAGATTCCGCCCGACGCTGATGATCAGGTGGGCGTTCGCGGCCTGCTCCGCGTCGAGATTCGCGAACAGCTGGCCGGGTGGCGCGGTCGCAGCGGCGGGCGCCGGTGCCGGTGCGGCGACCGCGGCGGCTGCGGCGACGACGATGCTCTGCCCGGGATAGATGATCGAGCCCGAACTCAGACCGTTCATCGCGTAGAGCTGCGCCACGGACGTGCCGTATCGCTGGGCGATACCGAAGAGCGTGTCGCCCGCGACGACCGCATGCGTCTGTCCGCCCGTGGCTACGGGGGCGGATGCGGGGGCCGCGGGGGCGACGGCCGCAGGCGCAGGCGTTCCCGAGAGCGCGAGCTGCTGACCGGGGTAGATGACGGATGCGCGGGTGAGCCCGTTCGCCGCCAGCACGGCGTCGACGCTCGTGCCGTACCGTTGCGCGATGCCGAACACCGTGTCGCCCGCGGCGACCACATGGGTCGCCGTCGCGGGAGCCTGAGCCGGGGGAGCGGCGGGAGCCACGGGCGCGGATGCCCCGGAGAGCGACAGCGTCTGCCCCGGGTAGATGACGGATCGCCAGGTGAGAGCGTTCCACGTGAGCACATCGACCGTGCGAAGACCGAAGCGGTTCGCGATCGACGAGATCGTGTCGCCGGGCTGCACGGTGTATGCAGCGGGGGGCGCCTCAGCCGTCTTGACCTGAGTGGCACTCGACTGGAGCCGCTCGATGGGCGGCGTGACGGCGTCTGCGGACGCGGGCACGACCGCGATCGCGCCAGACAGGGTACCCAGCACCGCGGCGGGTACTCCGAGCTGGAGATAGCGCGTTCGGCGCGCGACAGCATGCGTTCTCAAGGTGGTCTCCCTTGTTCGGCGTCTGCCCACGCTGACACGTATGTATACGGAAGTCAACAGAAGTGACGGGAGATACCACTGTGACGCATGGGACGAAAGTGACTCGATGGGCCGCGAGAAATGCGGCGACCGCGAAGAGATGAGATAGTGGCAACGTGTCTGTTCCGTCTGAAAGCAAGCCGTCTGAAACCTCGCAGTCCGAGACCGCGTCCGAGAACAGCGTGACCGCTCCCGGCGTCACCGCCACCGAGTGGCTGACGATGCCCGATCTCGTCGAGGTCCTCGACGAGGCGCTGGGCCGTGTGCGTCGACTCATCGACGAGCACTACCTGATCGGGTCGCGTCGCTCCGGCGTCTTCGCGGTCCCCTCGGTGTTCATCGTCGACGGCCAGCCGCTGTCCTCGCTGCGCGGAACGATCATCGTGCTGCAGGATGCCGGGTTCAGCGACGACGAGGTCATCGACTGGCTGCTCGCCCCCGAGGAGGAGCTGGGTCGTTCGCCGATCGACGCGCTCCTCGCGGGCCACAAGAGTGCGGTCCGCCGCGTCGCCCGCACGCTCGCCTGAACCTGCGAGCCTGATCGGACCTGCGAGCCTGATTGGAGCCGTGTTCAGGCTGACCGGACGGTGGCCGCACGCGCGAGATCGCGCAGGTCGCCCACAGCCGCGTTGTCGAGACGCGCGCCTGAGAGCGCGCGGTCGGCATCCTTCGCAAAGACGTCGATCATGCGTTCGACACGATCGAGCGCCCCGGAACCCGAGATGGTCGCCTGGAGGAACGCTACCTGCTCGGCTGTGAGGTCAGGGTCGCCGAGCATCTCATCGAACAGGTTGCGCGCCGACGTGTCGAGGGTCTCCCTGGTGAGCGCGACCAGAACCGTGCGCTTGCCCTCGCGCAGGTCGTCGCCTGTCGGCTTTCCCGTCACCGCGGCATCCCCGTAGACCCCCAGAAGGTCGTCGCGCAACTGGAACGCCATGCCCACCGGGTGACCGAACCGGCGCAGGGCGTCGAGTTGATCCTCGGCACCGCCCGCGATCGCCGCGCCGAGGACCAGGGGCTGCTCGATGCTGTAGCGCGCGGACTTCAGCGAGATGACGCGGAGAGCGCGCTCGACATGGGAGTCGGTCGCGTGCACGCTCCAGGCGGACTCCTCGGCGATGTCGAGGAACTGACCCACTGTGACGTCTCGGCGCATGCGACCGTATTCACGGCGCACGGCTGCGGCGTGGGGCAGCGGATCGATCGCATCCTCGAGCAGATCGTCGCTCCAGGCCACGAGCAGGTCGCCGAGGAGGATCGCCGAAGATCGGCCGAACGCCGCCGCGTCACCGACCCACCCGGCCTCACGGTGCGTCGATTCGAGCGCTCGGTGCGCCGCGGGACGACCACGGCGCGTATCGGAGTTGTCGATCAGGTCGTCGTGCACGAGGGCAGCCGACTGGAAGATCTCCAGAGCCGCGCAGACGTCCCAGAGAGCGGTCGGCTGCTGGGCATGCCGATCCCTGAAGCGGGCGACCGCCTGCCATCCGGCATGGCAGAAGCGGGCGCGCAGGCGCTTGCCTCCGACGAGGGTGTCGGCCGCCGAGTCGAGCAGGCCCATGGCGTCCGGCCCGTAGTCGATCGACTCCTCCCTCATCCGGTCGAGGAAGAGCCGCAGGCGGGCGGCGACGGCGTCGGAGACGAGTGTGGGGGACGGCACGACTCCCAGCATACGTAAAGCCAAACGGGGGCCGTGCGGCTAGCCCCGACCGACATACCGCGCGTAGAATGGATGGACGATACCCGAGGGGGACGAAATGCCACTCTCCGAACAGGAGCAGCGTCTGCTCGACGAGATGGAACGCCATCTCCTCCACAACGACGCCGATGTCGTGAGTGCGCCGTCAGGTGACCGCGCACTCAGCTACCGCAATCTCGTGTACGGAGCCTTGCTGCTCCTCGCGGGTGTCGGTGGACTGATCGTCGGTGTCGTGCTCGGCGATGTCTGGGGTGTCGTGGTCGGCGTCATCGGGTTCGCCGCGATGCTTGGCGGCGTCATGCTCGCCGTCACTCCCGTTCGTCGTCCACTCTCTGCAGTCCCCCGTGAGCGGGCGCCCAAGCAGAAGAGCTCGGCATCCTTCATGGATCGCATGAACGACCGCTGGGATCGCCGCCAAGACGGTCAGTGACCCACATCTCTTCTTCCTCGAAGGCCCGGATGCTCTGAGCATCCGGGCCTTCGTCGTTTTCCGGCCCGATGCAGGGTGAGGGCGGGCGATGCGCTCCGAGCGAGCTCTGTCCGCACCTGGTGCTCCACCTCCCTCCACCCGTCCTCCACCTCTCTCGACCGCGTAATCACGCGGATCTTCGGCGTGCCTGCACCCGCTCAGGCCTTCAAGCCGTGGATTGACCGTAGGTTTGTGGAGGAAAGTGGAGTAAAGTGGGGCGCACCTCGAGTTGGCCGGACGCAGAGGGGGTGATGGCTGATGTTGCTGGGAACGCATTCTCCGAAGTTGGACGACAAGGGACGGGTCATCCTTCCCGCGAAGTTCCGCGAAGACCTCGGTGGCGGCATCGTCGTCACACGAGGGCAGGAACGCTGCCTCTACGTCTTCAGCACGGCCGAATTCGAGGCGATGCACGAGCGGATCCGTCAGGCGCCGCTCGCGAACAAGCAGGCACGTGACTTCATGCGCCTGTTCCTCTCCGGTGCGAGTGCGGAGATGCCAGACAGCCAGAACCGCATCACCATCCCCGTGCACCTTCGTCAGTACGCGGGCCTGCAGAAGGAACTCATCGTCACCGGTGTCGGCGCCCACGCCGAGATCTGGGATGCCGAGAGCTGGAACTCCTACCTCGCAGCCGGCGAGGAGACCTACTCCGATCTCGAGCAGGAGGTGATTCCGGGACTGTTCTGACCACGGCTGTGATGCCCCGCCGCTCCTGCCCCGACACACTTCCCCGGTGCCGGGTCGAGAAGCGGAGGGGGATCAGGGCCCTGGTCTCCGACACACAGAGGTCACCCGAGAAAGATCATGAACCTCCGCGACATCCACACCCCCGTACTGCTCGATCGCTGCGTCGAGCTGCTCGCTCCCGCCCTGCAGGCCGACGGAGCGGTGCTCGTCGATGCCACTCTCGGCATGGGAGGTCACTCCGAGGCTCTGCTCGAGCGCTTCCCGAACATCCGTCTGGTGGGTCTCGACCGTGACACCGACGCGCTGCGCATCGCGGGGGAGCGGCTCGCCCGCTTCAAGGACCGGGTCACGCTCGTGCACACGGTGTACGACGAGATCGGGCTCCACGCCCAGGGCGCAGCCGGCATCCTCTTCGACCTCGGCGTCTCGTCCCTGCAGCTCGACGAAGCCGACCGGGGCTTCGCCTATTCGAAGGATGCCCCGCTGGACATGCGGATGGATCAGACGAAGGGCGTCACCGCGGCAGAGGTCATCGCGACCTACAGCGAGGGAAACCTCCGTCGCATCTTCGAGCGGTACGGCGAGGAGAAGCTGGCCGGCCGCTATGCCCGGTTCATCATCGCCGCACGCGAGAAGCAGCCGATCACCCGTTCGGGAGAACTCGTCGAGATCCTTCAGGCCGCCACTCCTGCTGCGGCTCAGCGGGCAGGGCACCCGGCCAAGCGAGTCTTCCAGGCCCTGCGCATCGAGGTGAACGCCGAGCTCAACGTGCTCGCCGACGCGATCCCCTCGGCCATGGACGCACTTGCGGTCGGCGGGCGCATCGTCGTGATGTCGTACCAGTCGCTCGAGGACCGACTCGTGAAGCAGGCGTTCGCTGCAGGCGCCGCATCGACCACTCCGCGGGGCCTGCCCGTCGAGCTGCCGGAGCACGCGCCCCGCTTCCGCATCATCACCAAGGGTGCCGAGCTCGCCGATGACGACGAGCGCGCCCGGAACCCCCGAGCGATCCCGGTTCGACTGCGTGCGGCAGAGAAGGTGCGGGAGACCTCATGAGCCTGAATGCGCTGGCACCCCGGCCTCGATCGCTGCCGGAAGCGCCGACACGCGCGCCGCGTCGCCGCCTCGAGCCCGTCACGGGCACACCGGTCCGCCGCAAGCCGAAGCTCGCCTACGCGCTCATCGCCGTCGCGGGTGCGCTCGCGATCGGAGCCGTGCAGATCGGGCTGTCGCTCGCGATCACCCAGGACTCGTTCACGCTGGCGAGTCTCTCGTCCGAGCAGCACGAGCTGGACCTCCGCACGAACGCGCTGCAGGAGGACCTGACCGGTCTGAGCTCGCCGCAGTCTCTCGCGACCGGAGCTGCCGCGCTCGGCATGGTGGTCGCCGGCTCGCCGGCCTACCTGCGACTCAGCGACGGTGCGGTGTTCGGCCAGGGAACAGGCGCGGTCGGAGCATCCACCATCGATCCGAACGGCGCCGGTGCGGTGAGCAACGCCCTGCTGAACGACGTGCCGGTGAACGCCTCGACGGAGGACGACGCCACGCCGGACGCCACGCCGGAAGGCACGGCAGGACAATCAGCCCAGGAGCTGCCGCCGGCCATCACCGACGGGCTTCCGAGCCCCAGCACCCGCTAGCCGGATCCACCGACCATCACGACCTGACGGAGAGAGTCCATGACGACACGAGCCACCCGGACGCCCCGGCGACGCACGGTCGTCGCGCTGGCGGTGATCCTGTCGATCCTCGCGGCGTTCGTCGTGCGCCTGGTGGACATCCAAGTGGTCAAGGCAGACGAGCACGTCGCTCAGTCGCTGGAGTTCATCTCCAAGGGCACGGCCATCCCCGGACAACGCGGACCCATCACCGATGCAGACGGTGCGGTGCTTGCCGAGAGCGTCAACGTCTACGACGCGCAGCTGAGCCCTCAGGTGATCCGACTCCTCGAAGAGGACGAGAAGAACCCGCCGGCGCTTCCGTGGGCCGAAGCGTCTACCCGCATCGCCGAGATCATGGGGCTGGACGCCGAGAAGCTCCGCGCCGACGTCGCCGCAGCGCTGGCAGCGAACCCCGACTCCCAGTACTTTCCGCTCGTGAAGGGGCTCAGCACCGAGAAGTACATCGAGCTGCGCGATCTCAAGGTCTCGTCGTACCTCACGATGAAGCCGCGCGAGGTGCGGGTCTACCCGAACGGCGCGGTCGCCGGAAACCTCCTCGGATTCCTCGACGGAGCGGGTACCGCGCAGGCCGGCATCGAGAAGATGGACGAGAAGTGCCTCGCACCGACGGACGGTGAGGAGTCGTACCGCACGGGCAAGAACGGTGTGGTCATCCCCGGCAGCGAGAGCAGAGTCGACGCCGTCGACGGCGGTGCCGTACAGCTGACGATCAACAGCGACCTGCAGTGGTACATGCAGCAGATGATCGCCGAGGAGGCGCAGACACAGGGCGCGAAGGGCGGCACGGTGACGGTCGTCGAGGTCGCCACCGGCAAGATCCGGGCGGCTGCGGAGTGGCCGACCATGGACCCCAATGACCTGGACGCATCGTCGTCCGACACGTGGGGCAGCAAGCTCTTCACCTACCCGTTCGAGCCCGGCTCCACGTTCAAGGCGGTCACCGCCGCGGCGATCATGGAGAACGCCGGCGTGACGATGACGAGCCCCACGGTGTCGGCATCGTCGAAGGAGAAGTTCGACAACGGCGCCGTGATCAACGACGCATTCGTGCACCCGACGTTCCAGTACACCCTCGCCGGCGCGCTCATCGACTCCTCGAACGTGGCGCTGTCGAAGTTCGGCACCATGGTGAGCCCCGATGTTCGATACGACTACCTGCAGCGCTTCGGCGTCGGCACGAGGACTGTCGACTTCCCCGACGAGGCGGGCGGTCTGCTGCACCCGACGAGCGAGTGGGACAACCAGTCGCTGTACACGACCACGTTCGGTCAGTACTTCACCGTCACGGCCCCGCAGCTCGCCGGGGCCTACCAGGCCATCGCGAACGGCGGGGAGAAGATCGGCCTGTCGCTGATCGAGTCCTGCACGACGCCCGACGGCGAGGTGATCGCTCCCGAGGCTCCGGCACACGATCAGATCATCAAGCCCGAGACCGCCGCCGACCTGACGCGGATGCTCGAGAACGTCGCCGTCCAGGGCGGCAACGCCGAGCGCATCCAGGTTCCCGGCTATCGCGTGACCAGCAAGACGGGTACCGCACAGATCCCGGACGGCAACGGCGGATACAAGGCCGGCGTGTACTACACGAGCATGGTGGGCTTCGCTCCGGTCGATGACCCGCAGTACGTCGTCGTGGTGACTCTCGACGAGCCGACTAGAGTTACATCGTCTGCTGCTACCGCGTCGGCCTTCCAGAAGGCCATGACCCAGACCATGAAGACCTACCGCGTGATGCCGTCCTCCACACCGATGGACGCACTGCTTCCCAAGTTCGAATAGACGGCGCCCCGCCGCGCCTGGAGACGTCATGATCGCCCTGTCGCTTGCTGAGATCGCCGCCGTCCTCGGGGGTGATCTCCGACTCGCCGGTACCGCGACGGCCGAGACCCTCGTCGACGGCGTGGTCGACACCGATTCGCGCACCATGGCGCCCGGATCCGTCTTCGTCGCGAAGCCGGGTGCCGAGACCGACGGCCACCGCTTCGTCGGAGCGGCGCTGGCAGCCGGCGCCGCTCTCGCGATCGTCGAGCATCCTGTCGACGACGAGATCACGCAGATCGTCGTTCCGAGCGCTGTCGCCGCCCTCGCCGATCTGGCGCGAGAGGTCGTGGCGCGCGTGCGCGCCGAGGGGCATCTCAAGATCGTCGGCATCACGGGCTCGAACGGCAAGACGACGACCAAGAACTTCCTGGCGCGCATCCTCTCCGGCGAGGGGGAGACGGTCGCGCCCATCAACTCGTTCAACAACGAGGTGGGCGCTCCGGTGACGATGCTGCGGATCACCCACGACACGCGGTTCCTCGTGAGCGAGTTCGGTGCGGATGCGCCGGGCAGCATCGCGCGCCTCGCGGGCCTCGTGGAGCCGGACATCGCCGTGGTGCTGATGGTCGGCATGGCGCACGCCGGAGGATTCGGCGGCATCGAGGCGACGGCGAAGGCCAAGTCCGAGCTCGTCTCCGCCGCCACTCCCTCGGGGACCGCCGTGCTCAACATCGATGACCCCCGAGTCGCGGCGATGCGCGAGCTCGCCGTCTCACGCGGCATGCGGGTCGTCGGCTTCGGTCAGAGTGCCGCGGCGGACGTGCGGGCCCATGACCTCGAGGTCACCGCATCGGGCACCTCCTGCGTGATCGAGGCCGCGGGGGAGCGGCATCCGCTCCGGCTGCAGGTCCTCGGTGCGCACCATGTCGGCAACGCTCTGGCCGCCATCGCGGCTGCGCGTGTGCTGGGCGTCTCGACGGCAGATGCTGTCGCTCGGCTCGAGACGGTCGAGATCGCCGAGCGCTGGCGCATGCAGCCGATGGGCAACGAGCGCGTGCGCATCATCAACGACGCCTACAACGCGAGTCCGGACTCCATGGCTGCGGCGCTGCGCACGCTCGCGCAGATCACCGGTCCCGACGAGCGGACGGTCGCGGTGCTCGGCGCCATGAGCGAACTCGGCGAGACGGCGGGTGAGGAGCACGACAGGATCGGTCTGCTCGCCGTGCGGTTGAACATCCAGCGGATCGTGGTCGTCGGCCCCGAGGCTCGCCGCCTCTTCATCTCCGCGATCGGCGAGGGCTCGTGGGACAGCGAGGCCGTGTTCTTCGCAGACCAGGATTCCGCGTTCGAGTACCTGCGCGGCGAGCTGCGCGACGGCGACCGCGTGCTCGTGAAGTCCTCCAATTCCGTGGGGCTCCGGCACCTCGGCGATCGTCTGGGAGAATTGTTCTCGTGAGATCTCTCATCATGGCGGCCGCCATATCGCTCGCCTTCACTCTCTTCCTGACTCCCGTCTTCCTCCGACTGTTCCGGAAGTGGGGCTGGGGGCAGGTCATCCGCACGCCCGAAGCGATCGAGAACCCGAGCCACGAGGCGAAGCGGGGAACCCCGACCATGGGCGGCGTGATCTTCATCGTCGGCACCATGGTCGGCTACTTCACCGGGACATACGTCGGTGGCGGGACGCCGTCGACATCGGCGCTCCTCGTCATCTGGCTGATGGTCGGCTTCGGGGCCGTCGGCTTCATCGACGACTACATGAAGGTGCGCAGTCAGCGCAGCCTCGGGCTCTCGGGCTGGCGCAAGATCATCGGCCAGCTGGTGGTGATCATCCCGTTCGGCATCGTCGCCCTGAACTTCCCGAACTCGTACGACCAGACACCGGCATCCGGCTCGATCTCGCTCTTCCGCGACATCCCCTGGTTGAACCTCTTCGCGTTCGCCGCGATCCTCGGCTGGGCCCTCTACCTGCTGTGGATCTCGGTCATCGGCGTGGCGACGTCGAACAGCGTCAACCTCACGGACGGACTCGACGGCCTCGCCGCGGGAGCCGGAGTCATCGTCGTCGGTGCCTACAGCCTGATCGCCTTCTGGCAGTTCAAGCAGTCCTGCGTCGGTGAAGGCGTCGAATCCGCGGCCATAGGCGGATGCTACGAGGTGCGCGATCCCTTCAGCCTGGCGATCATCGCCGCGTCGTTCGCCGCCAGCCTGATCGGCTTCCTCTGGTGGAACGCCCCCAAGGCCAAGGTCTTCATGGGCGACGTCGGCTCGATGGCGATCGGCGGTGTGATCACCGCGATGGCGATCCTCACCCGCACCGAGCTGCTGCTCTTCGTGATCGCCGGAGTCTTCGTCCTCGCGTCGGGGTCGGTCATCCTGCAGCGTGCCTACTTCAAGGTCACTCGCGGTAAGCGGCTGTTCCTGATGAGTCCCTTCCACCACCATCTCGAGATGCGCGGGTGGTCAGAGGTGACGATCGTCGTCCGGATGTGGATCATCGCAGGACTCCTCGCCGTCTCGGCCGTCGGGCTCTTCTACGTCGAATGGCTCACTCGTGTCAGCTGAGTCCAGGCTCGCGACGCTGACCAGTTGGCGGTCCGACTGGTCGGGCCTGCGGGTCGCCGTGCTCGGGCTCTCGATGACCGGCTTCTCGGTGGCCGACACACTCACAGAGCTCGGTGCCGACGTGCTCGTGCTCAGCGAGTCTGCCGAGCAGGAATACGCCGATCTCCTGCCCGTGATCGGCGCGCGCCTCGAACTGGGCTCACTCATCGAGGTGCCCGAGGCGCTCAGCGTCTTCGCGCCCGAAGTGGTCATCGCCTCTCCCGGCTTCTCTCCCGCGCATCCCGTGATCCGGTGGGCGCAGCAGTCCGGCATCGCGATCTGGGGCGACATCGAGCTCGCCTGGCGCGTCCGCGACAAGGTGACGCGCGCCGACGGCACTCCGGCCGACTGGGTGCTGATCACCGGCACCAACGGCAAGACCACCACGACGCAGCTGACGGCATCCCTCCTCGTCGAGGGCGGGCTGCGTGCGGCGCCCTGCGGCAACATCGGAGTGCCGGTGCTGGATGCTGTGCGCGACCCCGAGGGTTTCGATGCGCTCGTCGTCGAGCTCTCCAGCCACCAGCTCTGGTACCTCGGGCAGTCCCGCGCCGAGGGGCAGCTCTTCCCGCACGCGTCGGTGTGCCTGAACCTCGCGGACGACCACCTCGTGTGGCACGGCAGCGCCCAGGCGTATCGCGACGCGAAGGCGATCGTCTATCGCAACACGCGCGTCGCCTGCGTCTACAACAAGGCCGATGAGGCCACAAGGATCATGGTCGAGGAGGCCGAGGTCGTCGACGGTGCACGGGCGATCGGCTTCGACCTCGGCATTCCAGGACCCAGCGACCTCGGTGTCGTCGAGGGGCTGCTCGTCGATCGGGCGTTCCTCGACGATCGGGCGACCAGTGCGCTGGAGCTGACGACGATCGCCGACCTGCAGAGCGTCGGCCTCGCCGCGCCGCACATCGTGCAGAACATCCTGGCGGCCAGCGCTCTCGCGCGTTCGCTCGGGGTCGAGCCCGAAGCCATCCATGCAGCTCTCCAGTCCTTCCGACTCGACGAGCACCGCATCCAGGTCATCGCGCGTCACGCCGGCATCACCTGGGTCGATGATTCCAAGGCAACGAATCCGCACGCCGCGGCCTCGTCGCTGCGTGCCTACCCCGGAGCGGTCTGGGTCGTCGGCGGAGATCTGAAGGGCGTCGACATCGCCGATCTGGTCGCGTCCGTCGGCTCGACGGCCCGTGCGGCCGTCGTGATCGGCGTCGAACGCACCTCCGTCGTCGCGGCATTCGAGCGACACGCGCCGGGGGTGCCGGTATTCGAGGTGGATGCTGGCGAGACTGGTCACGTCATGAATCGCGTCGTGGAGATCGCCGCGGGAATCGTCGATGGCGAGGGCACAGTTCTGCTGGCCCCCGCAGCGGCATCCTTCGATCAGTTCTCCAGCTACGCGGATCGCGGACACCGCTTCGCCGAGGCGGTGCGGGACTGGATAGACCGGGGGAGCGCCGATGACGCAGGTCGCACGCCCCCCACGGTCTGAGCCCGGCCGCACATCGTCGGGCGGCCTGGCCGCCCGTGTCTCCCTCGGGAGGCGATTCACCCCGGTCTCGACCGAGTTCCTGATGATCGCGTCGGCCGCCCTCATGCTGACCATCTTCGGACTCGTGATGGTGCTCTCGGCGACGAGTGCGACCGCGGTGGCCAGGGGCGAGAACCCGATGGACGGCGCGTTGCGCCAGGGGATCTTCGCGGTGCTCGGCATCCCGCTGATGTTCCTGATCTCGCGACTGCCGATCGCCTTCCTCAAGCGCATGGCGTGGCCTGCGCTGTTCGGCTCGATCGCCCTGCAGATGCTCGTCTTCACGCCTCTCGGCATCGAGGACGGCGGTAACCGCAACTGGATCATGATCGCGGGATTCACCCTGCAGCCGTCGGAGTTCCTGAAGCTCGCGCTCGCGCTCTGGGTCGGGTACGTGCTGCTGCGCAAGCAGACGATGCTCGGGACCTGGCACCAGGTGTTCATCCCGGTGGTGCCGGTCGGAGCCCTCGCGATCGGCACGGTCATCGCCGGAAAGGACCTCGGCACCGCGATGGTGCTGGTCATCGTCCTGCTCGGCTGCCTGTTCTTCTCCGGCGTGAAGCTGCGACTGTTCATCCTGCCCGTGCTGCTCGGCGTCGTGGCGGTCATCGCCCTCGCCGTGACGAGCCCGGACCGCATGCGTCGTATCACGGCCACCTGCTCCGACATGTCGGCGTACACCGGCGACTGCTACCAGTCGATCCACGGGATCTGGGGCATGGCCTCCGGAGGCATCTTCGGCGTCGGCCTCGGCAACTCGCAGGAGAAGTACGGGTGGCTGCCCGCGGCGGGCAACGACTTCATCTTCGCGATCGTCGGCGAGGAACT
The DNA here is from genome assembly GCF_038397735.1 of Microbacterium sp. LWH13-1.2. Lineage (NCBI taxonomy): Bacteria > Bacillati > Actinomycetota > Actinomycetes > Micrococcales > Microbacteriaceae > Microbacterium > Microbacterium sp. LWH13-1.2. Next base: position 1,844,325 of record NZ_CP151635.1, on the reverse strand, counting down.
CGGACTGATCGGCTGCATCGTCGTCCTCGCGCTCTTCACGCTCTTCACGGTCGGCGCCTTCCACATCATCCGCAAGACGGACGACCCGTTCATCCGTGTCGCAGCCGGTGGCATCACCGTCTGGATCACGGGCCAGGCCGTGTTCAACGTCGGCGTCGTCATCGGACTGTTCCCGGTCATGGGCGTTCCGCTGCCTTTCATGTCGCAGGGCGGCACGGCGCTCCTCGCGGTGCTCATCGCCTGCGGCGTCCTGCTGTCCTTCGCGCGCACTCTCAAGGTCCCGGAAGCACGCGCAGCTGAGCGGACCCCTTCGGCAGGGCGGGGTAGGGTCACACGGTGACCACGTACCTTCTCGCCGGCGGTGGAACCGCCGGTCACGTCAATCCCCTGCTCGCCGTCGCTGACGGACTGCGCGCCCGCGAAGCCGATGCGACCGTCCTGGTGCTGGGCACGGCGGAGGGCCTCGAGTCCCGACTCGTGCCCGCCCGAGGATACGAACTCCTCATCGTCGACAAGGTGCCGTTCCCGCGTCGTCCCAACAGGCAGGCGGCCGCATTCCCCGGACGCTTCCGTCGGGCGATCGCGCAGGTGCGTGCGCACATCCGCACGCACGCGGTCGACGTCGTGGTCGGTTTCGGCGGATACGCCTCCGCCCCCGCCTATGTGGCCGCCCGCCGAGAGGGTGTGCCTTTCGTCGTGCACGAGGCTAACGCCAAGCCCGGCCTCGCGAATGTGCTGGGTGCGCGTCGCGCCGCGGCGACCGGAGTCGCCTTCGGCGGCACGAAGCTGCGCGGTGGCGAGGTCGTCGGCATGCCGCTGCGCCGTGAGGTCATCGAGCTCGACCGCGCGGCCACCCGCGACGAGGCCGCAGAGCACTTCGGACTCGATGCCTCTCGTCCGGTCCTGCTCGTGTTCGGCGGATCGCTCGGAGCTCAGCGCCTGAACGAGGCCCTCGCCGACTCGTGGGGCGACGTCCTCGCCGCAGGATGGCAGCTGCTTCACGTCACGGGCGAGCGCAGCGACCTCGCCGACCCCGAGGTGCCCGGCTACGCGCTGCGCCGCTACGTCGATCGCATGGATCTCGCGTTCGCTCTGGCCGACCTCATCGTCTCGCGCTCCGGGGCGGCGACGGTCAGCGAGATCAGCGCGCTCGGCATCCCTGCGCTGTACGTGCCGTACTCGGTGGGCAACGGCGAGCAGCGGCTGAACGCGGCATCCGCGGTCGCCGCCGGCGCCGCCCGTCTGCTCGACGATGCCACCTTCGACGGAGACGCCGTGCGGCGCATCGTGGTCCCCATGCTGAAGGATCCGCAGCGGCTCTCGGCGATGGCGGACGCAGCCGGTCAGGTGGGCACGCGCAGCGGTACCGACAATGTCATAGCGCTCGTCGACCGAGCCCTCGGTCTCGTCTGAGTCCGCTGCAGACACGGCTCAGCGCCGCCGAAACGTCCTCACTGAAAAGTAGACTGAATCCGACATGATCAGACCTGACCTCACTCTCCCGATCCCCGAGTCGATCTCCTCCGCGCACTTCATCGGCATCGGAGGATCCGGCATGAGCGGCCTCGCCAAGATGTTCCTCGATGCGGGAATCCGCGTCTCCGGGAGCGACCGGGCGGACAGCGACAACCTCCGCGCTCTCGCAGCGGCCGGTGCCACGGTGCACGTCGGACACGACGCCGCCCACCTCGGCGACGCCGACACGGTGGTGCACACGGGAGCGATCTGGCCCGAGAATCCCGAATTCCTCTTGGCGAAGGAACGTGGATTGCACGTGATCCATCGTTCGCAGGCGCTGCACTGGCTGATCGGCGCGCGGCGACTCGTCTCGGTGGCGGGAGCGCACGGCAAGACGTCATCGACGGGCATGATCGTCACAGCGCTGCAGGCTCTCGGGGCCGACCCGAACTTCGTGAACGGAGGCGTCATCGAGCAGCTCGGTGTCTCGAGTGCGACGGGCGCGGGTGAGCTCTTCGTGATCGAGGCCGACGAGTCCGACGGCACCTTCCTGCTGTACGACACCGCGGTCGCGCTCATCACCAACGTCGACCCCGATCACCTCGACCACTACGGGACGGACGAAGCCTTCCACGATGCATTCGTACGCTTCGCCGACGCCGCCAGCGAGGCCGTCGTGATCTCCAGTGATGACCTGGGCGCACTGCGTGTGGGCGCCGGGCTGTCGCACCCGAACGTCATCACCTTCGGTCAGGCCGAGAATGCCGACGTCCGTGTCACCGACATCGTCACCGCGGGCCCCGTGTCCGCCACGATCACCCGGGACGATGAGAGCGTGCGACTGCAGCTCGCCGTGCCCGGTGTGCACAACGCGATCAACGCGGCCGGCGCCATCGCGGTGCTCCTGTCCGTCGGCTTCGGGCTGACCGAGTCCGCGCGCGCCGTCGAGGGCTTCGCCGGCACCGTGCGCCGGCTCGAGAAGCACGGAATCGAGCGCGGCGTCACGGTCTACGACGACTACTCGCACCACCCGACCGAGGTGCGGGCCGCGCTCGAGGCGATGCGCTCGATCGCAGGCTCCGGAAGGATCATCGCGATCCAGCAGCCCCACACGTACTCGCGCACGCAGCACATGTTCCGCGAGTTCGCCGAGGTGCTCGAGACCTACGCCGACCACACGGTCGTGCTCGACGTCTACGGCGCGCGCGAGGATCCGGTGCCCGGGGTGACGGGTGAGCTGGTCAGCGGCGCTTTCCAGGATCCCTCGCATGTGCACTTTGTCGCGGACTGGCAGCAGGCCGCCGACTACACGGCGTCTGTAGCGCGTGAGGGTGACTTCGTCGTCACGCTCGGCTGCGGCAACGTCTATCAGATCATCCCGCAGGTGCTCGAGTCGCTGCGGACCGAAGAGGTCTAGGCGATGCGACGTCCGCCTCCGCTTCCCACGCCTCCCGCGGGTCGCGCGGAGGACGAGTCCGCCGCCGGGCCACGGGCGGGCGCTCGCGATCGCGGACGCGCCGCTGCGGGCGAAGGCCGACGCGACGACGCGGATGTCATCGATCTCGGGGCCTACGCAGGAGACACGGGCGCGGAGCATGCCGAGCGGCCGACGTCCACACGTGACGTCTGGCGCGCCGCGCGCGCACGGCGCAAGGCGCTTCGCGCGGAGATCCGGCGGTTCACCCAGCGCTCACGGCGTCGGCGCATCGTCTGGCTGAGCGCGATCGGCGCGGTCGTGCTCCTCGTCGGCGGGACGACGGTCGCGGCGTACAGCCCGTTGTTCGCGGTCGAGAAGATCTCCGTGGTCGGTGCGGTGACCCTGGATCCTGCTGCGGTCGAGACCGCTCTCGCCGGTCAGATCGGTACCCCGCTCGCTTCGATCGACTCGAGTGAGGTGAAGGCGTCGCTGCTGGCATTCCCGCTGATCGAGACCTATGCGCTGGAGGCGAAGCCCCCGCACGACCTCACGGTGCGGATCGTCGAGCGCACACCCGTCGGCGTCATCCGCTCGGAGGCGGGGTACACGCTCGTCGACGCCGCAGGGGTCGCGCTCGCGACGACGTCTGATCAACCCGCCGGACAACCCGTGCTCGACATCGAGGGCGGCACGGACTCGGCAGCCTTCGAGAGCGCGGGTCTCGTCGTGCGGTCGGTGCCGGCCGATCTGAGGGCGATGCTCACGGGCGTGCGTGCGACGTCGCCGGATGACGTGACGCTCACGCTGAGCTCCGGTCTCACCGTGGTGTGGGGGAGCGCCGAGGACTCGCCCCTGAAGAGCGAGGCGCTCTCGAAGACCCTGATCGGGCGTCCGGACGCATCCACGATCGACGTCACTTCGCCCCACGCGGTCGTCGTCGGCTGAGGTTTCGACGGCAAACCGGCGACACGCCCGTGTCTTTGCGGGTGCGCGGGGTCGCGACGCTTACCTTCGAACAAGAGAAACCAATACCGGGAAATACTTTACACCTCTAGTTGAGGTTTAAGGTTCAACCCTCGGGATCTCGCCCAAAGACAGGCTCGACTATTCGGAGGCCGGCCATGAGCCAGAACCAGAACTACCTCGCCGTGATCAAGGTCGTCGGCGTCGGCGGTGGCGGCGTCAACGCCGTCAACCGCATGATCGACCTCGGTCTCCGCGGAGTCGAGTTCATCGCAGTGAACACCGACGCGCAGGCGCTGCTGATGAGTGACGCAGACGTCAAGCTCGATGTGGGCCGCGAGCTCACTCGCGGACTCGGCGCAGGAGCCGACCCCGAGGTGGGTCGCCGCGCCGCCGAGGACCACGCCGAGGAGATCGAGCAGGCGCTCACAGGTGCCGACATGGTCTTCGTGACCGCGGGCGAGGGAGGCGGAACCGGAACCGGTGGTGCCCCCGTCGTCGCGCGCATCGCGAAGTCGATCGGCGCGCTCACGATCGGCGTCGTCACCAAGCCGTTCTCATTCGAGGGTCGCCGCCGTCAGAGCCAGGCCGAAGCCGGCGTGGCGAAGCTGAAGGAAGAGGTCGACACCCTCATCGTGGTGCCGAATGACCGCCTCCTCGAGATCAGCGATCGCGGCATCTCGATGATCGAGGCCTTCGCCACAGCCGACCAGGTGCTCCTCGCCGGTGTGCAGGGCATCACGGATCTCATCACGACCCCCGGTCTGATCAACCTCGACTTCGCGGACGTCAAGTCCGTCATGCAGGGTGCGGGATCCGCGCTCATGGGAATCGGATCGGCGCGCGGCGCCGACCGTGCGATCAAGGCCGCCGAGCTGGCCGTCGAGTCGCCGCTCCTCGAGGCGAGCATCGAAGGCGCCCACGGCGTCCTGCTCTCCATCCAGGGCGGGTCGAACCTCGGGATCTTCGAGATCCACGACGCGGCAGACCTCGTCAAGGAGGCCGCGCACCCCGAGGCGAACATCATCTTCGGTACGGTCATCGACGACACCCTCGGCGACGAGGTGCGCGTCACCGTGATCGCCGCGGGCTTCGACGGCGGCGAGCCGTCGCTCCGCCTCGACCCGATGGTCGTCACGCGTCCCGCCGCGGCGAGCACGCTCCCCGAGGTCGCCCTCTCGAACGACGAGGAGAGCAAGCCCGCCTCCGAGGCTGTCGAGACCGAGAAGACCCCGCAGCGCGTCACCGCCACGAGCATCGAGCCCGCCTTCGCGGACGACGACATCGACATCCCTGAATTCCTGAAGTGACCCTCGAGCAGGGCCCCGAGAAATCGGGTCTGGCCGCGCGGCTCTCGGCGATCGATGAACGGATCGCCGAGGCTGCGCGACTGGCCGATCGGGATCCGAGTGAGATCACCCGGATCGTCGTGACGAAGTTCCATCCCGCGTCCCTCGTGCGCGACCTGCAGGCGCTGGGTGTGCGCGAGGTGGGGGAGAACCGCCAGCAGGAGCTCTCCTCGAAGGTCGGCGAGCTCGACGGCCTCGATGTCCGCTGGCATTTCATCGGACAGGCGCAGACCAACAAGGCCTCGGCGATCAGGCGGAGCGCGGATGTCGTGCATTCGGTCGACCGCGACAGGCTCGCCGACGCCCTGCACAGGGCTGCCGAGGGGGATGACGTCCTCGACGTCCTCGTTCAGGTCAACCTGACGGCGGACGAGGGGCGAGGCGGTGTCGCGCCAGACAGCGCGCGCTCGCTCGCCGAGCACATCCTGACCCTCCCGTCGCTGCGCCTGCGAGGCGTGATGGCCGTGGCGCCTCTCGACGAGGAGCCCGCGTCGGCGTTCGCCCGGTTGCGCGCGATCGCAGAGGGAGTGCGCGAGGTCGAGCCCGCGGCCGACTGGATCTCCGCCGGCATGACCGGTGACTTCGTCGAAGCCATCGACGCCGGTGCGACACACCTGCGGATCGGCTCCGCAATCACGGGACCCCGCCCCGACCGGGGTTAACCTGTGAACAGACCAACCCGACACGTTCGAACCGGAGGACACGATGGGTAACCCGCTGAAGAAGACCATGGTGTATCTCGGCCTCGCCGACGAGGAAGAGGCTTACGAGGAGCAGGTTCCGGCCCGCGCCCACCGCGAACGTGATCGCGACCGCGACCGTGACCGGGAAGAGCCCGCTCCGGCGCCCGTCACCCCGCTGCGGCGTCCTGTCGCCGTGCGCCAGCCCGCAGGAGGGGCAGTGAACGAGATCCTCACCGTGCACCCGAAGCAGTATCGCGATGCTCAGCTCATCGCGGAGAGCTTCCGCGAAGGTGTCCCGGTCATCATCAACCTCTCGCAGATGAGCGACGCCGACGCTCGCCGACTGATCGACTTCGCATCCGGTCTCTCGCTCGGCCTGTACGGCCGTATCGAGCGGGTCACCTCGAAGGTGTTCCTGCTCTCGCCGGAGAACATCGCTGTGTCCGGCCACGGGGGAATCGCGCACGCAGACGCTGAGTCCGCGGGCTTCGACCAGTCCTAGACCGTGGGGATCGTCGTCTCCATCGTCGCCAGCATCCTTCATCTGGCGCTTCTGCTGTATCTGCTGGTGCTCTTCGCTCGCCTGATCCTGGGCTACATCCCGATGTTCAATCGGGAGTGGAGACCCAAGGGTGCGGGTCTCGTCGCAGCCGAGCTCGTCTACACGCTGACCGATCCGCCTGTCCGGTTCTTCCGGCGGATCATCCCACCCCTGAGGATCGGCTCGATCTCGCTGGATTTCGGGTTCTCGATCACGATTCTGATCGTGCTGATCCTCATGAGCATCGTCCGCAACTTCATCTGAGTCCTGCGCGACTTAGACGCCGCGGAGTGTCGCGGCGTCGCGGCTGACAGGCTCGGGGACTATGCTTGGCTCCCAGGTGCGCGCCCCGGGTTCGCGCCACATCACGACCACGCCATTCTCGAAACTGGCAACCGAACTCATCGAAGGAGCCACCATGGCACTTACCCCGGATGACGTCGTCACCAAGCAGTTCCAGCACGTCCGCTTCAAGGACGGCTTCGACCCGGACGAGGTCGACGACTTCCTCGACGAGATCGTCATCGAGTGGCGCAAGGCCCTCGAGGAGAACGTCGAACTCAAGGCCAAGCTGGCCGCGTTCGAGTCCGGCGATGCGCCGGTCGCTGCCGCGGCTCCTGCCGCCGAGGCGCCCGCGCCCGTCGTCGAAGAGACGCCCGTCGCCGCACCGGCCGAGCCCGCTCCGTCGGGTTCCGCGACCGCCACCGCCGGCATCATCGAGCTCGCACAGCGTCTGCACGACGAGCACGTCGCCGAGGGTGAGGCCAAGCGCGCTCAGCTCATCGCCGACGCCGAGGGCGAGGTCAACCGCATCCGCACCGAGGCCGAGGCCAAGCAGCGCGAAGAGTCGGCACGTCTCGAGCGCGAGCGCAACACGCTCGAGGCTCGCATCACCGAGCTCCGCAACTTCGAGCGCGACTACCGCTCGCAGCTGCGCGGCTACATCGAGGGCCAGCTCCGCGACCTCGACGAGAAGTCGGCGTCGACGGACTCGACCCCGGTCTCCGCGATCGGACTGTAGGTCGTCCCTTTGCCAGGACGTCCTGCCCTTCGTCGGTCGGCGGCTGGCGCGATCGTTGCGATTCTCGCAGCGATCGTGCTGGCCGCCGATCAGTTTGTGAAGTACCTCACCACCGAGAACCTGCCGCTGCAAGAGCCCGTCCCGGTGCTCGGTGAATTCCTTCAGCTGTACTACGTGCGCAATCCCGGTGCCGCGTTCTCGCTCGGGTCCGATGTCACGTGGATCTTCACCATCGCGCTGGCGGTCGTCGCCGGTGTGATCGTGTGGAAGGCCTTCGGTCTGCGCTCCCGGCTCTGGGCCGTCGTCCTCGGCTGCCTTCTCGGGGGAGTGCTCGGCAACCTCACGGATCGCCTCTTCCGCGATCCCGGTTTCCCCATGGGGCACGTGGTCGACATGATCTCGATGCCGTGGATGATGCCGGCGATCTTCAACGTCGCGGACATCTTCATCGTCACGGGAATGATCTCCGTGGCGTTGCTCGTCGTCTTCGGGCTGCGTTTCGACGGCACGCGCGAACGGGACCACGCCCCCGTGGAGACAGACGAAGAGGCCGAGGCCGTCGCGATCGCCGAAGAGGCGGATGCCGTGGAGCAGACGGACGTCTCACGCACCGACAGCACGTCTCCCGATGCGCCCGCCGCCGCGTCGGACGGGCGCTGAGCGTGGAGTTCCGCTCCCTTCCCGTTCCTGACGGGCTGGAGGGAACGCGCGTCGACGCCGCCTTGGCGAAGATGCTCGGCTTCTCCCGGACCTTCGCCGCGGACGTCGCCGCCGCCGGAGGCGTGCGTCTCGACGGCGTCACACTCGACAAGTCCGATCGTCTTCGCGGCGGCGGATGGCTCGAAGTGGAGTGGCAGCCGAAAGAGGAGCCGCGGATCATCCCGATCGCGGTACCGGAACTCGGGATCGTCTACGACGATGACGACATCGTGGTGGTCGACAAGCCCACAGGCGTCGCCGCCCACCCGTCTCTCGGCTGGGAGGGCCCCACGGTGGTGGGCGCTCTCGCCGCCGCAGGGTTCCGAGTGGCTACGAGCGGTGCGCCCGAGCGTCAGGGCGTCGTGCACCGCCTCGACGTCGGCACCAGCGGGCTGATGGTCGTCGCCAAGAGCGAGTCCGCCTACACGGCGCTCAAGCACGCCTTCAAAGAGCGAACGGTCGAGAAGATCTACCACGCGGTCGTGCAGGGGCACCCCGATCCGTTGATGGGGACGATCGACGCGCCGATCGGTCGGCACCCGAATCACTCGTGGAAGTTCGCGGTCGTGCCCGACGGCAAGCCCTCGGTGACCCACTACGAGACGCTCGAGGCGTTCCCGGGTGCTTCGCTCCTCGAGATCCATCTCGAGACCGGTCGCACGCACCAGATCCGCGTGCACATGGCCGCACTCCGGCATCCGTGTGTCGGCGACCCCCTCTACGGGGCGGACCCCACGCTGTCGGCGAAACTCGGTCTCACCCGCCAGTGGCTGCATGCGCACAAACTCGCGTTCTCGCACCCGGCGACGGGGGAGTGGGTGCAGTTCGAGTCGGCGTATCCTGCGGACTTCGAGCACGCGCTGGCGGTTCTGCGAGGCGAGTGAACCACTCGGCCGGCCAGCGACGAGAACGGCATTCATGCGTGCCCGAGGTGTACTGAGCGCCTAGGCGATGTCCGTGGGGTGGGCCAGACTGGGCGCATGAGCATCGAGGTGCGACCGGCGACCGAGTTCGACGACGTGGCCGCTCTCGTCGGCCCGAAGAAGCCGACGTCGAACGTGTGCTTCTGCCTGAGTTATCGGATCGGCAGCAAGGAGAACAACGAGCTGCGCGGCTCCCAGCGCGCGGATCGTGTGCGTGAGCTCTGCCATCAGGACCCGCCTCCCGGCGTGATCGCCTACCTCGACGACGAACCGGTCGGGTGGGCGGCAGTGCATCCGCGCAGCGACACGAGCTTCGCTCGGAACAGGCTGATCCCGAAGGTCGACGATCTCGACGTGTGGTCGCTGTGGTGCATCCGAGTCCGGCCGGGACACCGCAAGCAGGGGATCTCGCATGCGCTGATCGACGGGGCCGTGGCCTATGCGAAGAGACGTGGTGCCCCGGCGATCGAGGGATATCCGGTCGACAACAGGGGAGAGAAGGTGAATCTGACCATGGCGTACGTCGGCACGCGAGGGCTGTTCGAGGCGGCGGGCTTCAGCAAGGCCGCCGACACCGACTCGACTCTCGACGGCTTCCCACGGGTGCTGATGCGGCTGGATCTTCGACAGGGGCGGAATCCGTCGAAGAAATCGTGAACCGAGCCGTGGCTCAGAGGCAATACACAGTGTGAGCACAGACAGTGAGATCATCCGCCGGTCGCTGGATCAGCCGTCGGCCTTCGCAGAGCTGTTCGACCGGCACGCCCGCGCGGTGAACGCCTTCGCGACTTATCGCATCGGTCGGCATGCCGCAGAAGACGTGCTCAGCGAGACCTTCCTCGTGGCCTTCCGCCGCAGGGCGGACTTCGACCTGACGAAAGACTCGGCCTCGCCGTGGCTGCTCGGAATCGCTTCCACGCTGATCCGCCGTCATCGAGTGGTCGAGGCGAAGCACTGGCGATCGTTCGCTGCAGTGGCCTCCGGTGAGGAGCACGCGACGCTCGGCGGAGTGGAGGACGCGATGAGGCGCGTCGACGCGGAGCGTGAAGTACGTGCTCTCAGAGAGCGCATCGCGGCGCTCGCCCCGAAGGATCGGGAGACGCTGCTTCTGTATGCCTGGCAGGGGCTGAGCTATGACCAGATCGCGGAGGCGCTCGCGGTGCCCGTCGGCACCGTGCGTTCGCGGCTGAACAGGGTACGCAGACGGTTGGATCCCACGCGAAGGATCCAGGCATTCGAGAAGCTGCAGGGAGGGGAAGTCCATGGACGTGTTTGAGAGGGTTCGGCAGACCAAGCCTGTGAACGAGGCCGACGACCTCGATCTCGGTTCTGCCCGATCGCGGCTGATGCGCGCGATCGAGGCCGAGCGCCGCCCGGTGAGGTCTCGGGCATCACGGCGGCCATGGATCATCGCTGGTGGGCTCGCGAGTGCGGTCGCCGCCGTCACCGTCGGTGTCCTGGTCGTGAACGGGTTGACGAGTCCCGCGCCGATGATCGAGGCGGTACCGACCCGCGAGCCGGGGAGTCTTCTCGTTCCCACGCGCTCACCGGAGCCGCCGTCAACGGAGACACCGGCCGAGGTGCTGCGCGGTGCGGCGGTGGCGGCGGCCGAGTTCGTGTCGCCGACACTCGCGCCGGGCCAGTATCTCCGTCGCGAGTGGAAGACAGAGGAGCTGTATGTGTATGAAGACGCCTTCGGTTCGTGGGCGACGCCTGGGTGGGGTGGTTCGCGGGAGACCGCGACGAGCGCGTGGGTGGTGGGTACGCGCGGGACAGAGTACATCCCCGCTGATCTGGCGAGCCAATGGTACGGGTCCGTGGAGCCATCGGAGCTCCTGTCGAGCTTCGGCGACAGCGCAGAGATCGCGGCAGGATCTCAGGTGCTCCCGGGGATGCTCGGATCGCGCCCTCAGCTCGAACCCTACGATGTCTTCGCGCCGTGGTCCGTCGGCGGCGCAAGCGATCTCGCCTCCGTCTTCGCGGCGATGCCTGACGACCCCGAGGAGATGGTGAGCTGGATCCGGGATCGGGTAGAACCGGAACGACCGGGAGGGGAGGACTTCAAGGTCGGCTGGACTCTCATCGGGCTGCTCGCGCACAACGCGGGTCCGCCGGACGTCCGGGCCACGATGTACCGGGCGCTCAGTCTGCTCCCCGGTTCCACGGTCGGCGAGGAACAGGCGGGAGGAGCGCGTACCCTCACGTTCGAGTCGCGTTTCGGATGGGCGTCCGAGCCCTCGGACTCGTCGTTGACGCGTTTCACGGTGACGATCGACATGGCGACCGGCGACATCAGGGAGACGACGTACACGTCGGACGTCGGTGAGGGCATCGTCCCGGCCGAGATCCCGGATTCTCGTGTGATCTACACGGTCGGCGTGGTGGACGGGCTCCCCTGATGACGATGCCGACATCGGGTCGGGCGACGGACACGCCTGCACCCGATGTCGGACGCCGAAAGTAGAATCGAGGCATGGCATCCGACTCCTTCGTCCACCTGCACGTGCACAGCGAGTACTCGATGCTCGACGGGGCGGCGAAGATCGCAGCGATGACTCAGGCGGCTGCGGATTACGACATGCCAGCCATCGCGGTGACCGATCACGGCAACACCTTCGCGGCCTTCGAGTTCTACAAGGCGGCAAACGCCGCAGGCGTCAAGCCGATCATCGGACTCGAGGCCTACGTCACCCCCGGCACGCACCGCAGCGACAAGACACGCGTGCAGTGGGGCTCGCCCGATCAGAAGAGCGACGACGTCTCGGGTTCTGGTGCATACACCCACATGACGATGTGGAGCGAGAGCACGCAGGGGATGCACAACCTGTTCCGGCTCAGCTCGCTGTCGAGCATGGAGGGCTACTACTTCAAGCCCCGAATGGATCGGGAGCTCCTGCAGACCTACGGCAAGGGACTGATCGCCACGACCGGATGCCCGTCCGGCGAGATCCAGACCAGGCTGCGACTCGGCCAGTACGATGCGGCTCGCGCGGCGGCGGCGGAGTTCCAGGATCTGTTCGGCAAGGAGAACTACTTCGCCGAGATCATGGATCACGGCCTCTCCATCGAGCGCAGGGTCATGACCGACCTGATCCGCCTTGCCAAAGACCTCAGCATCCCGCTCGTCGGCACCAACGACTCGCACTACACGCACCAGCACGAGGCCGATGCGCACGCGGCGCTGCTGTGCGTGCAGTCCGGCTCGACGCTCGACGACCCGAACCGCTTCAAGTTCGACGGCGACGGCTACTACATCAAGACGGCCGCAGAGATGCGTCAGCTGTTCCGCGACCACCCCGAGGCATGCGACAACACGCTGCTCATCGCCGAACGCTGCGAGGTCGAGTTCAACACCGCGGCGAACTACATGCCGCGCTTCCCGGTGCCGGACGGCGAGACCGAGGACAGCTGGCTCATCAAGGAGGTCGAGGCGGGCCTCCATTACCGGTACCCGAGCGGCATCCCCGACAAGGTGCGCAAGCAGGCCGAATACGAGACCGGGATCATCCTGCAGATGGGTTTCCCGGGCTACTTCCTCGTCGTCGCCGACTTCATCAACTGGGCGAAGGACAACGGCATCCGCGTCGGTCCCGGCCGTGGTTCGGGTGCCGGATCCATGGTCGCGTACGCCATGAAGATCACTGACCTCGATCCCCTCGAGCACGGCCTGATCTTCGAGCGGTTCCTCAACCCCGACCGCGTCTCGATGCCTGACTTCGACGTGGACTTCGATGACCGTCGCCGCGGCGAGGTCATCGACTACGTGACCAAGAAGTACGGCTCCGAGCGCGTCGCGCAGATCGTCACCTACGGCACGATCAAGTCGAAGCAGGCGCTGAAGGACGCCGGGCGAGTGCTCGGTTTCCCCTTCAGCATGGGCGAGCGACTGACCAAGGCCATGCCGCCGCCAGTCATGGGCAAGGACATGCCGCTCGACGGCATGTTCGACTCCGCGCACCCCCGCTACAAGGAGGCGAGCGAGTTCCGTGCGCTGATCGAGACCGACCCCGAGGCGAAGACGGTGTTCGATCGGGCCCTCGGGCTCGAGGGACTGAAGCGCCAGTGGGGCGTCCACGCTGCCGGTGTGATCATGTCGTCCGAGCCGCTTCTCGACATCATCCCGATCATGCGTCGCGAGCAGGACGGCCAGATCGTCACGCAGTTCGACTATCCGTCATGCGAGTCTCTCGGCCTGATCAAGATGGACTTCCTGGGGTTGCGCAACCTCACGATCATCTCGGACGCGCTCGACAACATCCGCACCAACAGGGGAGAGGAGCTCGACCTTGAGCACCTCGCGCTCGACGACCGCGGAGCCTACGAACTGCTCGGCCGTGGAGAGTCGCTCGGCGTCTTCCAGCTCGACGGCGGGCCGATGCGCGCGCTCATGCGTCTCATGCGTCCCGACAACTTCGGCGACATCTCGGCTCTCATCGCGCTGTACCGTCCGGGGCCGATGGGTGCGAACTCGCACACGAACTACGCGCTGCGAAAGAACGGCCAGCAGCCCATCACGCCGATCCATCCGGAGTTCACCGAATCGCTCGCCGACATCCTCGACGAGTCCTACGGCCTGATCATCTATCAGGAGCAGGTCATGGCCATCGCCCAGCGCGTGGCCGGATTCTCTCTCGGCCAGGCCGACATCCTCCGCCGAGCGATGGGCAAGAAGAAGAAGTCCGAGCTGGACAAGCAGTTCGAGGGCTTCCAGGCCGGTATGCACGCGAACGGCTACTCGGATGGCGCGGTCAACGCCATCTGGGAGATCCTGCTCCCGTTCTCCGACTACGCCTTCAACAAGGCCCACTCCGCCGCCTACGGCGTCGTGTCGTACTGGACCGCCTACCTCAAGGCCCACTACCCCGCCGAGTACATGGCCGCACTGCTCACCAGCGTCGGCGACTCGAAAGACAAGATGGCGCTGTATCTGAACGAGTGCCGCCGGATGGGCATCAAGGTGCTTCCGCCGGACGTCTCCGAATCCATCAATTACTTCGCCGCCGTCGGCGACGACATCCGTTTCGGGCTCGGTGCCGTGCGCAACGTCGGCAGCAACGTCGTGGAAGGCATCGTGAAGGCGCGGAAGGACGAGCGCTTCACCTCGTTCCATCACTTCCTCGACAAGGTGCCGCTGCACGTCTCGAACAAGCGCACCGTGGAGTCGCTGATCAAGGCCGGCGCCTTCGACTCGATGGGCGACTCCCGCCGGGCGCTGCTGGAGATCCACGAGGATGCCGTAGAGGCCGCCGTGGATCGCAAGCGGAACGAAGCGCAGGGCGCGATCGGCTTCGACTTCGACAGTCTGTACGAGGGCACGGACGAGGTGGCGCCGGCCAAGGTTCCGGCGCGTCCCGAGTGGATCAAGAAGGACAAGCTCGCCTTCGAGCGCGAGATGCTCGGCCTGTACGTCTCCGACCATCCGCTCGCCGGGCTCGAGGTGCCTCTCGCGAAGCATGCGTCGATCTCGATCCACAACCTCATCAACTCGGAGGAGATGCAGGACGGCGAGCAGGTCACCGTCGCCGGTCTCGTGACGAGTGTTCAGCATCGTGTCGCGAAGGCCAGCGGAAACCCGTACGGCATGATCACGGTCGAGGACTTCAACGGCGAGGTGACGGTCATGTTCATGGGCAAGACCTACACCGAGTTCCAGCACATCCTGCAGCAGGACTCGATCCTGGCTGTCCGCGGACGCGTCTCGAAGCGCGACGACGGGCTCAATCTCCACGCGCAGTCGGCGTTCGCCCCCGATGTCGGCTCGTTCGATGCGGCAGGACCGCTCTCACTCGTGCTGGCGGAGCAACGAGCGACCGAGAGGGTCATGAACGACCTCGCCGATGTCCTACGCCGACACAACGGAGACACTGAGGTGGTTCTGCGCGTGCACCGTGGCGGCACGGCGAAAGTGTTCGACGTGCCGATGCCCGTGAAGGTCTCCGCCGACCTGTTCGGCGATCTCAAATCACTCCTCGGACCGAGCTGCCTCGGCTGAGCCGAGCCTATACACGAGTCGCCCGATGACGTCCTCCCGGATGCACCGGGTAGTATCAGGACGCGTTCGGATGCAGGGCGTCAGAGGCTCTGCACCGTGGCGAAAGGACCACCCCCCATGAGCACGGAATCCCCCTTCCTGAACAGTGACGCCTCGGACGCAGAGGGTGCAGCCGCAGCCTCCGAGGCCACGGTCGACGAGGTCTTCTCCGACGACGACGGTGTCCTCTACGACGACGAGGTGACGCCGGAGTTCGGCATCCTCGGGTTCACCCTGCGTGAGCTCCTCATCGTCGGTGTCTGGCTCGTCGCATTCATCTCGTCGTTCTTCCCGCATGCGGTCGACGCATCGATCTGGGGCACCGGCATCCAGTGGATCCTTCCGATCGGTGTGCCCACGGTCGCGGTCTTCCTGCTCATCCTGCGCCGCTTCTCACCCGACGGCATCCGCCGGGTCGGCTCCCTCGGGATCGATCAGTTCGCCTCTGTCGCCTTCTCTGTCGCTGCCGTCTTCTGGATCGGTGCGCTGTGGAGCGCGGTCGCCTTCGCCATCGAGTTCGGCGTCTTCGCTCTCTCCTGGAGTGGCATCGTCCAGCTCGTCGCATCGCTCGCGCTCGTCGTCCTCACCGTGTTCGCGCCGCTGGTACCCGGGCTCAGGGAAGACTTCCACGGCCGCCTCGTCACGCTCGCTCACCGCAACGCGAACCCGGTGCGCCCCGTCATCCCGCGTCCGCGCCCTGAGCCGACGCCCGCGGTGGAGGCGACTTCTGTGAGTGCCTCGCGAGGCGCCGAAGAGTCCTCGCCGGGTGCACCCCTCGCCAGCGCGGGCCATGCGACCGCGACCGTGCCCGAAGCGACAGCCCAGGACGCGGCACCCCAGGACGTGACAGCCCAGTACGCGCCCGACACGACCGAGCACTACGCGCCTGACACGACCGCGCAGTATGTGCCGGACGAGGCCGTCCGCAGCGCCGAGCAGGTGCCGCACACCACGCAGGCATTCCCCGCCGACGGACTCGACGTCGAGCTCTCCGGGCAGCAGGCGACCGACGAGGTCGCCAGGCTCGATCTGGCCCAGCAGGTGCCGCTCGCCGCGCACGCATCCGGCGGGGGGACGGGCACCGAGCAGGCCACGGCCGATGAGGAATACGCCCCGGCATACTCCCGCAGCAGCCGGGGCCAGGAGCCCGAGATCGTGTCCGACACCGGAAGCATCGAATCGCTTCTGGGTGCGACGGCTCAGGACGTCTCGTCTCCCGAGACGACTGCGTTCCCCGCCGTGGACGACCACACAGACGCCCGCGCGAACGACGCATACGACGCTGCCCCTGCCGCACAGCCGTTCTGGGTGCTCGCTCCGACCGAGCGCGACGTGCACGACGAGCGGGGGGAAGCGATCTTCCAGATCGGCCCCCACGCCTGGGCTCTCGTCATCGAGGACCGTGGCGGTGCCTACGTCGTGCGGCACGACGACGGTCGCATCGGCTACCTGCACGACATCGCAGACATCACGAAGGGCTGATCTTGCGCACGATCGATCTGCGGGGGCGCGAGCTCTCGCCGGCAGACATGCTCGCGGCCGTGCCGCGAGCCACCCAGGCACGCGCAGAGGCACTCGATACGGCGGCGCGGATCGTCGAGGACGTGCGAGCGCGAGGCGAAGAGGCGCTCCGCGAGCAGGCCGACAGATTCGACCGCGTCTCCGGACACGAAGTCCGAGTGCCGGCCCAGCACATCGCCGATGCCCTCGAGATCCTGGCGCCGGAGGTCCGCGCCGCGCTCGAGGAGGCGATCCGTCGAGTGCGCATCGCCTCGGCGGCCCAGGTCCCCGCGCCTCAGGTCACCGAGATCGGTGCCGGCGCCACCATCACCCAGCGCTGGCAGCCGGTCCACCGTGCGGGCGTCTACATCCCCGGAGGCAAGGCGGTCTATCCGTCGAGCGTCATCATGAACGTCGTCCCGGCGCAGGTGGCAGGTGTCGAGCAGATCGCGCTCGCATCCCCTCCACAGGACGACCAGGACGGACGCATCCACCCGACGATCCTCGCAGCGGCCGGTCTCCTCGGCATCACCGAGGTCTACGCGATGGGCGGGGCAGGAGCCATCGGAGCATTCGCGCACGGCGTCGCCGGCATAGGTCTCGATCCTGTCGACGTGCTCTCGGGGCCGGGGAACAACTACGTCGCCTCAGCGAAGAGGGCCGTGGCCGGCGTCGTGGGCACGGATTCCGAGGCCGGTGCCACCGAGATCCTCGTGGTCGCGGACTCGGCAGCGGACCCGCGTCTGATCGCCGCCGACCTCGTGAGCCAGGCAGAGCACGACGAGCAGGCCTCGGCGGTGCTCGTCACGGACTCGGAGGACCTCGCAGAACGCGTGGCGTCCGAGGTCGCCCGGCAGGCCGCGTCGACCCGCCACGCCACCCGCGTTGCAGCCGCGCTCGACGGCCCGCAGTCGGCGATCGTCCTCGTCGACGATCGTGCGATGGCCACGGCGTTCAGCAACGCGTACGCGCCGGAGCACCTCGAGCTGCATCTCGACGATGCCGAGACCGCGGCTGACACTTTCACCAGCGCCGGTGCCGTCTTCGTCGGCGACCACACCCCGGTGAGCCTCGGCGACTACATGGCGGGCAGCAACCATGTTCTGCCCACCGGGGGACAGGCGCGCTATGCGCCCGGGCTCGGCGCCTACACGTTCCTCCGCCCGCAGCAGGTGATCTCGTACGATCGCGCTGCCCTCGCCGAAGTCCGTGCCGGAGTCGTCGCACTCGCCAACACCGAGGTGCTTCCCGCGCACGGTGAGGCGATCGAGGCTCGTTTCACGGCGTAGGATCGGTCAGATGCACTGCCCCTTCTGCCGTCACTCGGACTCTCGGGTCATCGATTCCCGCACCAGCGACGACGGTCTGTCGATCCGCAGACGACGGCAGTGCCCCGAGTGCGGCGGCCGGTTCACGACGACCGAGACGGCGAGCCTCAACGTCATCAAGCGGTCAGGCGTCATGGAGCCGTTCAGCCGCGAGAAGGTCATATCCGGTGTGCGCAAAGCCTGCCAGGGTCGACCCGTGACCGAAGCCGACCTGGCCATCCTCGCCCAGCGGGTGGAGGAGGCCGTGCGGCAGACCGGTGTGTCTCAGCTCGACACGAACGAGATCGGGCTGGCGATCCTCGGTCCGCTCCGCGATCTCGACGAGGTCGCGTACCTGCGGTTCGCGAGCGTCTATCAGGCGTTCGATTCACTGGAGGACTTCGAGAGCGCGATCACCGATCTCCGTGCCGACCACGCGAAGCCGGAGCCCGCCGACCGGTAATCTGGCAGGGATGTATCCGCTGCTCTTCCGCGCTGTCCTGTCGCGCTTCGACCCCGAGTTCGCCCACCACGCCGGGATGGCGGTGATCCGTGTACTCGGCGTGCCCCCGTTCTCCTGGGCGACGCGCGCGCTCACGAAGCCCGACCCGTCGCTGCGTGTCGAGGCACTCGGGCTGACCTTCTCATCCCCGTTCGGTATCGCTGCGGGCTTCGACAAGAACGCGATCGGTGTGCGCGGGCTCGCGGCTCTCGGATTCGGGCACGTGGAGGTCGGCACCGTGACGGCGATCCCGCAGGAGGGCAACCCCAAGCCTCGGCTCTTCCGGCTCGTCGCCGACCGGGCCGTCATCAACCGGATGGGCTTCAACAACGAGGGTGCGGATGCGGCCGCGAGACGACTCGCGAAGTTGCGCAGAGGGGCCCCGGACACGGTGATCGGTGTCAACATCGGCAAGAGCCGGGTCGTCGACGTCGAGGATGCGACGGCCGACTACGTCGCATCCGCGACCAGGCTCGCTCCGCTTGCCGACTACCTGGCGGTCAACGTGTCGTCGCCCAACACACCCGGCCTTCGGGGCCTGCAGGCCGTCGAGACCCTGGCACCGCTGTTGAGGGCCGTGCGCGCGGCATCGGGATCCACGCCGCTGCTCGTCAAGATCGCGCCTGACCTCCCGGACGACGAGATCACGGCGATCGCGAAGCTCGCCGTCGACGAGGGGCTCGCGGGGATCATCGCGCACAACACGACGATCAGCCGGGACGGCCTCACCACTGACGCTGCGACCGTCGAGGCGGCGGGCGCCGGTGGTCTCTCCGGTGCGCCGCTCAAGGAGCGTTCGCTGCAGGTACTCCGACTCGTCCGTACTGCGGTCCCCGCGGACTTCTGCGTGATCGCCGTCGGGGGAGTGGAGACCCCCGCAGACGTGCAGGAGCGACTCGCTGCAGGCGCGACCCTCGTGCAGGGATACACGGCCTTCCTGTACCGCGGCCCGTTCTGGGGACGCGAGCTCAACAGGGGGCTCGTGCGCCGCTGAGGCCACCCGGAACGCAGAAGAGGCGTCTCGTGCTCGTGAGAGCAGGAGACGCCTCTTGCGTACGTCGCGTGTGTCAGGCGGGGTAGTCGCCGCGCTTGACCTGGGCCTTCGGCAGGCGCATGAAGCGCATCTGCAGCGACCGCATGGCGGCGTACCAGCCGAGGCCGCGCTCCATGCGCTCCTGGCCGAACTTCGCTGCGACCTTGCGCTTGACGCGGAAGCCCAGGAGCACCATGCCGCCGATCGCGAGGATCAGGTAGGCCATCATGACCAGGTACGCCCAGCCGGCGATGGCGAATCCACCGATCGCGAGATTGGCAGGGAGCAGCGAGATGAGGATCACGAGAACCATCACGCCCATCACGAACTCCGCGGGGTGCCATCCGGCGTCCACGTAGTCGCGAACCCAGCGGCGCTGCGGGCCCTTGTCGCGTGCAGGGAGGAACTTCTCCTCGCCGGCTGCGAGACCTGCCTGCGCACGGTTGCGTCGCTCGTTGAGCTCGGCACGTGCCGCGGCCTTGGCCTCCTTGGTGTTCGCGACGAGAGGGCGACGGCGCGCGGCCTCCTGCTCGGCCCGGGTCGGCGTCGCGCGTCCCTTGCCCGAGCCTGGCGTCTCGGAGGCGTCGTCGTTCGTCGGAGGGGAGACAGGGGAAGTGGCCACGAGGTTCCTCGGTTCGGTGAAGGTCGATCACCTTAAGATTACTCGCATGACATCTCCTGCCCAGCCCGGTGACCAGAATCTGTCCAGCGACCGCGAGCCCGCCGTCCTCGAAGCGGCAGCGACCGGCTTCCCGGCGGCGCTGAGCGACCTCGGTCGGCTCGTGCGGATCCCCGGGATGGCCTGGCCCGCCTTCGACCAGACGCAGCTCGAGCGCAGCGCTGAGGCCGTGGCCGCTCTCGCGACCGACACCGGAGTCTTCGACGAGGTCCGCATCCTCCGTGCCGCGATCCCCGGCACCGACGAGCACGGGCAGCCGGCAGTGCTCGCCACGCGTGCCGCGCGCAACGGCAAGCCCACCATCCTGCTCTACGCGCACCACGACGTGCAGCCTCCCGGCGATGACGCGCTGTGGCAGACGCCGCCGTTCGAGCCGACCGTTCGCGACGGACGCCTCTACGGCCGCGGAGCAGCCGACGACAAGGCGGGAATCATGGCGCACATCGCCTCGATCCGCGCCGTGGCCGAGGTGATCGGCGACGACCTCGAACTGGGGATCGCGATGTTCATCGAGGGTGAAGAGGAGTACGGGTCGCGCTCGTTCGCGCAGTTCCTCTCGGACAACAAGGAGGCGCTGCGCGCTGACGCGATCGTGGTCGCCGACTCCGGCAACTGGGACTCGGTCACTCCGGGGCTGACGGTGTCTCTGCGCGGGAACGCGCGATTCACGGTGCGGGTGCGCACCCTCGACCACGCATCCCACTCGGGGATGTTCGGCGGAGCGGTGCCCGACGCCATGATGGCGACGGTCAAGATGCTCTCGACCCTGTGGAACGACGACGGTTCGGTCGCAGTGGAGGGGATGACGGAGCGGGAGGCTCCCACGCCCGAGTACGGCGAGGACACCCTCCGCGATGAGGCGGGGCTCCTGCCGGGCACCTCCCCGATCGGGGGCGGCACGATCCTCAGCCGGATCTGGAACAAGCCGGCCGTCACCGTCATCGGCATCGACGCGACGAGTGTCGAGGCGGCATCCAACACGCTCCTGCCCGAGGTCACGGTCGTCGTGAGCGCCCGTGTCGCCCCCGGCCAGTCCGGTGAGGAGGCATACGCCGCCCTCGAGGCGCACCTCCGCGCCCACGCGCCTTTCGGCGCCGAGCTGACGTTCTCCGACGTCGATCTGGGCAACGGGTTCCTGGTGGACACGAGCGGATGGGCCGTCGCGCTCACGCGCGACGCGATGCGCGACGGCTACGGAGTCGCGCCGATCGACCTCGGTGTCGGCGGATCCATCCCCTTCATCGCCGACCTCGTCCGGGAGTTCCCCGACGCGCAGATCCTGGTCACCGGCGTCGAGGACCCGCACTCCAGGGCGCACAGCCCCAACGAATCCCTGCACCTCGACACCTTCCGCCACGCGGTCGCCACCGAGGCGCTTCTCCTCTCCCGCATGAACGACATCATCATCTGAGCCCGTTCCGCCAACCGGAGGGTAAAATCGAGACACCAGCCGTGCGAGCGCGGCCCGTCACAAGGAGCGACATGAGCGACACCACACTGACTGCAGCAGAGACCACCCAGGCGCACGGCGTGAAGCTGACCGACGCCGCGGCCACGAAGGTCAAGAACCTCCTCGAGCAGGAGGGCCGCGACGACCTGCGCCTGCGCGTCGCCGTCCAGCCTGGCGGATGCTCTGGCCTGATCTACCAGCTGTACTTCGACGAGCGTTATCTCGAGGGCGACGAGACCGTCGACTTCGACGGTGTCGAGGTCATCATCGACAACATGAGCGTCCCGTATCTCGACGGTGCATCGATCGACTTCAAGGACACGATCTCGGAGCAGGGCTTCACGATCGACAACCCCAACGCCGCGGGCAGCTGCGCCTGTGGAGACAGCTTCCACTGATCCGAACCCCTCCGCCAACCTGCGTGGTTGGCATGAATCAGGTGTGAGGTTGCCCTAGACTTGGGTGTGCCCTGTCCGCAATCTGAAAGGTGCATCGTGCCCTCGAAACGCCGCCTTCGTTGGGCCGCTCTTCCCCTGGGAGTAGTGGCAGCCGTGGCCCTGGCGGGATGTACTGCCACTGAGCTGAACGGTTACCTGCCTGGCTTCGTGGAGGGTGAGCCTGCGGCCACCAACCAGACCGAGCGCGTGTCCTCGCTCTGGGTGAACTCCTGGATCGTCCTGCTCGCCGTCGGCGTGATCACCTGGGGCCTGATGGCCTGGGCCGCGATCGCGTACCGTCGCCGCAAGGGACAGACCGGCCTGCCGGTGCAGATGCGCTACAACATGCCGATCGAGATCTTCTACACGATCGTGCCGCTCATCCTGGTGCTGGGAATGTTCTTCTTCACCGCTCGCGACCAGAGCGCGATCGAGGCGAAGTGGGATGACCCCGACGTCGAGATCACCGCGATCGCCAAGCAGTGGGCGTGGGACTTCCAGTACGACGGCGAAGAAGAGGACAACTCCGACGCCGTCTGGACCATGGGCATCCAGGCTCAGCCCGATGCCGCCGGCAACATCGACCAGGCGCAGCTTCCGACCCTGGTGCTGCCGGTGGACCAGAAGGTCACCATCAACCTGCAGTCGCGCGATGTCATCCACTCGTTCTGGATCATCGACTTCCTGTACAAGAAGGACATGTACATCGGGAAGGACAATTCCTGGTCCTTCATCCCGACGCGCGTCGGCGAGTACGCCGGCAAGTGCGCCGAGCTGTGTGGTGAGTACCACTCGATGATGCTGTTCAACGTCAAGGTCGTCGAGCAGGACGAGTACGACGCCTACCTCCAGTCGCTCGAGGAGGAAGGCAACACCGGCGACATCACGGATGCGTACGACCGTCTGTCGAACTTCCCGGGCACCACCGCAACGACCGACTCCGAGGAAGGAGAGGAGTAAGCCATGTCGACAACTGAAGCCCCCCGCACCGACGAGGCCCCCCGCTCCCGACCCACCACTCTGCCCGCACGCCAGGCCGCTCTCATGAGCTCCTCGCGCGTCGAGCAGAAGGGGAACATCGTCGTCAAGTGGATCACCTCCACCGACCACAAGACGATCGGGTACATGTACCTCATCGCCTCGGTGCTGTTCTTCCTCCTCGGTGGCGTGATGGCCCTCGTCATCCGTGCAGAGCTGTTCGCTCCCGGGATGCAGATCATCCCGACGAAGGAGCAGTACAACCAGCTCTTCACGATGCACGGCACGATCATGCTGCTGATGTTCGCGACGCCGCTCTTCGCGGGCTTCGCGAACGCGATCCTGCCGCTGCAGCTCGGAGCCCCTGACGTCGCGTTCCCGCGTCTCAACGCCTTCGCGTTCTGGCTCTTCCTCTTCGGCTCCACGATCGCCGTGGCCGGCTTCCTCACCCCTCAGGGTGCGGCATCGTTCGGATGGTTCGCCTATCAGCCGCTCGCGAGCGCCTCGTTCTCGCCGGGTGCAGGCGGAAACCTCTGGATGGTCGGTCTCGGCATCTCGGGCTTCGGAACCATTCTCGGAGCGGTGAACTTCATCACCACTGTGATCACGATGCGTGCTCCCGGTATGACGATGTGGCGTATGCCGATCTTCTCGTGGAACACGCTCATCACGAGCCTCCTGATCCTGATGGCCTTCCCGGTGCTCGCAGCTGCGATCTTCGCCGCGGCAGCAGACCGAATCCTCGGCGCGCACATCTACGACCCGGCCAACGGCGGCGTCCTGCTCTGGCAGCACCTGTTCTGGTTCTTCGGTCACCCCGAGGTCTACATCATCGCCCTGCCGTTCTTCGGCATCGTGTCGGAGATCTTCCCGGTGTTCAGCCGCAAGCCGATCTTCGGATACAAGACCCTGGTCTATGCGACGATCGCCATCGCGGCGCTCTCGGTCGCGGTGTGGGCTCACCACATGTACGTGACGGGATCCGTGCTGCTGCCGTTCTTCGCCCTGATGACCATGCTCATCGCGGTGCCGACCGGTGTGAAGATCTTCAACTGGATCGGAACACTCTGGCGAGGATCCGTGACGTTCGAGACGCCGATGGTGTTCGCACTCGGCTTCCTCGTGTCGTTCGTCTTCGGTGGTCTGACCGGCGTCATCCTCGCGGCTCCGCCGCTGGACTTCGCTCTGTCCGACTCCTACTTCGTGGTCGCTCACTTCCACTACGTGGTCTTCGGTACGGTGGTGTTCGCGATGTTCGCGGGCTTCTACTTCTGGTGGCCGAAGTGGACCGGACGCATGCTCAACGAGCGTCTCGGCTACGTGCACTTCTGGATGCTGTTCATCGGCTTCCACATGACGTTCCTCATCCAGCACTGGCTGGGTGTCGACGGCATGGTTCGTCGCTACGCCGACTACTCGGCCGCAGACGGCTGGACCTGGCAGAACCAGGTGTCGACGATCGGCGCGATCATCCTCGGTGCATCGATGCTGCCGTTCTTCCTGAACGTCTGGATCACGGCACGCAAGGCGCCCAAGGTCACGGTCAACGACCCGTGGGGCTACGGCGCATCGCTCGAATGGGCGACCTCGTGCCCGCCGCCGCGTCACAACTTCACGTCGATCCCGCGCATCCGCAGCGAGCGTCCTGCATTCGACCTGAACCACCCCGAGGCGGCGGAGTTCACGCCTGCCGCTCCCGGCGAGCGAGAGGGCCACTGAGCCATGCGCGACAACGTCATTCTCTGGTGGATCCTGACCGCGTTCTTCGCACTGGTCGGCGTCGTCTACACCGGCTGGCACATCCTGGCGACTCCCTCGGAGAACTTCGCCGAGCGGATCGAATGGGTCGGTACCGTGGCGCTGTTCTTCGCAGCCTTCATGGGCGCGCTGATCGCGTTCTACCTCGATCGCACGCACAAGGCGCAGAACGGTGAGCTGCCCGAGGACATCCTGACGAGCGACATCGACGACGGTGACCCCGAGCTGGGTGAGTTCAGCCCCTGGTCCTGGTGGCCGATCGTGCTGGCTGGATCTGCTGCGGTGTTCGTCGTCGGACTCGCGGTCGGTCACTTCCTGCTCCCGATCGGCCTCGCGATCTTCGTGGTCGCGATCGTCGGCTGGGTCTACGAGTACTACCGCGGCAATTTCGCCCGCTGAGATTCTCGACGAAGGCCCCTGGGATCCGTCCCAGGGGCCTTCGTCGTCGTATCCCCGCACCGCCGGGCCTCAGGCCGCGATGGCCGGCGATGTCTAGGCCGTCGTGCGCACCCGTGCCACGCCGGTGAGCGGATCGACCGGGCGGTGGTGCACGCCGTCCGCGTCCTCCACCGGGTAGCCCTCGCGAACCCAGTACTCGAAGCCGCCGATCATCTCGCGCACGTCATACCCGAGAGCGGCGAACTCCCGGGCGCCCTTCGCGCCGGCGTTGCACCCAGGGCTCCAGCAGTAGATGACGACCGCGGCATCGGCGGGAACCTCGACCGGAGCGCGGGTCGCGATCTCGCTGTAGTGCATGTGGACGGCGCCGGAGACGCGCCCCTGCGCCCATGCCTCGTCGGAGCGTACATCGATGACGACGATCTCCTCTCCGGCCTTAAGAGCGGCATGGACGTCGCTGGCGTCGGTCTCGTAGGCGAGCTTGGCGGCGAAGTAGTCTGCACGATCGATCATGGTCCCAGCGTAGGGACACGTTCCCTTGTGCGCCCTCGTCTTCCGGACGCGGGCGCACGGGATTCCGCCAAAATCGAAGTGAGTGGTCAGAGCTCCACGGTCATCTGCACGCGCCGTCCGTATCGGTCGAGCGAGAGCGTGGCCTCGGTGTCCACGAGACCACGCTGGAACTGTGTCTCCGGGATGCTCTCGAGGAATCCGCACGAGGCGTAGAACGGGGCATTCCACGGGACCTCTGCATAGGTCCGCAGTGACATCCGGGTGTAGCCGCGTTCGCGGGCTTCGTCCAGAGCGGCGACGACGAGGCGGCGTCCGTAGCCCTGTCGACCGGAGGAGGGGAGGACGGACAGCTGCTCGAGGTGGGCGTGGCCGTCGGCGTCGAGCACATGGACGAAGCCGACGGGGGAGTCCGCGGGGTCTTCGACGACGAGGACGAAGCCGGGCGTTCCGAGTCGCTCCGCGCCGTCGCCGGCCGGCGGCCATTCCGGTGCCCCCAGGGTGTCGATCAGGAGCGCGTCGGCGTGCGCCTCGATGGCGTGCAGGACTTCGGCATCCGCGGAGACGGCCGCACGGATCGTGCCGCTCATCGTGGCCTCTCCGCAACCGCCGCGACCGCTTCTATCTCGACCAGCTGGTGATCGTAGCCGAGCACCGTGACGCCCAGAAGGGTGCTCGGCGCGTCATGGTCGCCGAAGGCAGCATGTACGACGTCCCAGGCGGCGATCAGGTCCTGCTGGGACGACGAGGCAACCAGGACGCGTGTGCTGATGACGTCGGTGAGAGTCGCGCCGCTGGCGCGTAATGCTTCGCGCAGTGTCTCCATACAGCGGGCAGCTTGCGCGGCGTAGTCGCCCGGTGCGGTGGTGCTGCCGTCGTCTTCGAGCGGGCACGCGCCGGCGAGGAAGATCAACCGGGATCCGGATGGTGCTGTGGCCGCGTAGGCGTAGGGCGCAGCGGCGAGGTCGGCGGAACGGATGAGTTGGACTGCTGAGCTCATGTCACGATCCTTCCACGCCCAGGTGGGAGGCTCCCGGACACGACGAAGGCCCTGTCCGAAACGGACAGGGCCTTCGTCATGGGGGAGCGGCGGTCTTACTCGCCGTCCTCCGACTTCTTCTTGCGAGGCTTCTTCACCGGCTCGGTCGAAATGACCGTGCTGGGAGTGTTCGACGTCTCGTCGATGTGTGTCTCGCTGACGGTGAGAGGCGCGTCAGGGAATCCTGCACGCTCATGAGCGCCCTGGATCTCGGCCGCCTCGGTCTCGTCGTTGTGAGCCTCGACGTGGTGCTGGTGAGCATCCGCGGCCTCGACCTCGGCCTGCGTGAGCGGGGCCAGGCGATCCTCGAAGAACCAGCGCGAGACGGAGGACCGCAGGTTCTCGGTCCACGAGATGCGTCCCTTCGCGTTCGGGCGGACGACCAGCGGCTCATAGCCGTCGACGTCGATGAGCTTCCAGCGGTCGTACTTGTCGACCGGCTGGTGCACCTCGATGAACTCGCCACCGGGAAGGCGGACGATGCGGCCAGACTCGAATCCGTGCAGGACGATCTCGCGATCCTTCTTCTGCAGAGCGAGTGCGATGCGCTTCGTCACGAAGTACCCGAGTACCGGTCCGACGAAGAGCAATGCCTGGAGTGCGTGGATCACACCCTCCATCGTCAGCATGAAGTGCGTCGCGATGAGGTCCGAGGAGGCCGCAGCCCACAGCACCGCGTAGAAGATGACGCCGGCAACGCCGATGGCGGTGCGGGTCGCCGCGTTGCGCGGACGCTGAGCGATGTGGTGCTCGCGCTTGTCTCCGGTGACCCACGCCTCGATGAAGGGGTAGATCGCGACGAGCACGATGAACAGCCCGAGGACGACCAGTGGCAGCAGGATTCCGAACGACCAGGTGTGGTCGAGGAACACGACGTCGAGGTTCGACGGCGCAAGACGGAGCGCACCGTCGGCGAATCCGATGTACCAGTCAGGCTGGGTACCGGCGGAGACGGGGGACGGGTCGTAGGGGCCGTAGTTCCAGATCGGGTTGATCTGGAAGAACGTCGCGATCAGCACGATGGTGCCGAAGACGATGAACAGGTAGCCGCCCATCTTCGACATGTAGACCGGCATCATCGGGTAGCCCACCACGTTGTCGTTCGTGCGGCCGGGGCCGGCGAACTGCGTGTGCTTGTTGACGATCATCAGCATCAGGTGCACCACGATGAGCGCGATGACCAGCATCGGCAGCAGCAGGATGTGCAGCGTGTAAAGGCGGCCCACGATCGCCGTACCGGGGAACTCGCCACCGAAGAGCAGGAACGATGTCCACGTGCCGATGAGGGGGATACCCTTCACCATTCCGTCGATGATGCGGAGGCCGTTGCCCGACAGGAGGTCGTCAGGCAGCGAGTAGCCGGTGAAGCCCTCGGCCATCGCGAGGATGAACAGCACGAAGCCGATCACCCAGTTGAGCTCGCGCGGCTTGCGGAACGCGCCGGTGAAGAAGACGCGCAGCATGTGGACGCCGATGCCGGCGACGAAGACCAGGGCGGCCCAGTGGTGGATCTGGCGGACCAGGAGACCACCGCGGAGGTCGAACGAGATGTTCAGCGACGACTCGAGCGCCGCCGACATCGCGATGCCGCGCATCGGGGCGTATGCACCGGTGTAGTGGGTCTCGACCATCGACGCCTCGAAGAAGAACGTCAGGAAGGTCCCGGAGAGGAACACGACCACGAAGCTCCACAGCGCGATCTCACCGAGCATGAACGACCAGTGGTCGGGGAAGATCTTGCGACCGAGCTCCTTGACGAAGCCGGAGATGCTGGTGCGCTCATCGATGTAGTTCGACGCGGCGCCGACGAATCGGCCGCCGAGGGGCGCCTTGTTGTCCTTGTCCTCTTTGGACAGCGTTGCGGTGCTCAATGGCGCTCCCAGAAGCTCGGGCCGACGGGCTCGGTGAAGTCACTGCGTGCGACGAGATAGCCCTCGTCGTCGACGGTGATGGGCAGCTGCGGCAGCGGGCGTGCGGCCGGGCCGAAGATGACCTTGGCGTGGTCCGTGACGTCGAACTGCGACTGGTGGCAGGGGCACAGCAGGTGGTGCGTCTGCTGCTCGTACAGAGCCACAGGGCAGCCGACGTGGGTGCAGACCTTGGAGTACGCGACGATGCCGTCGTACGACCAGTCC
This sequence comes from Microbacterium sp. LWH13-1.2, assembly GCF_038397735.1. NCBI lineage: Bacteria > Bacillati > Actinomycetota > Actinomycetes > Micrococcales > Microbacteriaceae > Microbacterium > Microbacterium sp. LWH13-1.2. The sequence goes on along the minus strand of NZ_CP151635.1, from coordinate 1,815,513 downwards.
TTGCGGTCCTCCGCCTCGACGAGCTGCTCGGGGCGCAGGCGCATCATCAGCACGATGGCCTTGGCCTTCTCCTCGAGGTAGCCGTCGTGATGGCTGAGCTCGGCGAGGTCCTCGGGGATCACGTGGAACGCGGAACCGAGGGTGACGTCAGCCGCGCGGATGGGGGTGCCGTCGGGGTCGCGCACGAGACGCTGACCCTTCTCCCACATCGTGTGCTTCAGCAGCACGACCGGATCGCCCGCTGTGGGGTCGTCAGGGGTGCTGTGCGGAGCGAGGCCACGGAACAGAGTCACACCGGGGATGATCGACGCCACGATCGCCGCGAACAGCGAGTTGCGGATCATGGTGCGGCGGCCGAAGCCGGACTCCTCGTTGGCGGTCTCGAACGCCTCGATGACCGCTTCGCGCGTCGACTCCTTGCCACGGGTGGGGTGGCGGTACTCGATGTGCTCCTTGTCGCTCATGAGCGCCTTGGACCAGTGGATCGCCCCGATGCCGATCGAGAGCAGCGCGAGAGCGATGCCCAGACCGATGAAGAGGTTGTTCTGACGGATGTCGATGAGCGCGCCGCTCTCGATGGGGAAGAGCATGTAGGCGGCGACCGCCCAGATGCTTCCTGCCAGTGAGAGATAGAACAGGGTGTAGACCGTGCGCTCCGCAGCCTTCTCAGCGCGCGGGTCCTTGTCGGTCATCCGCTCGCGGTGCGGCGGCAGCCCAGGGTTCTGCACGGGATCGCTGACTGCGACACCCAGCCCCGGAGAGGGCTGGTAGGCCCTGTCAAGAGCCTGCGAGTCGTCGTCGTGTGCCATGGTGCTCCTCGTACGTTCCTCTTCGATGAATAAGCGTCAGTTGGACTTCGCCGTGATCCACACGGTGATGGCGACGAGCGCGCCGATGCCGAAGATCCAGACGAACAGGCCCTCGGAGACGGGACCCAGCGAACCGAGGGAGAATCCGCCGATCTGCACGGACTGCTGCTGGTAGAGCAGAGCCGAGATGATGTCGCGCTTGTCTTCATCCGACAGGTTCATGTCGCCGAAGACGGGCATGTTCTGGGGGCCGGTGACCATGGCGGCGTACATGTGCAGCGCGCTGGTCTCGGTCAGAGCGGGGGCGTACTTGCCCTCGGTGAGTGCGCCACCTGCTGCGGCCACGTTGTGGCACATGGCGCAGTTGACGCGGAACAGCTCGGCGCCGTTCGCGACGTCGCCGCCTCCGTCGAGGATGTGCTCCTCGGGGAAGGTCGGACCGGGCGCGGACTCCTGGACGAACGACGAGATCGCCAGGATCTGGTCCTCCGTGAACTGCGGCGTCTTCTGCGGAGCCTGTGGTCCCTGCATCTGCAGAGGCATGCGTCCGGTGGACAGCTGGAACTCGGTCGCGAGCTCACCCACACCGTAGAGGCTGGGCCCGTTCGGGGTGCCCTGCAGGTCGAGGCCGTGGCAGGTGGCGCAGTTCGCCGTGAACAGCTTCTCTCCGTCTTCGACGGTGAGGGTGCTCTCAGCGGTGGTCTGGGTGTCGGTCGCAGCGAAGGCTGCGGATGTTCCGGCGTACACGGCGCCGGTGATCATGAGGCCTGCTCCGATGAGTGCCACCGCAGCCAGGGGACTGCGACGGCCGTTCGAACGGCGCTTCTTCTCTCGTGCCATCTCGGGGATCAGCTCCGCTCTTATTTCAGGAAGTAGATAACGACGAACAGCACGATCCAGACGACGTCGACGAAGTGCCAGTAGTAGGACACCACGATCGAGGAGGTCGCCTCTTTGTGCCGGAAATTCTTGACGGCGTACGCACGCCCGATGACGAGCAGGAACGCGATGAGACCGCCGGTGACGTGCAGGGCGTGGAAGCCGGTCGTCAGGTAGAACGCGGATGCATAGGAGTCTGCGCTGATCGGCATGCCCTCAGCGACGAGCTGTGCGTACTCCCAGACCTGTCCGGACACGAAGATCGCGCCGAGTGCGAAGGTGAGGAAGAACCACTCGACCATGCCCCACCCGAAGAGGCGACGACGGCCGGCGAGGTTCTTCTGCCCCTTGGCGATGCGGTACGGCTGCAGGTCCTCTGCCGCGAACACGCCCATCTGGCACGTGAAGGAGGAGAACACCAGGATCGCCGTGTTGACGAACGCGAACGGAACGTTCAGCAGTTCGGTTCGGTCGGCCCAGAGCTCCGGTGAGGTGCTGCGGAGAGTGAAGTAGATCGCGAAGAGTCCCGCGAAGAACATCACCTCGCTGCCGAGCCACACAATGGTGCCGACAGCTACCGGGTTGGGGCGCTTGATCGTTCTTGCCGCCGGGGCATACGTCGCTGAGGTCGTCACCCTTCCATTATGGCCGATCCTCGGGCGTGATTCTCGCACCGAGGGACCCCGATTCGCTGTCATGCGACTTAGGTGACCCTAAGAAAACACTGCGAATCCTCGGTGAATCCGCGGGAAACAGGGGGTGCCGTGGGGGGAGGTGCCCGCGCGGAAGAGCCTGCACGTTTTCCCGACGCCGATAGGATCGCACACATGGCTGATTCCCTGACCTGGTCCGACGTGCTCACCACTCTTCTGGAGCGCCGGGACCTCAGCGTCTGGGAGTCCACGTGGGCCATGCGTCAGATCATGCGCGGCGATGTGACCGAGGCGCAGCTGGCGGGCTTCCTCATCGCTCTGCGAGCGAAGGGGGAGACGATCGACGAGATCGTCGGATTCCGTGACGCGATCCTCGAGGCGGCGGTTCCGCTTCCCGTGTCGCCGAACGTGCTCGACATCGTCGGCACCGGCGGCGATCGGGTGGGCACGGTCAATGTCTCGACGACCGCCGCGGTCATCATCGGCGCCACCGGGGTTCCCGTCGTGAAGCATGGCAATCGGGCTGCGAGTTCTGCCTCCGGATCGTCGGATGTGCTGAGCGCGCTGGGACTCGAGCTCACGCTCGACCCCGCAGCGGTGTCGTCGATCCTCGATCGCACGGGCATCACCTTCGCGTGGGCCGGCGCCTTCCACCCCGGCTTCAAGCACGCGGGCGCTGTTCGCGCAGAGCTCGGGGTGCCGACCGTGTTCAACATGCTGGGCCCGCTGTGCAACCCCGCCCGAGCCGAGGCCAACGCCGTCGGCGTGGCGCAGCTCGAGCGTGTCCCGCTCATCACCGGAGTGTTCCGCACCCGCGGCGCGACAGCGCTGGTGTTCCGCGGTGATGACGGCCTGGACGAGCTCACGACGACGGGTCACAGCCGCATCTGGGAAGTGACCCGCGGTGACATCCACGAGCATGACCTCGATCCGCGTGACCTCGGCATCCCTGTCGCCGATCTCGCCGACCTGATCGGCGGCACCCCCGACCACAATGCGGCAGTGCTCCGTCGCACTCTCGACGGTCAGAAGGGCGCTGTTCGCGACATCGTGCTGTTGAACGCCGCGGCTGGGATCGTCGCGTTCGAGCTGTCGCAGGATGCCACGCAGGTGCAGCGTCCGATCCTGGAGCGACTGCGCGAGGGATACGAGCGCTCGGCCGCCGCGGTGGACGACGGCCGAGCGGCCGCGAAGCTCGACGAGTGGATCAGCGTGAGCCGAGAGCTCGCCTCCGCGTAGGGAAGAGACATGGATCCCGTCGCCGCCCTGCTCGAGATCGCTTCTCTGCTGGAGCGCGAACGCGCCTCGCGCTACCGGGCGAAGGCGTTCCGCCAGGCGGCGGCGGCTCTGCAGCAGCTGCCCGAGGACGTCCGTGAGGATCCCACTCGGTTGCGTGCCGCCAGAGGTATAGGGGAGTCGACCTTCGGTGTCATCCGGCAGGCGCAGGCCGGGGAGGTTCCTGAGTATCTCGTCGAGCTTCGCGGAGATGTCGAGCCGGAGAAGGTCTCGCAGCTGCGGGGCAGGCTCCGTGGAGATCTGCACGCCCACACGGACTGGTCCGACGGCACCACGCCCATTCCCGTCATGGCGGCGGCGGCGAGGGCGCTGGGGCACGAGTATCAGGCGATCACCGATCATTCCCCGCGTCTGCGGGTGGCCCGCGGACTCTCCGCCGAGAGGCTGCGCGAGCAGATCCCGCTGGTACGGGCGGAATCAGGGGACGGCTTCACGCTGCTTGCGGGTATCGAGGTCGACATCCTCGAGGACGGCTCCCTCGATCAGGAGGACTCGCTGCTCGGCGATCTCGACATCGTCGTGGCATCCGTCCATTCGAAACTGCGCATGGAGGCGAGGCCCATGACGGCGCGGATGATCGCTGCCGTGTCGGATTCGCGAGTGAACGTGCTCGGTCATTGCACGGGACGCCTCGTGCAGGGGGAGAGGGGCACGCGGCCCGAGTCCCAGTTCGATGCCCGCGCCGTCTTCGCGGCCTGCGCCGAGAACGGCGTCGCGGTCGAGATCAATTCGCGGCCGGAGCGTCAGGACCCGCCTGACGAGCTGATCGCGATCGCCCTCGACGCAGGATGCCTCTTCTCGATCGACTCGGACGCGCACGCGCCGGGCCAGCTCTCGTTGCTCGACCACGGCGCGGAGCGCGCGGAACGGGCGGGAGTACCTGCATCCCGCATCATCACGACTTGGGGTCTCGATCGTCTGCTCGCCTGGGCGAACTGACTCAGCCCTCGACTGTCGCCACGGCCGCGATGGCGCGGGCCATCGACGATCCGAGGTTCCACTTCTCCGCGAGCGCCGTCGCGGCATCCGCCTCGGCCGGGTCGAGCGGCCGCAGCGCCTCGGTCGGCGCCACGATGTCGAGATCGGGTGCCACGGCGACGACCGTCGGCGCGACGTCGAGGTAGTCGGACGCGGCGAGGATCTTCGCTCGAACTCCGGCGCTCATCCCTTCACCGGCTTCTGCTGCCGCGCGGATCCCGACGAGATCGCCGTGCGACTGCAGCAGGGTCGCGGCGGTCTTCTCGCCGACCCCTGCGACGCCGGGCAGCCCGTCGGACGCGTCGCCGCGCATCGTGGCGAAGTCGGCATACTGACCGGGGAGCACGCCGTACTTGGCCACGACCACGGCATCCGTCACGATCTCGAGATTGCTCATGCCGCGTGCCGTATAGACGACGCGCACGTCTCTCGCGTCATCGACGAGCTGGAACAGGTCGCGGTCGCCCGTGACGATGTCGACGGGCATCGTCGAGTGCGTGGCGAGGGTGCCGATGACGTCGTCCGCCTCGTGTTCGGCGACACCGATGATCGGGATGCCGAGCAGGCCGAGCGTCTGACGGATCAGCGGGATCTGCGCCTCGAGCGGATCCGGGACCTCTTCGACGTCGGGGCCCGCCGCGACCACCTCGACGACTCGGTGCGACTTGTAGCTCGGGATCAGGTCGACGCGCCACTGCGGCCTCCAGTCGTCATCCCAGCAGGCGACCACGTGCGTCGGCTCGTAGAGGGTGATGAGCTTCGCGATGATGTCGAGCAGGCCGCGTGCCGCGTTGATCGGGGAGCCGTCCGGCGCCGTCACCTTGTCGGGAACGCCGTAGAAGGCGCGGAAGTAGAGGCTGGCGGTGTCGAGCAGGAGAAGCTTGTCGGCGCGGGGCATGCCGACAGTCTGTCAGCGTGCGAGCCGCGCGTGGTATCGCATCCTTCACGCAGCCCTGAGATCTGATAGCCTTGATTGTCACTCGTGGCGTGCCTATGCATGCCCAGGTGGCAGAAACCAAATCAATCGCTGCAGAGCTCGTGATCGGCCGTGCGCGGCCGGAGCCTTCAGCCCGAGTCTCCATTCACAAGGACAACCCACTACATGACTACCGCAACGACCGCCCCGGCCACCAAGCAGGTCGCCATCAACGACATCGGATCTGCTGAGGACTTCCTGGCCGCGGTCGAGAAGACCCTGAAGTTCTTCAACGACGGCGACATCATCGAAGGCACGATCGTCAAGATCGACCGCGATGAGGTCCTCCTCGATGTCGGATACAAGACCGAGGGTGTCATCCCCTCGCGCGAGCTCTCGATCAAGCACGACGTCGACCCCAACGAGGTCGTCAAGGTCGGCGACGAGGTCGAGGCCCTGGTTCTCCAGAAGGAGGACAAGGAAGGCCGTCTGATCCTCTCCAAGAAGCGTGCTCAGTACGAGCGTGCCTGGGGAGACGTCGAGAAGATCAAGGAGAACGACGGAGTCGTCACCGGTACGGTCATCGAGGTCGTCAAGGGTGGGCTCATCGTCGACATCGGCCTCCGCGGCTTCCTCCCGGCTTCGCTCATCGAGCTGCGCCGCGTCCGCGATCTCACGCCGTACCTCGGCCAGGAGATCGAGGCCAAGATCCTCGAGCTCGACAAGAACCGCAACAACGTCGTGCTCAGCCGCCGCGCGCTGCTCGAGCAGACGCAGTCGGAGTCGCGCACCACGTTCCTGAACAACCTGCACAAGGGTCAGGTCCGCAAGGGTGTCGTGTCGTCGATCGTCAACTTCGGTGCGTTCGTCGACCTGGGCGGCGTGGACGGCCTCGTGCACGTCTCCGAGCTGTCCTGGAAGCACATCGAGCACGCCTCCGAGGTCGTCGAGGTGGGCCAGGAGGTCACCGTCGAGATCCTCGAGGTCGACCTCGACCGCGAGCGCGTCTCCCTGTCGCTGAAGGCGACGCAGGAGGACCCGTGGCAGGTCTTCGCCCGCACCCACGCGATCGGTCAGGTCACGCCGGGTAAGGTCACCAAGCTCGTTCCGTTCGGTGCGTTCGTTCGCGTCGCAGACGGCATCGAGGGCCTCGTCCACATCTCCGAGCTCTCCAGCAAGCACGTCGAGCTGGCCGAGCAGGTCGTGTCGGTCGGCGAAGAGGTCTTCGTCAAGGTCATCGACATCGACCTCGAGCGTCGCCGCATCTCGCTCTCGCTGAAGCAGGCGAACGAGGCCGTCGACGTCAACGGCACCGAGTTCGACCCGGCGCTCTACGGCATGCTCGCCGAGTACGACGAGGCCGGCGAGTACAAGTACCCGGAGGGCTTCGACCCCGAGACCGGTGCATGGAAGGAAGGCTTCGACACCCAGCGCGAGGCATGGGAGCAGGAGTACGCTGCAGCTCAGGCTCGCTGGGAGGCCCACAAGGCTCAGGTTGCCAAGGCAGCCGAGGCCGAGGCGGCCGCTGGCGACGACTTCGGCGGCCAGGTCTTCTCGAGCGAGGCCGCAGGCGCGGGCACGCTCGCTGACGACGAGGCTCTCGCGGCTCTCCGCGAGAAGCTCTCGGGCGGCAACGCTTAAGCATCACACTCTGGAACGGGTCGTCATCCTTCGGGGTGGCGGCCCGTTCCGCGTATCCACCCGCATCCGTGAGTCGTGCGGGGTTACGTGACCGAACATTACGTCCGTATTCGTCACACTCCGGCAGGTTGGACAGCATGGGGGTATGACTTCACTCCTCTCGGCGCCCTCCACGGCGCGCGGTTCGGCGAATGCCGGCACGGCGCAGCCGGTGCGCCTGCAGGACGTGGAGCGCAGCTTCCCTCTCGCTCGCGGTCGGCGTGACGTCCTCCGAGGTGTCGACGTCGAGGTCATGGCCGGTGAGATCGTCGCGATCGTCGGTCCTTCCGGATGCGGCAAGTCCACGCTCCTGCGTCTGGTCGGAGGGCTGGATGCGCCGACGAGCGGCCGCATCCTGCTCGATGGCTCGGGCGTCGCCGACGTCGACGAGCGCACCGCGATCGCCTTCCAGGAGCCCCGGCTCCTGCCATGGCGGAGCATCGCGCAGAACGTCGAGCTCGGGCTTCCCCGCGGCACCGCGCGACGTGAAGGGCGCGAGCGTGTGCGTGAGCTGCTCGAACTGGTCGGTCTCGAACAGGCGGCAGACCAGCGTCCGCGTGAGGTGTCGGGTGGAATGGCCCAGCGCGCCTCACTCGCCCGCGCGCTCGCTCGCAACCCCGGCGTCCTGCTCCTCGACGAGCCCTTCGGAGCGCTCGACGCTCTCACGCGGCTGCGGATGCATGATCTGCTTCTGAAGATCCACGCCGCAGAGCCCACGACGATCCTGCTCGTCACCCACGACGTCGAAGAGGCTCTCTATCTGGCCGATCGCGTGCTGCTGCTGCGCACGCTCGTCGGCGACGCCGAGACGGACGCGCCCTCCATCGCGCGCACGATCACGGTTCCCGGCGTCCGCCCCCGTGACCGCGCCGATCGCGGCCTCGCGGACCTTCGCGCCGAGCTCCTCGAAGGGCTCGGCGTCGACACCCACCACAGCACCGCCACCGAGGAGACCCGATGAGCACCATCACCCGCCGAATCATCCCCGCGATCGCGATCGCCGGGACGATGATGCTCGTCGCGTCCGGCTGCGTCGCCGGGGAGAACGCCACGGCCTCCGACACATCGAAGGACGATGCCGCAGCCTCCGGCGAATGGTCGTCCGACACGCTGTCGATCGACTTCGCCACCTACAACCCGCTGAGCCTCGTGATCCGCGACCAGGGAATCCTCGAGGACATCCTGGGCGACGACGTCGATGTCGAGTGGGTGCAGTCCGCCGGGTCCAACAAGGCGAACGAGCTGCTGCGCTCCGGGTCGATCGACGTGGGATCGACCGCCGGCTCCGCCGCGCTCCTCGCCCGTGCGAACGGCTCGCCCATCCAGGTCATCGACATCTTCTCGCAGCCCGAGTGGTCGGCGATCGTCGTCGGCCCCGACAGTGACATCACCTCGGTCGAGGACCTCGCAGGCAAGTCGGTCGCCGCGACGAAGGGCACGGATCCCTACTTCTTCCTGCTGCAGTCCCTCGAGGAAGCCGGCCTCTCGGTCGACGACGTCGAGGTGCAGAACCTCCAGCACGCGGACGGGCGCGCAGCGCTCGACGGCGGCTCGGTCGACGCCTGGGCGGGCCTCGACCCGATCATGGCCGCGGCCGAGGTGGAGTCGGGCGACCAGCTCATCTACCGCAACGTCGACTTCAACACCTACGGATTCCTGAACGCCACCGAGGACTTCATCGAGAACCATGCGGACCTCGCGCAGGCGGTCGTCGACGCCTACGAGCAGGCGCGCGAGTGGGCACTCGAGAACCCCGACGAGACGGCCGCGCTGCTGGCCGAGGTCGCGGGCATCGACATCGAGGTCGCGAAGACCGTCATCACCGAGCGCTCGAACCTCGATGTGAGCGGCATCCCGGGAGACGACCAGGTCGCGGTGCTCGAGAAGATCGCTCCCGTGCTCGTCGACTCCGGTGATGTCCAGGGCGGCAAGGACTCGGTCGACAAAGCGCTGGACTCGATCGTCAACGCCACCTTCGCAGAGAAGGCGGTCGGGGGCGAGTGAGCCTTCCCGAGCAGCGCGTGGTGGTGCCCGCGGACGCACGGGAGGCGCTCGATGCCGCTCGCGGCGTCCGTCGGCACGCCGAAGTGGGCGCGCGGCATGCGTGGGACCGTCCGGTGGTTCGCGTCATCGCCGGATTCCTGCTGCCCGCCCTCATCCTCACCGCCTGGCAGGTCGTGACGACCACCGGACTCGTCGCGCCCTACCTCCTCCCGTCTCCGGAGTCCGTCTTCGCAGCCGGCGTCGAACTGGCCGAGCGCGGTCTGCTCTGGACGCACATCGCGATCTCGGTGCAGCGCGTGCTGCTCGGCTTCGCGATCGGATCCGTGATCGGACTCGCGATCGCGGGGATCGTCGGGCTCTCGAGGATCGGCGACGTGCTGCTCAGCCCCACGCTCTCGGCGGTCCGCGCGGTCCCGTCGCTGGCCTGGGTGCCGCTCCTGATCCTCTGGATGCAGATCGGCGAGGAATCCAAGGTGACGCTGATCGCCATCGGTGCGTTCTTCCCGGTCTACACCACCGTCGCATCGGCACTCCGACACGTCGATCCCCAGCTCGTCGAGGCCGGGCGCTCGTTCAGCCTCCGAGGCTGGTCGCTGTTCCGCACCGTGCAGCTGCCTGCCGTCGTGCCGTCAGTGGTCGCAGGCCTTCGGCTCGCTCTCGCGCAGGCCTGGCTGTTCCTCGTCGCCGCCGAGCTGATCGCCTCGTCGATGGGACTCGGGTTCCTGCTCACGGACTCGCAGAACAGCGGACGTGTCGACAGGATCATCCTGTCGATCGTGCTGCTCGCGCTTCTCGGCACGATCACCAATGCGCTTCTCGTGCTGGTCGAGAAGTATCTGCTCCGACGGTGGGTGTGACCGTGACGGAGGCACGTCTGCACGAGACCCGCACGTACCGGGCGCCCGACGGCTTCGCCGCGACCGCGAACGTGACCGCAGAGGCGTATGCGCGGGCGGCATCGGATCCGACCCTCTTCTGGGAGCAGGCTGCCGAACGGCTCGACTGGGCCGAGCCCTGGCACACGGCTCACGAATGGGATCCGCCCGTGGGCGATGCCGTTCCCGCCGCACGCTGGTTCGTCGGCGGACGCCTCAACGTCGCCTACAACTGCGTCGACCGCCATGTCGAGGCGGGCCGCGGCGACAAGGTCGCCCTGCACTTCGAGGGTGAGCCGGGCGACCGGATCGCCGTGACGTACTCGGACCTCCAGGACAGGGTGTCGCGCGCGGCCAACGCGCTCATCGCACTCGGCATCCGTCCGGGCGACCGTGTCGTCATCTATCTCCCGGTGCTGATCGAGACGGTCGTGATCACCCTGGCCTGCGCGCGCATCGGAGCCGTGCACTCACTGGTCTTCGGCGGGTTCTCGGCCGAGGCGGTGCGGTTCCGTCTCGTCGACACCGGAGCCAAGCTGCTCGTGACGAGCGACGGACAGTTCCGGCGTGGCACCGCCACCGAGGTCAAATCGACGGCCGACATCGCAGCCGCGGATCTGCCCGACCTCGAGCACGTCCTCGTCCTCCGGCGGACCGGGCAGGATGTTGCCTGGACCGAGGGACGCGACGTCTGGTGGCACGACATCGTCGACACCGCCTCCTCCCGGCATGATCCTCAGGCGTTCGATGCCGAGCATCCGCTCTTCATCATCTACACGTCGGGAACCACCGGCAAGCCGAAGGGGCTCGTCCACACATCCGGCGGGTACCTCACGCATGCGAGCTGGGCGCACTGGGCCCATTTCGACGCGAAACCCGACGACGTGCACTGGTGCACGGCGGATCTCGCCTGGGTGACCGCCCACACGTACGAGGTCTACGGTCCTCTCTCGAACGGCCTCACGCAGGTCATCTACGAGGGGACGCCGGACGCGCCGAACCGCGAACGCCATCTCGAGATCATCGAGCGCTACGGCGTGACCGTCTACTACACCGCACCCACGCTCATCCGCACCTTCATGACGTGGTTCGGCACAGAGCTGCCGCAGGGGCACGACCTCTCGACGCTGCGTCTGCTCGGAACGGTCGGGGAAGCGATCAACCCCGAAGCCTGGATCTGGTTCCGTCGCAACTTCGGGCGCGACGAGCTCCCGGTGGTTGACACCTGGTGGCAGTCCGAGACCGGAGCAGCGATGATCGCGCCTCTTCCGGGAGTGACGACGCTCAAGCCCGGCTCTGCATCCGTGCCGCTGCCCGGGATCGACGCGACCGTCGTCGACGCGAACGGCGATGAGGTCGCGCCCGGAAGATCCGGAACGCTCGTGGTGCGGCGCCCGTGGCCGGGAATGGCGCGGACCGTGTGGGGTAACCCGCAGCGCTACCGCGATGCGTACTGGTCGGCGTATGCCGGACACGGCGAGCACGGCGGATACTACGTCGCCGGCGACGGGGCGACGCGCGATGCCGACGGCTACATCTGGATCCTCGGCCGCCTCGACGACGTCGTGAACGTGTCCGGCCACAGGCTCTCGACGATCGAGATCGAATCCGCGCTCGTGGCCCACGACACGGTGGGGGAGGCCGGTACCGCAGGCGTCTCCGATCCCGTCACCGGGCAGGCCGTGGTCGCGTTCGTCACCGCATCAGGACGCGCGGAGGTCTCGACCTCGCAGCTGCGCGGACAGGTCGCCACGGCGATCGGCCCCGTCGCCAAGCCGAAGCACATCGTCGTGGTCCCCGACCTCCCCAAGACGCGCTCCGGCAAGATCATGCGACGACTCCTCGCGCAGCTGTGGGAGGCCGAGCAGGATCGCCGCGCCGGACGAGCACCCGCCCCGCTCGGGGACACGACATCTCTCCAGAACCCGTGGGCCGTCGACGACATCGCCGCCGTGCTCGAGACCGCTGAACTGAGGACATGATGACGGAAGAACACCGCTTCGGCTTTCGCACGAGGGCTCTCCACGCCGGCGGCACTCCCGATGCCGCGACGGGTGCCCGCGCCGTGCCGATCTACCAGACGACCTCCTTCGTCTTCGAGGATGCGACGGATGCCGGTAACCTCTTCGCGCTGCAGAAGTACGGCAACATCTACTCGCGCATCGGCAACCCCACCGTCGCTGCGCTCGAGGAACGGCTGGCATCGCTCGAGGGCGGGATCGGTGCGGTCGCGACAGCATCCGGCATGAGCGCGGAGTTCATCACGTTCGCCGCGCTCGTCGGAGCCGGTGACCACGTGGTGGCCTCCGCCCAGCTGTACGGAGGCACGGTGACGCAGCTCGACGTGACGCTGCGCCGGTTCGGCGTGGAGACGACTTTCGTCGCATCCACCGACCCCGCCGACTACGCCGCCGCGATCCGCCCCGAGACCAAGGTCGTCTACGTGGAGATGATCGGCAACCCGTCGGGTGAGATCGCCGACATCGAAGGCCTCGCGGAGGTCGCGCATGCCGCCGGTGTGCCGCTCGTCGTCGACGCGACCCTCGCCACTCCGTACCTCGCACGGCCGCTCGAGCACGGCGCCGACATCGTCATCCACTCGGTGACGAAGTTCCTCGGGGGCCACGGCACCACACTCGGCGGCGTCGTGATCGAGAAGGGCAACTTCGACTGGGGCAACGGACGGTTCCCGCAGATGACAGAGCCAGTCGAGTCCTACGGCGGCATCAAATGGTGGGACAACTTCGGCGAGTACGGGTTCCTCACCAAGCTCCGCACCGAGCAGCTTCGCGACATCGGTCCGGCACTCAGCCCGCAGTCGGCGTTCAACCTCCTGCAGGGAGTCGAGACGCTGCCCCAGCGCATCGACGCGCACCTCGCGAACGCGCGGGTCGTCGCCGAGTGGCTCGACTCGGACCCCCGGGTCGAGTACGTGACCTGGGCGGGCCTGGCTCATCACCCGCACCATGAGCGCGCTGCGAAGTACCTGCCGCTCGGCCCTGGGTCGGTGTTCGCCTTCGGTGTGAAGGCCGATGACGGCCGTGCCGCGGGGGAGACCCTCATCGAGAACCTCCAGCTCGCGTCCCATCTCGCGAACATCGGCGATGCGCGCACGCTCGTGATCCATCCGGCATCCACCACCCATCGTCAGCTCACGGAATCGCAGCTCGTGGCGGCCGGGGTGCGTCCCGATCTCATCCGGATCTCGGTGGGCCTCGAGGACGCCGCCGACATCATCTGGGACCTTGACCAGGCACTCAGCACGGCGACGGGAGCGAACCGATGAGCGACGCCGAGATCACGGGGGCAGACGCCTGCGCTCTCCCCGCGCCTCAGGATGCTGCAGCATGCGCGCTTCCCGGAGCCGCCCCGCTGCACCCTGAGCGCACGTGGGAAGGACCGAGCCAGCAACAGCGGTTCGGCATCCTCCGACGCGCGAAGTCCGTCGCGATCGTCGGCGCATCGAACAACCCGGCCCGCGCGTCGTACTTCGTCGCGACCTATCTGCTCTCGAGCACCGCGTACGACGTCTACCTCGTCAATCCGCGTGAGTCGTCCATCCTCGGACAGCCCGTCTATGCGTCGCTCGCCGACCTCCCCGTCGTCCCCGACATCGTCGACGTGTTCCGTCGGCACGAGGATCTTCCCGGCGTCGCGCAGGAGGCGATCGATGCCGGTGCGCAGACGCTGTGGCTGCAGCTGGGGTCATGGAACGAGGATGCGGCCGCCCTCGCCGAGGACGCAGGGCTCGCCGTGGTGATGGATCGCTGCATCAAGATCGAGCACGCGCGGTTCCACGGCGGACTGCACCTCGCCGGGTTCGACACGGGGGTCATCAGCTCCCGGCGTCAGCTTCTCGGACGCTGAGCACGGCCGGGTTCGAAGCCTAGACTGGCCGCATGGCTCTCATCGCGCTCACCGGCGGCATCGCCTCCGGGAAGTCGACCATCGCACGACGACTGGCGGAGAGGGGAGCAGTCGTCGTCGACGCCGATCAGATCGTCCGCGACGTGCAGGCACCAGGGAGCCCTGTTCTCGCAGCCATCGCCGAGACGTTCGGTGCAGAGGTCATCGCCGCCGACGGTTCGCTCGATCGTGCCGCCCTCGGTGCGCAGGTGTTCGGGGATGCCGGGCAGCTGGCGCAGCTGAACGCGATCGTGCACCCTGCGGTCCGCGCCGAGTCGCAGCGCCGGTTCGACGAGGCGATGTCCGCAGACCCCGCGACGGTGGTCGTGTACGACGTGCCGCTTCTGGTCGAAGCGCGGGTCGACGATCCATGGGATCTGATCGTCGTCGCACATGCGCCCGTGGAGGAGCGCAGGTGTCGGCTCGTGGAGATCCGCGGGATGGCGGAGAAGGCCGCGCAGGAGCGGATCGACGCGCAGGTCTCCGATGAGCGCCGCCTGGCGATCGCCGACGTCGTCATCGATACGTCCGGATCGCTGGAGCAGACGCTCGCTCAGACGGATGATCTCTGGGAGCGGATCAGCACGTCGTGACCTTCACCGGTCACACCCCGGGATCGCCCGTCTACCGACGTCTGATCGTCGGTCTGTTCTTCGCGGGTATCGCGACCTTCGCGCAGCTCTATTCACCCCAGGCCGTGCTGCCGCAGCTGTCCACAGCTCTCGGTATCTCGCCGGCGAGCGCGGCGCTCAGCGTGTCGGCGGCGACGCTCGGGCTGGCGGCCGCCGTCATCCCATGGTCGATGGTGGCCGATCGCATCGGGCGGGTGCAGGCGATGGCGATCGGCGTGCTCACGGCTACCGTGCTGGGGCTCCTCGCCCCACTCAGCGCGGGGATGGAGATGCTCCTGACGCTGCGCCTGCTCGAAGGCGTCGCGCTCGGGGCTGTGCCTGCGGTCGCGCTCGCGTACCTGAGTGAAGAGGTCAGCCCGCGAAACTCGGCCGCCGCAGCAGGAAGCTACATCGCGGGCACGACGGTGGGTGGGCTCGTCGGCCGGGTCGTGTCCGGCATCGTCGGCGAGCAGGCGGGGTGGCGGGAGGGCATGTGGACGGTCGCGGGGCTGTGCGCGCTGGCGGCAGTGCTGTTCCTGTGGCTGACGCCGAAGGCACAGGGCTTCGTCCCCGGAAGGTTCCGTGACGACGCCGGACCGAGGATGCTCACGCGCCTGCTGGCGCCGCTGCGCTCGGGGCGCCAGCTCGCTCTGTATGCCCAGGGGTTCCTGCTCATGGGGGCGTTCGTGGCCGTCTACAACTACCTCGGATTCCACCTCGCCGAACCGCCCTTCGCGCTGCCGGCCTGGGTGGTGACGCTGCTCTTCCTCGCCTATCTCGCCGGCACCGTCTCGTCCCCGTGGGCAGGGTCCCTGGCCTCTCGCTTCGGGCGATACCCGGTGCTGCTGGGAGCGATCGCCGTGATGGCCGCGGGTGCGGCCGCGATGCTCGCTCATTCCACTCCGATCGTGCTGATCGGGCTGCTTCTCTTCACCGGAGGCTTCTTCGGTGCGCACGCCGTGGCATCGGGGTGGGCGCCGGCGGCTGCGGGACCCGCCAGCAGAGCACAGGCATCCTCGCTCTACTACTTCGGCTACTACGCAGGATCGAGTCTGTTCGGCTGGGCGCTCGGCATCGTGTTCGGCCAGGCGGACTGGGTGTGGTTCATCGTCGCGGTCCTCGCGATGTGCGCCCTCGCGGCGTCCTCGGCGGTCGCGAAGCTGCGCGGATCGCCAGCCGCCGGTTCCTCGTGAGCGGGTGCGGCGCCGCGAGAGTCGCAGGGCAGCGGCTTCCTGAGAGGATGGGCGCATGAGCCTGGATCTCCTCGCGGCCTACGACGCACAGCTCCGAACCGATGCCGAGACCGCTCACGCACTGGCGGTGGCCCCGATGGGGCCCCTCCGTCTCGCAGTGTTCCCGGGCGGCCGCGGGTTCGTGTCGTATGCGAACCTGGGCGGAGCGGATGCCGCGCGGGCCGCCGAGCTCGTCGACGCCGCGCTGGAGCACTTCCGCGGCATCGCCGGCATCACGAGCGTGGAGTGGAAGACTCGCGGCCACGACTACGCTCCCGGTCTGCACGATGCGCTCATCGCGCGCGGGTTCGTGCCGGAGGACACCGAGTCGATCATGATCGGCGAGGCGGCGCTGCTCGCCGAGGAGGTCGCGGTTCCCGACCGAGTCGAGCTGCGCCGAGCTCGCACCGAGGCGGAGGTGCTGGCCATGGAGGAGATGCAGGGCACCGTCTTCGACGATCCGCACTGGCGTGCACGGGTGGAGACGACTCTGCAGCGCATCCGCTCGGACGACACGGTGGAGCTGTGGATCGCCGTCGCGGACGGCGCGGTGATCAGCGCAGGCCGCCTCGAACCCGTGGCGGCGACGGACTTCGCGGGGCTCTGGGGCGGTGCGACGATCGAGTCGTGGCGTGGCCGGGGGATCTACCGCGCACTGACCGCGCGACGCGCGCGCTCCGCTCTCGCTCGCGGCAAGCGGTACCTCCAGTCCGACTCGACGGAGTTCTCCCGGCCGATACTCGAGCGCGCAGGGCTGATCAAGGTGTCGACCACCACTCCCTACGTCTGGACGCCGGAGTCGGGCTGAGCGGCTCCCCGTTCGCCGCTGACGGACGCGCGACCCCGGTGTCGGTGGCCCGGCATACGCTGGAGGTATGCAACCCACGCGCAGTGTCCGTCCGTTCGAGGTCGTCAGCGAGTACGAGCCAGCCGGCGACCAGCCGAAGGCCATCGCCGAGCTGGCGTCCCGCATCAATGCCGGCGAGACCGACATCGTGCTGCTCGGCGCGACGGGCACCGGCAAGTCGGCCACCACCGCGTGGCTCGTCGAGCAGGTGCAGCGCCCGACGCTCGTGCTCGCGCACAACAAGACGCTCGCCGCCCAGCTCGCCAACGAGTTCCGCGAGCTGATGCCCAACAACGCGGTCGAGTACTTCGTCTCCTACTACGACTACTACCAGCCCGAGGCGTACGTCCCGCAGACCGATACCTTCATCGAGAAGGACTCGTCAATCAACTCCGAGGTCGAGCGTCTCCGTCACTCGACCACGAACTCGCTGCTCAGCCGCCGCGACGTGATCGTCGTCTCCACCGTCTCCTGCATCTACGGCCTCGGCGCGCCTGAAGAGTACCTTCGCGCCATGGTCGCGCTCCAGGTGGGGGAGCGGTACGACAGAGATGCGCTCATCCGGCAGTTCATCGCGATGCAGTACAACCGCAACGACGTCGACTTCTCGCGAGGCAACTTCCGTGTGCGCGGCGACACGATCGAGATCATCCCGGTGTATGAAGAGCACGCGATCCGCATCGAGCTGTTCGGCGACGAGATCGAGGCGCTGTACTCGCTGCATCCGCTCACCGGTGAGGTCATCGAGAAGCTCGATGCGGTTCCGATCTTCCCCGCTTCGCACTACGTGGCGGGAACCGACGTGATCCAGCGCTCGATCGGCACCATCGAGCACGAGCTCGAAGAGCGGCTCAAGGAGTTCGAGCGTCAGGGCAAGCTGCTCGAGGCACAGCGTCTGCGGATGCGCACCACATTCGACCTCGAGATGCTGCAGCAGTTGGGCTTCTGCTCGGGGATCGAGAACTACTCCCGACACATGGACGGACGTCAGCCCGGCGAGCCGCCGCATACGCTGCTCGACTTCTTCCCCGACGACTTCATGCTCGTGATCGACGAGTCGCACGTCACGGTGCCGCAGATCGGTGCGATGTACGAAGGCGATGCCTCGCGCAAGCGCACCCTCGTGGAACACGGATTCCGCCTGCCGAGCGCGATGGACAACCGACCCCTGCGCTGGGACGAGTTCAAGAACCGCATCGGTCAGACGGTGTACCTGTCGGCGACCCCCGGCAAATACGAGATGGGCATCGCCGACGGCGTGGTCGAGCAGATCATCCGCCCGACCGGCCTCGTCGACCCGCACATCATCGTGAAGCCGTCCAAGGGGCAGATCGACGATCTCCTCGAAGAGATTCGGGTTCGCGCGGGTCGTGACGAGCGCGTGCTCGTCACGACGCTCACGAAGAAGATGTCCGAAGAGCTCACCGACTTCCTCGGAGAGCACGGCGTGCGGGTGCGCTACCTCCATTCCGATGTCGACACGCTCCGTCGTGTCGAACTGCTCAGCGAGCTGCGGGCCGGCGTCTACGACGTGCTCGTCGGCATCAACCTGCTCCGCGAAGGTCTCGACCTGCCTGAGGTGTCGCTGGTGGCGATCCTCGATGCCGACAAAGAGGGCTTCCTGCGCTCCGGCACCTCGCTGATCCAGACGATCGGTCGCGCGGCGCGAAACGTGTCGGGTGAAGTGCACATGTATGCCGACAAGATCACCGATTCGATGGCCAAGGCCATCGAGGAGACAGATCGTCGTCGTGAGAAGCAGGTGGCCTACAACCTCGAGCACGGCATCGATCCGCAGCCGCTGCGCAAACGGATCGCCGACATCACCGAGGTGCTCGCTCGCGAGGGCGCGGACACGGCCGAGATGATGTCCGGGCGCGGGCGTGCGACGGGCAAGGGCAAGTCGCCGACACCGAACCTCCGTCGCACGGGAATCGCGGCCGAGGGTGCTCAACAGCTCGAAGCCGTCATCCAGGACCTGTCCGACCAGATGCTCGCTGCTGCGGCCGAACTCAAGTTCGAGCTCGCCGGGCGACTGCGCGATGAGGTCCAGGACATGAAGAAGGAGCTGCGTGCCATGGAGAAGGCAGGGCACGCCTGAGCCCCCGGAGGCGATGACGATGGATGCGTCAGGAGAAGAGCTCGCCGACCGCGTGCGCGCGCTGCTGACCCTCGACGGAGGCGTCGAGGAGAAGCGGATGTTCGGCACCCGCGCCTTCCTCCTCGACGGACACATCCTGGTCGGAGCCCGCAGCGGTGGCGTGCTCCTCGTTCGAGTGGACGAAGAGCACGGCGCTGCCCTGATCACCAGAACCGGCGTCGAGGCGGCGGTCATGGGGCCCCGGACGATGGGCACCGGATGGCTCGATGTGTCGCCACGAGCGCTGGTCGGCGATGACGATCTGGCTTTCTGGCTCGACGTCGCGCGCGAGGACGCAGCCCGAGACGACTGACCGCGCGAGCGTCAGGGGCAGTGGACGAGTGTCTTCGGGCCTGAGCGATCGATCTCGTGCTCACTCATCGGGGCCCCGCAGAGCGGGCAGGCCCGTTCCGCTCTCTCGGCAGCGCTCGGGGGAGGCGTCTTCTCGTAGGGTCCGACCGATGCCGGGCCGGCGAACCGGATCAGATTCGAATTGATCCAGGAATAGAGACCACCTGCCTCGCGGATGCGCGAGCGAAGAGGAGGGCGATCACTGGAGCGTGCCATGTTGCTTAGTGTACTAACTATTAGTGCCGTTGTATAGTCGAGCCGTGACCGCTACGGATGATCTGCTCAAGCTGGACAACCAGCTCTGCTTCGCCCTGGTGACCGCCGCGCGCAACGTCGTCGCGATCTACCGGCCGATCCTGGAGCCGCTCGGACTCACACATCCGCAGTACCTCGTGATGCTCGCGCTCTGGGAGCGTGCTCCGCGCCAGCTCAATGATCTCGCCGCTGATCTCGCTCTCGAGCCGGCCACCGCGTCGCCGCTGGTCAAGCGCCTCGAGGTCGACGGC
Source organism: Microbacterium sp. LWH13-1.2 (assembly GCF_038397735.1). Classification (NCBI taxonomy): domain Bacteria; kingdom Bacillati; phylum Actinomycetota; class Actinomycetes; order Micrococcales; family Microbacteriaceae; genus Microbacterium; species Microbacterium sp. LWH13-1.2. The sequence continues at coordinate 1,795,830 of NZ_CP151635.1, read as the reverse complement.
CTGGTCGCCCGGCAGCGCAGCTCGGAAGACGAGCGCCGCCTCGACATCACCCTCACGGATGCCGGTCGGGCGCTCCGCGAGCGTGCGCTCGATGTTCCTCGCCAGGTCATGGCGGCGGTGGGCATGGATCTCGCGCAGATCGCAGCGCTGCGCGACGGGTTGTCGGCTTTCGCGGGTCGGCGCCCCGCCCCGGAGTGACCGCGTCATAGGGTGTGGGCATGCCGAGTGAACGTCCGACGACCGATGCGCGTCGGGGTGTTCGTCGGCTCGGACTCGTGAGCGCCGTCGCCGCGCTCTTCCTCATCGTGATGATCGCCGCCGCGATCCAGGGTCCACCCACATTCCGTCCGTCGGAGCCGGTGCCGCTCCCATCGGAGCCGCCGGTTCCCACGACTGCGCCCGGCGCGACGGGGCTTCCGGAAGAGGTCGAGGTCGACCCCACGAGCGCCGCCGTGGTGCAGGTGTTCGCAGTGATCCTGATGCTCCTGGTCGCTGCCGGGGTCATCGCGCTCCTCGTGATCATCGTTCGAGCGCTGCTGCGCGCCTGGCGCAACAGGCCCACGGAGCGGCGCGACGGAGCCGAGGTCGCCGCAGATGTCGCTGAGGTGGCTGCGGTTCCCGAACCTGAGGTGGTGGTCGAAGCCATCCGGCGCGGTATCGCCGGGGCGCTGCAGGCCATCGACGAGCGCGCGCTGCCGACAGACGCCGTCATCGCCGCGTGGGTCGGCCTCGAAGAGAGTGCGGCGGAGGCAGGGGTCGCACGCGCTCCGAGCGAGACGCCGGGAGAGTTCGCCCTCAGGATCATCACGCGGCGCTCCGGCATCTCGGACGACGCCGCGGAGCTGTTGACTCTGTTCGAGCGGGTGCGCTTCGGTGCCCACCACGCCACCGAATCCGAGAGGCACGCCGCCCGCGCTGCGCTCCGCCGGATCGAAGAGGTATGGCGATGAGGTGGGGGCGCACCCTCGCTGCCGTGGCGACCGCGGTGCTCGCGGCGCTGGTGCTCACCGGCTTCGGCTTCACCTGGCCGTTCGTGATCGGGTGGAGTCTTCTCGTGGGGGCGCTCGCGCTTCTCTCGCAGCTCGCCATGCCGCTCGAACCCAGCGTCGACGCCCCGCACATCGCGATCGAGCCCGATCGCCGGCCGACGGAGATCTCCCGCATGGCCTGGGCGCTGAACACGCACACAGGGCTCGCCGGCACGCAGATCACGCGCCGCGTGCGGGAAGCCCTGCGGAAACGACTCCAACGACGCGGAGCAGACCCGTCAGACCCCGCGAGAAGGTCGGAGGTCGTCGCGCTGATCGGTCCCGACCTGTGGGCTCGGCTGGAGGGCTCTGGCACCACCATCGTCGACATCGAACGAGCGCTCGACGCGATCGACGCTCTCACCCCGGAGCGCGCCGCAGAGACGACGACGGCGACGCCCGGCACACCGCCCTCATTCACCAGCCGTGCTGTGCTGTTCCCGAGACACAGGAGATGACATGACAACGTCCGCCGAGATCGCCGAGGCCGGCGCTCGAATCCTCACCGCCGTGCGCACCGTCGTCGTCGGGATGGATGACCCGCTCGAGATCGCGCTCGCCTCGATCCTGGCCGGGGGACACGTGCTCTTCGAAGACGTGCCAGGGCTCGGCAAGACCCTTGCGGCACGCAGCCTCGCCTCGGCGCTGGGGCTCTCGTTCCGTCGGCTCCAATGCACCCCGGACATGCTCCCGGGCGATGTCACGGGGTCGTACGTGTACGCGCCCGACTCATCGGACTTCGTCTTCCGGCCGGGGCCGATCTTCACCGGTCTCCTCCTGGCGGACGAGATCAACCGCACGACGCCGAAGACGCAGTCGGCGATGCTCGAGGCGATGGCCGAGCGGCAGGTCACGGTCGAAGGCAACAGCTTCCCGCTGCCCGCTCCCTTCCACGTGATCGCCACGTCGAACCCCATCGAGTACGAGGGCACATACGCACTCCCCGAGGCGCAGCTCGACCGGTTCATGGTCAGGCTCTCGGTGGGGTATCCCGATGTGTCAGGTGAGGCGCAGATCCTCCAGAACCGCGTCAGCCGACGGCAGGAGGCCGCGCATGTCGCCGCCGTCATCGATGCGGAGCGCCTGGTCGAGCTCCAGACCGTGGTCGAGGGCATCCATGTCGACGCGGACATCGCGCGCTACTGCGTCGAGATCGCACGCGCGACACGGACGGCACCCAATGTCGAAGTCGGGGCCTCCCCGCGCGGCTCGCTCGGCCTGCTGCTGCTGGGTCGCGCCCTGGCAGCGCTGGACGGTCGGGACTTCGTGCGGCCGGACGACATCAAGCGGATCGCCGTGCCCGTGCTCGCACACCGCCTCACCTTGACACCGCAGGCCTGGGCGCAGGGTGCCTCAGCCGCCGACGTCGTGCGAGCGGTGGTGGGTCAGGTGCCCGTTCCTCCGACCGTGAAAGAGCGCGTGTGACGAGGCCACCGATGCACGCTCGCTGGAGCCCCGCGTTGGTCGTCGCCATCGCCGGCGCGATCGTCCTCGCCGTCATCGGACTGCTGTTCTCGCGTCCGGACGTCGTCGCGATGGGTCTTCCCGTGGCCCTGTGGGGTGCTCTCGCCCTCGGGCGAGGAACCTCGGGTGTCGGGGCCGTGCCGATCGTCGCTTCGCGTCCCAGCGCCGACGGCGAGCTGCTCACCGGGATCTCGGTCGAGAGCGACGCCGAGATGGTCGAGCTGGTCGTCGTGCAGTCCGAGCGCAGGACTCGACGCGCGATCGTTCCCGGCGTCGGCGACGGCGCCACGGTCCTCGCACGCAGCCGCGTCCTCCACTCGGGCCCTGCGCTCCCTGTGCAGGTCTCGACGCGCGGTCTGGCTCTCGACGGTGCCGTGCTCGCGGCGCCGTCCGAGATCGTCAGGAGCAGACGCCAGGTCGCTCCGTCACCGCGAACGGTCGGGATGCTGCCGCTGCCGAGACGCCTGACCGGTCTGCACGGCTCGCACGAGGGGCGGCGCCCGGGGCAGGGCGGTGACTTCCGGGACATCCACGCGTTCGCGCCCGGAGACGAGCTGCGTCGCGTCGACTGGCGCGCGACAGCGCGGATGGCGCGGAGGCCGGGTGATCTGCTGGTGCGGCGCACCCACACACTGAGCGATGCGTCCGTGGTGATCGCGATGGACACCTCGGAAGACCTCGGCGCGGTCGTGTCGTCGTGGGGGAGCGGGGACTTCGAGCGCAGCGGCGTGACGTCGCTCGACAACGCCCGTGAGGCCGCTCGGGGACTCGCCGGGGCGGCTATCGATGCCGGCGACCGCGTCGCCCTGCATGTCCTCATGCATGGCGGGCGTTCGGTGCGCAGCGGCGGAGGCTCTCGTCATCTCGCACGCCTCGAAGCGGCGATCGCGGCGACGGGGCAGGCGCGCGATGACGCGGCCTTCCGCAGGACCCCGCATGTCCCGCACGGGTCGGTCGTCCTCGTCCTGTCCACGTTCTTCCAGGGTGCTGCCGCCCAGACCGCGCTGATGTGGCGGGCGAGCGGTCACCGCGTCGTCGCGATCGACGTGCTGCCGCGGCTCGATCGCTCCCGCCTCACCCGCCCTCAGCTCATCGGCCTGCGGACGGTGCTGGCGGAGCGGGAGAACGTGTTCGCCGACCTGCACGGTGCGGGCGTCGACGTGGTGACATGGGCGGACGATCCGTCCTCCGCGCTGCGCGAGATCGTGAGGGCCGGGCGATGAGAGCTCCGAACGACACGTTGCAGACCGCGCCCGTCGTCTCCTGGATAGTGGTGCGGGTCGTGTTGCTCGCCGTCGTCGCGGTCGGGGTGTTCGTGCTCAATCCCCTCGTCGGGTGGCAGTGGGCCGCCGTCATCCTTGCGGTGACCGCCGCGGTGTTCCCGCAGACTTTCGCCGCGTGGGGCGGGGCCGCGTGCATCGTGATCGGGATGCTCTTGTCCGAGCCGGAACTCGGTCGGGCGATGCTCGCGGTGCTCGTCGTGCACGCGATCCACGTCCTGACGTCGCTGACGCTCGTGATCCCTCGCGGCTCACGGGTCGTGCTCGCCGCGCTGCGCCCGACGGCCATCCGTCTCGTCCTGGTGCAGGCGATCGCCCAGCCGCTGACGATCGCCGTCATGCTCGGCATCGACGGAGCCGAGGGCACCGCGCCGTGGGCGGTCGTCGCCGGCGGAGCCGCGGTCGTCGCGATCGCGGTGCTGCTGCTCATGACGGCGAATCGGCGCCAGTCAGACGTGCGGCGGCGAGTGTGAGCGCCTTCCTGTGAGCCCTCACGGAGCCAATGTCCGTGGCCCCTCGTAGACTTGATCAGTGCCTATCGTCCCGGTTGCAACCCCAGGAAAACTCAGTGTTCGCGGTGCCCGCGTCCACAATCTCAAGAATGTCGACATCGACATCCCACGCGACTCCCTCGTCGTGTTCACCGGCCTGTCCGGATCGGGAAAGTCCAGTCTCGCGTTCGACACGATCTTCGCCGAAGGGCAGCGTCGCTATGTCGAGTCGCTGAGCGCCTACGCGCGCCAGTTCCTCGGCCAGGTCGACCGACCGGACGTCGACTTCATCGAGGGACTGAGCCCTGCGGTGTCGATCGACCAGAAGTCGACCAACCGCAACCCGCGGTCGACGGTCGGCACTATCACCGAGATCTACGACTACATGCGCCTGCTGTGGGCCCGCATCGGCATCCCGCACTGCCCAGAGTGCGGTGAGCGCATCCAGCGCCAGACCGTTCAGCAGATCGCCGACCAGCTCATGGAGCTGCCCGAGCGCACCCGCTACCAGATCGTCGCGCCCATCGTCTCGCAGAAGAAAGGCGAGTTCGTCGACCTCTTCCGTGAGCTCGGGGCCAAGGGATATTCGCGGGCGATCGTCGACGGCGATCTGATCCAACTCGCGGAGCCGCCCACGCTCAAGAAGAGCTACAAGCACGACATCGCGGTCGTCGTCGACCGTCTCGTGGCGGCTGACGACATACTCGGTCGCGTCACCGATTCGGTCGAGACCGCACTGGGGCTGGCCGGCGGCGTTGTTCAGGTGAACTTCGTCGACGAAGAGGGCGACGACGCCTGGCAGTCGTTCTCCGAGAAGCTCGCATGCCCGAACGGTCACGCGCTCTCGCTCACCGAGATCGAGCCGCGCACCTTCTCGTTCAACGCGCCGTTCGGCGCCTGCCCGGCCTGCTCGGGACTCGGCACGCGCATGTCGGTCGACATCGACCTGATGCTCGGCGACGAAGAGCTCTCCATCCGCGAGGGTGCGATCGTCCCGTGGACCACCCAGGGCAAGGGCCTCTTCCAGTACTACGAGCGACTGCTGGAGGGGCTGGCCGACGACCTCAACTTCTCGCTCGACACTCCGTGGCAGGACCTCAGAGTCGACGTGCAGGACGCGATCCTGCGCGGTGACAACTACAAGGTCACCGTCAAGTTCAAGAACCGGTACGGGCGCGAGATGCGCTACGCCTCCGGCTTCGAGGGCGTCGTCCCCTACATCGAGCGGCAGTACGCGCAGGCCGAGTCCGACACCCAGCGCGCGCGCTGGGGGGAGTACCTCCGCGAGGTGCCCTGCCCGGTGTGCGACGGCAACAGGCTCAAGCCCGAGGTGCTCGCGGTGCAGGTGCACGGCCACTCGATCGCCGAGGTCTCGCACCTCAGCCTCGCCGATGCCCGTTCCTTCATGGAGACGCTGACGCTCACCGATCGTGAGGCCAAGATCGCGGCGCAGGTGCTGCGCGAGATCCGCCTGCGACTCGACTTCCTGCTGCAGGTCGGCCTGTCCTACCTCAACCTCAGCCGCTCGGCCGGTTCGCTCTCGGGTGGCGAGGCGCAGCGCATCCGACTGGCCACTCAGATCGGATCCGGGCTCACCGGCGTGCTCTACGTACTCGACGAGCCCTCGATCGGCCTCCACCAGCGCGACAACCGGCGCCTGATCGACACTCTGCTCAAGCTCCGTGACCTCGGCAATACGCTCATCGTCGTCGAGCACGATGAGGAGACCATCGAAGCGGCCGACTGGGTCGTCGACATCGGACCGGGCGCCGGCGTGAACGGCGGCGAGGTCGTGCACTCGGGGCCGTACTCGGCTCTCCTGAACGAGCCCGACTCGATGACGGGGGAGTACCTCTCGGGGGCTCGCGAGATCCCGACGCCGACGAAGCGACGCAAGCTTGACAAGAAGCGCAAGATCAGCGTCGTCGGGGCTCGTGAGAACAACCTCAAGAACGTGAGCGTCGACTTCCCGCTCGGTGTCCTGACGGCGGTCACCGGCGTCTCCGGATCAGGCAAGTCCTCTCTGGTCAATGACATCCTGTATCAGGTGCTGGCCTCGCGGCTCAACGGAGCACGCACGGTTCCCGGCAAGCACACCCGCGTCTCCGGACTCGACAACCTCGACAAGGTCGTGCACGTCGATCAGGCGCCGATCGGTCGCACACCGCGGTCCAACCCGGCGACCTACACGGGCGTCTTCGACAGGATCCGCTCGCTGTTCAGCGAGACCCCCGAGGCGAAGGTGCGCGGCTACCAGCCGGGTCGGTTCAGCTTCAACGTCAAGGGCGGGCGCTGCGACGCGTGCTCGGGCGACGGCACGATCAAGATCGAGATGAACTTCCTCCCCGACGTGTACGTCGACTGCGAGGTGTGCCACGGCAAGCGGTACAACCGCGACACCCTCTCGGTGCACTACAAGGGCAAGAACATCGCCGAGGTGCTCGAGATGCCGATCGCGGAGGCCGCGGAGTTCTTCGAGCCCATCCAGGCCATCCACCGCTACATGAAGACGCTCGTCGATGTCGGCCTCGGGTACGTGCGCCTCGGCCAGTCCGCGACGACCCTCTCCGGCGGCGAGGCGCAGCGCGTCAAGCTCGCCACCGAGCTCCAGCGCCGCAGCAACGGGCGCAGCATCTACGTGCTCGACGAGCCGACGACCGGTCTGCACTTCGAAGATGTGCGCAAGCTCCTCGAGGTGCTGAACGGCCTCGTCGACAAGGGCAACACGGTGATCGTCATCGAGCACAACCTCGATGTGATCAAGTCCGCGGACTGGGTCATCGATCTCGGACCGGAGGGCGGTTCCGGTGGCGGTGAGATTCTGGCGACCGGCACTCCCGAGCAGATCGCCCGGGTCGAGGACAGCCACACAGGTCAGTTCCTCGCCGAGATCCTGGGTGAGGGGCGCGCCGCGAAGAAGGCCAGCTGATGGCCGACGTGCTGCCGTACAAGCCGAGGGCCGGTGAGATCCCGACCAATCCCGGCGTGTACCGTTTCCGCGACGCCGACGGCCGCGTGCTCTATGTCGGCAAGGCCAAGAACCTGCGTCAGCGCCTGTCGAACTACTTCGCGCCGCTGCGCACCCTGCACGAGCGCACGCGGCGGATGGTGACCACGGCATCGTCTGTCGAGTGGACGGTCGTCTCGACCGACGTCGACTCGCTGCAGTTGGAGTACATGTGGATCAAGGAGTTCGATCCGCCCTTCAACGTGCGGTACAAAGACGACAAGTCGTACCCGTTCATGGCGGTCACCCTCGGGGACGAGGCTCCTCGGGTGATCGTCACCCGGAATCGCAAGATCCCCGGTGCGCGATACTTCGGCCCCTACCCCAAGGTCTGGGCGGTGCACGAGACGATCGATCTGATGGTCAAGGCCTTCCCCATCCGCACCTGCAGCGACTCGAGCTACAAGCGGGCTATGCAGACGGGCAGGCCGTGCTTCCCCGGGCAGATCGGCAAGTGCGGTGGGCCGTGCTCGATGACCGTCACGATCGAAGAGCACCGCGCGATGGTCGACGACTTCGTCGCGTTCATGGCCGGCGGTGACGAGCGGTTCACGCGCGAGCTGACCACCAGGATGCTCGCGGCATCCGCGGCGATGGACTACGAGGCCGCGGCCAAGTACCGCGACAAGCTCTCGGCGATCGAGGCCGTGCTCGGCAAGAGCGCGCTGGTGCTGGCGACCGACGAGGACGCGGATCTGTTCGGCATCGCGGAAGACGAGCTCGCCGCCGCCGTGCAGCACTTCGTGATCCGTGGTGGACGTGTGCGCGGTGTCCGTGCGATGACGATCGAGAAGGAGATCGACATCTCCGGCGCCGAGCTCGTCGACCAGGTGCTGCAGCGCGCCTACGGCGATGCGCAGGACGTGCCTCGGCGCATCCTCGTGCCATCCCTTCCCGACGACGCGGCCGAGCTCGAGGTGTGGCTCCGCGAGAGGCGGGGCAAGAAGGTCGAGATCGCGGTCGCTCAGCGCGGTCAGCGCGCCGACCTGATGCGCACGGCGACGCTCAACGCTCAGCAGGCGCTGATCCGCTACAAGACCCGGCGCACGAGCGATTACGTCGCGCGCACCCAGGCGTTGACCGATCTGCAGGAAGCGTTGGGTCTGACCGAGGCGCCCCTGCGCATCGAATGCTTCGACATCTCGCACCTCGGCGGCACGAACGTTGTCGCCTCGATGGTCGTCTTCGAAGACGGCCTTCCGCGGAAAGACCAATACCGATCGTTCAACATCCCCGAGACGACCGACGACACCGACTCGATGTACCAGGTGCTGCGCCGACGCCTGGCATACCTCGACCGCCCGGAGGAGGCCGACGACCCTGCAGGGGTCGTGGCGGTCGCCGGTGAGACGGGAGAGGGCCTCGAGGAGGTCGTCGTCGAGGTCAAGCGCAAGCCGCGGTTCGCCTATCCTCCCCAGCTGCTGCTCGTCGACGGCGGTCAGCCCCAGGTCGAGGCGGCGGCGCGGGCCCTCCGCGATGCCGGACACACCGAGATCGCGGTGTGCGGCATCGCGAAGCGACTCGAGGAGATCTGGCTTCCGGGCGAGGACTTCCCGGTCATCCTGCCGCGCACCAGCGAGTCCCTCTACCTGCTCCAGCGCTTGCGCGATGAGGCCCACCGCTTCGCGATCACTCACCAGCGCAAGCGACGCAGGAACGACATCTCGTCGGTGCTCTCCGAGGTCCCAGGTCTCGGTGCATCCCGCATCAAGGTCCTTCTCAAGCACTTCGGATCCGTCACCGCACTCCGGGCCGCGGCGCCAGGAGAGATCGAAGAGGTGCAGGGGATCGGCCCCGTGCTCGCTCAGAACATCCATTCGCATCTCTCCACTCGCTAGGCTGGTGCATGCGGGGGAGAAGGAGTAACCATGGCTGACGGGGAAAAGGGCGAGTTCCTCATCGTCACGGGCATGTCGGGCGCTGGACGCACGACGGTCGCGAACGCACTCGAGGACCTCGGCTGGTATGTCGTCGACAACCTGCCGCCGCAGATCCTCCGCCCGCTGCTCGATCTCACCGACATGGGCGGGACCGCGCTGCCCAAGGTCGCCGCGGTGGTCGATGTCCGAGGACGCAATCTCTTCGACGACTTCCCCGGAGTCGCTCGGGCCCTACGATCACGCGGGTCCGTCCGTGTGCTGTTCCTCGATGCATCCGACGACGTGCTCGTCCGACGGTTCGAGTCGGTGCGCCGACCGCAACCGCTCCAGGGAGACGGCACGCTCCTCGACGGCATCCGCATCGAGCGTCACAAACTCGCTCCGATCAGGGAGTCCGCCGATCTCGTCATCGACACCTCGGCCCTCAACATCCATCAGCTCGCCACCCAGGTCTCCGATCTGTTCTCGGAAGAGGGCGCTGCTCGCCATCGCGTGACGCTGATGAGCTTCGGCTTCAAGTACGGACTGCCGACGGACGTCGATCTGGTCGCCGATATGCGCTTCCTCCCCAACCCGTTCTGGAACGAGGAGCTGCGCGGGCTCACCGGCAAGGATGAGGCCGTCAGGGACTATGTGCTGTCCCGCGAGGGCGCCACCGAGTTCCTCGATGCCTACACCGCGGCTCTCACCCCGGTGCTCGAGGGGTATCAGCGCGAGAACAAGAGCCACTCGACGATCGCGATCGGGTGCACCGGCGGAAAGCACCGCTCGGTCGCCATGGTGGAAGAGCTGGCTCGTCGGGTCGCGGCCGTGCCCGGCGTAGCGGTGAACGTGCGTCATCGGGACCTCGGCAGGGAATAGCAGGAGCCTCCGTCAGAGTAGGCTGGAGGTTTGCGTCGCGATCCGGCGCGTGAGCGTAGAGGAGTGTCGTGGCACTAACCACCGACGTCAAGGCTGAGCTGGTCAGCATCCGTAATGCACCCCCGACGGTGCGTGTCGCGGAGGTCACCTCGATCCTCCGGTTCGCCGGCGGATTGCACTCCATCGCCGGGCGGGTCGCCGTCGAGGCGGAGGTGGATGCCGAGATCCTCGCGCAGCGCGTCGCCCGCGACCTCGCCGAGATCTACGGTGTTCGGCCCGAGATCGCCCAGGTGCAGTCCAGCACCGCGAACGACGGTGCCCGCTGGGCCGTCAGGGTCATCGCGTCCGGCGAGACGCTCGCCCGCCAGACCGGGCTGCTCGACCAGCGTCGTCGCCCCGTGCGCGGCCTGCCCAACCGCCTGACCACCGGGTCTCGCGCCGAGATCGCCGGCCTCTGGCGTGGCGCGTTCCTCGCTGCAGGAACCCTCAGCGAACCAGGCCGATCGGCCATGCTCGAGGTCGCCTGCCCATCGTCCGAAGCCGCTATGGCGCTCGTGGGGGCCGCGCACCGTCTGGGCGTGGCCGCGAAGGCCCGCGAGGTGCGCGGCATGCCCCGCGTCGTGGTCCGCGAGGGGGAGGCGATCCGCACGATCCTCAGTGAGATGGGCGCGCAGAAGACCGCCGTCACCTGGGAGGAGATGCGCCAGCGCCGCGAAGTGCGCGCGGGTGTCAACCGTCTCGTGAACTTCGACGACGCGAATCTGCGTCGCTCCGCGCAGGCCGCCGTCGCCGCGTGCGCCCGGGTCGAGCGGGCGCTCGAGATCCTCGCCGACGATGTTCCCGACCATCTCAAGGTCGCCGGAGAGCTCCGCCTCGCACACCGCGACGCGAGCCTCGACGAGCTGGGTCACCACGCCGACCCGCCCATGACGAAGGACGCCGTCGCAGGACGCATTCGTCGCCTTCTGGCCATGGCGGACAAGCGTGCGCAGCAGGAGGGCATCCCTGGCACCGAGGCGGCGGTGCCCGCCGGACTCGACGTCTGAGCCCGACCATCGACCTCAGCGAGGCGATCCCTGTCAAGGGGTCGCCTCGCTTCGTCATATGGGGGAAGGATCAGGGTCGTCGACACGTTGTCGTCACTAGGATGAGTTAAGTCCGCTCTACGCCGCACCTCGGCGGCGCAGAGGATCGGCAAGCGCCGCGGCGCGGCGCGGATTGGATGAAAGCGACATGGCGATTTACACGCTCCCCGACCTTCCCTACGACTTCGCAGCCCTCGAGCCGCACATCAGCGGCAAGATCATGGAGCTGCACCATGACAAGCACCACGCGACCTACGTCGCCGGCGCGAACACCGCCCTCGAGCAGCTCGCCGAGGCCCGTGACAGCGGCAACCTCGCCAACGTGAACAAGCTCGAGAAGGACCTCGCGTTCAACCTCGGCGGTCATGTCAACCACTCGATCTTCTGGACGAACCTGTCGCCGACCGGCGGCGGACAGCCCGAGGGCGAGCTCAAGGCCGCCATCGACGAGTTCTTCGGCTCGTTCGAGAAGTTCCAGGCGCACTTCACCGCCAACGCCCTCGGCATCCAGGGCTCCGGATGGTCCGTCCTCAGCTGGGATTCGATCGGTCAGCGCCTGATCATCCAGCAGCTGTTCGACCAGCAGTCGAACACGGCAGCGGGCACCGTGCCGCTTTTCCAGCTCGACATGTGGGAGCACGCCTTCTACCTCGACTACCTCAACGTGAAGGCCGACTACGTCAAGGCCGCGTGGAACATCGCCAACTGGGAGAACGTCGCCCAGCGCTTCGAGGCAGCCCGCGAGAAGACGAACGGCCTGCTGGTACTGTCGTAATCGGGTCGCGTCCCGACGGGCCAAGTCTCGTCGGGACGCCATCTCAGCCAAAAACCCCCGCGCACCGCGCACGCACGATTGCTGCGCACAGCGCATGAGAAACAGGGAGACCTGAGTGTCTGTCAAGATCGGTATCAACGGCTTCGGCCGTATCGGACGCAACTACTTCCGCGCGGCTCTCGCGCAGGGAGCGGACATCGAGATCGTCGCTGTCAACGACCTCACCGACAACAAGACCCTTGCCCACCTTCTGAAGTACGACTCGGTGGGCGGCGTCCTCGATGCTGACATCAGCTACGACGACGAGAGCATCACGGTCAACGGCAAGGCCATCAAGGCGTTCGCAGAGCGCGACCCCGCCGGTCTCCCGTGGGGCGAGCTGGGCGTCGACATCGTCATCGAGTCGACCGGCTTCTTCACCAAGGCCGAGCTCGCCAAGAAGCACATCGAGGCAGGCGCCAAGAAGGTCCTCATCTCGGCACCGGGCACCGGCGTCGACGGCACGTTCGTCATGGGCGTGAACGAGGACACGTACAACCCGGAGACCGATCACATCATCTCCAACGCCTCGTGCACGACCAACTGCCTCGCACCGCTGGCACAGGTCTTCAATGACGCGTTCGGCATCGACCGCGGCTTCATGATGACGGCTCACGCCTACACCGCAGACCAGAACCTGCAGGACGGCCCGCACAGCGACCTGCGTCGTGCGCGCGCCGCCGCCATCAACATCACCCCGGCATCCACCGGTGCTGCCAAGGCGATCGGCGAGGTCCTCCCCGAGCTCCAGGGCAAGCTGAGCGGCTCGTCGTACCGCGTGCCGGTTCCCACCGGCTCGATCGTCGACCTCACGCTGATCACCGACCGTGAGAACCTCACGGTCGAAGAGGTCAACGAGGCGTACAAGAAGGCAGCGGCCGACGGTCGCCTCGCCGGCTTCCTGCAGTACAACGAAGACCAGATCGTCTCGAGCGACATCGTGCACAACCCGCACTCGTCGATCTTCGACGCCACCCTGACCAACGTCAGCGGCAACCTGGTCAAGGTCTCCAGCTGGTACGACAACGAGTGGGGCTACTCCAACCGCCTCGTCGACCTGACCGAGTACGTGGCAGAGCGTCTCTGAGACATCTCCCATGACTCTGCGCACCCTGGATTCACTGGGTCCGCTCGAGGGCAAGCGCGTCATCGTCCGTTGTGATCTCAACGTCCCCCTGCGGGATGGGATCATCACGGACGATGGCCGTGTCCGCGCCTCGTTGCCGACCCTCAACGCACTGATCAACGCGGGCGCCCGCGTCGTCGTGTGCTCGCACCTCGGACGACCCGACGGTGCTCCCGACCCGCAGTACAGCCTCGCGCCGGTCGCCCAGCGGCTTTCCGAGCTGCTCGGCAAGCCGGTCGCGTTCGCTCGCGACACAGTCGGCGAGTCGGCGCACGAGGCAGTCGCCTCGCTCGAGGACGGCGGCATCGTCGTCATCGAGAACCTGCGGTTCAACCCGGGGGAGACCTCGAAGGACGACGCTGAGCGCGGCGCCTTCGCGGCTCAGCTCGCAGAACTCGGCGACGTCCTCGTCTCCGACGGCTTCGGTGTCGTGCACCGCAAGCAGGCGAGCGTCTACGACCTCGCCGAGCTGCTGCCGTCCGCGGCCGGTCTGCTCATCGCAGCGGAGCTCGATGTGCTCGACCGCCTCACCGAGAACCCGGAGCGCCCGTACGCGGTCGTGCTCGGCGGGTCGAAGGTGAGCGACAAGCTCGGCGTCATCTCGCACCTGCTGCCGCGCGTGGATCGCATCCTCGTCGGAGGCGGGATGCTGTTCACCTTCCTGAAGGCACAGGGCAACGCGGTGGCTTCCAGCCTCCTCGAAGAGGACCAGCTCGAGACCGTCCGCGGCTACATCGCCGAGGCCGAGAAGCGCGGCGTGGAGCTGGTGCTCCCGACCGACGTGGTGGTCGCATCCTCGTTCTCGGCGGACGCCGACCACGAGGTCACGGCGGCCGACGCCATCGAGAGCACTGCTTTCGGTTCCGCCGGCATCGGCCTGGACATCGGCCCGGAGACGGCCGCTCGGTTCGCGGAGGTCATCCGCGGATCCAAGACCGTGTTCTGGAACGGCCCGATGGGTGTGTTCGAGTTCCCGGCCTTCGCCGGTGGCACCAAGGCCGTCGCGCAGGCGCTCACCGAGGTCGACGGTCTCAGCGTGGTCGGCGGTGGCGACTCGGCCGCGGCCGTGCGTCAGCTCGGCTTCACCGACGATCAGTTCGGTCACATCTCGACCGGCGGCGGCGCCAGCCTCGAGTTCCTCGAGGGAAAGAAACTACCCGGCCTGGAGGTGCTCGGATGGGCGTGAAGACCCGTACCCCGCTGATCGCGGGAAACTGGAAGATGAATCTCGACCACCTGCAGGCGGTCGCATTCGTGCAGAAGCTGCACTGGACGCTCAAGGACGCCAAGCACGAGGACGGCTCGGTCGAGGTCGCGGTGTTCCCGCCCTTCACCGACATCCGCAGCGTGCAGACGCTGATCGACGCGGACAAGATCCCGTTCGCGCTCGGAGCGCAGGACATCTCGGCACACGATTCCGGTGCGTACACCGGTGAGGTGTCGGGTGCGTTCCTCGCGAAGCTCGACGCGAAGTACGTCATCATCGGCCACTCGGAGCGCCGCGAGTACCACGCGGAATCCGACGAGGTCGTCGCGGCGAAGACGAAGGCCGCGCTCAAGCACGGCCTCTCGCCGGTGATCTGCGTGGGCGAGACCGCGGAGGACCTCGAGAAGTTCGGCGCGAGCGCGGTTCCGGCCGGACAGCTCGAAGCCGCTCTGCAGGGACTCTCCAAGGATGCCGACATCGTCGTGGCGTACGAGCCTGTCTGGGCCATCGGCTCAGGCCAGGCGGCGACACCGCAGCAGGCGCAGGATGTCTGCGCCGCGCTGCGCACGGTGATCGCCAAGGTCCTCGGTGACGACGCTGCGGCGCGCACCCGGATCCTGTACGGCGGATCGGTCAAGGCTGCGAACATCGCCAGCTACATGCGTGAGCCCGATGTCGACGGCGCACTCGTCGGAGGCGCGAGCCTCGTGGTCGACGAATTCGCCGCGATCATCCGCTTCGAGAAGCACGTCGGCGTGTGAGTGTGGCGGGGCTCCGGCCCCGCCACACCGTATACTTGACCGTTACCGGGGCAGTCCTGCCCCAGCGAAAGGCTCTTCCTCGTGGAAATTCTCGAGTTCGTCCTGCAGGTGGTGCTGGGCATAACCAGCGTCCTGCTGACTCTCCTCATCCTCCTCCACAAGGGTCGCGGTGGCGGCCTGTCCGACATGTTCGGTGGCGGAATGACGTCGGCTGTGGGCTCGTCGGGTCTCGCTGAGCGCAATCTCAATCGGTTCACCGTGATCCTCGCTCTGGCGTGGTTCGTGTCGATCGTCGCGCTCGGTCTCATCACGAAGTTCGAGGTGATCTGATGGCTACCGGCGGCAATGCGATCCGAGGGACCCGTGTCGGTTCCGGCCCCATGGGCGAGCAGGACCACGGCTACCACGCCGACCGCATCGCGGTGTCCTACTGGGACGGTCTCGGTAACGAGACGGTTCGCTACTTCGCGGCGGGTCTTCCTGAAGAGGAGATCCCCGAGACGATCGACCACCCGCAGTCCGGGCTGCCTGCCGGGCGCGACAAGGCCAACCCGCCTGCGCTCGCCAAGGCGGAGCCGTACAAGACGCACCTCGCATACGTGAAGGAGCGTCGTACCGACGAAGAGGCCGTCCAGCTTCTCGAGGACGCGCTCACCCAGCTGCGCGAGCGCCGGGGCCAGTGACCTCGGTCTGATCTCAGAGAAGAAGCCGTCGCGATCACATCGCGACGGCTTCTTCCATGTTCGGTGAAGGTCTCAGCGGCATCCGGCCGCGGCGTCGATGTAGGACTGCGGTGGGTAGCCGTACGCCCAGACGCCGTTCGCATCGTCGGTGAATCCCATGCTGATGGCCCACGCAGTGGCCCATTTCTCGATGCTGTCCTGCGTCGACGAGTCGTACATGTCCTCGCACTTGACGCTGATGGCGTGGCCGACCTCGTGCGCGACGAGTGCCTTGCTGCGATCGGCCGGCCATTGCTCCGCCACGGAGTTCGAGAGCTCGATCACCGCGCGATCGGGTTCGTCCCACCACCATGTGGTCAGGCCGCCCATGCTCCCGTTCTCGCCGGCATTGTTCACGAGCGGGTTCCAGTCGAACTCGAGCAGCACACCTGGTGCCAGCGACCGGGCATACGCCTCGATCTCGAGCCGCACGCCCTGCAGAGGACCGGCCTTCTCGCTCAGTTCCGCGCTTTCGGAGGCGACGACCTGCGCCGCGGCATCCTGCAGTGCCACGAAGGTGGCGACGGCGGAGTCGTCGAGAGCGGATGCGCCGGCGGCGGTCGAGGCGGCATCACGCAGCGCGATGACGTCGTCGTTCTTTGCGGAGACGTGCGCGGCCTCGAAGGGAGCGGCTGCGGTCGCGGCAGAACCCAGGAACGCGAGACCGGCGTCCGTCACCAGCGTCTCGACGTCCGCGAGCGCGGGGGACTCCTCGGAGAGCTCGGTGTCGAGATGCTCGAGATCCTCGATGTCGAGCCGGAGCCCCTCGGATGCGCCGAACAGCTCCCAGAAGATGGTGGGCTTCGCTCCTGCATCCGGCAGCGCGGTGTCGAGGACCTGATCGGCGGATGCCGAGACATCGGCGGCCTCGGTGATCGATGCCGACAGTGCCTCTTTCGCGGTCGCATCTGCGAGCACGCCCGAGTCGCTGTTCAGCAGGAGGGTCGCGGTGTCGGAGGTCGAGCCGAGCTGGTCAGAGGCGAGTGTGACCTCTGCGATCGTGTCCTGAGCGATGTCCCTGGCACTGTCGAACTCCGCGCGCGCGTCGTCGTACCCGAGGTTCGCGGTGATCTGCAGCCCTCCGACGACGGACGCGGCGATGATCGCGCCCAGGGGGCCGACGAGGAGTCCCGTCCTCCTCTTGCGCGGCTGCGGTGCCTGCGGGAACGTGCTCGCGATGTGCGCAGGCAGGACATGGCCTCCGGGTGAGTGCTCGGCGAAGCCGGTGGGAGCAGACATTCGGTGGGGACCTCCGGTCGGGACCTGCGTATCTCGACTCTGCCAGAAGATCGCTCACCGAACGGGAAAACGTCGAAGGCCCCCGCATGTGCGGGGGCCTTCGGAGTGAGGGGCTGACGAGAATCGAACTCGCATCATCTGTTTGGAAGACAGAGGCTTTACCACTAAGCTACAGCCCCGTTGTCTGCGGTGTCCGGGAGGACTGTGCCGACTCATCGATCATAGCGGACTGACGGAGGTGCTCGTGTCCGTTAGACTCGGTGGGGCTGAATCTGCATGCGGATTCCCCGGGGCGTAGCTCAGTTTGGTAGAGCGCCCGCTTTGGGAGCGGGAGGTCGCAGGTTCAACTCCTGTCGCCCCGACATGGCTTCATCGGCCTGACAGCCGCGATTCAGCGCGGAAATCACAAGGAGAGCACACCAGAATGGCGAACAGCACCGTCGAGAAGCTGACCCCGACCCGGGTCAAGCTCAGCATCACGGTCACCCCCGACGACCTCAAGCCCAGCATCGCGCACGCCTACGAGCACATCGCTCAGGACGTCCAGATCCCCGGCTTCCGCAAGGGCAAGGTCCCCGCTCCGATCATCGACCAGCGCATCGGTCGTGGCGCGGTCATCGAGCACGCGGTCAACGAGGGCCTCGACAAGTTCTTCCGCGACGCGACCGTCGAGCACAAGCTCCGCGTCGTCGGCCGCCCTGCAGCCGACATCACGCAGTGGCCGAACGAGAAGGACTTCTCGGGCGACCTGCTCGTCGACATCGAGGTGGACGTCCGCCCGGAGATCGAGATCCCCGCGTATGACGGCATCACCCTGACGGTCGACGCCGTCGAGGCCGACGAGGCCGCGCTCGACGCAGAGCTCGAGAACCTGCGCGCGCGCTTCGGCACGCTCGTTCCCGTCGACCGCCCCGCAGCGAAGGGCGACTTCGTCGAACTCGACCTCGTCGCCACCATCGACGGCGCCGAGATCGACCGCGCCGAGGGCGTCTCCTACGAGGTCGGCTCGGGCGAGCTGCTCGAGGGCATCGACGACGCGATCGAGTCGCTCACTGCAGGCGAGGACACCACGTTCCGCTCCGCACTCGTGGGCGGCGACCACGCCGGCTCCGAGGCCGAGGTCTCCGTCACCGTCAAGGCCGTCAAGGAGCGCGAGCTCCCCGAGGCAGACGATGACTTCGCGCAGATCGCCAGCGAGTTCGACACGATCGCCGAGCTCCGCGCGAGCCTCGCCGAGCGCGTCTCGCAGCAGGGCGTCTTCACGCAGGGCTCCGCTGCGCGTGACAAGCTCGTCGAGACCCTGCTCGAGCAGATCGACATCCCCGTGCCGCCGAAGCTCATCGAGGACGAGGTGCACAACCACCTCGAGGGCGAGAACCGCCTCGAGGACGACGTGCACCGCGCCGAGGTCACCGAGGCGAGCGAGAAGCAGTTCCGCACGCAGGTGCTGCTCGACACGATCGCCGAGCAGGCCGACGTGCAGGTCTCGCAGGAGGAGCTCTCGCAGTACCTCATCCAGTCCGCATCGCAGTACGGCATGGCTCCCCAGGAGTTCGTCGAGGCGCTGCAGTCGTCGAACCAGCTTCCCGCGCTCGTCGGCGAGGTCGCCCGCAACAAGGCCCTCGCCATCGCACTCGGCAAGGTCAAGGTCGTCGACACGAACGGCAAGCCCGTCGATCTGTCTGACTTCGTCGTGACCGACGACGAGGCCGAGGCTGAGACCGAGGCTGCGGCTGACGAGAAGCCCGCCAAGAAGGCTCCGGCGAAGAAGGCCCCCGCGAAGAAGGCCGACGACGCCGAGGCCGCTGAGAAACCGGCCGCGAAGAAGCCTGCTGCGAAGAAGGCCCCCGCGAAGAAGGCCGACGACGCCGAGGCCGCTGAGAAGCCGGCCGCGAAGAAGCCCGCTGCCAAGAAGGCTCCGGCCAAGAAGGCAGCCGACAAGGCTGAGTGATCGAGAACGATCTCTGAGGAAGGGGCGGATGCTGCGGCATCCGCCCCTTTCTCGTGAACGGACGGGATGTGGAGTGAGGACATGGCGAAGACCTGGGATGAGCGCGTCGACGAGGTGTGGGACGACGCGAGCGGCGAAGAGGTCGGGGACGACACGATCGCGAGGATCGACGCCCTCGCCGCCGAGCGGGGGAGTGACGACGCACGCGCCGAGTTCGAACGTGCCGGAGCCCGTGACTCGGCGGGTCGGCCCGCCGAGGCGGTGGAGCTGTACCGACGCGCGCTCGCTCTGGGCCTCGACGATGAGCACCGCCCTCAGTGCGTGATCCAGTTGGCGAGCTCGCTGCGCAATCTCGGAGAGTACGACGATGCCCTCGTCGTGATCCGCGCGGAGGAGGAGCTGTCGGGCGACGGTCCCTACCGAGACGCCGTGGCCACAGTGCACGCGCTGATCCTGGCGAGCTCGGGGCGCCCGGCGCAAGGCCTCTCGGTCGCGCTGCTCGCGCTCGTTCCGCACCTGCCGCGGTACCACCGCTCGATGACCGCATACGCGCACGAGATCGCGGAACTCGACGCCTGATATGCCGACGGCGAACACGGCCTGAGCGCTGCGTCGTCGCCGGTAGATTCGAATCACTGAAACACGGAATCAGGAGCTGACATGGCTGCAGAACCCCTCCTCGCTACGAGCGTCTTCGACCGACTGTTGAAAGACCGCATCATCTGGCTGGGATCGGAGGTGCGCGACGACAATGCGAACGAGATCTGCGCGAAGATCCTCCTTCTCGCCGCAGAGGACTCCGAGAAGGACATCTACCTCTACATCAACTCGCCCGGTGGATCGATCACCGCGGGCATGGCGATCTACGACACGATGCAGTTCGTCCCGAACGACATCGTCACCGTGGGAATCGGCATGGCCGCATCGATGGGTCAGCTGCTGCTGACCGCCGGCACCAAGGGCAAGCGCTACATCACGCCCAACGCCCGCGTGCTGCTTCACCAGCCGCACGGCGGCTTCGGCGGCACCTCGAGCGACATCCAGACGCAGGCGCAGCTCATCACCTCGATGAAGAACCGCCTCGCCGAGATCACCGCGGCACAGACCGGCAAGTCCGTCGAGCAGATCAACGCCGACGGCGACCGTGACCGCTGGTTCACCGCCGACGAGGCGCTCGAGTACGGCTTCGTCGACCACATCCGCGACTCGGCCACCGACGTCGTCGGTGGCGGCGGAACCGACCAGGACATCAAGTAACGGAAAGCGAAAGGACTCTCATGTACTCACCCACCTTCCGCTCTGCCGGCGACCTGCCCTCCAGCCGCTACGTGCTTCCTCAGTTCGAGGAGCGCACGGCTTACGGCTTCAAGCGCCAGGACCCCTACAACAAGCTGTTCGAAGATCGTGTGATCTTCCTCGGCGTCCAGGTCGACGACGCGTCGGCCGACGACGTCATGGCCCAGCTCCTCGTTCTCGAGAGCCAGGACTCCGAGCGCGACATCACGATGTACATCAACTCGCCCGGTGGTTCGTTCACCGCGATGACGGCGATCTACGACACGATGCAGTACGTCGCGCCGCAGATCCAGACCGTCGTGCTCGGTCAGGCGGCTTCCGCCGCCTCCGTGCTGCTCGCGGGCGGCCACCCCGGAAAGCGTCTCGCTCTGCCCAACGCCCGAGTGCTCATGCACCAGCCGGCGATGGGTGAGGCCGGACACGGTCAGGCGTCCGACATCGAGATCCAGGCGGCGGAGATCCTCCGCATGCGCACCTGGCTCGAGGAGACCATGGCTCGCCACACCGGCAAGCCGGTCGAACAGGTCAACCGCGACATCGACCGCGACAAGATCCTGTCCGCCGCCGAGGCGCTGGACTACGGCATCGTCGATCAGGTGCTCACCTCGCGCAAGCGCGCGTAGTCATCGCTGGTCTGAAAGGACGTCGGCCTCCGGGCCGGCGTCCTTTCGTCGTATCCGGCGGATGCGCGGGAGGTCTCGACAGTCCTGCTCATATGAGCATTCGGATGCGCGAACGGTGATCCGCGCGTAGACTGAGCGGCGAAGGAGGATGCCTTGGAAGACGAACTCACGATGGTCCGAGTCGCAGAGCTCTACTACGACGAAGACAAGACGCAGGACGAGATCGGCGCCCTCCTCAAGCTCTCCCGCTGGAAGGTGGGCCGTCTGCTCACCCAGGCGCGCGAGCGCGGCATCGTCCGGATCGAGATCGTGCATCCGCGCGCTCGGCGCCTCGGTCTCGAGCGCCAGCTCGTCGAGCGCCACGGATTGCGGGCGGCAGTCGTCGTCCCCTCTCCCGACGGCGACGATGGAACGCTCGAACGCGTCGCGCAGGCCGCCGCCGACTTCCTCACCGCCATGCGTCCGGTTCCGCGCACCCTCGGCGTCAGCTGGGGACGCACGCTTCGTGCCGTCGCCGAAGCGCTGCCCGACGGATGGGCCACCGGCGTCACGGTCGTGCAGCTCAACGGGGGAGTGAGCCTGAACCGTCGCTCGGGCGGAGCCGCAGGCCTCGCCGTCACGATCGCTCAGCGCGCCTCCGGTCATGTGTCTCTGTTGCCGAGCCCGGCGATCCTCGAACGTGTCGAGACCAAACAGGCGATCGAGGCCGACCGCACGGTCGCTGCCGTCCTCGAAGAGGCAGCCGAGGCGCAGGCGTTCCTGTTCACGGCCGGCCCCTGCGACGCCACTTCGGCCCACGTCGAGAACGGGTATCTCTCGGCGTCCGATGTCGAGGAGCTCGCCCGACGCGGCGCCGTAGGTGATGTCCTCGGCCGCTACATCGACGCGGACGGCAACATCGTCGACCCGCAGCTCGACGCCCGGACGGTCGGCGTCGACCTCGGTCGGCTGCGCGCCGCGAAGCGCTCGATCTTCGTCACCGCGGGTGACGCCAAGCATGACATCGCGCGTACAGTCGTGACCAGCGGCCTGTGCAGCGTCCTGGTGACAGATGAGACCACAGCACGAGCATTGTTGGAGGAACAATGACGACCCAAGAACTCAGCCGCAGAGCGGCGGTGGACGTCCTCGGCGGTGAGCCGGATGACGCCACGCTCCGCCGCTTCCTGCATGGACTCCCCGGAGTCGACGCCGTCGGACTCGAGCAGCGCGCTGCCGGTCTCGGCACGCGATCGATCAAGACGACGTCGAAGGCCTGGGCCCTCGACACCATCATCAAGCTGATCGACCTCACGACCCTCGAAGGCTCGGACACGCCGGGCAAGGTGCGCTCGCTCGTCGCGAAGGCCAAGAACCCGGATGCCGCAGACCCGTCGACCCCCAAGGTCGCCGCGGTCTGCGTGTACGGCGACATGGTCGGCGACGCGGTCGAGGCGCTCGGTGCGTTGCACGGTGATCCTGACGACGGTCTGATCTCGGTCGCCGCGGTAGCCACGGCCTTCCCGAGCGGACGCTCATCGCTGGCGATCAAGCTCGCCGACACGGCCGAGGCCGTCGCGGCCGGTGCCGACGAGATCGACATGGTCATCGACCGCGGGGCATTCCTCTCGGGTCGCTACGGACTCGTCTACGACCAGATCGCCCAGGTGAAGGAGGCGTGCCGTCGTGCGGACGGCTCGTACGCCTCGCTCAAGGTCATCCTCGAGACCGGTGAGCTGAACACCTACGACAACATCAAGCGCGCGTCGTGGCTCGGCATCCTCGCCGGTGGCGACTTCATCAAGACGTCCACCGGCAAGGTGCAGCCCGCGGCCACCCTGCCGACGACGCTGCTGATGCTCGAGACGGTGCGTGACTGGCACCGCGGCACGGGGGAGCGCATCGGCGTGAAGCCCGCCGGCGGCATCCGCGCCTCCAAGGACGCAGTGAAGTACCTCGTCACCGTGGCCGAGACCGTGGGCGAGGAGTGGCTCCAGCCGCACCTGTTCCGCTTCGGCGCATCGAGCCTGCTGAACGACGTGCTGCTGCAGCGTCAGAAGCTCACCACCGGCCACTACTCCGGCCCCGACTACGTCACGATCGACTAGGAGCCCCGAATATGTCATTCCTGGAATACGCTCCGGCACCGGAGTCGAAGGCAGTCCTCAACCTCAAGGACAGCTACGGCCTGTTCATCGACGGCGAGTTCGTCGACGGCTCTGGCCCGAGCTTCACCACCATCTCGCCCGCAGATGAGACCCGCATCGCCGAGATCGCGTCCGCGAGCGATGAGGACATCGACCGAGCGGTCGCCGCCGCCCGTCGCGCCTACGACAAGACCTGGTCGAAGATGAGCGGTCGCGATCGGGGCAAGTACCTGTTCCGCATCGCCCGTCTCGTGCAGGAGCGGGCTCGTGAGCTCGCGGTCGCCGAGAGCCTCGACAACGGCAAGCCGATCAAGGAGAGCCGCGACGTCGACGTGCCTCTCGTCGCATCCTGGTTCTTCTATTACGCGGGCTGGGCCGACAAGCTCGACCACGCCGGCCTCGGAGCGAATCCTCGCGCGCTCGGCGTCGCGGGGCAGATCATCCCCTGGAACTTCCCGCTGCTGATGCTCGCATGGAAGCTCGCGCCCGCCCTGGCCGCCGGTAACACCGTCGTGCTGAAGCCCGCAGAGACCACGCCGCTCACGGCGCTGATCTTCGCGGAGATCCTGCAGCAGGCCGATCTTCCGGCGGGTGTGGTCAACATCGTGACGGGCGCCGGCGCGACCGGCGCCTCTCTCGTGCGCCACCCGGATGTCGACAAGGTGGCCTTCACCGGCTCGACCGGAGTAGGCCGCGACATCGCCCGTGCTGTCGCCGGAACGAACAAGAAGCTCACGCTCGAGCTCGGAGGCAAGGCCGCGAACATCGTGTTCGACGACGCGCCCATCGACCAGGCCGTCGAAGGAATCGTCAACGGCATCTTCTTCAACCAGGGGCACGTGTGCTGCGCCGGAAGCCGACTGCTCGTGCAGGAGTCGATCCACGACGAGGTCATCGATCGCCTGAAGAACCGCCTCTCGACCCTGCGTCTCGGTGACCCGCTCGATAAGAACACCGACATCGGCGCGATCAACTCGGCCGCGCAGCTCGCCCGCATCCGCGAGCTCAGCGACATCGGCGAGGCCGAGGGCGCGGAGCGCTGGACGGCGGACTGCGCGATCCCCGACAAGGGATTCTGGTTCGCTCCGACGATCTTCACCGGAGTCGAGGCGTCGCATCGCATCGCCCGTGACGAGGTGTTCGGACCCGTTCTCTCGGTGCTCACATTCCGTACGCCTGCCGAAGCGATCGCAAAGGCGAACAACACCCCGTACGGTCTCTCCGCGGGTATCTGGTCGGACAAGGGCTCCCGCATCCTGGCAGTCGCCGACCGGCTTCGCGCCGGCGTCATCTGGGCCAACACGTTCAACCGTTTCGACCCGTCGAGCCCGTTCGGCGGCTACAAGGAGTCCGGATACGGCCGCGAGGGCGGACGTCAGGGCCTCACCGCGTACCTGAAGGGGGCCGCAGCATGAGCAAGCGATTGACCGTTCCCAAGACGTACAAGCTGGCCATCGGCGGGGCGTTCCCCCGCAGCGAGTCGGGTCGCACCTACGAGGTGCTCTCGGCGAAGGGGGCGTTCCTGGCGAACGCCGCTCAAGGCTCTCGCAAGGATGCCCGCGATGCCGTCGTCGCCGCCCGCGCAGCCGTCAAGGGCTGGTCTGGGGCGACCGCCTACAACCGCGGACAGGTGCTCTATCGTGTCGCCGAGGTGCTCGAGGGTCGCCGGGCGCAGTTCATCGACGAGATCGCCGCACAGGAGGGGGTTTCGGCCTCCGCCGCAGCAGCGCAGGTGGACGAAGCGATCGACCTGTGGGTCTGGTACGCGGGCTGGTGCGACAAGTACGCACAGGTCGCCGGCAACGCGAATCCCGTATCAGGGCCGTACTTCAACATCTCCGTCCCCGAGCCGACCGGCGTCGTCGCGATCGTGGCACCGCAGGATTCCGCTCTCCTCGGGCTGGTCTCGGTGGTCGCCCCCGCTCTCGTGGCAGGCAACACGGTGGTCGTGATCGCGAGCGAGCGGCATCCGCTCTCCGCCATCAGCCTCGCCGAGGTGCTCGCGACGAGCGACGTGCCGGGGGGAGTGGTGAACGTCCTCACCGGGTCGCCGGCCGAGATGGCACCGTGGCTCGCCTCGCACCAGGATGTCAACGCCCTCGATCTGGCCGGTGCGGGCGATCTCGAGTGGATCGACATGCAGATCGCCGCGGCCGACACGCTGAAGCGCGTCCTCGCTCCGGGTGAGGTGGTGGCTTCGCCCGAGCGCATCGGAGCCTTCACCGAGGTCAAGACGGTCTGGCACACCAAGAGCATGGTCTGAATCCACCCGGAAGGCCCGCCCAGCGCATCGCTCGGGGCGGGCCTTTCGCGTGCGAGTCGATACGGACTCGAGATGTCCTCCGCCGCGCCAATGCGTCCCGGTGTCGGATGCAGCGGTTAGGCTCAGTAGACGATCTCTGGATCCCCCTAGGAGGACGCGCATGGCCCGTATCGGTGAAAGCGCTGACCTGTTCAAGTGCTCGTTCTGCGGAAAGAGTCAGAAGCAGGTGCAGCAGCTCATCGCTGGCCCCGGTGTGTACATCTGCGACGAGTGCGTAGAGCTGTGCAACGAGATCATCGAGGAGCGGATGGCGGAATCCTCCGCCGAGGGCGGTGCAGACTTCGAGCTGCCGAAGCCCCGCGAGATCTTCTCCTTCCTCGAGGAGTACGTCGTCGGCCAGGAGCCCGCGAAGAAGGCACTCGCCGTCGCGGTCTACAACCACTACAAGCGCATCCGCGCACATGGCACGCTCCAGACGGCCGAGCAGAAGGCCGAGAGCGTCGAGATCGCCAAGAGCAACATCCTGCTCATCGGTCCGACCGGCTGCGGCAAGACCTACCTGGCGCAGACGCTCGCGAAACGCCTCAACGTGCCGTTCGCGGTCGCCGACGCCACGGCGCTGACCGAGGCCGGCTATGTCGGAGAGGACGTCGAGAACATCCTGCTGAAGCTCATCCAGGCGGCGGACTACGACGTCAAGCGCGCCGAGCAGGGCATCATCTACATCGACGAGGTCGACAAGATCGCCCGCAAGGCCGAGAACCCGTCGATCACGCGCGATGTGTCGGGCGAGGGCGTCCAGCAGGCGCTGCTCAAGATCATCGAGGGCACGGTCGCCTCCGTGCCGCCGCAGGGCGGGCGCAAGCACCCCCACCAGGAGTTCCTGCAGATCGACACGTCGAACGTCCTGTTCATCGTCGCCGGCGCGTTCGCCGGTCTCGAGGACATCGTGTCGGCGCGCGTCGGCAAGCACGGCATCGGCTTCGGTGCCCCGCTGCACGACAAGGGCAAGGATCTCGACCTGTTCAGCGAGGTGCTGCCCGAGGACCTGCACAAGTTCGGTCTGATCCCCGAGTTCATCGGCCGACTGCCCGTCGTCACCTCGGTGTCTCCGCTCGACCAGGATGCTCTCATCGACATCCTCACCGGACCCCGCAACGCTCTGGTCAAGCAGTACCAGCGCATGTTCGAGCTCGACGGCGTGCAGCTCGAGTTCGAGGAAGAGGCTCTGCGGTCCATCGCCGACCTCGCGGTCGAGCGCAAGACCGGTGCCCGCGGACTCCGCGCGATCCTCGAAGACGTGCTCGGTCCGATCATGTTCGAGATCCCCTCCGCCGAAGACGTCGCCAAGGTCATCGTGACCCGCGCGGCCGTCGATGAGGGCGCGCCTCCCACGATCGTGATGGAGCGCAAGCGCAAGAGCGCGTGAGTCCGGCTCTCGAGCCCTGGCGGGTCGTCGACAGCGAGACCGTCGTCGCCGACCGCTGGATCCGTGTGCGCGCGGACGACTGCCGTGATGCGGACGACCGTCGGATCGCGCCCTACTACGTGCTCGAGTACGGGGACTGGATCTCACTGCTCGCGCTCGATGTCGACGGCGACGCGATCATCGTCGAGGAGTACCGCCACGGAGCGGGGATCATCGCGATGGGGACGATCGGAGGGGGCGTGGAACCGGGCGAAGTCCCGATCGAGGCAGCGGCCCGGGAGCTCCGCGAGGAGACGGGGTACGAGCCGGGTGAGATCGTCGAACTCGGATCCACCTGGGCGAACTTCGGCAACCATACCAACCGCGTGCATCACTTCCTCGCTCGCGACTGCGTCCGCGTCGCCGAGCAGGCGCTCGACGACAGCGAGGCGATCGCCGTGCACGTCGTGTCTCTCGACGGTCTCGGCGACCACCTCGCTCAGAGCTATCATCAGCTCACCTGGTACAAGGCGATGGAAGTGCTCGACCGCTGAGTCGAGGCAAGTCGGGGTGACCCGACTCAGGTATCGAGCCCGCGACGCTTCAGCAGAGGCGCGATCTCCGCGTCGCGGCCACGGAAGTCACGGTACGCGTCGAGCGGGTCCTTCGATCCGCCGACCCCGAGGAGGCGCGCACGGAACCTGTCGCCGTTCTCGCGAGTGAGCCCGCCGTTCTCTCGGAACCAGTCGACGGTGTCGGCGTCGAGCACCTCGCTCCAGATGTAGGAGTAGTACCCTGCGCTGTACCCGCCCGAGAACACGTGGGCGAAGTAGGTCGACGAATAGCGAGTCGGCACCACCGGGTCGTCGAGGCCGATGTCGGCGAGCGCCGCAGCCTCGAATGCGGCGACGTCGGCGACCTCGGCATCAGGACCCACTCGGTGCCATGCCTGGTCGAGCCAGGCGGCCGCGAGGTACTCGCTCGTGTCGTGCCCCTGGTTGAAAGCCTCGGTCGCGCGCAGACGTGCGACGATCGCCGGGTCGAGGGGTTCGCCCGTCTCGTGGTGACGCGCGTAGTTGTCGAGCACCTCGGGCCAGAGGATCCACATCTCGTTCACCTGGCTGGGGAATTCGACGAAGTCGCGGAAGACGTTGGTGCCGGCGAAGTGCGGATACGTCACCACAGCGAACAGGCCGTGCAGCGCGTGGCCGAACTCATGGAAGAGCGTGGTGACCTCGTCGAGGGTCAACAGGGTCGGCTCACCGTCGCCGGGAAGCGACACGTTGAGGTTGTTGACCACGACCGGCAGCGTGCCGCGAAGGTGCGACTGGCTCACGATGGGGTTCATCCACGCGCCGCCGCGCTTCGAGTCGCGCGTGTAGAGATCGAGCACGTACAGTCCGAGGGCGGTGCCGTCGGCGTTGTGCACCTCGAACACACGTGCCCCCGGGTGGTAGGCCACCAGGTCGTGCCGTTCGGTGAAGGTGACGCCGTAGAGCCGCGTGGCGGCGAAGAACACGCCGTCCTGCAGGACCCGCTCGGCCTCGAACCACGGTCGGAGGGCACTGGTATCGATGTCGTAGCGCGCAGTGCGCACCTTCTCTGTGTAGAACGCCCAATCGTGCGCCTCGACGGGGAAGGGGGTGCTCTCGGTCTCGTCGACGATCGTCTGCAGTGCTTCCCGCTCCGCACGGGCGTTGCGCGCGGCCGGAGCGGCGAGGTCACGCAGCATCCGCTCGACCGCCTCGGGAGTTCCCGCCGTCTCGTCGGCCGTCACGTATGCCGCGTGCGATGCGTAGCCGAGCAGTTCCGCGCGCTCTGCGCGCAGCCGCACGATGTCTCGCAGCACCGGGCGGTTGTCGTTGCCGTTGTCACGCGATGCGCGGGCGCGGGACGCGTCCATGATCCGTCTCCGCGCCCCGCGATGATGCAGCTGCGCGAGATAGGGGTGCCCCGTGAACAGGGGCAGCGAGATCAGGAATCTGCCGTCGAGGCCACGCTCCTCGGCGGAGCGAGAGGCGGCCGAGAGCTCTCCCGTGCTGAGACCGGCGAGCTCCTCGGCGGAGTCGAACACGACGGCCAGGTCGTTGGTGTCGTTCAGCAGGTTGCGCTCGAAGGTGTTGTTGAGCGTCGAGAGCTGCTGATTGAGCAGGGTGAGCCGCTCCTTCGCTCCGTCGTCGAGGGCGGCGCCCGCGTGCGTCATCTCACGGTGGTGCCGTTCGACGAGATAGCGCTGCTCGTCGTCGAGGTCGAGGTCGGCGAGCTGTGCGTGCACCTGCTGCACGCGCCAGTACAGGGCTCCGTCGAGGGTGATCGCGTCCTGATGCGCGGCCATCAGCGGAGCGAGGTGCTCGTCGATCTCCTGGATCTCGGGCGTCGCATCGGCCGACGTCACTGTGTAGAACGCGTGCGCGACTCGGTCGAGCAGTTCGCCGGAGCGCTCGAGCGCGTCGATCGTGTTCTCGAAGGTGGGCATCGAGCGCACCATCGTGATCCGCGAGATCTCGCGGAGGTGCTCGTCGAATGCGGCCTGGAACGCGGGAAGGTAGTGCTCGGGCCTGATCGCGGCGAAGTCGGGAAGACCGTAGGGGAGCGTGGACGGCTGGAGCAGCGGGTTCGAGGCGTCGGTCATCCTCTGAGCCTAGCCATCACCCGCTGGAGGGCCTCGACGACGAGGCGCACGGACTGCCGTCTCAGGTTCTCGGGGCGGGCGAGCACGTCGATCATCCGGTGGGTGCTGACTCCTCGCAGTGGGAGCCGGACGATGTCACGGTCGTCGACCGTGCGGGTCGTGTAGCGGGGCAGCATCCCCAGCACTCCGCCGGCGGCGACGACGGCGGCGATCGCCCCGTAGTCGTTGATCCTGTGCCGGATCTCGACAGGGCGGCCGGCCACGGCGGACACCGCGCGCAGCACGTCGTCGGGGGAGTAGCCGACACGGCTCGTGACCCACGGGCTGTCGACCACGTCGAAGGAGGTCACCTGGCCACGCGCGGCGAGGGGATGGGATGCCGAGACGGCGACGTCGAGCGGCTCCCGCACGAGTGCCAGGCTGCGCACCCCGTCGGTGGGCCAGGGAGGAGAGTGCTCCATGCGGTGGGCGAGCACGAGGTCGTAGCGGGCGGTGAGAGCCGGGAAGTCGCTCTGCGCGACATCCTCGTCTGTGAGCTGCACGGTCGGCGGCGCATCCGCGGCGTCGAGTTCTCGGACCAGCGGGCCGAAGAGCGCCTGTCCCACGCTGTGGAATCCGCTGACTGTGACGATGCCGGTGCTGTCGCCCTCGAAGTCGTCCAATGCGCTGCGCGCTGCTGCCATGGCATCGATCGCGTCGGCCCCGGCTGTGGCGAGCACCTCGCCTGCGGCGGTCAGCGTCAGGCGGCGTCCGTCTCTCCGTGTGAGCGGCGTGCGAAAGCTCCGCTGCAGCGCCGCGAGGTGCTGCGACACGGCCGAGGGTGTGACATGCAGGTTGTCCGCGACGGCGGCGACGCTGCCCAGCGCGCCCAGCTCTCTGAGGATCTGCAGTTGATGGAGTTCCATGCTCACAGATTAGCGATCGCTACATCATCGATGCAGAAGTTCGAGATTGCTCTACATCGACAGTCGCGATGGGATCGATGTATGAAGGCACTGTTCAAAGCGGAACGCGCAGTCGGTCTGGAACTCGTCGATCGTCCTGAGCCCACAGCGGCGGCCGACGAGGTGGTGATCCGCGTTCTGCGCACAGGGATCTGCGGCACCGACCTCCACATACGTCGCTGGGATGACTGGGCCGCGTCCGCGATCGAGGCTCCGCTCATCCCCGGCCACGAGTTCTACGGTGAGGTCGTCGAAATCGGGCCGCTCGTGCATGACATCGCGGTGGGCGACCGCGTCTCCGGCGAGGGGCACATCGTCTGCGGCACGTGCCGCAACTGCCGGGCGGGGCGCCGGCAGATGTGCATCCGCACGGTCGGCCTCGGCCTGCAGCGAGACGGCGCCTTCGCCGAGTTCCTCGCCCTGCCGGCGACCAACGTCTGGGTGCATCACGCCGATGTCGCACCGGAACTCGGTGCGATCTTCGACCCGCTCGGAAACGCCGTGCACACGGCGCTCACCTACCCGCTCGTCGGCGAGGACGTGCTCGTGACCGGATGCGGGCCGATCGGTCTGATGGCGATCGCCGTCGCCCGGCATGCCGGCGCCCGCTTCATCGCGGCGACGGACGTGAGTGCTCCCCGTCTCGAGATGGCGCGTCTGATGGGCGCAGATGAGGTCGTCGACGTGTCGGTGCGCGACATCCGCGATGCCCAGCACTGCCTCGGACTGCGCGAGGGCTTCGACATCGGGTTCGAGATGAGCGGTGCGGCGACGGCGCTCCCCGCCATGATCGACAACATGAACCACGGTGGTCGGATCGCGATGCTCGGGCTGCCCAGCGCGGGCTTCGATATCGACTGGGGCAAGCTCGTCACCCACATGCTCACGATCAAGGGCATCTACGGGCGTGAGATGTTCGAGACATGGAACGCGATGGGGGCGATGCTGCAGACCAGCGCGACTCTGCGCGACTCGATCGGACGGGTGATCGCCGATGTGATCCCCGCCAGGGATTGGGAACAGGGGTTCGCCGCGGCAGAGTCCGCGGGAACGGGAAAGATCATCCTCGATTGGACGGAGCTGTGATGTACGAGACATTCCGGAAGCATGTGGCGGACGAACTCGACGGCATCGAGGCTGCGGGCCTCACGAAGCACGAACGCGGCATCCGCGGACCGCAGAGCGCCGAGATCACTGCGGACGGGGCGGATGTGCTGAACTTCTGCGCCAACAACTATCTGGGGCTCGCGGACGACCCGCGAATCCTCGAATCGGCGACCACGGCGTTGAAGGAGTGGGGCTATGGGCTCGCCAGCGTCCGCTTCATCTGCGGCACCCAGGAGCAGCACCTGGAGCTCGAGCGCCGACTAGCGCGGTTCCTCGGAACGGATGACGCGATCCTGTACTCCTCGTGCTTCGACGCCAACGGGGGAGTCTTCGAGACGCTGTTCGGCGCCGAGGACGCGATCATCTCGGACGAACTCAACCACGCGTCGATCATCGACGGGATCCGTCTCTCCAAGGCGCGCCGACTGCGGTATCGAAACCGCGACATGGCGGACCTCGAAGAGCAGCTGCAGGCGGCATCCGATGCCCGTTTCCGGGTGGTCGTCACTGACGGCGTCTTCTCGATGGACGGCTACATCGCACCCCTCGCCGAGATCTGCGACCTGGCGGAGCGTTACGACGCCCTCGTGTTCGTCGATGACTCGCACGCTGTCGGTTTCGTGGGAGAGGGCGGCCGGGGCACACCCGAGCTCTGCGGCGTCGCGGATCGGGTGGACATCTACACGGGCACGTTCGGCAAGGCGCTCGGTGGAGCGTCCGGTGGCTACGTCGCCTCGCACGCCGACATCGTCGCACTACTACGACAGCGCTCTCGCCCGTACCTGTTCTCGAACACGCTCGCGCCCGCGATCGTGGCAGGAACCCTGACCGCTCTCGACCTGGTCGAGGGCTCTGCCGATCTCCGAGCGCGTCTGCGCGACAACGCCGCTCTGTTCCGTGCGCGGATGACGGCGGAGGGCTTCGACCTGCTGCCGGGAGAGCATCCGATCGTCCCCGTCATGTTCGGCGACGCGGCTCTCACGGCGCGCATCGCGACGGAGATGCAGGCGCAAGGCATCTACGTGACCGCGTTCAGCTTCCCCGTCGTTCCTCGCGGACTGGCGCGGATCCGCGTACAGCTCTCGGCGGTGCATACGCCCGAGCAGATCGAGCGATGCGTGGCCGCCTTCGTCGGCGCGCGAGCCGTCGTGAGCTGACGAGCGCACAGGCAAAGACTTCTTTGCAAAAGAATACTTGCAAAGAAGTCTTTGCAAGAGTATCTTTGCAGGCATGGCAGACGAAGAGCAGTTGCGACGACTCGATTCCGGGGCGCTCAAGGCCCTGGCTCACCCGCTGCGTGTGCGGATCTTCGATCTGCTCAGCGCGCACGGGCCGCAGACGGCGAGTTCGCTCGCCTCGATGCTGGGGGAGACGTCTGGGTCCACCAGCTATCACCTGCGCACGCTCTCGGCGCACGACCTGATCCACGAGGTCGAGGGGCGAGGCACCGCACGCGAGCGCTGGTGGGAGCTCCCCGAGGGACGCATCGACATCCCCGGTCCGAGCCAGAGCATGTCGCCCGCCAACCGCGCAGCCGCGCAGATCGTGTCGTCGGAGTTCTTCCGCCTGCGGCACGAGACCCTGATGTCCTACGTCAACCGGCCGGACACCGAGGTGCCGGAAGGCTGGAAGGACGCGGGCCTGATCGCCACGACCCTCCTCGAGATGACCCCCTCGCAGATGGAGGATCTCAAGGACGAGCTCACGGGAGTCATCGAGGGTGCCGTCGGGCGATATCGCGGCCAGACGGGCCCGGACGTGCGTCGGGTGTCGATGCGCACCGAGCTCTTCGACCTTCCGGCGACCGGGCCGGTGCTCGCCGACGTCGCTGAATCGAACGAGGAGGAATCATGACCAGCGCGACCATCCGCCTCGTCGCCCCGACACAGGCCGAGCGGCAGCTCCTCGGCCTCGCCGATCTCCTCACGGTCTTCGTCGAGCGCCGCATCGCTCGCCGCGCTCAGAAGCGGACCCTCGCTCTCGATCTCCTGCGAGAGCAGCAGACCAGGCGACAGGATCCCCGCGAGGTCGATCACATGCTCGCGCAGATCGGGCTCCCTCGGCGCTGAGACGTTCCGACGACGACGAAGCCCCCTGCCGCAGGCGCGGTCAGGGGGCTTCGTCGTCAGAGTCGGATCAGTCCTCGAAGGGGCGGGCGATCACGTCGCCGGTGCCCGTCTGCACGACCTCCCAGCCTGCATCGAGCTCGGCGATCGCGCGGCCCTCGAGCCAGGTGAGCGTCCAGTGCCCGGTGAGACCGCGCGCTTCGACCTCGGAGATCGCCGGCCGGAGCGCGGCGGGAACGGATGCCGGGGGCTCGGAGCCTGTGGCCCATCTCGTGCCCAGCTGCATCAGGCGCCCTCGACCGGGGCGAGCTCGATCGCGGTGACCGCGAACTCGTCCGCCTCGGTGAATTCGAGGTCGGCGATGCGCCCGACGGCTCGGAGATCGTCGGCCGCGGCGCGGAGCGCCTCGAGCTTGGCGGCAGGAGCGGCGATCGCCGCACGTGACACCGGTGTCTTCTGCGAGGCCTTCGCCTCGGTCTTCGCCCGACGGATGCCGATCAGAGCCTCGCTCGCCGCCGACAGCACAGCCGTGTCGCCCTCGATGCCGAGTGCCTCCGGCCAGGCCGCGGTGTGCACCGAACCCTCTTCGAACCACGACCACACCTCCTCGGTCGCGAACGAGACGATCGGTGCGAGCAGACGCAGCAACGTGGACAGCGCCAGGCGCAGAGCGAGCGCGGCAGATGCCTGACCCACGTCGTTCTGGTTGTAGGCGCGCTCCTTGACGAGTTCGAGGTAGTCGTCGCAGAAGGTCCAGAAGAACGCCTCGGTGACTTCGAGCGCCTTCGCCTGGTCGTAGTTCTCGTAGGCCCTGGTCGCCTCCGCGATCACGGCGTCGAGCCCGGTGAGCATCGAGGCGTCGAGCGCATGCGTCACCTGCGCACCCTCGGGCACGGGGAACGACAGCACGAACTTCGCGGCGTTCAGCACCTTGATCGCCAGGCGGCGGCCGATCTTGACCTGCGTCGGGTTCTGCGGGTCGAAGGCGGCGTCCATGCCCAGGCGGCTGGAGGCGGCCCAGTAGCGCACAGCATCCGATCCGTGGGTCTCGAGGATGTCCGCCGGCGTCACGACATTGCCCTTCGACTTCGACATCTTCTTGCGGTCGGGGTCGACGATGAAGCCCGAGATGGCGGCGTTGCGCCACGGCGAGCGGCCGTCTTCGAGGGTCGAACGCAGCATGGTCGAGAAGAGCCAGGTGCGGATGATGTCCTGACCCTGCGGGCGCAGGTCGAACGGGGCGGTGAGCTGCCAGAGCTCCTCATCGCGCTGCCATCCGCCGGCGAGCTGCGGGGTCAGGGACGATGTGGCCCAGGTGTCGAGGATGTCGGCCTCGGCCTCGAAGCCTCCGGCCACTCCGCGCTGGTCCTCGGTGTAACCCGCAGGCACGTCGGTCGTCGGGTCGATGGGCAGGGACGCGTGGTCCGGAGCGAGCACGCGGTCGTAGTCGCGATCGCCGTTCTCGTCGAGTCCGTACCAGAGCGGGATCGGCACGCCGAAGAAGCGCTGACGCGACACGAGCCAGTCGCCGGTCAGGCCGCCGACCCAGTTCTCGTAGCGCACGCGCATGAACTCCGGGTGCCAGGCGAGCTCGGTTCCGTGCGCGAGCAGCTCGTCCCGGAGCTTCGCGTCACGGGCGCCGTTGCGGATGTACCACTGCCGCGTCGACACGATCTCGAGTGGACGGTCGCCCTTCTCGAAGAACTTCACCGCGTGGTTGAAGGGCTTGCCGACCGCGGTCATGTCGCCGGTCTCCTGAAGCTTCTCGACGATCGCCTTGCGGGCCGAGAACACGGTCTTGCCGGCGAGCTCTGCCGTGTACCAGTCGATGGCCTCGGGGCTCGCCACGATCGACGGGGCAGTGGGCAGGAAACGCCCGTCCAGACCGATGGTCGTCATGTTCGGCAGGTCGCCGCCGGTGGTGGTGCGCAGCTCGCGCCACCAGATGATGTCGGTCACGTCGCCGAAGGTGCAGACCATGGCCGCACCCGTGCCCTTGTCAGGCTGCGCGAGGTGGTGTCCGTGGACCTCGATCTCGGCGTCGAAGAAGGGCGTCCGCACCTTCGTGCCGATGAGGTGCTTGTGCGGGCCCTCGGGGTGCGTCACGATCGCGACGCAGGCGGGGAGCAACTCCGGGCGGGTGGTCTCGATCGTGATCGAGCCTGAACCGTCGGCGAAGGGGAAGTCGATGGTGTGGTACGCGGCCTGCTGGTCGCGGTCCTCGAGCTCTGCCTGGGCGATGGCCGAGCGGAAGTCGATGTCCCACAGGGTCGGCGCGAGCGACTGATAGGCCTCGCCGCGCTCGAGGTTGCGCAGGAACGCGAGCTGGCTCTGACGGATCGTGTCGTCGGAGATCGTGCGGTACGTCTGGGTCCAGTCGACGCTGAGGCCCAACTGGCGGAACAAGGCCTCGAACTGCTTCTCATCCTCGATGGTCAGGCGCTCGCACAGCTCGATGAAGTTGCGGCGGCTGATCGGCACCTGGTCGGCGGCGCGGCTGGACTTGTTGTCCCCGCCCTCGAACGGCGGGGTGAAGTCGGTCTGATACGGGAGCGTCGGGTCGCAGCGCACGCCGTAGTAGTTCTGCACCCGGCGCTCGGTGGGCAGGCCGTTGTCGTCCCAGCCCATCGGGTAGAAGACGTTCTTGCCGCGCATGCGCTCGAACCGCGCCTTGACGTCGGTGTGCGTGTACGAGAACACGTGACCGATGTGCAGACTGCCGGATGCCGTGGGCGGGGGAGTGTCGATCGAGTACACGCCCTCACGGCCGGACTGCGCAGCGCGGATGCGGTCGAACAGGTAGGTGCCCTGCTCGGACCACGACTCACCCCACTTCGCTTCGAGGCCTTCGAGTACGGGCTTGTCGGGAATCACGGACATGGAGGTCTCCTCGAGCGATGTATACGGCACTGTGTGAGCGTGCCTGAGTGTGGGTTGTGCCCCACAGTCTAATCGCCCCGAACGTGTGGGGAGTCCCTCACTCGCCCCAGACGGCCTCGACGATCGCCGCGGCCTGGTCGTTCGTGACCTGGATGTCTCCGTAGGTGCTCGACGAGATCTTCAGGTCGGGCGAGATGCTCTGGACCAGCGCCTCGAGGTCGACGGACTCCTCGTCGCTTCCGTTGACGCCGAGGTCGATCTTGTCGCTGGGTACGTCGTTGTTCTCGAGAATGATCCGGAGGATTCCCGCGAGGTCGTCGGCCGAGGCATCGTCGTGGTCGAGATCGACTCCCACGCTCAGGTAGAAGGTGAAGCCGGAGATCGTCTTCTCGGCATAGGAGTCGGTGATACCGATGTCGGACGCCGCCAGGGCAGCGGGGATCGTCTCGGCGAAGTCCCCCTCGGAGAGCTCCTTCGTGACGGCCCCGCACCCGCTCAGCGCGACCATCGCTGCGCCGAGGGCGATGACCGTGACTCCACGAACGAGTCGGGTGACGCCGGTGGTGCTCATATCAGCGTTCCACTCCCTGATAGACCTGGTGATCGACGACCGTACCACCGAGACCCGCGAGATCCCATGGATCGGTGCCGTTGTTCGCGGCGTGGTATCCGCTCTCCCAGTCGCCGACGGAGTCTGCGTAGAGCGCGTTGTCGTGCGCGCTGAATCCGTGTGATCCCGGAGGGTCCGGAAGGGTGATCTGGTGGATGTTCGGCGGGAGCACGGTCACGGGGGTGTTCGGGATGTCGATCGGCGACTGGCCGGGCAGCCCCGGTACGCCGACGAGGCTTCCATCCAGCATCGGCACGACGTCCGTCGCGTGCTGGAACGCGTAGACCGGCACGTTCGGCGGCACGTGGAAGTTGTCGACGGGCGAGCCGTTGGTCACGACCCCGATCGGGTTGTAAGGGAACGACGAGTCCGCGGCGAGGTTCGCCGCCATGATGCCGCCCTGACTGAAGCCGGTCAGCACGACATCGGAGCCCGCGGGGATGCCCGCCTGCTGCATCGCGTCCAGCACCGCGCGCTCGTACTGCGTGCGGAAGAGCGGATTGTCGAGCATCAGAGCGAGGTTGTTGTCGCGGTCGTTCATCGCGCCCGCGGGGCCTCCGACCTCCCACGCCTGCGTCGAGGGCAGCGACACGACCCAGTGGGTCGATCCGTCAGGTGCGACGACCTGCTTGATGTCGATGGCGGTCGAATCCTCGCCGCCCATCGAATCGGTCGTGCCGTTGACCGAGACGAGGTCCGACAGGGAGTCGAGAGAGGTCACCCCGTGAGCGTCCTTCCAGGCCTCGAGCTGATCGTCGGTGAGCGTCGACGGATCGATCTCGTTCACGCGCGCGTCATCGGTCAGGAAGTCGTGCAGGACGTTGCCGAACACCAACCCGAGCGGTCCACCGGTGAGCGCTCCGACCAGAGGCAGCATGTCCACGAGCAGGTCACGCAGCGTCGCCAGTGCATCCCCGATGAGAGGGACCAGCTTGTACAGCAGCTGAGCGAGTGAAACGACGGCGCCCGTGAGGCTCTTCACCAGAGCGCCTGCCGAGGTGATGAAGTCGGCGGCGGACGATGCGAAGCGCTTGATGTCGTCGATCTTCTTCAACGGGTTGAGGCTGAAGCTGAAGAGGTCATCGGCGAACCTGCTGAGGCTCCCGAGGAAGTCGCAGATCAGGACCCTCGTTGACTCGATGATCTGGCTGACCAGCCGCACGGCGCTCGCGGTGGCCCCGGTCCACTGCGCGGCGTCCTCGGCGACGGACAGCAGGTCGCCGTAGCGGGCCCGGAGCGCGCGGACCGTCCGTCCATCCATTTCTGCGAGTTTCGGCTCTGCGTCCCGCAGGGTCTCGACGACCCGGCGGAGGGACTTCTCGGCGTCCTCCCATCGAGAGGCGAATCCGCCGACCGTCCCCGGGTCGCCGAGGAGGTCGTCGAACCACTCGCGCAGCGGGGCGATGTACTGCATCAGCATCCCTGCGAAACCCGGGATGCTCGCGCAGTCCGCCTGCGATGCACTGGGCCCGGGCGCCCCGGCGGCCCAGGACCCGGAGCGCACCTGGCTGCTGATGCCGGCGATCGCGCTCACAGCTCGCCCTCGATCGTGCCGAATGCCTTGACGGCGCCGTCCTCGATCTCGCCGAACGCATCGACGATGCCTTTGAGCCCTGTGCCGGTCGCGTCGGCGAGCTCGGTGGCCGCCGTGAGCGTGGACTCGGATGCATCGGCGAGCGCATCGATGGCGGGGCCGAGCAGCGGCCCGCACATCGCTCCAAAGGCCGACTGCCCGACGCCTCCCGCCGCTGTCTTCGCTGCGGCTCCGAGGAGCTCGGCGGCTGTGGTGAGTGACTTCACATGGGCGCGAAGCTCATCCTCGTCGATGATGATCTGCTGATTGGCTGCGGTCATCGTGATCGGTTCCCCCCGATTGTGTGTCTTGTGTGATCCGGCGTCAGCTGCCGCCGAGGACGCGCTGACCGGCCAGGTCCGCATCCGAGTACTGAGTCGCAAGTTCTCCGAGCGCGTCGGAGATCGCGATGACGAGTGCGGTGCGTTCGCGCATGAGCCCGTCGAATCTGCCCTGCGCCGAGTCGAACGCGACCTGGGCTTCGCCCGACCATGAGCGACGAAGAATCCCCGCATGGGCGGTGAGCTCCTCGAGAGCGGCGTCGATGCTCCGCGAGGCGACGCTGATCGCCTTCGCCGCCTTGGCGACCTGCGCCGGGTTGACCTCGATCACGCCCATCAGCGGTACTCGATCGTGCTGCCGCCCGCCTGCGGGAAGGCGGTGTCGATGTCGTCGCGCACGGCAGCGACGAGGGGCGAGGTCTCACCGAGAGTCAGGCTCATCGATGCGAGCACCTGCTCTGCGGCCGCGCGCTGCGCCTTCGCGATCGTCGCCGTGATGAGTCCGCCCAGTGCCGCGGCGTCGGTCGCGGTGCTGATCGACGACAGCTGCACCGAGTCGATCCCGCCCGTGGGGCGCGCGGTGACCGTGACGCGACCATCCGCGGATGACACGGTCGCCGTGGTCTCCGCCACCTCGTCGTCGAGCTTCGCCGTCTCCGCGGCCAGGTCCTGCGCATGGGCTATCTGGGCATCGATCTTCGCGTTCAGCGCGGCGATCGTGTCCGAAAGTTCCTCGGTCGACACTGCTACCCCCTCCTCCGGTGTCCTCGCAGTATATGAGGAGTGGATGACGGGGTGAAGGCCACGGAGCGCCCGTGTCGCCCAGGACGGCATAGAATTGGATCGAGTCCAAGAACTGATGCATCCGCGTCGTCTCCCGCATTTCCCTCCCGAGGAACAGCATGCCCAACTCCTTCCTGCGCCGCGCGATCCCGCTCGGTGCCGCCGTCGCCGCGAGCGCCCTCCTGCTCAGCTCGTGCGCCGCTCCGTCCTCCGACTCCGACGGCGGCGAGCTCGTCTGGTCGATCGAGGGTGCGAACCTCTCGGCCGGTCACATGGACCCGCAGGTGAGCCAGCTCGACGTCTCGGGCATGGTGCAGCGCGCCGTGCTCGACTCGCTCGTCTTCCAGGAGGACGACGGGTCCTTCACCCCGTGGCTGGCCAAGGAGTGGACGGTCTCGGACGACAGCACCGAGTACACCTTCGTGCTTCGCGACGACGTGTCCTTCACCGACGGCGAGCCCTTCGACGCCGAGGCGGTCAAGGCGAACTTCGACCGCATCGTCGACCCGGAGACCGAGTCCGCCCAGGCGGCGTCGATGCTCGGCGCCGATTTCTACGAAGGCACCGAGGTCGTCGACGACCACACCGTCAAGGTCAGCTTCACCCAGCCGTACGCGCCGTTCCTGCAGGCGGCCAGCACCCCGCAGCTCGGCTTCTACTCGCCGGCGGTGCTCGCCGAGTCCGCGGATCAGCTGAAGGCCGGGGGGCCCGACGTCACGGTCGGCACCGGTCCGTTCGTGCTCACCGAGTACACGCCCGATCAGGAGCTCGTCTACACCCGCAACGACGACTACGCCTGGGGCCCGCACGGCGAGGACGCACCGAAGGTCGAGACGCTGCGCGTCGAGATCCAACCGGAGGCCTCCGTGCGCACCGGCGTGGTGCAGAGCGGCGAGGCCGATCTCGGGAGCAACATCCCGCCGAACCTCGCGGGGGATCTCGGAGACGGCGTCACCGTCGATTCGATCGAGTACCCCGGCCTGCCGTATTCGCTGTACCTCAACGAGAAGTACGGCGTCTTCGCCGACGAGAAGGTCCGC
Source organism: Microbacterium sp. LWH13-1.2 (assembly GCF_038397735.1). Lineage (NCBI taxonomy): Bacteria > Bacillati > Actinomycetota > Actinomycetes > Micrococcales > Microbacteriaceae > Microbacterium > Microbacterium sp. LWH13-1.2. The sequence continues at coordinate 1,755,282 of NZ_CP151635.1, read as the reverse complement.
CAGGCGTTCGCCCGGGGCATCGACGTCGACGCGGCCGTCGATGAGATCTTCTTCGGACAGTTCCCGCGGGCGTGGAGCGTGCTCGGGTCGACGACCCCCGGCTATGACGCCTCGCTCGAGGACAGCTGGCCGTTCGATGCCGCCGCGGCGAGCGCACTGCTCGATGAGGCCGGGTGGACGGAGCGCGACAGCGACGGCATCCGCATGAAGGACGGTCAGCGTCTGTCGGCGCGGTGGATCGCCTGGACCCCGGTGCCCGACGACCGGGCGGCTCTGGCGAACGCCATCCAGTCGGACCTCAAGGGGATCGGCTTCGAGGTCGTGCGCGAGGTGCTGGAACCGGGTGCCTACAACGAGCAGTACGGTCCGAAGACGTTCGACCTCACCGACTGGGGGTTCTCGGGCGTCGACCCGGACTTCCTGCGTGCGCACCTGCACACGGACGGATTCCAGAACGCCTCGCAGGTCGCGGATCCCGAGATCGACGCCCTGCTCGATCAGGCCGTCGCGTCCAGTGACCAGGACCAGCGAAACAGCATCTACACGCAGCTGCAGGAGTGGAACGCGGAGTACACGGCGATCGTGCCGCTGTACAGTCCGTCTGCCATCACCGCCGTCGGCGAGCGAGTGAGCGGTCTGGACTACGACCTGTACGGACGCCCGCTGTTCTTCGACGTGAGCGTCGGCTGACGCCTGGGGCGTCGGGCCACCTCCGGTATATCGCTGCGGTATCGTTCGTGAGCGAGCGCCGCGTACCCGAGGGTGCTCAGGAACTGTCGAGAGGGCGCGAACGGTGAAGGCAGCGCTCCTCCGCATCGCCGGTCTCGCAGCATCCGTCGTGATCGTGCTCTGGGGCGCCGCGACGCTGGTCTTCCTGGCGTTCCGCATCATTCCGGGCGATCCGGTATCGGTGATGCTCGGGCCGCAGGCGCAGGTCAGCGAAGCGGTGAAAGACGGCATCCGCGCAGATCTCGGCCTCGATCGGCCCCCGCTCGAGCAGTATCTGGCCTTCATCGGTCAGCTCGCCCGGGGAGACCTGGGGGAGTCGTACCAGTTGCGGATGCCGGTGGCCGAGGTCATCGGTCGTCAGCTCGGTTCGACGCTGCAGCTCTCGGCGCTGGCGCTCGTGATCGCGGTGCTGCTCGCGCTGGCCGTGGCCCTGCTGGTGCGCGGTCAGGCAGGGCGAGCCGTCGCCGCGGGAATCGAGCTCATCATCCTGTCGTCGCCGGTGTTCTGGATCGGCCTGATCCTGCTCAGTGTCTTCGCCTTCGGACTCGGGTGGTTCCCCGTCTCGGGGGCGCGGAACCCGGCGACGATCGTGCTGCCGGCCATCACGCTCGCGCTTCCCGTGGCGGCGCTTCTCAGCCAGGTACTGCGCGACGGACTCGTGCAGGCCGAGCGGATGCCGTTCGCCGAGACCGTCCGGGCCCGGGGCGCGGGCCCGTCGTGGTTCACGCTGCGGCACGGGCTGAGGCACGGCGCCGCGAATGCAGTGACGCTGGCGGCCTACCTGACCGGATCGGTGCTCGGCGGAGCCGTGCTCGTCGAGACGGTCTTCGCCCGCGCAGGCCTGGGGCGGGTCACCCTCGCGGCCATCACCAACCGCGATCTCCCCGTGATCACGGGGATCATCCTGCTCAGCGCCGTCGTGTTCGTGATCGTGAACCTCGTGATCGAGCTCCTGCATCCGCTCATCGATCCGCGTCTTCGCACGGAACGTGGGGGTGTGCGATGAAGCGCGCCCAGGTCGTGATGCTCTGGTGCGCGGTGCTCGTGCTGCTGGTGCTCGCCTTCGCGGCGGCCTTCCCCGGAGTCCTCGCGACGCACGACCCGCTCCAGACCGATGTGCGCGCGTCGCTGCTGCCGCCCAGCGCCGAGCACCTGTTCGGCACCGATCAGAGCGGCCGCGACGTGTACTCGCGGGTGATCCACGGAGCCGGGCGCTCGATCGGGATCGGTCTGCTCGCGACCGGCATCGCGCTCGCTGCAGGACTCCTCATCGGCGCGCTCGCCGGACTCGCTCCGCGGGGAGTCGACGCAGCTCTCATGCGCGTCAACGACGTGCTCATGGCCTTTCCCGAGTTCCTGGTCGCACTCGTCGTCGTCGCGGTGCTGGGGCCCGGGCCGGTCAACATCGCGATCGCGGTGACGGTCGCGGCCGTCCCCGTGTACATCCGTCTCGCCCGTGTGCAGACCCGCACGCTCCGCACCGCCGAGCACGTCGAGGCCGCCCGCATCCTCGGGGTGCCTCCCGTGCCCGCCTTCGTCCGGCACGTGGTGCCGGGTGTGCTCGGCTCGTTGAGTGTGCTCGCGACCATCGGCATCGGATCGAGCATCCTCGCCGCGGCCGGTCTCAGCTTCCTCGGCCTCGGTCCCTCGGAGCCGACGCCCGAGTGGGGACTCATGCTCGCGGGAGGACGCAATGTGCTGGGGCAGGCCTGGTGGATCGCCGTGTTCCCCGGCATCGCGATCACCGTGACCGTGATCGCAGCGACCATCGTCGGCCGGGTCCTGCGTGCCAGAGCAGAGGGGCGGACATCATGACCGCTGCGCTGGCGCTGACCGGGCTGCACATCGACTTCGGCAGGGTGCCCGTGGTCGACGGGGTGTCGTTCAGCGTGTCGCCTGGTGAGTGCGTCGCGATCGTGGGCGAGTCGGGGGCGGGGAAGTCGCTCACCGCCAGGGCGCTGCTCGGACTGACGCCCGCAGACGCGCGCGTGCGCGTCGATCGGCTCGTCGTCGACGGGACGGATGTCGCCCGATTCGGCGAACGGCGCTGGCGGTCCCTCCGCGGCGCAGGCATCGCGCTCGTCTCCCAGGATGCCCTTGTGTCGCTCGATCCGCTGCAGCGAGTGGGATCGGAGATCGCCGAGCCTCTGCGTCTCCATGGTCTCGTCTCCGGGCGAGCGGCGCTGCGCGAGAGGGTTCAGGAACTCCTGCACCGCGTGTCGATGCCCGATGCCGCCCGCCGCGCGCTGCAATATCCGCACGAGCTCTCCGGAGGGCTCCGGCAGCGAGCGCTGATCGCCTCGGCCATCGCCGCGGAACCGGCGATCCTCGTCGCTGACGAGCCGACCACGGCTCTCGATGCGACTGTGCAGGCGCGGATCCTCGGACTGCTCCGCGACATCGCGGATGCCGGCACCGCGATCGTGTTCATCAGCCACGACTTCGCGGCCGTCCGTCGGATCGCCGATCGCGTGCTGGTCATGCGCGACGGTGCGGTGGTCGAGTCCGGGACGGTGGCGGAGGTGCTCGAGGCGCCCCAGCACGAGTACACCCGGCAGCTCATCGCCGCGACCATCCACGAGCCCAGGGCGACTTCGGCGGAGGACGCCCCGCCCGTGCTCGTCGCGACCGGCGCGACCAAGACTTTCGGCGAGATCGCGGCGGTGAGCGATGCGTCGTTCGCCGTGTACGAGGGACGCACGCTCGGGATCGTCGGGGAGTCAGGTTCCGGCAAGACGACGCTCGCGCGGATGATCGTCGGTGTCCAGAAGCCGGACGACGGAGGACTGCGCTGGATCGGAGAGCGCCGCGTGCAGCTGGTGCATCAGAACCCCCTCGGCGCATTCGACCCTCGGTGGACGATCGGCCGCTCACTGAGGGAGGCGCTCGCCGCGGGAGGCGTGGCTCGCACGCTGCGGACCCGGCGTGTGGCCGAGCTTCTGGCCGAGGTCGACCTCGACCCCGTGCTGGCGAGCCGTCGGCCAGCCGCGCTGTCGGGCGGGCAGCGTCAGCGCGCGGCCATCGCACGGGCGCTGGCGGCCGAGCCCGAGGTGCTGGTGCTGGACGAGCCGGTCTCAGCTCTGGATCCGTCCGTGCGCGAACGCGTGCTCCAGCTGCTGCTCCGGCTGCAACGGGAGCGTGGGCTGACCATGATCTTCGTCTCCCATGATCTCGACGTCGTCGGAGCGGTCGCCGACGACGTGCTCGTGATGCAGGACGGCGTCATCGTCGAGCAGGGCGCGATCTCCGACGTGTTCGCATCGCCGCAGCATCCGTTCACGCAGGAGCTGCTCGAGGCGAACCGCCCCGTCAGTCCCTGACCTGGATGCCGATCCCCGCAGCGAGAACCGGAGCGAGTTGCTGCACCTGGAAGCTGCTCAGGGTCGTGCCGCGCAGGCTGTTCGCATCGAGGAACGCCGAGGCGTCGAGCCCGCGCAGGTCGACGTGCGTGGCGCGCATGCCGCGCGAGTCCACCTCGTCCGAGCGCGTGTCGGTGAAGCGCACCCGGGTGAGCTCGGCCTGGGGCATGTCGATCGTCCGGATGCTGCACGCGGTGATCTCGATGTCGGCTGCCCGCACCCCGCCGAGGTTGAGATAGTCGATCCGCACATCGCGGAGCTCGAGCTCGTCGATGCGGGCGCTGCTCAGATCGAGTGTGCCGATGCGGCCTCCGCTGATGCGGACACGGCGGACGCCGGCATCCCTCATCCGCAGCGAGGCGATGCGGACACCCGCCATATCGACGTCGATGAGCGTGGCTCCGGTCAGGTCGACGCTGTCGGCATCGGCCGTGATCGTGCACTGCTCGAGTGAGGCGTGGGCGAGGTCGGCTGCGACCTCGAGATCGAGCCGGGCCGCGAGCAGGTCGGCGCTGCGCCTCGCGGTCGCGGACTCGAACTCGAACTCGAACTCGAGGGGAAGGTCGGGAGGCGAGACGCGGGGAGCCGCAGGGGATTCGGGGGAGCGGGCCATTCTTCGAGGGTAGGGGGTGGGGGAGACACTCCCGGCTCGGTCGCTTCTCCGTGGGCCGGATGCGCTTCGGAAGTCCATGTGCGCTACGCGAGTCCGTCTGGCTCGCAAACGGGCCAGGGAGGCGCAGAAAGACTTCCGAAGCGTTCGGCTCTCGGCTCCTGCACGGACGGAGCATCGGAGGCGGCTGTCCACTGATCTTGCGTGATTGGTGCGCGATCGCCGATGCCAGCCCGTCCGATCCGGAGAATGAGCTGATGAAGAGCGCCGACGAGCTGATCCGCCTGCTCACGGATCGTGGAGGCGTGGTGCGCAGCGTCGTCGTCGCCGAGAGCGGTTTCTCACGCAGAACCGTGGAGACTGCGCAGCGAGACGGTCTGATCACCCGTCCTCGACGAGGTTGGCTCGCGACGAAGGACGCCGAAAAGACGATGGTGACCGCGGCCAGGCTCGGCGTGGTTCTGACATGCCGCACGCAGGCGGGGCTTCTCGGCCTCTGGGTGCATGATCACGGCGGCGCGCCGCACTTCGCCGCGCCGCACAACGCCGTCGTGCGGATCCCGTTCGAGGCTCGGGTGCACAAGGGAAAGCCGATCATCCCACGGCATCCGGATGCCCTCGTCGATCCGATCGAGAACATCCTGGCCTACATCGCGGAGTGCGAGCCGTTCGAACAGGCGCTCGCGACCTGGGAGTCGGCGCTCAACAAGTCGCTCGTCACGGTGGAAGCTCTGCGCGGATACTCGTGGAGACCCGCGGCTCGGCGGATCCTCGCTCGGGCGACACCGTTCGCCGACGCGGGCCTGGAGACCTATCTTCGTGCACGACTGCGGTGGATGAGAGAGCCGATCCGCGTGCAGATTTGGGTCGCGGGTCACCGGGTCGACGCGCTGATCGGCGACCGACTCGTCATCCAGATCGACGGTGCCCACCATGTCGGCGCACAGCGCTCTGAAGACATCCGGCACGACGCCGAACTGCGGCTGATGGGGTACCACGTGATGCGTGTGTCGTACACGCAGGTGATGTTCGACTGGCCTGCGGTCCAGGATCTGATCATGCGCTCGGTAGCTCAGGGGCTTCACCGCGCAGTCTGACTGCGCGCCAGACAAGTCCGTGTGCGCTTCGCAAGTCCGAATCTCCCGAGAACGGACTTGCGAAGTGCTCTCGGACTAAGAAAGCGCACCGCCACCTCGGGAGGCGCACGCCCCGCACCGCGCGTACAATGGGAGCCACGAGCTGTGATCCGGACATCACCGGGGAGCTCTCGGAAGAACGGTCGGCCCCGCAAGGGCGGACTCAGTAGAACCGAGCGGGGCAGGCCCGTCACAGCCGCAGTGAGAGTGGCTCCGCCGAGAGGCGCGGCACGCGAGGTGGTACCGCGGTCCCCGGAACGACACGCCGGACGGATCGTCCTCGCAGCAGCATCCGCCACGACTCCTGCGAGACGACATGACCTACCCGCGTTCCTCCTTCGGCCCCGCCGCCGACCAGGCTGCCTCCGTCGCCCCGAGCCCTCGGTTCCCCCAGATCGAGCGCGACGTGCTCGACTTCTGGGAGACCGACCAGACCTTCCGCGCCTCCATCGAGCAGCGCGAGGGCGCTGACGAGTGGGTCTTCTACGACGGGCCGCCGTTCGCCAACGGGCTGCCGCACTACGGGCACCTGCTCACCGGCTATGCCAAGGATGTCTTCCCGCGATTCCAGACCATGATCGGCAAGAAGGTCGATCGCGTCTTCGGGTGGGACACCCACGGTCTGCCGGCCGAGCTCGAGGCCATGAAGCAGCTCGGCATCACCGAGAAGAGCGAGATCGAGGCCATGGGCATCGACGTCTTCAACGCGAAGGCGAAGGACTCGGTGCTCAAGTACACGCACGAGTGGCAGGACTACGTCACGCGTCAGGCCCGCTGGGTCGATTTCGAGCGCGGGTACAAGACCCTCGACCTCGGCTACATGGAGAGCGTGCTCTGGGCGTTCAAGACCCTGTTCGACAAGGGGCTCGCCTACGAGGGATACCGTGTGCTGCCCTACTGCTGGCGCGACGAGACCCCGCTGTCGGCGCACGAGCTGCGCATGGACGACGACGTCTACCAGAACCGTCAGGACCCGTCGGTCACCGTCACGTTCCCGCTGACGGGTGCCAAGGCAGAGGCCCTCGGCCTCACCGCCGTGCGGGCACTCGCCTGGACGACCACGCCTTGGACGCTCCCCACCAACCTCGCGCTCGCCGTCGGCCCCGACATCGAGTACGTCGTGCTGCCTGCCGGCCCCGGCGGAGCGGCCGACGTGCACCAGGTCGCAGGATCGACGGATGCCGCTGTGGAAGCCTCCGCACATCGCTACCTCCTCGCTCGCGAGCTGCTCGGCGGGTACAGCAAGGACCTCGGTTACGAGAGCCTCGACGAGGCGCTCGCCGCGGTCGACGCGACCGTGCGGGGTGCCGACCTTGCGGACATCACCTACGACCGTCTCTTCGACTACTACGCCGACACCGAGACCTACGGCACAGAGAACGCCTGGCGCATCCTCGTCGACGACTACGTCACGGTCAGCGATGGCACCGGCATCGTCCATCAGGCTCCGGCCTACGGTGAGGACGACCAGCGGGTTGCGGGCGCCGCCGGCATCCCGACGATCCTGTCGCTCGACGACGGCGGACGCTTCCTCCCCAATGTCACTGACGTCGCCGGCCAGCTCTGGATGGACGCGAACACGCCGCTCATCCGTCTGCTGCGCTCCGAGGGCCGCCTCCTGCGCGAGCAGAGCTACGTGCACTCCTACCCGCACTGCTGGCGCTGTCGGAACCCCCTGATCTACAAGGCCGTCTCGAGCTGGTTCATCCGCGTCACCGACATCAAGGACGACCTGCTCGCGAACAACGAGCAGATCACCTGGGTGCCCGAGAACGTCAAGCACGGCCAGTTCGGCAAGTGGCTCGAGGGAGCGCGCGACTGGTCGATCAGCCGCAACCGCTACTGGGGCTCGCCGATCCCCATCTGGAAGAGCGACGACCCCGAGTACCCGCGCGTCGACGCCTACGGCTCACTCGAGGAGATGGAGCGCGACTTCGGCACGCTGCCGCGCAACCCCGAGGGCGAGATCGACCTGCACCGTCCGTACATCGACGACCTCACACGTCCGAACCCCGATGACCCGACCGGCAAGAGCACCATGCGCCGCATCGAGGACGTCTTCGATGTGTGGTTCGACTCGGGCTCCATGCCGTACGCGCAGGTGCACTACCCGTTCGAGAACCAGGAGTGGTTCGACACGCATGCACCGGCCGACTTCATCGTCGAGTACATCGGGCAGACGCGCGGCTGGTTCTACGTCATGCACGTGCTGTCGACCGCGTTGTTCGACCGCCCGGCGTTCACGGGCGTCAGCTGCCACGGCATCGTGCTGGGCAACGACGGCTACAAGATGTCGAAGTCGCTGCGCAACTATCCGGATGTCTCCGAGGTGCTCGACCGCGACGGCTCCGACGCGATGCGCTGGTTCCTCATGTCGAGCTCCGTGCTGCGCGGAGGCAACCTCGCGGTCACCGAAGAGGGCATCCGCTCGGGCGTCCGCGAGTTCCTGCTCCCGCTGTGGAACTCGTGGTACTTCTTCGCGACGTATGCGAATGCCGCGAAGCCCGGCGGGTACGAGGCGACGTGGCGTACGGATTCCACCGATGTGCTCGATCGCTACATCCTGACCCGTCTCGGCGACCTCGTGCGGGAGGTGCGTGTCGACCTCGAGGGACTCGACTCCACCACGGCCTCCGCGCGTCTGCGCGACTTCGCCGAGGTGCTCACCAACTGGTACATCCGCCGATCGCGCGACCGGTTCTGGGAGGGATCGAACGCCGATGCGTTCGACACGCTCTACACGGTGCTCGAGACGCTGACCCGCGTCGCCGCGCCGCTCGTGCCGCTCATCAGCGAGCGCGTGTGGCAGGGACTCACGGGCGGACGCAGCGTGCACCTGCAGGACTGGCCGGACGCCGGCGCGTTCCCTGCGGCCGACGAGATCCGCGACGCGATGGATGCTGTCCGCGAGTTGTCGAGCGTCGCCAACGCGCTGCGCAAGAAGGAGAAGCTGCGCGTGCGGCTGCCTCTCGCCCGTCTCACCGTCGTGTCGCCGCTCGCGGCCACGCTCGGCCAGTTCGAGGACATCCTGCGCGAGGAGCTCAACGTCAAGTCGGTCGAGCTCGTCGAGCAGTCGGAGACGACCGCCGCCGACTACGGCATCAGCCACCGGCTCAGCGTCAACGCCCGTGCCGCGGGCCCGCGCCTCGGCAAGAACGTGCAGACCGTGATCAAAGCCGCGAAGGCAGGGGACTGGTCGGAGAGCGACGGAGTCGTCACCGCGGGCGGCATCGCGCTCGAGCCGTCGGAATACGAGCTCGCGCTCGAGACCACCGGACGTCCGGAGGGCGAGGCGCTCGCACTCGTGCCGGCCGGCGGCTTCGTGCTGCTCGACACGCAGACCACGCCGGAGCTCGAGGCCGAAGGCCTGGCGCGTGACGCGATCCGCGTCGTGCAGGAGGCGCGCAAGAACGCCGATCTCGACGTGAGCGACCGCATCGTGCTCGCGCTCAATGTGAGCGCCGCCGATGCCGAGGCTCTGCAGACGCACGCCGAGCTGATCGCGGGCGAGACTCTCGCTGTGGGCTTCGCGGTGCTCGCGACCGACGAGATCGCCGCTCTGGTGCAGGAGGTGACGAGCCCGGGTGACGGCGTGTTCCGCAGCGGCGCCACGGCCCTCGGCGCCGACAAGCGCCCGATCATCGTCACGATCGACACGAACATCGAGGAGCCGAGCGCATGAGCGCACGAGACAGGGCGGATGCCGTCTACGAGGCGCTGCTGAGCCGCGCGGGCGAGCGCTGGGTGCAACCGCGCAAGGAGCGCACGGCACGTATCCTCGCGTTCCTCGACGACCCGCAGCGCACCTACCGCGTCGTGCACATCACGGGGACGAACGGCAAGACATCCACGGCCCGCATGATCGAGAGCCTGCTCAGGGCGCACGGTCTGCGCACCGGACTCTTCACGAGCCCGCACCTCGAGCGCTTCACGGAGCGCATCATGATCGACGGTCAGCCGATCGAGGATGCCGCGGTCGCCGACGCGTGGGACGAGATCGAGCCGTTCGTCGGGATCGTCGACGCCGAGCTCGAAGCCGCGGGCGAGGAGCCGCTCACGTTCTTCGAGCTGCTCACCGTGCTGGCTTTCGTCGCGGTGGCCGATGCCCCGGTCGACGTCCTCGTTCTCGAAGTCGGCATGGGGGGCGAGTGGGACTCGACCAACACCGCTGACGGCGATGTCGCGGTGTTCGCACCGATCGACATCGACCACGCCGATCGCCTCGGTGGCACGATCGCCGAGATCGCCGCGGTCAAGGCGGGGATCATCAAGGAGGGCGCAGCCGTCGTCTCGGCGCAGCAGCCGGACGAAGCCGCCGACGTGCTCCGGCGCGTCGCCGCGGAGAAGAGCGCCACGATCGCCTTCGAGGGTGACGAGTTCGGTCTCACCGACCAGAAGCTCGCGGTCGGCGGGCAGCTCATCTCGATCCGCGGGCTCGCGGGGGAGTACCTCGAGGAGTACCTGCCGCAGTACGGCGCGCACCAGGGGCACAACGCCGCTCTCGCGGTCGCCGCAGTCGAGGCGCTCATCGGCGGTGGGCAGCAGCAGATCGCTGCCGACATCGTCTCGGAGGGTCTGCAGGGCGCGACCTCGCCCGGTCGCCTCCAGCTGCTCGGCATCTCGCCTACGGTGATCGTCGATGCGGCGCACAACCCGCACGGCGCCGCAGCACTCGCTCAGGCGATGGACGACAGCTTCGACTTCGACGAGTGGGGGGTCGTTCTCGGAATCCTCGGTGACAAGGATGCTGCGGGCATCGTGGCGAAGCTCGCACCGGCTGCGGCCCACGTCTTCGCCACCGCCCCCGATTCCGATCGCGCGAGCGACGCGGATGCGATCGCCGATCTCGTCGAAGCCGCAGGGCAGCGCGCGACCGTGCATCCGACCCTCGCGGAGGCGGCGGACGCCGCCCGTGAGTGGGCGGCGTCGTCCGACCGCCGCGCGGTGGTGATCGCCGGATCCGTCGTGCTCGCCGGCGAGGCCATCTCCCTCTCGGAGCAAGAGGACTGGAAGTCGGGGTGGCGGGCGTGAGCGCCGAGTCGGCACGCCCTCGTCCGCCTCGTGCCCCGCGCACTCTGGTGCAGAAACTCGCGCCGATCGTGCTCGGATTCGAGTCGATCGTCGTGTTCCTCGCGGGGCTCACGATCTTCGGACTGAAGACCCTTCCGCCGGGCATCCCGCAGTGGTGGGGGATCGTGGGAGGAGCGATCGTCGGGGTCGCCTGCATCGCCGTCGCAGGGATGATCACGAAGCCCTGGGCCATCACCGCGGGCTGGGTGATCCAGGTCATCATCGCGCTGGCCGCGATCCTCGTTCCCGCCATCCTGCTGGTCGTCGTGATTTTCGGCGGCATGTGGGGATATGCGACGATCATGGGGGCTCGATTGGACGCACGACGTCCTGGCGGGCCCGCGACCGAGACTCAGACAGAGAGTGAATGACATGGCCACCGAAGAAACCCTCGTCCTCGTCAAGCCCGACGGTGTCGCGCGCGGCCTCACCGGAGCGATCCTGGCGCGCATCGAATCGAAGGGCTACGCGCTCGTCGACATCCGCCTGGTCGAACCGGACCGCGACCTCCTCGCCGAGCACTATGCGGAGCACGAGGGAAAGCCGTTCTACGAGCCGCTCCTCGAGTTCATGCTCTCGGGCCCGTCCGTGGCGATCCGCCTCGCGGGCAACCGTGTGATCGAAGGGTTCCGCTCGCTCGCGGGCACCACTGACCCGACGACCGCGGCACCCGGCACGATTCGTGGCGACTTCGGCCGCGACTGGGGCCTCAAGGTCCAGCAGAACCTCGTGCACGGCTCGGACAGCCCCGAGTCCGCCGCACGCGAACTCGGCATCTGGTTCGACTGAGCATCCTCGCAACGACGAAGCCCGCCGCACGATCTCGTGCGGCGGGCTTCGTCGTTGCGGCTGCGGCGGATCAGAAGATGATGCGCGCCATCTCGCCGAGGAAGTCGAGACCCTGCAGCTGAGCCATCATGATGATGACGGCATACGCCAGGATCGTCGCGAGCGGGACCCAGACCATGAGCTTGTCGGCGCGTTCCTGGGCCTTCTCGCTCTTCGTGAAGGTGCCGTTGCGCGTCAGATGCAGCATGGTCGCGAAGAACGTCGGGATCGTGACGGACCAGGTGACCATGCACCAGGGGCACAGCACGCCGAGGTTCGACGCGTAGAGGCTCTGGCCGATCAGCCAGCACACCAGGCCGAATGCGAACGTGATGCCTGCGCCGAAGACGGCCCAGAACCAGCGGGGGAAGCGCGCACCCGCCAGGATGGCCACACCGACCACGAGGGGGGCGATCCATCCGGAGAGCCCCATGAGCGGGTTCGGGAACCCGAAGACCTCGCCCTGCCATGAGCCGAGGTTCTTGCTGCACTGGATGAACGGACTGACATCGCAGGCGAGTGCATCGGTCGGGTTCTCGAGCAGCACGAACTTCTCGACCGTGAGCTGGAAGGCGGCGAACCAGCCCACGACGCTCGCGATGATCAGCCAGACGGCATAGACGACGGGGCGGGTTCGCTGCTCGCTCATAAATGGATTATCCCAGTGATCACTATGGATCGGGCGTGAGGCGGGCCGGAGAAAACGACGCGAGCACGCGACGATGCCGCGAACCGGCCCACTTGGTGCGATAATGGCCTGTGATGCATCGCTCGACGTTGTCGTAGTGGGCATCGACGCAGACTTCGGGGCCGTATGCCCCTCGCGACCAGAGCCATGAGCCGGTCGCACACCGAATGAGTTCGCGGCACCTGTAGGCGCCGCATGAGATTCGGCGGAACACCAAGTGTCCGCCACGAGGAGCACGCCAGAGATGGCCGACGAGAACAATGACTACGACGCCCCTACCCTCGATTTCTCTGCGGATGCTGACGCACCCGAAGAGGTAGTCGCCGAGGACGCCCCTGCGACGCAGGACGCGCCCATGGACGCGACCGACGAGACTCCTGCTGCGGAGGAGGCTCCTGTTGCGGAGGAGGCTCCTGTTGCGGAGGAGGCTCCTGCTGCGGAGGAGGCTCCCGCTGTGGAGGAGGCTCCCGCTGCGGAGGAGGCTCCCGCTCTGGAGGAGGCTCCCGCCGTGGAGGAGAAGCCCGTGGACGAGAAGCCCGTGGACGAGAAGCCGACCGACGCGACGCCCGTCGAGGCTCCCGAGCCCGAGGCGCCCCAGGCGATCACCGCGGTGTCGCTGGGACTCCTGCCCGAGGTCTTCGTCTCTCAGGTCTCCACCCAGCTTCACTTCTACGCGCCCGAGGTCGTGCCGCTGCCGGCCCGCCCGGGGCGGGAGCGCGTGTTCGACCGCATCGCCGAGCGCGAGCCAGACGACTCCGCATCCGGTCGTCGCGGCCGCCGCCGTCGCGGAGGCTCCGACGACGGCGACCAGCGCGAACAGCGCGACGAGCCGCGCCAGCCGCGACAGCGCGTCGTCGAGTACATCACCGAGCCGAAGGCGATCAAGGGCTCGACCCGTCTCGAGGCCAAGAAGCAGCGCCGTCGTGACGGTCGTGACGCCGGTCGTCGTCGCCCGGTCGTGACCGAGGCCGAATTCCTGGCTCGCCGCGAGTCGGTCGACCGCAAGATGGTCGTCCGGTCGAAGAACGGTCGCACGCAGATCGGCGTCCTCGAAGACGGTGTGCTCGTCGAGCACTACGTCGCCCGCAACCAGGATGCGTCGCTGATCGGCAACGTCTACCTCGGCCGCGTGCAGAACGTCCTTCCGAGCATGGAGGCCGCGTTCGTCGACATCGGTCGTGGCCGCAACGCCGTGCTGTACTCGGGCGAGGTCGATTGGGACGGCGTCGAGACCGGCAACCAGCCCCGCCGCATCGAGCTGGCCCTCAAGGCCGGCGACCGCGTCCTTGTGCAGGTCACCAAGGATCCGGTGGGCCACAAGGGCGCACGTCTGACCAGCCAGATCTCGCTCCCCGGCCGGTACCTCGTGTACGTGCCCGGCGGTTCGATGAACGGCATCAGCCGCAAGCTGCCCGACAATGAGCGCACGCGCCTGAAGCGCATCCTCAAGGAGGTCCTGCCCGAGTCCTCGGGTGTGATCGTCCGCACGGCGGCCGAGGGCGCCACCGAAGACCAGCTGACGCGCGACGTGCAGCGACTGACGTCCCAGTGGGAGCACATCCGCAAGCAGGTCGAGAGCCAGCAGGCGCCCGCACTGCTGCACGCCGAGCCTGACCTCCTGGTCAAGATCGTTCGTGACGTCTTCAACGAGGACTTCACGAAGATGCTGATCCAGGGCGAGGAGTCGCAGCGCACGATCCGCGCGTACCTCGAGAGCGTCGCCCCCGACCTGCTCGAACGAGTGGAGTCGTACGAGGAGGAGACCGATCCGTTCGACGCGTTCCGCATCACGGAGCAGATTGAGAAGGCCCTCGACCGCAAGGTCTGGCTGCCCTCGGGCGGCTCGCTCGTCATCGACCGCACCGAGGCCATGACGGTCGTCGACGTCAACACGGGCAAGTTCGTCGGCTCCGGGGGAAACCTCGAAGAGACCGTCACCAAGAACAACCTCGAAGCCGCGGAGGAGATCGTCCGCCAGCTCCGGCTGCGCGACATCGGCGGCATCATCGTCGTCGACTTCATCGACATGGTGCTCGAGTCGAACCGCGATCTCGTGCTGCGCCGCCTGATCGAGTGCCTGAGCCGCGATCGGACCAAGCACCAGGTGGCCGAGGTCACCTCGCTCGGGCTCGTGCAGATGACCCGCAAGAAGCTCGGACTCGGCCTTCTCGAGACCTTCAGCGAAGCATGCGAGGTGTGCGCCGGTCGCGGTGTGATCGTGCACCACGACCCGGTCGTGAAGCACCGTGCGAGCAGCGGCAACAGCAATGGCAACGGCAACGGCGGTTCCTCGTCCAACCGCCGCCAGCGCGGTGGTAGCGGACAGAGCCAGAATCAGAACCAGGCGCCGGCATCGGTGACGACCCACAGCATCCCCGAGGGCGCGAAGTCCGCGCTCGCGCAGATCGCAGCGTCGACTCGCGCTCCGAGTGCCGAGGAGTCTGCGGCCGATGTCGACGTCGCCGCTCCGGTCGAGGTGCCCGTCGCGCAGGAGCGCACGAAGAAGCCCCGCAAGAAGCGCGGCGCCGATCGCAATGCGCCGAAGTCCCCGGCCGAGGCGCTGCTCGACTCGGTGCTGGATGCGCTTCCGGAGCCGAAGGCTCCCGGTCAGGGACGCGGTCGTCGCCGTGTCTCCACGGCCGCTCTCACGGGCACTCCGGTGTCGGTGAACTCCGAGCCGTCAGCGCCGGTCGCGGGCGGGGATCCGCAGTCCTGACGCGATCAGTCTCCGTACCAGCTCCTTGCCGTCGACGTGTTGAGCGCCGGCGGCGATGAGCCGGGGGACGAGCTCTTCCGGCACGTCGTAGTGGTCGAGGTCGAACGCGCGCGCAGGCACGTCGTGAGACCTCGCGAAGGCGTGGAGCTCGTCCAGGTTGTCGTCGCTGACGAGGTGAGCCCACAGGCGCCCGTGCGCGGGCCAACGAGGGTCATCGACGAGAACGGTCATCTCGTCAGCCTATGGTGGGACACACCGGACAGCACGTTTTGCCACAGTGTCCCGCTTCCGGTAAAGTAGTCCCTTGGTGCGTATGCCGCGTCGTCCTGGACGGTCGAAGCGGAGAGTCTTGCGTTCGTACCCGTCGCTCCCGGCGATGCATGCAAGCAACAGTCTTCCCGTGAGATCTCGGAGCCGCGAGCTCCCCAACGAAACAGGTATGAAGTGGTTTACGCAGTAGTGCGCGCCGGTGGGCGGCAGGAGAAGGTCGAGGTCGGCACGATCGTTCAGCTCGACCGTGTCAAGGCTGCCCAGGGCGAGAAGATCGAGCTGGCCGCAGTGCTGCTCGTCGACGGCGCCACGGTGACCACCGACGCTGACTCGCTGGCGAAGGTCAAGGTCACGGCTGAGGTCATCGGCAACCTCCGCGGCCCGAAGATCATCATCCAGAAGTACAAGAACAAGACCGGCTACAAGAAGCGCCAGGGCCACCGTCAGGAGCTCACGCGCGTCAAGATCACCGGCATCAAGTAAAGACCGAGGAGACCAGGACATGGCACATAAAAAGGGCGCAAGCTCCACCCGTAACGGTCGTGACTCCAACGCTCAGCGACTTGGCGTCAAGCGCTTCGGTGGGCAGCAGGTTCTCGCCGGCGAGATCATCGTCCGCCAGCGCGGCACGCACTTCCACCCCGGCGTGAACGTCGGCCGTGGTGGCGACGACACGCTGTTCGCTCTGGCCGCCGGTGCGGTCCAGTTCGGCGCGAAGGGCGGCCGCAAGGTCGTCAACATCGTCGCCGCTGCTGAGTGATCACAGCACGACAGTAGACATCCGATTCGGGGCGGGCTTCGGCCCGTCCCGAATTCTGTATTTGGCCGAATTCAGATTCTGGCCGAATTCTGTTTCAGGCCGAGACTCCGTCTCGGGCCGAAATCATCATTGAGGAGTGGGACATGGTCAGTTTCGTCGACACCGTGACGCTGCATCTGCGCGCGGGCAAGGGCGGCAACGGCTGTGTCTCGGTGCACCGCGAGAAGTTCAAGCCGCTCGGCGGCCCCGACGGCGGCAACGGCGGCGACGGCGGCGACGTCGTCCTCGTCGCGGACACCCAGACGGGCACGCTGCTCTCGTACCACCACTCCCCGCATCGCAGCTCCGGCAACGGCGGTCCCGGCATGGGCGACCACCGCGCGGGATTCATGGGCGAGGACCTGGAGCTTCCCGTTCCCGTCGGCACCGTGGTGAAGAACCCGGCCGGCGAGGTGCTGATCGACATGATCGAGCCCGGCGAGCGATTCGTCGTCGCGAAGGGCGGATACGGCGGCCTCGGAAACGCGGCTCTCGCGACCCCGAAGCGCAAGGCGCCCGGATTCGCTCTGCTCGGCACACCCGGCACCGAGGGCGACGTCATCCTCGAGCTCAAGACGGTCGCCGACGTGGCCCTCGTGGGCTATCCGTCCGCCGGCAAGTCGAGCCTGATCGGTGCGATCTCGGCCGCTCGTCCGAAGATCGCCGACTACCCGTTCACCACGCTCCACCCGAACCTCGGAGTGGTTCAGGCGGGAGACTCGCGGTACACCGTCGCCGACGTCCCCGGTCTGATCGAAGGCGCGAGCGAAGGACGAGGCCTCGGTCTCGAGTTCCTGCGCCATGTCGAGCGCTGCACGGCTCTCCTGCACGTGCTCGACTGCGCGACTCTCGAGCCTGGGCGCGACCCGATCTCCGACCTCGACGTGATCCTCGGCGAGCTCGCGGCGTACGAGGTCCCCGAGGGGCAGACCCCGCTGCTCGAGCGCCCTCAGCTCATCGCGCTGAACAAGATCGATGTCCCCGAGGCCCGTGATCTCGCCGACCTCGTGCGCCCCGACCTCGAGGCTCGAGGCTTCCGCGTCTTCGACATCTCCACCGTCTCGCATGAGGGACTGCGTCCGCTGACCTTCGCGCTCGGCGAGATCGTCGACGCGCACCGTGCCGAGCTCGCGGCCAATGAGACGCCGCGCGAGCGCGTCGTCATCCGCCCGCGGGGCCCCAAGAAGGGCTTCGAGATCCGCGTCGAGGGCGGCACCTACGGCAACCTCTACCGCATCCTCGGCGAGAAGCCGGTGCGCTGGGTCCAGCAGACCGACTTCCAGAACGAGGAAGCAGTCGGATTCCTCGCCGACCGCCTCGAGAAGCTCGGCGTCGAGGATGAGCTGTTCCGCCTCGGTGCGGTGCAGGGGTCGACCGTGGTCATCGGCGAGGGCGACAGCATCGTCTTCGACTGGGAGCCGACCATGACCTCTGCGGCAGAGCTCATGACGGCTCCGCGAGGCACTGACCCTCGTCTGGCGCCGAACAGCCGTCGCACCACTTCCGAGCGTCGCGAGACCTACTACGAGCGGATGGATGCCAAGGCCGAGGCCCGCGCCGAGGTCGAGGCTCAGCGACTCGCGGCGTACCGCGAGGACGGCGAGTGACCGCTCGCACCAGGGCGGACCTCGCCACCGCCTCGCGGATCGTCGTGAAGGTGGGGTCGTCCTCGATCAGCGGAGAGTCGTCCTGGCGCATCCCCGTCCTGGTGGAGGCGTTGGCCGCAGCTCATGCGCGCGGAGCCGAGGTGATCCTGGTGTCGTCCGGGGCGATCGCCACCGGCATCCCGTTCCTTCGTCTCGACGCGAGGCCCACCGATCTCGCGACGCAGCAGGCGGCAGCGGCCGTGGGCCAGAACATCCTGGTCTACCGTTACCAGGAGTCGCTCCGTCCCTTCGACATCGTCGCCGGCCAGGTGCTGCTCACCACCGGCGACCTCGAGAATCCGACCTCACGCTCGAATGCGCGCCGGGCTATGGAGCGGCTGCTGGGTCTGCGCATCCTGCCGATCGTCAACGAGAACGACACGGTGGCGACGCAGGAGATCCGCTTCGGCGACAACGACCGTCTCGGCGCGCTCGTCGCGCAGCTGATCGAGGCGGACGCGCTCGTGCTGCTCAGCGACATCGAGTCGCTCTACACGAAGCCGCCGTCCGATCCGACAGCCGAACCGATCGACGTCGTCGCGCCGGATGCCGACCTCTCGGGTCTCGAGTTCGGTTCGACGGTCGTGAACAGCGTCGGAACCGGGGGAGCGGCGACCAAGGTCTCGGCTGCGCGGCTCGCGGCGGCCTCCGGGATCGGTGTGCTCGTGACCAGCGCGGACCTGGTCGATCAGGCCCTCTCGGGGGCCGACATAGGGACCTGGTTCGAGCCGGCGCTCTCTTAGACTGGGCGGATGACCGACCAGACCCCGCAGGTGCGCCTGGAGCGCGCCAAGGAGGCGTCCCGCGCCACCGCCGCACTGACCAGCGACGACAAGGCGCGCGCTCTCGAGGCTATCGCTGCCGCTCTCGAACAGAATGCGGCCAGGATCATCGAGGCCAACGCACTCGACATCTCCCGGGGTCAGGCCGACGGCATCGGCGATTCGCTGATCGACCGGCTGCGCCTCGATGAGAAGCGCATCAGCGCTCTCGCCTCGGCCGTGCGTGACGTCGCTGCGCTGCCCGACCCCGTCGGGCGCGTCGTCGGCGGACACCGGATGCCGAACGGCGTCGCTCTCGAGCAGGTCAGGGTGCCGTTCGGGGTCGTCGGAGCGATCTACGAGGCACGCCCCAACGTCACGGTGGACATCGCCGCGCTTGCTCTGCGGTCGGGCAACGCCGTCGTGCTGCGGGGCGGCAGCGCCGCGCGCGACTCGAACACCGTGCTCGTGCAGATCATGCGCGACGCGCTGGCGGGAGCGGGGGTCACGCCCGAGGCGGTGCAGACCGTCGACGACTTCGGGCGCGACGGCGCGAAGGCGCTCATGCACGGTCGTGGCCTCATCGACGTCCTGATCCCTCGTGGCAGCGCCGGTCTCATCGAGACGGTCGTCACGGAGTCGACGGTTCCCGTGATCGAGACCGGCGCAGGCAACGTGCATATCGTGCTCGACGAGAGCGCTCCGGAAGACTGGGCCTGCGACATCGTCGTGAACGCCAAGGTGCAGCGGCCCAGTGTCTGCAACGCGGTCGAGACGGTGCTCGTTCTGCGTCAGGCTGCTCCGCGGCTGGTGCCGCTGGTCGCGAGCGCTCTGCAGAGCGAAGGCGTCGCGATCCACGGTGACGACATGGTCGCCGGGCTCGTCTCGAACGTGATCCCCGCGACCGAGGAGGACTGGGAGACGGAGTATCTCAGCCTCGACATCGCGATGAAGGTCGTCGACACGCTCGACGACGCGATCGCGCACATCCGTCGCTACAGCACCGGGCATACCGAGTCGATCGTGACGACGGACACGCGCAACGCGGAGCGCTTCCTCGCCGAGGTGGACTCGGCCGTGGTGATGGTCAACACCTCGACACGCTTCACCGATGGAGGCGAGTTCGGGTTCGGCGCGGAGGTGGGCATCTCGACCCAGAAGCTGCACGCGAGAGGGCCGATGGGGCTTTCCGAGCTGACCAGCACGAAATGGCTGGCGCGTGGGTCGGGGCAGACCCGCGGCTGAGGGCTAGACTAGGGGGCGCTGTGGCTCCACGTGAGTCATGCCCGCCAGCCACGAAACGGAGTCAGGATGAACCTCGTCGCACAGATCGCGATGGCCGCTGCCGAAACCGAGCATCACGGCAATGTCCAGCTCGATACGCTGATCTTCGGCGTGATCGCGATCATCGCGTTCGCTTTCCTCGGCCTCGTCACGCTGTCGTACAAGAACGTCGCCAACCGTCACTCCGCCAAGGCCGAAGCCTGGGCGGCGAAGCACGGCAAGGCTGGCCACGAGGCAGGGCACGGCCACTAGGCCCCTATGGACGACACGACCTCGCGTCCGGCGCGCATCGGTGTGATGGGCGGCACCTTCGACCCCATCCACCACGGGCACCTGGTCGCCGCCAGCGAGGTCGCGCACTCATTCGATCTCGACGAGGTCGTCTTCGTCCCGACGGGACGCCCCTGGCAGAAGCCGGAGGTCACCCCGAGCGAGCACCGCTATCTCATGACGGTCATCGCCACGGCATCCAACCCGCAGTTCACGGTCAGTCGGGTCGACGTCGACCGCGAGGGCCCCACCTACACGATCGACACCCTGCGTGATCTGAAGAAGAGCCGGCCCGATGCGGAACTCTTCTTCATCACCGGAGCCGACGCCGTAGCGCAAATTCTCAGTTGGAGGGACCATGATGAACTGTGGGAGTTGGCCCACTTCGTCGCGGTCTCACGTCCAGGACACATTCTGAGCACTGACGGCCTCCCGAGCGACAACGTCAGCCAACTGGAGGTGCCGGCGCTGTCCATCTCGTCGACGGCCTGCCGTGCGCGGGTTCGTGAGGACGAGCCGGTCTGGTACCTCGTCCCCGACGGAGTCGTTCAATACATCGCGAAGCATCATCTGTATCGGAGCAAGGCATGAGTACATCGGATCGGCAGGATCAGGGTCCGCTGACGCGTAAGCAGCTGCGTGAGATCCGGTTGACTGGTTCCACGCCTGTCATCACCCCGGAGGAGGCCGCGGCGGCCGCCGTCGCGGCGCCGCCCGTTCCGCCGCTTCCCCGCGCAGAGGAACCGGTCGAGCAGGTCGACGCGGCACCCGCACCGGCAGCGGAGCCCGCGTCGCACGACGAAGCCGGTGCGTCCGCCGGCATCGCCGGTGCGTCTTCCGGCATCGCCGGCGCGCCTTCCGGCGCAGCGCGGCTGACACGGCGTCAGGTCCGTGAGCGCGAGCTCGCGAAGACCGGTTCCGTTCCGGTCGACGGCGAAGACGAGGTCGACGACTCCGTCGCAGACGAGGTTCCCGTCGAGGATGCACCGGTCGAGGATGCACCGGTCGAGACGGCCGCTGCGGCAGAACCTCTGCTCGACAACCCTGCTCTCGCCAACTCGGTTCCCGCCTACACCCCGCCCGTGCCGGTGGACGACATCGACGATGCCGATGACGAGGTCGACGAGGAGATCGCGCACACCCCGGTCAGCGCCTCGACGAGCGTCGACTCCTCCGGCGAGGTTCCTCTCGCTCCCGTTGCGGGAGAGCCCGCGGGCGACGAGACGGACTCCGAAGAGGATCCCGTCGCCGCCGTCGCAGAGCTCGGCATCGAGGTCGAGTCTGCAGACGAGCACGACGAGATCGACCCGGACGATGTCCTCGCCGATGTCGATCGCAAGGACGATGTCGACCTCGCGGACGGCGAGCACCCCACGGTGAACCCGGCGTTCGGTCAGGGGCTCCTCAGCGACGAGGCGGACACCCGCAAGCCCTTCTCGCCTTCTTTCGACGAGCTCCTCACGGTCGGTGACTCGACCGGTTCGCAGCACCTCGCTCCGAACACGCTGATCTTCAACCCCTCGCCGGGAGACGGTTCGCTGTCCGGTCCTGTCGCCTCGACGGGGGAGATCCTCGTGACGGGCTCTTACGAACTCCCCAAGGGCCTCGGCTCCCAGGGTCACGCGCACGGCACCACCGACGGGAAAGACGTCGATGCCGTGCTCATCGACGGCGAACTGCCTCCTGCATCCTCGCCCACGCCGATCGCCGCCAGCGCGGCCGTCAGCACCATCAAGCCCGCAGGCGAGGTCATCCGCCCGCCCGCCCCCGAAAAGGGCAACAAGCTCATGCTCATCCTCGCGATCGTGGCGGGTGGTCTCGCGCTCGCGCTGGGCGTTTCCCTGATCGTCGCCTTCACCACGAATGTGTTCTGATGCAGTCACCTGAAAACGCCGTTGAGATGCTCCAGCTCGCGGCAGACGCCGCCGTCTCGAAGGGCGGTGAGGATCTCGTCGCGCTGAACGTGTCGGAGCCGTTGCCCCTCGTCGACATCTTCCTGCTCGTCACCGGAAACAGCGAGCGCAACGTCGCCGCGATCGCCGACGAGATCGAGGACAAGCTGATCGAGGCAGGGCACAAGCGTGTCCGCCGAGAGGGTCGTGCGGAGGCCCGTTGGGTGCTTCTCGACTTCGGCGACCTGATCGTGCACGTCTTCCACCAGGAGGAGCGGGTCTACTACGGCCTCGAGCGCCTCTGGAAGGACTGCCCCGTGGTCCCGTTCGAGCTCGCTGACTCCGCCGCTGCCGACCGCAGCTGACATGAGCGTCCACCTCATCACCGGTGCCGGGTCCGGCATCGGTGCTGTGCTCGCGCGCCGTCTGCTCGACCGCGGTGATCAGGTCGTGGTGCTCGCACGCGATGCGGGTCGCGCCAAGGAGATCACCGCAGCGCTTCCTGGGTCCTCTGCGATCGTCGGCGACCTCGCCCAGCCGGGGCGGCTGTCGTGGGCGCTGTCCAAGCAGACGGCTCTTCCCGAGCGCATCGACTCGCTCGTTCATGCGGCCGGAGTCGTCGACCTCGGATCCGTGGCAGACCTGCCGGCCAACCTGTGGGAGCGCCAGCTCGCGGTGAACCTCGTGGGACCGGCAGAGCTCACGCGGCTCCTGCTGCCCGTGCTGCGCGTCTCGCGCGGCCGTGTGGTGTTCGTCAATTCGGGCGCCGGCCTGCACGCGCATGCGGGGTGGTCTGCGTACGCAGCCTCGAAGCACGGTCTCAAGGCTCTGGCGGACTCGCTGCGCGCCGAAGAGGCCGAACACGGCGTCCGAGTGACCTCGATCTATCCGGGGCGCACGGCGACCCCCATGCAGGAGCGGGTGCACCAGCAGGAAGGTCGCGAGTACGACGCCGCGCGCTTCATCTCGGCGGACTCGGTCGCGACCACCATCCTGACCGCGCTCGATCTCCCTGATGACGCCGCCCTGACGGACCTGACGATCCGCCCGACCGGCTGATCTCGAGGCCGGCTCCGGCTTCTCACCCTGTCAAGGGGGTATCCGCCGCAGCGTCCGCGATGGATGATCTGCTGGGGAGAGAAGTCTTGGAGGGCTGTTGAATGTCTGGAGATCCAGAGCCTAGATACGTACTGCGACGTGTCACCGCATCCGAATGGGTGATCAACGACCGGCGGTACGACACCGATGATCCACGGCACGTCGTGGCCTGCGTCTACGACGCGGACGGCGGGGTCGAGGTCGTCCGACTTCGCGATCTGCCGCTCGAGACCCGCTATGCGAACGCGTCCGAGGTGCTCGAAGCGGTCGTGCGCGCCAAGGATCCGAGCAGAGCGACGCGGCCGATCGTCATTCCGTCTCATCCTCCGCTCTTCGCCGACTGAGGGAGTCGTGCGGCGGGGTCCGATCGCGGACCCCGCCGCACGCCTGAGTTCAGGATCCGTCGTCGGACGCCGGTCGTTCCGCAGCCAGGCGATCGGCCTCGGCTCCGTCGACCTGATCGGCATCGACGTCCGTGTCGAGCACGGCTTCGCCGTCGACCTCGCGCTCGGGAACGCCTGTGGGGTCGCCGTCGTCAGGCAGCGGTACCAGCGGTGGGGTCGGTGTGGACATGATGGGCTCCTCTCGTGTCATCGTGGCGACACGCTAGGGTGCTCGGCGCCCGACCAGGGAGCGGGTTGACCGCACTGCCCACGAGGAGTAGGTGATCGTCGGATGACCCGCGGCGCCGGACGGCCCGCGCGGTCTGGAGGATCACACCTCTTCCGGGCGCTTCTTCCGGAACGGGCGGGCCGGGGTGTGCGGGCCGTCCCACACGGTGATGATCCCCCAGGCGACGGCGGCGATCGGCACCGAGAGAACGGCACCGACGATTCCGCCGAGGATCGTGCCCGTAGTGAGGGCGAGCAGGATGACGAGGGCGTGGAGCTTGAGCGAGCGAGCCATCACGACGGGCTGCAGGAAGTTGCCCTCGAGCTGGTTCACGAGGACCACGATTCCGACGACGATGAGGGCCGAGACCGGACCGTGCGTGACGAGGGCGACGAGAGCCGCCAGGATACCGGCGGCCGTCGCGCCGACGAGCGGGATGAACGCCGTGAGGAAGACGATCACCGCGAGCGGGATCGCCAGCGGGATCTGAAGGATCGCGAGGCCGATCCCGATGCCCAGGGCGTCTGCGGCCGCGACGATGGACGTACCGCGGATGTAGCCGCCGAACACGTCGACCGTCTTGTCGCCGATGCGGCGTGCACGCTCGTAGCTCGTGCCGGTGAAGGGGCGCAGCAGGAACTCCCAGATGCGTGGTCCGTCTTTGAGGAAGAAGAAGAGCACCACGATCATCAGGGCCAGGCCCGTGAAGAAGCTCGCGGTCGCCGAGACGCCCGCGAGCGCTCCGCGTCCGAAGGAGGCGCTGGTGAGGAACTCCCCGGTGCTCGCCCACACGTCATCGAGATCGATCGCCGAGATGTCGAACGGCAGCGTACCCAGCCAGGCCGTGACCTGTGCGATGCCGTCGGTGGTGGATTCGACGAGGTCGTCCCACTGGGAGCGAACCGTGAGGACGATCACCCACACGATGCCCCCGAGGATGGTGATGATGCCGATCAGCGCGATCCACGTCGCCAGGATCGAAGGGACTCCCTTGCGTCGCATCAGAGCGACGAGAGGATGGATGGCGGACGCGAGGATCAGCGCGATCGTGACCGGGATGAAGACCAGCGACAACTGGGTGATCACCAGGACGCCGACGGCCACGAGCGCGAGCACCGCCAGCGTCTGCAGGCTGCGGGTCGCGGCGAGACCGAGGCCGCGGGACCAGAGGCCGGGCTCTCTGGGCGCTCCCACGCTGTCTGACAGGGGTTCCGGCCGTCGAAAAAGTCCCAGCACTCGTGTTCTCCCGCTCTTCAGGGATCGCCGCTCCGGCGATCGATGGCCTCGTATGTCTATCCGGGACGCAGGGCGAAGGCAAGCCCCTGGCATCCGGGTGCACACCCCAGTCTGTCGCGTTCACCGGGCGGCGCTGCACGCGACGACGCCGTATGGCGCAATTCGGATCGATCCGTCGCGTAACAGAAGCCGGGTTCGCGACTCTCTATAGATGCGAGGACGATATGACGCGTGGTCGAGCGTGCGCCGTCGAACGAGAGGAGCGACGCCGATGAGCGTACTGACCCGGACCCGGCTACGTCATCGATACCGTGCAGAAGCCACCATGCTGTCGGCGGTCAGGGACTTCTCCGCGGTCGGACTGCCGACTGACCCGCTCGTCGCTCGAATCGAGCTGGGGGAGGAGGGCACATTGGCCGCCCACCTCGACGTCGCCGATCGAACACTGCGGGTCTGCGCCGAGCAGCATCAACGGCTCGCTGTCGCGGTCGCCTCGTTCCTCCAGGAGGGCGAGTTCCTCCGTGGGAACCGGTGGCCGACCATTCCCGGTCTGGGCCTGCTCCGGCCGATGGTGCAGGGCGACCGAGCCGTCTGGGCTCTGCCGGACGGGGACGTCCTCTGCGATATCGGCGACCTGTTCGAACCGGTCCCGTAGTCAGGCCCGCACTGCACTGAGGACTGTGCAGGCGCGGCCCGATCCGCGTGCAGATACAAGAAAACCCGCGATCTCTCGCGGGTTTCGTTGTGGACCTGAGGGGACTCGAACCCCTGACCCCCTGCATGCCATGCAGGTGCGCTACCAGCTGCGCCACAGGCCCAGAACTGCTTCCTGACTGCTCGAAGCAACTTGAACAGAGTACTACACGGATCGCGCGCAGCACCAATCGGGCCAGGCCTCCCGGGCGCGTCGCCCTAGGGTGGACGGCATGACCAACATCACCGCCGTCACGCGAGACGACTTCGAGGAATGGTCGGCCTTATGGGACGGCTACCTCAGGTTCTACGGAGCGGAGATCGCCGACGATGTCACGAGGCGCACCTTCGACCGCATCGTCGGCGACCGCGAGATCCACGGCGCCATCGCACGCGACGACGCCGGCCACGCGATCGGCATCGTGCACTGGCTCACGCACCCTGCGACGTGGAGCGACGCCGACTACTGCTATCTCGAGGATCTCTTCGTCGCTGCGGAGTCGCGCGGGTCCGGAGCCGGTCGGGCGTTGATCGCCCACGTGCGCGACTGGGCGGAGGTGCAGGGCTGCGCGAAGGTGTACTGGCTCACGCAGGAGGGCAACACCACTGCCCGCACGCTCTACGAACGCGTGGCGACGCACACCGGCTACACGCACTACCAGGTCTCGCTCTGACAGCGCCGGAACAACCGCACGCCCCCAGGCGTTGACATCACCGTGAGCATCCTGGACAGCGTCGTGATCGGCGCCGGTCAGGCCGGTCTGTCGGCCTCCTTCCATCTGACCCGGCTCGGCATCTCCCACGTCGTGCTCGACTCCGACGCCGAGCCCGGCGGCGCCTGGCGGCATCGGTGGGATGCTCTCACGATGCGCGACGTGCACGGCGTGGCCGAGCTGCCGGCCGATGCGCCGCCTCCGCGGGACGGGCAGCAGGCGAACATCGCCGTTCCGGCATACTTCGCCGCATATGAGAGTGCGCATCACCTCCCGGTGGTGCGCCCGGTGCGCGTCGACCGGGTGGTGGAGGAGGACGGCATCCTCGTCGTGCACGCGGGGGAGCGGCGATGGCGGACGCGGACGGTCGTGAATGCCACGGGAACCTGGACGCATCCGTTCCTGCCGCACTATCCGGGAATGGAGACGTTCCTCGGGGAGCAGCTGCACACCGTCGACTACCCGGGTCCTTCGCACTTCGTCGGCAAGAGGGTGCTCGTCGTCGGCGGCGGAGCCTCGGCCGTCCAGTTCCTGGGAGCGCTCGCCCCGCTCACCGACACGCTCTGGACGACCCGCACGGAGCCCGTGTGGCGGAACGACGACTTCACACCGGAAGCAGGGGCTGCGGCGGTCGCTCTCGTCGAGCAGCGTGTGGCGCAGGGCCTCCCGCCGCAGAGCGTGGTGAGCGTGACGGGCCTGATGCTCCGCCCGCAGGAACGCGAGGCCGAGCGGCTCGGCGTCTACGCCGCGCGCCGCCCGATGTTCGCGCGCATCGAGCCGGACGGCGTCCGCTGGGCGGACGGGTCGTTCGAGCGCGTCGACGTCATCCTGTGGGCGACCGGGTTCCGTCCCGCGATCGCGCACCTCGCGCCGCTGCACCTGCGCAGTGCGGCGGGCGGCATCCAGCTCGACCGGAACGGACGCGGAACGACTGCGGTGCAGGATCCGCGCATCCAGCTCGTCGGCTACGGTCCGTCCGCGAGCACGATCGGAGCGAACAGGGCTGGGCGCTCGGCGGCGAAGGGCGTGCAGCGAGCGCTGGCCGCGGCATCCGCCCGCACCACGTGAGTCGGCCGGATCCGGCGCGCCCGATTCCGCGATACGGCGACGTGTCCTCGCTACGCTGAGGGCATGATCCGCATCGTCGTCCTGGTCATCTGGCTGCTGCTGTCGGCATGGCTCGTCATCTGGACCGGCGAAGGCCTGTTCGGCATCGATCAGCGCGAGTCGATCCTGCCGTTCTCCGGGGAGGACACGCTGGGCGGACCGATCATCATCGGGGTCGCCTGGGGGCTGATCCTCACCTTCGGAGGCACGATGTCGGGCCTCGGTCGCCGCAAGAGGGTGCGGGGGGAGTCGCAGATCGGCGTGGGGCGCATCGTCGAGATCTCCCGCACCGGCCTCACCGTCAACGATGTGCCGCAGTACGACCTGTTCATCCGGGTCGCCCCGAAAGCGGGGGAGGACTTCGTCGGCCAGCTGCGGATGCTGGTCGAACCCAGCGATCTCGCCGGCCTCCAGATCGGACAGCCGATCCCTGTGAGGTACAGCCTCACCGACCAGGACACGGTCGAGCTCGCAGACATCACCGATCCGACTGTTCGGGACGCGATGCTGCAGTGGAGGATCGATCGCGGTCTCATCCACCCTCGTCTGGTGAAAGCACGGACGACGGGAACGCAGGTACCCGCGTCGGTGCTCGCGGTGCGACCGACCGGACGTCGCCTCGAGGGCCAGAGCGAGCTCGAGCTGAAGGTGCTCATGGCGCCAGAGGGGGCGTCGACGTGGGAGACCGACACGACGGTGTTCGCGTACCCCGAGGCGATCTCGCGATTCCAGGTCGGTGCGCCGATCTGGGCGTTCTACCGCCGTGAGGATCCGAAGACCGTGGCCGTGACGATCGAGAACGAGGCCGGACGATGAACATCCTCGACACACTGATCTGGTTGATCAACTTCCCTGCGGCGCACGGGTACGCGATGGTGTTCATCGCCGGCTTCTCGATCCTCGGCCTGTTCGCCATGTCCGCCTCGGGTTCTGCTCCCGGCGTGTCGATACGACGTGTCCGCGAGCGCGAAGGACTGCTCCACGGCGAGGCGGCGACACGAGGACAGTCGGTGGGCACCGCACGTCGTATCGTGTTCCGCGTCCTTGCCGTCGTCATGCTGGCGAACCTCGTGATCGGCATCCTCAGTCTCACGGGTGTGCCGATCACGCGCGCCTACATCCACCAGCACGGTCAGCCGACGACGGGCACCGTCGACGGCGACTGGGTGACGTTCACGACCCCGAGCGGTGTGGAGTACACGATCGAGAGCAACTTCTTCACCCCGGCCGTGTACCCCGATCGCGATGCCTACCTGCCCTCCGGCGAGCCGGTCGTGGTCCGCTACCTCCCCGGGCACCCGCAGGCGTTCGTCATCGACAGTTCCCAGGGCTCTCGCTGACCGCACCCCCGAGCCGGTGTCGTCAGAGGCGCGTAGGGTGAAGACATGTCGCGAATCATCGTCTTCGGCGGCCACGGCCGCATCGCCCTGCTGCTTGCCCCGCTCCTCGTCGCCCGCGGCGATGAGGTCACGTCGGTCATCCGCAACCCGGATCACGTCGCCGAGGTCGAAGAGACGGGAGCCCGCGCGCTGGTCGCAGACGTCGAGACCGTCGGCACGACCGAGCTCGCGGACATCATCCGAGGTCACGACGCGGTGGTGTGGTCGGCAGGAGCCGGCGGGGGATCCGCGGAGCGCACCTACGCGGTCGACCGCGACGCCGCGATCCGTACGATGGATGCCTCGGCCGAGGCCGGAACCGGCCGCTACGTCATGGTGTCGTGGATCGGCTCGAAGGCCGACCACGGTGTCGCGGAGGATTCGGACTTCTTCCCGTATGCCGACGCGAAGTGGGCGGCCGACGAGCACCTGCGCGGCACCGAACTCGACGGCACGATCCTCGGGCCAGGAACGCTCACGTTCGACGAGCCGACCGGCCGAATCGTCCTCGATCCCGAGGGCAAGGGAGAGGTCTCCCGCGCCGATGTGGCAGCGGTGATCGCCGAGTCCGTCGCCAACCCGTCGACCTTCGGTCGCACCATCCGGTTCGGGAACGGCTCCGGCGACTCGGCGGTGCCGATCGCCGACGCGCTCAGCGCCTGACGCCATGTCCCGGCGACGCGCCTGGGCGGTCGGAGCAGCGGCGATCGTGGGGCTCTGCGCACTCACGGCCTCCTCTGCGGCATCTGCCCAGGTCACAGGCGGCGCTGAGGCACCTGCGCTAGCCACCGGGGCGCCCGCAGAGGTGCCAGGGCCTGATGACCGCGCCGAGATTCTGGTCGGGCGGATGACGGCGGCACAGCAGGCGGCGAGCATCGTGATGGGGCACATTCCGACGACGGATGCGGCGGCGTTGAGCGCCTACATGGCCCAGGGGCTCGGTGGATTCATCCTGA
Source organism: Microbacterium sp. LWH13-1.2 (assembly GCF_038397735.1). Lineage (NCBI taxonomy): Bacteria > Bacillati > Actinomycetota > Actinomycetes > Micrococcales > Microbacteriaceae > Microbacterium > Microbacterium sp. LWH13-1.2. Next base: position 1,725,430 of record NZ_CP151635.1, on the reverse strand, counting down.
TGGGCGCCAACATTCCGGCGACGGATGGGGAGCTCGCCGCGCTCACCGATTCGCTGACGGTCGACCCCGAGCTTCCTCCGCTCATCGCGATCGACCAGGAGGGCGGCATCGTCTCGCGCCTGCCTGCCGACGACTACGCCGCGTCGACGACTCTGAAGTCGCTGCCTGTAGCCGATACCGCTGCGGCCTTCTCCGCCAGGGCAGCGCTGGTCGCCAAGTCGGGGATCACCGTCGACTTCGGTACGGTCGCGGATGTGACCGCCGATCCCTCGTCGTTCATCTACGGCCGGGCGCTCGGCACGGATCCGCAGTCGTCGGCCGATCGGGTCGCCGCCGCCACGGCGGCACAGGAACCGGTCGTCGCGTCGACGCTCAAGCACTTCCCCGGGCACGGTGCAGCTCCAGGCGACTCGCACCATGCGATCCCCTCGACGGCTGAGACGCTCGACGAGTGGCGCGCGAAGGACGCCGTGCCGTTCATCGCCGGCATGGATGCCGGGGCGTCTGTGCTGATGTTCGGCCATCTCGCGTACACGTCGGTGGACCCGGCACCGGCGTCGCTCTCCGCACGGTGGCACGAGATCGCCCGCGACGAGCTGGGGTTCGACGGCGTGATCGTCACCGATGACCTCGGGATGCTGCAGTCCTCAGGGCTTCCCGAGTACGCCGACCCGGTGGCCAACGCCGTCACGGCGGTCGCAGCGGGAAACGACCTGGTTCTCATGATCGCCGGGTCGACAGCCGATACGGCATCCGAGATCGTCGCGGGGATCACCGCGGCGGTCGACTCGGGGACCCTCCCGGCAGAACGGCTTGCCGACGCTGCCACGAGGGTGATGGCGCTCAGGCTTCAGTCCAGTGCGGCGAGCGCCGAATGGTCGCTGTGCGGGGAGTGCCAGCCCGTCGGCTGACGTCAGGCGCTGACTGCCACCGGCTGAGCGGAGCCGAGCCAGGCCTGCAGGAGCGCGGCGCGAAGACGCGTGCCGCGCTCGGCGAACCCGCGCTGCTGTCGTACGTACTCGGCTTTGCCTTCGGCGGTCTCGATGGGCACCGGCACCACGTCCCAGGCGGAGAGATCGTAAGGGGCCGCCTGCATGTCGAGCAGCCGGATGTCGCGGGCGAGCTCGAATGAGTCGAGGAGCAGCTCCCCGGGGACGAGAGGACCGAGCTTCAGAGCCCACTTGTACAGGTCCATGCCGGCGTGCAGACAGCCGGGCTGTTCGAACAGGGGCTGATCGTCGCGTGTCAGCTCTGTGCGGTTACGGGGTGCAGCTTCGGGCGTGAAGAAGCGGAACGCGTCGAAATGCGTGCACCGCAGGTCGTGGTTCTCGACGACCGCGTCGGTGCCCGCCTGTCCGAGCCTGAGGGGAACGGAATGCCGGTGCTCGTCGGCCCGGTACACCATGGCCCACTCGTGCAGACCGAAGCAGCCGAACTGTCCGGGGCGTGAGGCGGTGCGCCGCAGCATCCGCTCGATGAGGGCCGCGAGCTCGGACTTCTCGCGAGCGAACGCCGCGGCATCCGGGATCACGCTGTCGGCGTCGGCGCCGGGGGAGTACCAGCGCCAGCTCAGCCGCTCGGAAGCCTGCTCGAGCTGCACGCCCGCGCCGGGGTGCCACCGCCGCAGCTGGGCGGGCTTGTAGTTGTAATAGGTGAAGAGGAAGTCCCAGACCGGGTGCTTCTCGCGCCGGGATGCTCTCTCCCTGTGCGCTGAGGTGAGAGCATCCGCTCGAAGCAGGTGGGCATGCTCTCGCTCCAGCCACTCGTGTCGGGGGAGGGCGGTGGTCATGTCAGCGGAGAATGCCGGCTTCGCCGAGCAGATCGCGCAGCCCTGCGCCGTCCTCGGCGCTCACCCAGGGGGCGACATCGTCGGAGTGCGGCTCGTGCCCCGCGCGGCCACCGGCGAGCACGGCCTCGGCCGGCAGCAGTCGACGGATCGCGACACCGGCCACCGAGTCGGGATGCTCGTCCATGAACTCCGAGTAGATCGACTCGTCGTGTTGCCCGTCGTCGCCGATGAGCAGCCACTTGACGTGCGGGAACTCCGACGCGAGGCGTCGGAGGTTTGTGAGCTTGTGCTCGCGTCCGCTGCGGAACCAGCGGTCGTGCGTGGGACCCCAGTCGGTGAGGAGCATGGATCCTGCCGGGAACAGGTGGCGTCCGAGGAAGCGTCGGAGCGTCGGGGCGACGTTCCATGCCCCCGTGGACAGGTAGATCATCGGAGCACCCGGGTGCTCGCGCAGCACCTGGTCGAGCAGTACGGCCATGCCGGGAACCGGGATCCGGGCATGCTCGTCGACCACGAAGGAGTTCCAGGCGGCGATGAAGGGGCGGGGGAGGGCTGTCACCATGACGGTGTCGTCGACATCGGAGACGATGCCGAAGTGCGTCGACTCCGCGACGATGAACGCCGTGGCCTCGACGGGCTCCTGCCCCTCGACGGAGAAGGTGAACGTCTGCCATCCGGGCTCGAGATCCACGTGGACCACGGAGTCGATCACGCCCCCGCGGTCGGCGACGACGTGGTGCACGGAATCGCCGATCCGCACGGCCACCTTCGCGAAGCTGACGGGGATCCCGACGAAGCTCCGCCAGCCGCGCACGCTCGCCGGCTCTCCGTCTTTCGTGCTCCGCTGCGGCGGCACGATCAGCACACGCCCCACGACGCGCACCCACCCGGGGCCGCCATATCCGGGGAACGGGAGGATGGTCGCGGTGCGACCTCGACGGCGCGCTCGCTTCTCACGCCACACGTGGAGGCGGTGTTCGAGACGCGCGAACCAGTGGATTCGGGGCGCCGGGGGTGACGAAGCCATTGCTTCAGTCTTTCACGTCGGTCGCGTCCTCCGCGTCGGAGATGTCGAGGTGACGAGCCTCGAGCCGCGAGAGCACCTTCTTCGCGACGAAGACCGCGAGTAGGAACAGGGCGATGATGCCCACGAAGATGTAGCCCGCGTAGTGCACGCGGTCGGCGAGCTCGTCGAAGCTCCCGGCGGCGAGAGACGTGATGCTCACGTACGCCGTGGCCCAGATCAGGCAGGCGGGCGCCGTCCATGCGAGGAAGCGGCGATACGAGTAGTGGCTCATGCCCACGGTGAGGGGGACGAGCGAATGCAGCACGGGGAGGAAGCGCGAGAGGAAGATGGCGATGCCGCCTCGGCGGGCGAGGTAACGCTCGGCGCGGATCCAGTTCGCCTCCCCGACCCGACGCCCGACCCACGATGCACGGATGTGCGGGCCTATCCAGCGTCCGAGCCAGAACCCGATGCTCTCGCCGATCAGGGCACCGACCACGACGGCGATGACCATCGCCACCGCCTCGGGCAGGCTGGTGATGCCGATCGATGCGACGAGGACGACCGTGTCTCCGGGGAACACCAGACCGATCAGCACGCTGGTCTCCAGCAGGACAGCGAGTCCGGCCACGAGAGTCCGAGCGACCGGGTCGATCGATCGCATGAACTCGATCAGCCACGGCACCAGGTCGTCCACCCCTTGAGAATACGGGAGACGCCGCGGCCTAGGCTGAGAACGTGCCCGAACGTCTGAGCACCCGCGTCCTGACGGACCGGGTGGATCCCGCAGCGCTCTTCCTCGCGCTCGAGCGGGCAGAGCCCGACGTGTTCTGGCTCGACGCCGGTGCCTCTGCATCCGAGGGGTGGAGCTTCATCGGAACGGGACAGCCGTCCGCTTTCCCCGACGGTGTTCGGCTGGATGCGTCTGCGGGGGACGGGCCTGCCCTCGACGGCGATGGCTCGCGCCCTCCGCTGCGAGGCGGCTGGGTCGGCTGGTTCGACTACGAGTCGGGGGCCCGAACCGCAGGGGCCCCGGTGTCCGAGTCCGCCCAGTCCGCAGGCGGCGCCTGGGTGCGCATCACCCGCTTCGCCGCGTTCGACCACGCGACAGGGCGCGTCTGGGCCTGCGCGGCCGAGGATCTGGACGACTGGGCGGCATTCGTCACGCAGCAGCGCTCCGTCGACGCGCAGGGCGCCGCCGCGCTCGCCGCGGAGCCGCGCCGAGTGGATGCCAGGCATACCCCTGACGAATACGCGGCCCTCATCGAACGGTGTCGCGACCTGATCCGAGCGGGGATCGCCTATCAGCTCTGTCTGACCACCCGGTTCACGGTCCCCGGGGAGCACGATCCCGTATCCGTCTACCGTCGGCTGAGATCCGCGACCCCCGCCCACCACGGGGGTTTCGTGCGGATCGGCGGACGCTCCCTGCTCAGCGCGAGCCCGGAGCAGTTCCTGCACGCCGAAGGCGGAGTCATCCGCACCCGTCCCATCAAGGGGACACGGCCGCGCAGCGACGACCCGGAGCAGGATGCCGCGCTCGCCGCGGAGCTCGCGACGGACGTCAAGGAGCGCGCCGAGAACGTCATGATCGTCGACCTCATGCGCAACGACCTCTCGCAGGTGTGTGAGCCGGGGTCGATCCGTGTAGACGCGCTGTGGGCGGTCGAGAGCTATCCGGCCGTGCATCAGCTCGTCAGCACGGTCAGCGGCACGGCGGCCGTCGGCACGACAGCGGGCGCCCTGTTCGCAGCGTCCTTCCCCGCGGGGAGCATGACCGGCGCCCCCAAGCTGTCGGCGATGACGCATCTGTACGACCTCGAGGGCGGCCCCCGAGGGATCTACGCCGGATGCTTCGGATACATCGGCGACGACGGCTCGCTCGACCTGGCGATGGTCATCCGCAGCATCGTCATCGACGCGGAGACTGCGGTGATCGGAGCGGGCGGCGGGATCACATGGCGGTCGGTCGCGGCATCCGAGGTCGCGGAGGTGGCGACGAAGGCGCGGGCACCCCTTGCGGCCCTCGGCGCGGAAATGCCTGCGGCCTGGGCTTCCGATATCCTGAACTGATCCCCTTTTCCCTCCAGATTGGTCGTGCGTTCGTTGTCTGAGAACCTGTCCACCTCTCCCGTCGACGAGGAGACCTCCTCGGCGCACGCTATCCAGGCCAAGTGGCAGAAGTACTGGGCGGAGAACGAGACGTTCCTCACCGGCGGCGACGACGACAAGCGGCCGCGCCGCTACGTGCTGGCGATGTTCCCGTACCCCTCTGGGGACCTGCACATGGGGCACGCTGAGAACTACCTCTACTCCGACATCGTGGCCCGTTTCTGGCGCCACCGCGGGCACAACGTGCTCAACCCGATCGGGTGGGACTCCTTCGGTCTGCCGGCCGAGAACGCGGCGATCCGCCAGGGCGCCGACCCGCGCGAGTGGACGTACCAGAACATCGCCCAGCAGAAGCAGGCGTTCCAGAACTACGGCGTCTCGTTCGACTGGTCGCGCGTGCTGCACACGTCCGACCCCGAGTACTACCGCTGGAACCAGTGGCTGTTCCTGAAGCTGCACGAGCGCGGTCTGGCATATCGCAAGAAGAGCGCCGTCAACTGGTGCCCGAACGACCAGACGGTGCTCGCGAACGAGCAGGTCGTCGACGGACGCTGTGATCGCTGCGGCGCCGAGGTCGTGAAGAAGAAGCTCACCCAGTGGTACTTCAAGATCACGGACTACGCCGACCGGCTGCTCGATGACCTGAACCAGCTCGAGGGCTTCTGGCCGCACAAGGTGCTGCAGATGCAGCGCAACTGGATCGGCCGCTCGATCGGAGCCGACGTGGACTTCCGCATCGAAGGACGCGACGAGCCGGTCACGGTGTTCTCGACGCGTCCCGACACGCTGCACGGTGCGACGTTCTTCGTCGTGGCTCCGGACTCGGATCTCGCCAGCGAGCTCGCGAAGGACGCTCCTGTCGAGGTGCGCGAGCGATTCGAGAAGTACCTGGGCGATGTCCAGAAGACCACCGACGTCGACCGTCAGGCGACCGACCGCCCGAAGACCGGTGTCTTCCTCGAGCGATTCGCGATCAATCCGGTCAACGGCGAGAAGCTGCCCGTGTGGGCCGCGGACTACGTGCTCGCCGACTACGGTCACGGCGCGGTCATGGCCGTGCCCGCGCACGATCAGCGCGACCTCGACTTCGCCCGCGCCTTCGATCTGCCGGTCAAGGTCGTCGTCGACACGACGGCGCCGATCACCGGTGCGATGCCCGTCATCGAGGTCGACGATGAGGGCGTGCCGATCGACACGGGCGCCGCTCTCGACGAGCAGAACCCGGCGTCCACCGGCATCGCCCTGACGGGCGAGGGCCGGATGATCAACTCCGGCGCCCTGAACGGTCTGTCCAAGCGCAACGCGATCGCCCGTGCGATCGAGCAGCTCGAAGCCTCGGGAACGGGTCGTGCGGCGAAGAACTATCGCCTCCGCGACTGGCTGATCTCGCGCCAGCGCTTCTGGGGCACGCCCATCCCGATGCTGCATGCCGAGGATGGCCGCATCATCCCGGTGCCCGAGGACCAGCTGCCGGTGAAGCTGCCCAGTGTCGAGGGACTCGACCTGAAGCCCAAGGGCTCGTCGCCGCTGGGCGCAGCCGAGAGCTGGGTGCGCACGGTGGATGCCGCGAGCGGCGACCCCGTGCTGCGCGACCCCGACACCATGGACACGTTCGTGGACAGCTCGTGGTACTTCCTGCGCTTCCTCTCGCCGAACAGCGACACCGTGGCGTTCGACCCGGCTCAGGCGGCCCGCTGGTCGCCGGTCGACTCGTACATCGGCGGGGTCGAGCATGCGATCCTGCACCTGCTCTACGCGCGCTTCATCACCAAGGTCCTGTTCGACATGGGCCTGATCGACTTCACGGAGCCGTTCTCGAACCTGATCAACCAGGGGATGGTCCTCCTCGACGGCGCGAAGATGTCGAAGAGCAAGGGCAACCTGGTGCTGTTCGAGGAAGAGCTCGACGCGTACGGCGCTGACGCGCTGCGCGTGGGTCTCGCGTTCGCGGGTCCGGTGGAGGACGACAAGGACTGGGCCGACGTCTCGACGACCGGCGCGCAGAAGTTCCTCGCCCGCGCGCTGCGGATCGCGCGTGAGGTGGCGTCTTCCGTCGACGTGGTGTTCGCCGGAGGAGATGCAGCGCTCCGTCGTGCCACGCACAAGCTGCTCGCGGATGCACCGGCCCTCGTCGAGCAGACGAAGTTCAACGTGCTGGTCGCACGCCTGATGGAGCTGGTGAACATCACCCGCAAGACCATCGACGGCGCTGCGGGTGCCGCGGATCCGGCTGTCCGCGAGGCCGCCGAGACCGTCGCCGTGATGCTCGACCTGATCGCGCCGCACACCGCGGAGGAGATCTGGGAGATCCTCGGTCACGAGCCTTCCGTGGGCCTCGTCACCTGGCGTTCGGCCGACCCCGCTCTGCTCGTCGAAGACACCGTGACGGCTGTCGTGCAGGTGGGCGGCAAGGTCCGCGCCCAGCTCGAGGTGCCGGCGCGCATCGGCGAGGCCGAGCTCGAAGCACTGGCTCGCGCCGACGAGCGCGTGATCCGTTCGATCGGCGACCGCGAGATCGTCAAGGTGGTCGTGCGCGCCCCCAAGATCGTCAGCATCGTCGTCAAGGGCTGACCGCTCGCGTCGTCGCAGACGACGCACCGGCTCTGCACATCAGGCCGCCTGCGGGGGTTCTCCCCGTCGGGCGGCCTGACGCATGAGGGGCGTCCGATCGCTCGCTTAGCTTTGCGGGATGCCCGAATCCGCCGCTCCGTCGACTCCGCCGCGCCGTCTGCGACTGGGTGTCGGAGCCGCGATCGTGCTGGCGCTCGTCGTCCTGTCGGCGGCCGTCGGACTCGGGCTGATGCGAGGTCAGGCGGCACCGACCGAATCGGTGCCGCTGGCCACCGACGCAGCGGCGGGCGGCGGCTCGTCGGGGGAGCTCTATGTGCATGTGCTCGGCGCCGTCGAGCATCCGGGTCTCTACGTCCTCGATCTCGACTCTCGGCTGGTCGACGCGGTGGCGGCTGCAGGGGGGACCACCGGCGACGCCGACCTGACCGCGATCAATCTCGCGCGCCTGCTCGCCGATGGCGAGCAGATCATCGTTCCGACGGTCGGCGTGGCGGTGGACGAGCCGGGGACTGTGGCGCCCTCCGACGACCGTGTCGACCTGAACACGGCGGATCAGGCTGCGCTCGAGACGCTGCCGCGCATCGGTCCCGCCCTGGCCGAGCGGATCATCGCCTGGCGCGACGAGAACGGGAGGTTCCAATCCGTCGACGACCTCCTCGCGGTTCCAGGCATCGGTGAGAAGCTGCTCGCCGGCATCCGCGACGGCGTGCGGGTGTGAGGCGCGACCTGCGCCTTCCGCCGGAATGCCGGCGGATGCTCGTTTCGATAGGCTCCGCCCATGACGTTGCATCGAACTCGTGCATTCTCCCGCCATGCCGCCCTCGTGGTGGGTGCTCTCCTCGTGCTCGTGGGGGTCACCGCGTGCGCGGCCGAGGGCGGACCTGGCGATGGCGGCTCCAGCGCGGAAGCCGCAGCGACGGAGACGCCCACCACGACTCCGACAGAGGAGGCATCGAGTTCGGCGGACGATGAGGTGACCTGCAATGCGTTCGGTGACGTGCAGACGATCCTGCACAACGCTCAGGCCGCGTTCTACGACGAGCGCATGACCCAGCGAGAGCTCGACGGCTGGACTGCGCTCGCATCGCGGGTGCTCGGCAACATCCCCGCCGCGGAGGAGGGGCGCGTCGCCACGGCATTGACGGCTGTCCAGGACGCGGTGCCCGCCGTGCAGGCACCGCTGGGGCCGAGCAACATCCTTTCGCGCGAATGGGACGTTCCCGGGGCTGAATTGCTGACAGCCTGCGAAGCCGCAGGATTCCCCGTCATCACCAACGGCTTCATCGGAGGCTGAGCCACCCCCACGCGGCTCGATGTGAGTTGATCGTGAGCCGCGTCGTCACGCCGCCGTCAGCGGTGAAGCGATGCGGCGCTTCTCGACGGTCCTGCGTCGCTCAGGACCGCGCGTGCGGCACGTTCCCCCGATGCGAGGGCGCCTTGGATCGACGCGGTGTCCCGGTGGTCGCCTGCGACGTACAGCCGCTCGGCGTAGCGCGGCGACCGTGCTGCACCGAGCGGGGCCGGTTGGGCCGGGAGCGCATCGGCGATGTCGTCGCGCCGGATCAGCTCCCACGCGCTGACGTCCACACCCCAGATCTCACTCAGGTGGCGTCGGACGTCGTTCTCCTCGGCGGGATCAGCGCCGCGCGGCAGCAGGCAGGTCGCGGCGATGAGGTGGCGTCCGGCCGGGGCATACGAGGGCACGGTGTGCGTCATCACAACGGTGTTCACGACGGGGCCTCGGCCTCGGCTTCGGCCGTCGACGGTCAGCAACGCGGATGCGGTCGGAGGTTCGACGGCGGTGAACCACCACGTCTGCAGACCGTTCGTCGCCGGACGGGCAAGCCCGGTGAGGTCGGTGACCGCATCGGGGCCGGCCGCGACGACCACCCGGGCCGCGCGGACGGAGTCGCCGTCGATCAGCTCCACCCTGATCTCCTCTCCGAGCGCTGTCATGCGTCCCGCGCTGGCGCCGAGACGGATGTCGGCTCCCATCGCGCGCGCGTGCGCGGCAAGCTGCTCGGGGACCGCAGCGATCCCTTGTGCGGGTAGGCCGGGGCGGCCGAGCACGAAGTACCGCACGAGCAGCCGGGCGAATGCGTTCGACGTCTCGCCACGGCTCTCCGCCAAGACTCCCGTGAGGAACGGCTCGAGCACGGCGGAGCGGAGTGGGCCGCGGAGCCCCGCGGAATCCCATGCCTCGCGCACGGTGACATCGTTTCGGGCGAGACGGGAGAGCGGTTGCGCCAACGCCGGCGCGGCCCAGCGTGCCAGCGCGACGGCATCCCGACCGTTCACCAGGCCGCTGCGCAGCGATGTGGCGATCGACAGCGGATACCGCAGCGGATGCCGCAGCTCGGCCATCCCCTCCTCCATGCGGACCCGCACACCCACAGGGAAGCTTCCGAGGGCGAGCGCGTCGAGATCGACGCTGCGCCGGAGCGCCGGGTAAGCCGGGTTGAGCACCTGGAACCCGCGATCCAGCCGAAACCCATCGACGATGTCCGTGCGCTGGCGTCCTCCGACCGCATCCGCGGCCTCGAGGACGACGACATCGAGCCCGCCTGCGGAGAGCAATCCGGCGCATCGGAGCCCCGCGAGTCCGGCGCCGATCACGATGAGGTCATGCATTCTCGACGACCTCCCCTCTGCGGATCGCCGACGCGCGCCGTCCGATCGCCGCGCGTTCGTCGTCGTCGATCCGATCGACGTTGCGCACCTGCAGGGCCATGCGCGGGTTCGAGGAGAGAGTCTCCTGGTGGCGCATCAGAAAATCCCAGTAGAGAGTGGTGATCGGGCAGGCGTCCGCCCCGACGCGTTTCTTCGGGTCGAATCGGCACGTTCGGCAGTGTGGGCTCATCCGCGAGATGTATGCACCGGATGCCGCGTAGGGTTTGCTTCCCATCAGCCCGCCGTCGGCGAACTGGCTCATGCCCAGGGTGTTGGGCAGTTCCACCCACTCGACGGCGTCGACGTAGACGGCGAGGTACCAGGCGTGCACTTCCGTCGGCTCGACCCCGAGGAGCAGGGCGTAGAGACCGGTCACCATCAGCCGCTGGATGTGATGGGCGTAGCCGTTCTCCAGCGTGGTGCCGATCGCGTCGGCCATGCACGCCATCGAGGTGTCGCCCGTCCAGTACCAGCCAGGCAGCGGCTCATGCGCGTCCAACGCGTTGCGGCGGGCATACCCCGGCATCTGGGTCCAATAGATTCCGCGGACGTACTCGCGCCATCCGAGAATCTGCCGGACGAAGCCTTCGACTGAGGCCAGCGGGGCACGTCCGTCGCGATACGCGGTCTCCGCTGCGGCGACGATCTCACGCGGATCAAGGAGCTTCAGGTTCATCGCGGCGGACAGATGAGCGTGCCACAGCCACGGCTCGCCCGGCCACTGGGCGTCCTGGAAATCTCCGAACCAGGGCAGGCGCTCGTCGATGAAGAGCGCGAGCGACTCCAGCGCCTGTGCGCGGGTGACCGGCCACGCGAACCCGTCGAGGCAACCGGGGTGGTCGGCGAAGCGTTCGGTGACGAGCGCGAGAACGTCACGGGTCACCTCATCCGGCTCGAACACCGCCCTCGGCGGCACCAGCCCCGGCCCCTGCGCCGGAAAAGCCTTGCGGTTCTCAGCGTCGTAATTCCACGCGCCGCCCTCGGGCTTCCCCTCCGGCGTCAGGAGGATCCCGAAGCGCTGACGTTGCTCCCGGTAGAAGTACTCCATCCGCAACGTTCTGCGCTCGTGCATGTGAGCAGCGAACTCGCCCACCGTGCAGAAGAAATGGCGGTCCTCACGGATGTCGAGGGGGATGTCGGCATCCGCCGCCACCTGCCGCAGCGATTCGAGCACCCGCCAGTCACCGGGGGCGGTCATCTGGAGCGATGCGGGAGTCAGCCGCGCTACATCGGCGAGGAGTTGATCGGCGAGCGTGCCGCGGTTGTCGGGATCGTCGAGAGACGTGTAATGCACCTCTCGTCCCGCGGCACGCATCTCGGCCGCGCAATGGCGCATGGCCGACAGGAACAGCGCGGTTCGCGGCTTGCTGCTCCACACGTGAGTGGACTCCTCAGCGACCTCGGCCATCCACACCGCATCCCTGAGCGGATCGAACCCGTCGAACCCGCTCGCCTCGAGATCGAGCTGGTCGCCGAGCACGATCACCAGATTGCGCAGCGTCCGCTCCATGGCACCAGCGTACGACGGGATGCCGGGCCAGCGGCCGACCGCTCCGAGTCGGCCGTATCTCCTGCTCCCTCGCCGGTTCACGCTGAGCACCATGCGGACACAGTCAACGGCGCTCGTCTTCGCGGAGTCGTCCCTCGGACGGCTCTGGCTCCACGCCCGGACTTCCCGAACGTCGAATCGCGGCGCACAGTGAGTCGGCAGCGCACCTCTCTCCCTCGCGACAAGACGAAGACATGTGCCTCGTGCGGTCGTGAGATGCAGTGGCGTGCGGCGTGGGCGACCGTCTGGAACGAGGTCAGGTACTGCTCGGCCGCGTGCCGTTCTCGCAAGGTGACGCGGAAGGATCGCGAGCTCGAGGATGCGATTCTCGCTCTGCTCGCGCCACTCGGCGCGAAGGGAGCGATCTGTCCCTCGGACGCCGCACGTGCGGTCGGCGGTGAGGCGTGGCATGAGCTGGTGGAGCCCGCGCGCCGCGCCGCTCGACGGCTGGTGGCTGCGGGGACCGTCGACATCATTCAGGACGGACGTGTCGTAGACGCATCCTCAGCCAGAAGTCCCATGCAGATCCGTCGGCGCTCGTCCGGCGCGTGAGGAAGCGACGCGCACGAATCAGCGCGTCGACGTCGTTCTCCGTTTCTGCACTTCGCGCGGTGGAAGACGCTTGTCCACGGTGCGTGGGCCTGTGTCCGACTGTCGATTGCGGGGCCCCATAGGTTCTTCTGATGCAGGCATCCACGAACAGCGTCAGCATTCGATGGATGGTCGCCGTCATCATCCGTGACGGCGGGCTCGGGTGAAGCGCGATCTGCGCCTCCTGCCCGTTGCCGGGGGAGTCTGGGGGGTCGCTCTCCTGTGCGTGTTCGTCCCTGCCGCGGCGGGGTGGTGCGCGCTCGTGGGTGCGTTCGGTGCGGTCATCGTGTGTGCGGTCCTGCTGAGACGCGCAGACCGAGTCGCGTCGCGGGCAGCTCTGATGGTGGTCGTGCTCGCCACGATCACGGCGGTCGCTTTCACTGTGACGTCGTCGTCGCCCGGGCGTGACGGCGCAGCGTCGTGGGATGGGCGTGTGGTCGAGGCCACGGGGGAGGTCACCTCGTCGGCGTCGGTCGGTCGGGACGGGCGTCTCTGGATGGAGGTGCAGCTCACGGGGATCGGGTCGCCGGGGTCGGTGCAGGCGGCCTCGGCGCCGGTGCGGATCGGGATCGATCCGGCTGACGGGTTCGATCTCGGCGCGGCTGTCCGGGTGACGGGAGAGGCTGCGGCGACGGATCCGGGGGAGAGGTCGGCACTGGTCGTGTTCGCGAGCAGCGCGTCGGTCGAGACGCCCGCGTCGGGGGTGTTCGCGGTGGCGGCCGATGTCCGGGGCGCATTCATCGAGCGCTCATCGCGGCTTCCCGAGCCCGGAGCGGGTTTGCTCCCCGGACTCGCGGTCGGAGACACCCGAGCGGTGTCGACGGAGCTCGGCGACGACATGCGCACGAGCGGCCTCAGCCACCTGACGGCCGTCTCCGGAGACACAGTTGCTTTTGGGGATGGGTCGAAGGCCACGCCCCAGTCGTCAGGGCGTGTTTAGAAAGCCCTTCAGTTTGCCGGACGGTCGCAGCAAGGAATGGAGTGTCCCTCAACCTAGAGCGTGTCCGACACGTAGCGCGTCCGAGTCAGGAGGCGTCTCCGCGAGTGTGGGGGATCTGTTGTCACCGACGGATCAGCACATAACCGCGGCGCTTGGACTCTTGGAAGTTGTCGCGAAGTTCGCGTCTGGTCAGTTCCTTTAGTTCGGCGGAAGACCGAATGCTGCAACCACCACCTCCGCCGCCCTGCGAGTAACCGGGACCGGCGTTTGGCTGGCAGCGAAGCTCCGGAGGGACTTGCCGGTCTACTTCGACGCAGATATCGTGCGGGTGGTTGGAATTGCATTCAATCCGGACACTGACGTATCGGTCGGGCTGAGGCATCTTTGTCTCCTTGTAGTAGCGCCAGGAACAGCAGGCTCTACGAGCAGTGTGGCGGTGAACACCGACATCCGCCCTCTTTCCAGTGACCACCGTCCTTGAGGACGCGCTGTTGTGACGCCGGATCACCGATTCCAGTGGCGAAGCTTGTCTGGGTTGCACACAACCCAGACGGTGGCCAACAGCCTCGATCGCATCTCGGCCGTGACCGCTCCGACGACCTTTTTGTCACGGATGAGAGTGAACCCGGGCACGCTGTTGATCGAGGCCATCGCGGCGGACGTGCCCGACGTCACCAGGCTGAGCAGCTGTGCGGAAGCCGCTGCCTGCCCCTCGATGGGTTCGGCGACGTTGGGGACGTGGCCGCCGCTGTCGATGACCAAGACGACATCACGGTGGAGCAGTTCCTGGAGCGCATTTTGATCGCTCGACGTCAGCGCGATCGCAAGTTCCTTCATCGTGGCTTCGTCAGCGGCACCACGACGCCTCCGGCGCAACCACGCCGGGTAGTGCTTGCGAGTCATGCGCTGGCCGCGGTGACATGTCCGAGCTTCTGCGGGCTCATCACCCAGAGAAGTTGAAGGATGCCGTCGTTCGTTGTTGTCGCTGTCACCATGGCGGTCACCGTGCCGTTCTCTGTAAGTGTTGCGGCGGGTTGACCGTTGACATGAACCCAGCCGATTGTCTTGTCAGTCCAAAAGTGGTGCGAGAACGCCGCGACGAACTTCGCTACCCGTGCACTTCCGATGACAGGGATGCGGGCAGCGAGCTTCGCGCCGTTCCCGTCTGTGTAGCTCACGACGTCGGATGCGAAGAGTGCTTCGAGTTCTTTGGCGTCGCCTTTTTGCGCAGCGACGAGGAAGGCTTCCAGCAATCGGCGCTGCGCGATCGTGTCTACTGTCACAACGCGGGCCGAGGACAGGTGCGTGCGTGCTCTGCTGACGAGTTGTCGAGCGCTGACGACACTGCTGGAGATCACCTCAGCGATGCGCGGGTAGGGATAGTCGAATGCTTCGCGCAGAATGTACGCTGCCCGCTCGGTCGGGGTCAGCTTCTCGAGGGTTAGCAGGATCGCGAAATGCAACGCTTCGGCGCGCTCGGCGCCGAGAGCTGGGTCGTTATCCGTGTTGACCGGCTCCGGGAGCCACGGCCCGATGTAGGTCTCACGTCGTGCGTGCGCTGACTGCAGGACGTTGATCGAGAGCCTGGTCGCTATCGTGGCCAGGAACGCGACGGGCTCCTGAATCTGTGTCCGATCGGTGTTCTGCCACCGGATCCACGTCTCCTGAACGATGTCTTCTGCATCAGCCACGCTGCTCAACATCCGGTATGCGATGCCGAACAGGCGCCGACGATGCGCGTCGAAGACCTGGACGGCAGCGGCGAGGTCACCGCTTCTGCTGGGATGATCAGGATTTGTAGCTGTCACGTCTTCCATTCCCACCTCAACGGACTCCTGAAAGCTTCCGCTGTCCTTCTTGGTGCACCCAAGATTCCAGCGTGGTGGGTGCAAGGCGCATGGGTGAGCGGGGGAGGAGGAGATCTCCGGAGACGTTGAAGCCCACGAGGGTGGTCTCCGCATCTTCGATGACGTAGCGCGGATCGTGGTCGACCCGCAGCACGCGGTGCACGAACTCGGGCAGGGGCATCTGCTCCGGGCCGGCGAAGTCAATGGCGCCGCCCAGCGGATCTCCCATCGCCAGTTCCACGAGAACTTCCGCGACATCCGACGACGCGACCGGTTGAACGCGCTTCGCGGGTAGATGCACCGTGTCCTGGGCGGTGTTCCATTCGGCGATGCTGCGAGCAAAATCGAAGAACTGAGTCGATCGCAGGATGGAGTGAGCGATCGGCCCCGATTGTACAAGCCGTTCCTGGAGACCCTTTGCCGCAAAGTAACCGTCTTCACCTGCGTGATCGGCCCCGACGATCGAGAGGACCACATGGTGCTTCACGCCGGCGCGTTCTTCGGCTTCCAGCAACCGGTGAGTGCTGGCCTCGAAGAACTCCCGCGCCGCATCTCCGGAGAGATCGGGAGCATTGGTCACATCGATCACCGCGTCGGCGTATTCGAGCGCGGCGTCGAGCCCGCGTCCGGTTCTCGCGTCCACCCCGCTGGTCGGTGAAGCAACGACAACGGCCTGAGCTCTTCGTTCGAGCTTTTCGACGATCTTCCGGCCAACTTGGCCGGTTCCGCCCAATACAACGATTCGCATCTCGCCCGCTCCGTTCCGGGCTTGCGCCGTGCACGCAGAAAGCCCTACTCAAGTTCAGACCGGACAGTGCATCGATCTGTGACAGCCTGCCCGAAACTTCTTGGCTATGCGGCGCCCTCCAAGGTCGCGGCATAGGCCTGCTCTGCTTTAGTGATCATCTCGGCGACGACACCGGGGTTGGAAACGGGGACAGCGTGTGATGCTCCGCTGATCTCGTGTGTTGCCCGCGAGGCAGCGCGCTCGGCACCAGCCCGCAGCACTGCAACTGGAATATTCAGATCCTGCTCGCCGAACACGTGCCAGGAGGGCACGTCCTTCCAGGCCGGACGCGACGTGGAAAGCGTCTCGGAGAGCGCGGCTTCGGTCACAGGTCGCTGAGTTGCGGCCATGAGTGCCGCAACATCCTCTGCCACATCTGCGGCGAACTGGTGCCGGAATACGTCCGGACGGATAGCGAACTCGTTGCCTCCGGTTGTGACCGGGTACACAGAAAGCGCGTCTCCGAGAGTGCTTCCCGGCGCGCTGGACGACAGCGAGAGCGCACTCTCCCCGGTATCAGGGACGAAGGCGGACACATATACGAGACCGACGACGGCGTCGTTGTCGGCTGCAGCTTCAGTGATCACCAGGCCGCCGTACGAGTGACCTACGAGGATGACGGCCCCGGGGATGGAGGTGATGACATCGCGGACGTAGGCAGCGTCGCCGGCGAGCGTACGCAGCGGGTTCGCGACAGCGACTGCGTCGAGCCCCTGTTCCTGCAGACGGGTGATAACCCCGTTCCACGAGGCAGATTCGGCGAAGGCGCCGTGAACGAGGACGATGGTGGGCTTCAAGTCGGTCATGATCTTCACTTTCTTCGAAATGGGCTAGTTTGCGGTGGCGAAGGCTTGGCGGAGGGTCCGCACGGCCTGCTCAATCGCCGCCGTGCTTGCGGCTGAGGTCCGTAGCGGATTGAGCATCATGAAGTCGTGGATTGTGGCGTCGTAGCGGACGAGGGTCGCGCGGATTCCCGCCTCGATGAGCTTTCGTCCGTATGCCTCGCCTTCGTCGCGAAGGACATCGTTCTCATCGACCACGAGGAGCGTCTCCGGCAGTCCCCTGAGATCGTCAACGGAAGCCTGCAACGGCGACGCGGTGACGTCCTTGCGAGCGTCAAGATCCGGCAGATAGCTGTCCCAGAACCACGCCATCGCATCAGCGCGCAGGTGGAATCCTTCAGCAAACTCACGGTAGCTGTCAGTGTCCTGGCCCGCATCGGTGACGGGGTAGTACAGCGACTGGTGAATGAAGGTGACGTCGCCACGCCGCTTCGCAAGGATCGCGACAACAGCGGCCATGTTTCCACCGACGGAATCGCCGGCGATCGCGAGACGAGACGCGTCCAGGCCCTTCGTTGCGCCTTCGTTCATGATCCAGCGCGCGGTCGCGTATACCTGTTCGACGGCGACGGGGTGGCGCACTTCCGGGGACCGGTCATACTCGACGAACACTATCGCTGCGTTGACGCCGACAGCGATCTCTCTCACCAGCCGATCATGGGTGCCAGCGTTGCCGAGCACCCACCCGCCGCCATGCACGTAGAGGACAACCGGCAGCGCCGCAGCGGAGCCAACCGGCTTGACGATGCGCACTCGCACCTGACCGACGTCGGCGGGGACAGAGATCCATTCCTCATCGATGTCGGGTTTTGCGGTCGGGGACGCTTGAACTTGGTCTAACAGCTCGCGGGCGCCATCGACGCCGAGGTTGGTGAGATACGGCGGCTTCGAGGTGGCGTCCGCGAATGCTCGTGCATCCGGCTCCAGGGTGTGATCGACCATGATGGTCCTTCCGTGCTCAGGGATAACGGGATGGGCCTTCGTTCAACATCTGTTGCCCATGCCAGACAAGACCGTGTAGCTCGAGCGGGTGTGACGGGCTTAGCGATTGAAAGGCAGTTCCTCGCGGACTGTCACAAACAGGGCGGGCGCCTGGTCTATTGAGTACGGGCGGACATCCGTCGCAGCCGAACAGCATTCAGAGGGGCGACATGAAAATCACGGTGATCGGTGGAACAGGCTTGATCGGAGCGAGGGTCGTCCGTCAGCTGAGGGCATCCGGGCACGACGTTCTCGTCGCCGCCCGCTCCACGGGCGTCAACTCCTTCACGGGGGAGGGGCTGGAAGACGCGCTGACAGGTGCAGACGTTCTGGTCGACGTGTCGAACTCCTCTTACACGGACGAAGCGGGGGCGCAAGAATTCTTCTACACCTCCACCATGAACCTGCTCAGCTACGGGGAAGCAGCCGGCGTAGGGCACCATGTCGCCCTTTCCGTCGTCGGCACCGATCGTCTGGCCCGTGCCGAAGGCGGGTACTTCGTCGCGAAACAGCAGCAGGAACGGCTCATCATCGAGTCTCACCGCCCATACTCGCTCGTACACGCGACTCAGTTCTTCGAATTCATTCGCAGCATCACCGACCATGCGGTGCGCGGCGGGGCCGTCCGGGTCGCCGATGTGCTGGTGCAGCCCATGGCAGCCGACGATGTCGCACGGGCTGTCGTTGACACGTCGCTCGGGCAGCCGCTCTACGGGATGGTGGAGTTCGGTGGCCCGGAGGTCTTCAGTCTCAAGGACCTGGCGGTGATGGATCTGAGCTTCCGCCAGGACGAGCGGGAAGTCGTGCCCGACCCGCTCGGGACCTATTTCGGTGCTCGACTCGCGAGCCGTGACCTTCTTCCGGAGGCCACAGCCTCGATTGCTCAGCGGAGGTACCACGACTGGCGCATTCAGACCCCGGAAGTCGTTGAAGACATCACGGCTTGAGGTGCAGTCATATCGCTATCTAACTGCTGGCGCACGTTGTAGCCTTGCGCTCAGCTGAGGTGCGCGACTCAGCCAGCGTGTGCGACAAAGTCGAGTGCGCGACCTTCCTTCAGGAACGGCACATGAACCCGCAACAGCAATACGTGTACGACTCAGATGACGAGTCGCTGATGGCCTTCGTCACTCAGCGTCGGCGATTGTTCGGCATCGCCTATCGGATTCTCGGCAGCGCTTTTGAAGCGGAGGATGTCGTGCAGGACACGTGGATTCGATGGCAACTGTGCGATCAGGCAACGGTGCGAAACCCCGCCGCTTTTCTCGCGACAACCACCACGCGCCTCGCCATCAACGTCCTCAACAGTGCCCGTTCTCGACGCGAAACCTATGTCGGTTCGTGGTTGCCGACGCCCGTCGATACCTCAGACGATCCGATGCTCGGAGCTGAACGATCTGAGGCACTCGAGCTCGCCACCTTGTTCCTCATGGAGCGACTCACTGCTACCGAACGCGCGGCATATGTGCTCCGGGAAGCGTTCACCTACCCTTACGCGAAGATCGCGGACATCCTCAGCACAACGGAAGCTTCTGCCCGCCAGCTGGTCAGCAGGGCACGAAAGCATCTGTCGACGGATGCTGTGCACGTGAGCAGCCGAGAAGAACAGAAACGACTCTTCCGCACGTTTCTCGACGCAGCCCAGGGGGGAGACGCAACGGAGCTAGAGAAGCTTCTCGCTGCCGACGCTGTGAGCTACACCGACGGCGGCGGTGTGGTTCATCGCACCGCCAGGCGACCTATCTGCGGGCGGGAGACGCTCATTCGATTCCTCGTCGGCGTCTCGACGTGGTTCTGGGGTGATGTGACCATCGAAATCGTCGAGGCGAACGGCCACGACAGTGCCCTGTTGTACCGAGCAGGAAAGCCGTTCGCGCTCCTCACGGTCTCCGCCCGCGTGGGCTCGGTGCAAGAAATTTTCTGGGTGATGAATCCCGAGAAGCTCGCACCGATTGCGCCCTCCGTGCCCCTGGCGCTGTAGATCGCCGCAGTTGGCGGTGCTTCTGGGGTGTCACACAAGTTGCAGTTGTTCGGTCTTATCTCATGACCCACCGCGCCTCAGCTCGGTGAGAGAGGAAAGTCGCAGTGACTATCAGCGAAACCCGCACCGGCGGGCTGTCCAGTCTGGATCTCATGCAAACGCGACCTGCCCCGGCGGGCACCGCAGCGAAGGCTGGCTCATGACCATGGATCTCTCAATTGTCGACCCGACGGTCCCGCCGTCGGGAAATGTGTGTGTGCAGTGCGATGCGGAAGGCAGCTGGTGGGTGCATCTGCGCCGGTGCGCTGCCTGCGGTCATGTTGGCTGCTGCAACAATTCGCCCGGTCAGCACGCGACGGCGCACTTCCTTCAGACCGGCCATCCCGTCATCGCAAGCTTCGAGCCGGGCGAGGACTGGTTCTGGGACTACCGGAGCGACAGCTACGCCGAGCCGGTCGTTCTGGCGCCACCGTTGAGCCATCCCCTCGATCAGGCAGCGCCCGGCCCCGCGAGTCGGCTTCCGGCAGACTGGCGCGCGCAGGCGGCGAAACAACGATGAGCGGCGGGCCTGATTTCAGCGGGTTGCGTGCCGTCTTCGTTAATTGCACTCTCAAACCAAGTCCGCAGGTGAGTAACACCCAAGGACTCATGGACCTCAGTGTCGACCTGATGAGATCCCATGGTGTCGAGGTGCAAACGCTTCGCTTCGTCGACTTTGACGTGCCTCCGGGTGTCTACCCCGATATGCGCGAACACGGCTGGGCGAGCGATGAGTGGCTCACCGACGTATGGCCGGCGATCAAGGCCGCCGACATCCTCGTCGTTGGCGGGCCTTTGTGGCTCGGGGACAACGCATCGGTCACTCGCAAACTCATCGAACGCCTCTACGCGATGAGCGGCGAATACAATGCCCAAGGTCAGTATGTCTACTACGGGAAGACTGGCGGCGCGATCATCACCGGCAATGAAGACGGGGTCAAGCACGCATCCGCTTCAATCCTGTACAGCCTCCAACACGTGGGATGCGTCATACCTCCAGGTGCCGACGCGGGCTGGATAGGCGAGATCGGTCCCGGACCGAGCTACTTGGACCCAGGTTCCGGAGGTCCGGAGAATGACTTCACTCGTCGAAATGTGACGTTTATGACCTGGAACCTGATGCACATGGCCAGCATGCTTCGAGCAGCTGGCGGTATCCCCGCGTGGGGAAATCTTCGAGGGGCGTGGGACAGCGGAGAACGCTTTGGCCTGAGCGCGAATCCCGAGTATCGCTGAGGGCGCTGAAACCAAAACGTGCACCGATGCCACGTTCCATGGCATCGGTGCACGGCACTCAGCAGTCTGTGGATGCCAAGCGGACAGCGGTCTCAGCGAGTCGCATCGAGAATCCGGCCTCGTTGTCGTACCAAGCCGCCACTGAGACCATCCCGTTGAACGACTGAGTCAGCGGGAGGTCGACGATCGATGAGTGCGGATCTCCGACGATGCGGGCTGAGGTCCACTCGTCCTCGAACACTTCGAGGATGCCTTTGAGGGGCCCTGTGGCCGCGGCTTGCCGGAAGGCGTCGCGAAGGTCCTCGGTCGCGATCTCTCGCTCCGGTATCACGTTGAGCTCGACGATGCTGCCCGTACGCACGGGTACCCGATAGGCCTTACCGGTGATCTTGAGGTCGGGCCAGACGAACCCCAGCGCTTTTGCGGCCCCCGAAGAGGACGGGATGATGTTCTCCGCACCGGCCCATGAGTCTCTTCTGGACTTCATCGGCTGGTCGGTCAACGACTGCGTGTTCGTGTAGGCGTGGACCGTTGAGAAGACGCCGTATTGGATGCCCGTGGACTCGAGGAGCACCTTGACGACGGCCGCGAGGGCGTTGGTGGTGCAGCTGGCCATGCTGATGATCTTGTGGGTATCACTGTTGTAGTCGTCGAGGTTGATGCCCGGCAGCAGAACCGCGTCGCAGTCCTCGGCGGTCTTGCTCGGTCCGCTGATCAGCACGCGCTCGGCGCCGTTCGCGAGATGCCGCTCAGCTGCTTCCCGGGTGACACCGCGGCCGGTGCAATCGACGACCAGATCGATGCCGAGGGCCTTCCAGTCCGGGACGCCCTCGCGGGAGTTGATGTACGTGATTCGTCTGCCGTCGATGGAGATGGAAGTGTCGTCGTCCGAGGAGACCGCTGGCCACCACCCGTAGTTCGTGTCCACTTCGAGGAGTGCGGCGAGGTCGCCGGCTGGAGCGATGTCACAGATGACGCTGGGGAAGAAGAGGTCGTTCTTCACCGCGCTGCGCACGAGCTGACGGCCGATACGTCCGAAACCGTAGACGGCGATGTTCTTCATGATGTGGTCCTTTTGGTGAAGAGCCGTTCGCTGGATGTTCGTCCCGGATGCTCCGGATCGACCAGGTCCGCATATTCCGGGCTCTGGTTGATGAAGGCGGAAACGAGAGGGCAGTACACGGTGACGTGCATGCCGCGATCGCGCACGTCGTCGAGGGCGTAAGCGATGAGTTCCACAGCGATGCCTCGCCCACGAAACTCTGGGACGACAGTGGTCGCAAGAATCACGACCCGGTTGCCCATCTGTTTGAACTCGATGGCCGCCACCTCGAGCTCCTCGAGTCTGGCAGAGTAGTGATGCCGGACATCATCGCGATGCACGACCATCTCGAAATCTGCGTCCGCCGACGGAAGGTCAGCGTCGCGGAGACTGTCATTGCGAAGGTCGGCGATGCCATCCTGGAGGAAACTGACCTCATCAGGGTGGGCAGCGGAATCGGAGTTCTCGTGTTCACTCATCATTCGCTTCCTTTTCTTCAGTGGTGCTGGGTTTCGGTCGATCCGTGGGGTGGGATGTCGGCCGCTGGCTACGGTGCGACGTCGTAGTGGCTGAGGATCGCGATGCGGTTGAAGGCATTGATGACGATGGTCAACCAGCGGACCGCCGCTAGCTGGTCGGGGGTGAGCACCTGCTGCTCGACGTCACCGTCGCTTCGGAGGAACCGGCGTCCTGTCTGCTGATCAGCGATGAGTGTGACCTCTTCGGCGACGGCCAGTGCTGCACGTTCGACGGCCGTGAAGTAGCGGGAGTCTCGCCATGCCGGGAGCACGGCGAGGCGGTCGCTGGTCTCGCCGTGAGCAAATGCATCCCTTGTGTGCATGCGGAGGCAGAATGCGCAGCCATTAAGTTGCGACGATCGGATGCGAACGAGCTCAACAACCAGCGGGTCGAGTCCCGCGTCGCGGGCGGCGAGGCCGGCCGCCTTACCGGCGGCGATGAGCGCCTGGTAGGCGGCCGGAACCGCGGAGTCGAGGTGGTCCGAAGCGGACACGGTCGGCATGCTACTTCGAAGCGGCCGGCGCTGCCGGGGCGGGGTTCGCGGGCAGCCACTCCTCGAAGTGGGTGTCGAAGTGTGTGGCGTCGGGGCCGGGGAGAAGCATCTCGGCGGTGAGCTTCTCGCCGAAGTAGGTGGCATCGGGGTCGGCGACGACGGTCCGCGTGTCCCCGCGGAAGGCGAGGCCTGTGCGGATGAGGTCGTCCAGGCTGTACCGATCGGGGCCGGCGACCTCGATGGTCCGGTTCAGCGGCTCGCCTGCGGTGGTGCGTGCCACCGCGGTCGCGACGTCCTCCGCCGCCATCGGCTGAATCAGGGCGTGGGACAGGTGCACGACGCCGTCGACGGTGGCGCTGTCGGCGATGCTCTTCACGAACTCGAAGAACTGGGTCGCGTGCACCAGCGAGTAGGCGATACCGGAGTCCTTGATGAGCTTCTCCTGCGCGACCTTCGCGCGCATGTAACCGCTGTCGACCATCCGCTCGGCACCGACGACGGAAAGGGCGACGTAGTGGCTAACCCCTGCGGCCTTCGCGGCGGCAATGGTGTTGCTGGTGGCGGTCGTGAAGAAGTTCATCACGTCGTCATCGGCGAACGAAGGCGAGTTCGACACATCGAGCACGGTGTTGGCGGCGACCAGCACCTCGGCCAGTCCCTCTCCGGTCAGGGTGTTCACGCCCGAGTTGGGTGTGGCCGAGATAGCGTCGTGGCCGTGCTCAGTGAGCTTTGAGACAACCTTGGAGCCGATGAGGCCGGTGCCTCCGATGACAACGATTCTGGACATGAGTGACCTTCCGGTTCGCGCGGACGCAGAGGTTTCATGCGGCCGTCACAAGCTATGACCGGACGCGTGTCGTCGTTGTGACGACCGTGATGAACTTCGCCGTCCCGGCTGTCATCGATCCACACCGTCTGCGTGCGCGACATAGTCGCGCGTGCCCACGATCTGTTCGTCGGGCAGCGCCGCGCTGAGCCGAGCGAGGTCGGCGTCGTCGAGACGGACACGCACTGAGGCGGTGTTCTCGTCGAGTCGGTTGCGCCGACGGGTGCCGGGGATCGGCACCACCCCTTGCGCGATCAGCCATGCCAAGGCGATCTGCGCGTTGGTGACTCCCTTCTCGGAAGCGATCGCATTCACCCGATCGACGAGCGCCAAGTTCGCGGCGATGGCTTCGGGCTGGAACCGGGGAAGGCCCAGGCGAGCGTCCGCGGGATCAAGATCGTGCACTGAGCGAATTTCTCCCGTCAGGAATCCACGACCCAGTGGCGAGAACGCCACGAAACCGATGTTGAGTTCGCGCAGAGCGGCCAGTTCGCCGTTGT
The DNA here is from genome assembly GCF_038397735.1 of Microbacterium sp. LWH13-1.2. Taxonomy (NCBI): domain Bacteria; kingdom Bacillati; phylum Actinomycetota; class Actinomycetes; order Micrococcales; family Microbacteriaceae; genus Microbacterium; species Microbacterium sp. LWH13-1.2. The sequence goes on along the minus strand of NZ_CP151635.1, from coordinate 1,701,109 downwards.
GCAGCACATCGCGGGCGAAGAGAGAGAATTCCGACTGCACCGCAGCGAGCGGATGCACGGCGTGTGCGCGTCGAATGGTGGCCTCCGATGCTTCGGACAAGCCGATGTGCCGCACTTTGCCTTCGGTCACGAGCTCGGACATCGCGCCGACGCTCTCCTCGATGGGGACGTCCGGGTCAACTCGGTGGAGGTAGTACAGGTCAATGACCTCGGTGCCAAGATGGCGCAGGGACCGTTCTGCCGCCTTGCGGATATAGGCGGGAGTACCGTTCCGGCCGTGGATGGTGCCATCGTCGTCGGTCTCTGCGGAGGCCTTGGTTGCGAGCGTGACTTCATCACGGCGGTCGCCCAGCGCGCGCGAGATGAGCTTCTCGTTCTCAAACGGGCCGTATGCCTCGGCGGTGTCAATGAAAGTCACGCCGGTGTCGACGGCATGGCGGAGTGTGGCGATCGATTCTTTCTCGTCGCTGGTTCCGTAGTAAGCGCTCATGCCCATGGCGCCCAAGCCGATGGCCGAGACCCGCAGGCCGTCTCCGAGGGCAGCGGTCGGTAGAGGTGTCGAAAGTGTCATGATGATCCTTCTTTGGTTGATGCTTCGGAATATGCGGCGATCTTCGATTCGAGTGCTGCGAGGTGCGCGCGGGTTCTGTCGAGCTTCGCGAGAACGTGAAGCCGGTGCTGCTCGAGCACTATGAGCCGCTCCGCCTCTGTGCCGTCGATGCGGCTGAGCTCGGCCATCCGTCGTATATCGGCGATGCTCATGCCGGTCTCACGGAGCATGATCAAGCCGGCGATCCAATCCACGTCGTTCTGGCCGTACCGGCGCCGGCCGCCGTGGTCACGCGGTGCGGGATTCAGCAGCAGCCCGGCACCCTCGTAGTAGCGGAGTGTGTCGATACTCAACCCGGTGGCCCGCGCAACCGCGCTGATGGGCAGCCCGCCCTCGGGTATGTCGATATCGACAGTCGGGAGTGTGACGGCAGCCATGATCACATCGTGCACCCTGGAGTGCACTCCAGGTCAAACGTCGAAGTCACGGGTGGACGCCGATGACTGAGAGGAGCTCCAGTTTCTCGGCGCTGGGGCTGCCAGGCTCAGCGGTGAAGATCATCAGGGCCTGGAACTGATCGGGGTCGAGGATGGTCTGGCCGTAGAGCTCGACCTCGCCGACCTCGGGGTGCAGGATGCGCGTGGCTTCGCAGTACGGTCCGGGAACGGGTTGGTACTCCCATAGGGCCGCGAACTCCGGACTGGCCCTGCGAAGGCGGGAGATGAGAATGCGCGCGGGGTCCGCCAGGGAGGCAGAAGTGCTTGCGGCGACCAGGTGACCGACCAGGGTCGCGGAGTGCCGCTCGTGATCTTCTACCGGAGTCAGAGCACGCTCGTCAGGGTCGGTGAACCAACGGTAGATCCGGTTGCGGCGTAGACCCGTGTAGGAGGTTTCGTCGCTAAGCAGGGCAACCGCCAGCCGGGTTTGCACGAGCGTTTCGCCGAGCATCGTGACCACCTGTGCGGGGGTGTCTCCGAGGCGGTTCAGCACTCGCATGAGGCCCGCATTCACGTGCTCGTTTCGGACCGCACGGGACGTGGCCGTGTATCCGGCAAGTCGGAACAGGTGGTCGCGTTCGTCGAGGTTCAGTTGGATGCCTCGTGCGATCGATGCGAGGATCTGCTGCGACGGCACTGGGCCGTCGTGCTGCTCGATCTTGCTGTAATAGTCGCTTGAGATGCCACTGAGGGCGGCGACTTCCTCACGGCGTAGTCCGCTGGTCCGCCGACGCGGGCCGCGGGGCATCCCCACGTCTTCCGGCTGGATCGATTCTCGGCGCGCCCGAAGGAACTTCGAAAGCTGCGGCCGATCGTTCATCGTCTCCCTCTTCTCGGGTCTGAGGGTCGGCCTCCCGTGTCGTCGGAGCTGGCGGAGCTCGCTGCGGGCGGGAAGGTCACACCTGTCACCTCTTCAGACAAAGCCCAGAGCCGCGCCGCGTCGCTGTGTGCATTCGCCCGCCGAGGCAGCTTCAACTCCTTCGCGCTCCCGGTGAACTGGCCCAGCCCGTCAGGCCCGTAGTAGCGTCCACCTTCTGCGTCGGGTGACACCGCAGCATGCAGAGCCGGCAGCAGCCCGGAGTCGACCGACTGCACGAAGACGCCGATGGTGGAGAGCCTGCGGAAGATCCCATCGATCGGTGACGGCTTGGTACGCCCCAGATTCGGACCGGACGCGTAAAGGTTGCTGTAGGTCGTGCCGGGGTGTGCAGCATTGCTGGATATCCGCCACCCGAGCTCCTGACTCCTTCGATCCAGTTCCATCGCGAACATGAGTTGGGCAAGCTTCGAGGCGGAATAGGAACGGATCGCTTTATAGCGATTGGCACGAGCGAGGTCATCCCAGTCCGTCGCGCCTTGCGCTGCTGCCGAACTCGACATGGTGGTGACGCGTGCCTCCCCCATCTGAAGCAGCGGCAGGACGCGGCCGATCAATGCCATGTGCCCTAGATGGTTCGTGCCGAACTGCAACTCGAATCCATCGGTCGTAAGTGTGCGCTCTGGTGGCGTCATCACCCCCGCGTTCGCCACGAACAGGTGCAGCGGACGCCCTTCCGAGAGAAGGGTCTCACTGAGATGCTTCACTGACGATAGTGAAGCCAAATCAAGCTCGCGAGTGCTCGCCACAGAGCCGGGAGCCCTGGCCGCGACCACCTCCAGGGCCCGGGCCCCCTTCGCCGGGTTCCGAACCGGGAGTACCAACTCCGCGCCAGCTCTCGCGAGCCGCACCGCGATGCCGAGTCCGATGCCATCGCTCGCTCCCGTCACGACCGCCACCTTCCCGGTCAGGTCGGGAACGGGCACATCTCTTATCGCCTTCACGGCACCTCCAATGAATGATTCCCCTCAGCCTGCGGCCAATACCGCGCATGACCCATGCCAGATCCTCACCAGGATGTTGACGAGCCTCTCGTGCGCCAGAGCGGGCTGTGCCCGCAGTCGGGGATTGAAGGTTTCCGCTATCTGGCTGGCGATGGGTTCGATGACGACTTCGCGAGGTCCCGGCGCGTGTCGGTAGACGGCTGAACTGCAGGTCAAACATCAGCATCAGGGGCAGGAGTCCGCCCGGATCTGATCTCTTCGATCCAGTCCGCGTACGTCAGCGTGCTGAGTGTGGCTGCCGTACCGGCAGTGAGAGTTCCGTCGCGGATCGCTCGACCGAAACCGCCAGGTAGCGGCACCTCGAGGATGGGCCCGTTGGCTCCGCGATATGCCTCCCTACGGTTCCGGTGCCTCCGGCGATCACGATCCTCATCGAGGTACTTCCTTTGCCTGGGTGACGGGTTGGCGTCTGGTGCGCTCGGGACCGAGGAGGAACAGCGGAAGAACCAGCGTCAGTGCGAGGGAGATCGGTTCACCGATCAAGTCGATCGTGGGCAGTCCGTGCAGATGCTGCAAGTGGTAGACGAGGTGAGGAGCGGAGAACACGATCCAAGCCACCGCCATTGTGCGGGTCGCGGTGACGCTCTTCGAGAGTGCCGCGACGATGCCTCCACCGGCTAGAGCAAGGTACATCGCGCCGACGTCACGGATCAGGTGTTCGTTGAAGGGGCCATCCGTCAGGATCCACTGACCGAACCCCCACGAGGCCGAGCCGTCAGGGAACGTGTCATACCATTCCGCCGGGAACAGCAGCGACCAGGCGCCGATAGCAGCAGCGAAGAGCGAAAGCAGCCACAGGATCAGTCGGCGCCCCGTGAGAGTCAAGCTCATCTGACTCGTGAGTCGTTCCCGCCGCATGAGACTCAGGTGATCCTGAGGTGTCGGCGTTCTTCGAGTTCCTCTGCCGTGACGAAGGTCAGCATCGGTTCACCGGGGACTCCGAACATGGTGACGACGAACCGTGTGGTCTCGTCAGCAAGGTGGTTGCCGTCCTGGTAGTGGATGAGGTCGCCACCCGGTTCCCAGAAGGTTTCGCCGGCGCGCACGACCCGAACCGGCTCGCCCTCGAGTTCGAACGTCACCGCGCCCTCGATGACGTACCCGAAGGCCGGGCCGCTGTGTCGGTGAGGGGGCGTTCCAGGGCTGCCAGGGGGAGAGGTGACGAGGATCGTCATCACCTCGGCAGGCTCAGGGATGTGCGGCCCCGGAACGGTGGCCAGCATCGTGATGATGGGTTCCTTCGAGCTGTCAACGAGGTCGTTGTTGTCTGTCATGTCATTTTCCATTTCTACGCCGATCGATTCGTGGTCAGCGCGCGAGCCACGCGTCGAGGGTTGTTTCGGCCAGTCGGTATGAGAGAGCGGGGTCGTTGCCCGGGGTCAGGGACTGGTCGTTCACGTTTCCGCCGAAGTAGCCGATCGTGGGGTCGACGACGATCTCACGGTTGTCTCCGGCGTCGGCGAGTACGCGACGGCCCAGTTCTACGATCGGAAATGCTTCCGGTCCGGCGAGTTCCCAGGTGCTGTTGGTGGGCGCCTTCGTGGCGACCTCTGCGAGGGCGGCGGAAACGTCTGAAGCCGCGATGGGCTGCATCAGCACCGGCGACAACCGAACGGTCGTCTCGTCTGCCGTGCCCTCAGCGATTCCGGCGATGAACTCGAAGAACTGAGTGGCGCGGACGATCGTGTACGGAGTTGCTCCCTTTTTGACGATCTCCTCCTGAGCGACCTTCGCGCGCATGTAGCCGATGTCGGGAATTCGGTCGGCTCCGACGATGGAGAGCACCACGTGGTGGCCGATGCCGGCGCGCTCAGCCTCCTCAGCGATAGTGCGTGTCGAGGTCTGGAAGAAGTTCATGACGGGCTCGTCTTCGAAAGACGGCGAGTTCGGGATATCCACGACGACGTCTGCGCCGGTGAATGCTTCACGGACGCCCGCGCCAGTGAGCGTGTTGACGCCAGTGGATGGGGACGCTGCAATGACGTCATGCCCGGCATTCTTGAGGAGTTCCACGAGCTTGGCTCCGATCAAGCCGGATCCTCCGATGACTACGATTCTCATGCTGTTCCTTTCGATGCGCGGGCCCGAAGTATGTTGCGGCCCTGTCATTAGAGGTGACCAGCCACGAGCTGGATTTGTGACGGCGACCACTAGCCCGCAGGCCTCGGCAGAGCGCTTGCCAGATTCTGTGACGACACACCCATGCCGTGCTACCAGATGTCAAGGCGCCGAGAACCGCAGGTCTCACCAGGCTGCATAATCAAGAGCGCGGCGAGAAGACGCTGATCGTAGCCTCACCGGGGGACGTCGCCGTCGTCCTTGCTCTCAGACCGCCGCATACTTCACAGGGAGGCTCGGGTATGAACCCAGAGATCATCACCTTCATCATCCTCGGCGCCGCCGTGATCGCGTTCGTGACGAACCGCATCCCGATGGTGATCGTCGCGATGGCGGTGCCCATCGCGTTGTGGGCTACCGGCGTCCTCGCCCTTGGTGAGGCCTTCGCCGGATTCGGTGACCCCATCGTTCTGTTCATCGTCGCGCTGTTCATCGTCAGTGAGGCACTCGATGCGACAGGGGTGACCTCGTGGGTGGGCCAGCAGCTCATGCAGCGTGCGGGGAAGGGGCGTTCACGCCTCCTGATGATTGTGTGCCTGCTTGCCGCAGCACTCTCCGCGGTCATCAGTATCAACGGCGCCGTGGCAGCGCTCCTGCCGATCGTCGTGCTCGTGGCGGTACGGGCAGGGATCGTGCCCTCCAAGATGCTGTTGCCCCTTGCATTCGCGGCCGGCGCGGGCTCCCTTCTGACGCTCACCGGAACGCCGGTCAACATCGTTGTGTCCCAAGCCGCCGAAGAAGCTGGCGGGCGCGCGTTCGGGTACTTCGAGTTCTCCCTCGTCGGCATCCCGATAGTTATCCTGACGGTGGTCCTCGTGCTCGCATTCGGCGACAAGCTCCTTCCAGAGCGCGTTCCGGACCGCCTCGCGGAACCCGCAGACCCGAGTCACGATGCGAAGGCGTGGCGCGAAACCTACGACGTCACACTCGACACCGGGCGCCTCTTCACAGTCGGCGAAGGAGTCGCCGAGGTCCTGATCGCGCCGCGCTCGAGCTTGATCGGCCGCACTGTTTCGCCCGGCATGACTACGCGCCAGGAAGACCTCGTGATTCTGGCTCTCCGACACGGCAGCTGGCAGGGTATCGTCGGCGGGAAGGCAACCCGTGCCGTCACTCTCCAAGCAGGCGATGCCGTCCTCGTTCAGGGCCCGTGGGAAGCGCTACATCGCTACACCGCGTCGCCCGACGTCATCCCAGTGAGCGCGCCGCAGCAGATGCAGCGGACCGTGCCGCTCGGGCGCGGGGCCCGCCGGGCGCTGGTGATCCTCGGCGTGATGGTCGTGCTCCTCGCGACGGGCGTCGTCCCTCCGGTGATCGCGGGGCTGCTCGCCGCCGGAGCCCTCATCCTGACGCGTGTGCTCACCGTGTCGCAGACGTTCTCGGCGATCTCGTGGCCCACCGTCACTCTCATCGCCGGCCTGATCCCGCTGTCGTCGGCGTTCGTGTCGACCGGCGCCGCCGATCTCGTCGGTGAGGCCGTGCTCCAGCTCGTCGGGAACACCTCGCCGTACCTCGCACTGCTCACCATCTGCGTCGCATCGGTGATCCTCGGTCAGTTCATCTCGAACGTCGCGACCGTGCTCGTGATCGCCCCGATCGCCGTCTCGGTCGCATCGAGCATGGACGTCAGCGTGCAGCCGTTCATGATGGCGCTCACCGTCGTCGGAGCCGCGGCGTTCCTGACGCCCATCGCGACTCCCGTGAACCTCATGGTGATGCAGCCGGCGGGATACCGCTTCGGCGACTACTGGCGTCTCGGACTCCCGCTCGCCCTCGTCTACATCGCCGTCGCGGTACTTTACGTGCCACTAATCTGGCCGTTCTGAGAGCAGCGATCGGGCCCGCAAACGAGGGCCGATTCGACTAACTCGCGGCAGCGGGTCGAGCCCTCGCTGACGGCTCATCCAGCGACCAGCGTGGAGGCTCCTCGAGTTGGCGTTGGACGCGGCCTCCGCCCGGCGCTCCTGCACGTCACACCCGTGATGACGTGTTATTCACCGTCGGCGGTTGGTGTCGGATGCCGCAAATAGTCGGGCTACTACGGTGTGCGAATGCGAGGAGCAACCGGGGCGAACGATCTGGGCGGGACTGTGATCTTCCAGAGCCGTGACGGGGTGCTCGTGTGAGGCGGGATCTGCGGCTTCTTCCCGTCGCCGGGGGAGTGTGGGCGGTTGCTCTCGTGTGCGTATTCGCGCCTGCCGCGGCCGGATGGTGTGCGCTCGCGGCAGCAGGTGGAGCGGCCGTCGTATGCGGGCTCGTGCTGCGACGCGCGGATTGCGCAGGGTCCCGTGCCGCTCTCGCGCTCGTCGTGTTCGCGGCGATGGCTGCGGTGTCGATCACCGTCCTGACGGCGGGGCCGGCTCGCGACAGCGCAGCGTCGTGGGATGGGCGTGTGGTCGAGGCCACGGGGGAGGTCACCTCGTCGGCGTCGGTCGGTCGGGACGGGCGTCTCTGGATGGAGGTGCAGCTCACGGGGATCGGGTCGCCGGGGTCGGTGCAGGCGGCCTCGGCGCCGGTGCGGATCGGGATCGATCCGGCTGACGGGTTCGATCTCGGCGCGGCTGTCCGGGTGACGGGAGAGGCTGCGGCGACGGATCCGGGGGAGAGGTCGGCACTGGTCGTGTTCGCGAGCAGCGCGTCGGTCGAGGCGCCCGCGTCGGGGGTGTTCGCGGTGGCGGCCGATGTCCGGGGCGCATTCATCGAGCGCTCATCGCGGCTTCCCGAGCCCGGAGCGGGTTTGCTCCCCGGACTCGCGGTCGGAGACACCCGAGCGGTGTCGACGGAGCTCGGCGACGACATGCGCACGAGCGGACTCAGCCACCTCACGGCCGTCTCCGGGGCGAACTGCGCGATCGTCGTCGGTGCCGCATTCTGGTTCGCGGCGCTGTGCGGAGCGGGGCGCGCGACAAGGGTCGTGGCGGCGGCCGTCGTGCTCGCCGGGTTCGTCGTGCTCGTCACACCGGAACCGAGCGTGATCCGCGCCGCGGTGATGGCCGGTGTCGCGATGCTCTCGTTGCTCCTCGGGCGCCCGAGCGCGGGAACGGGGATGCTCGCGCTCAGCGCCGTCGGCATTCTGATCGCCGATCCCTGGCTCGCCTCGACGCCGGGGTTCGCGCTGTCGGTCGCTGCCTCCGGTGCGCTGATCATGCTCTCGCCGTCGCTGACTCGAGGTCTCGCGCGGTGGATGCCGCAACCGCTGGCACTCGCGATCGCCGTGCCGACCGCCGCGCAGCTGGTCTGCGGATCGGTGATCGCTCTGTTCGCAGAGCAGCAGTCGCTCGTCGGACTCGTGGCGAATCTGCTGGCTGCGCCGGCTGCACCGATCGCCACGATCATCGGGCTGCTCGCCTGTCTCACGGCGCCCGTCTCCGTGGTCGCCGACCTCCTGGCTGCATCCGCGTGGTTGCCCGCCGCGTGGATCGCAGAGACCGCGACCCTCACTGCCGGGCTGCCGTTCGCCCAGATCGTGATGGAGCCCGGCATCGCCAGCGCCGTACTCGTCGCTGTCGTGAGCGGAGCGATCGGGGTCGTCCTCGTCGACGGGGTCCGCAGGGGAAAGGTCGTCCGGGGCGTGGCCTCAGGCATTCTCGCGATCGTGCTCGCTCTGGGCGGTGCGCACGTCGCACTCAACGGCCCCCTGGCGAGTGCGACCAACCCCGAGGCCTGGTCGGTGGCCGCGTGCGATGTCGGTCAGGGCGACGCCCTCGTCATCAGATCGGAGGGCCGCATCGCTCTGATCGACACCGGCCCCGCCCCCGAGCCTGTGGCTGCCTGCCTCCGTACGCTCGGCGTCGATCGGATCGATCTGCTGGTGCTCACGCACTTCGATCTGGATCATGTGGGTGGGGCGGAGGCCGTTCGGGGGCGAGTCGACACGGTTCTGCACGGACCCACGGGCGAGAGCGGCGACGAGACGATGCTGCAGCGCCTCGCCGAGGGTGGGGCGAAGGTGACCTCGGCGGCGGCAGGGCTTCACGGCGAGCTCGGAGCGGCATCCTGGCAGGTGCTCTGGCCGCAGCGCGGATCTGCGGCCTTCCCACCGGGAAACGACCAGAGCGTGGTGCTCGAAGTCGGGGGTGGCGGAGTGCCGCGGTCGCTCTTCCTCGGAGACCTTTCGGCCGAGGCGCAGCGGATGCTGTCGCGCACCGCGCACATTCGGGGGAGCTTCGCGGTGGTCAAGGTCGCGCATCATGGGAGCGCCGATCAGGACGCCGAGCTCTACGTCGACCTGCATCCGATCGTGGCGCTGTTCAGCGCCGGCGTGGACAACGACTACGGCCATCCGCGCGCTGAGACACTCGCTTCTCTCGCGGCCACCGGCGCGCGCGTGCTGAGGACCGATCAACAGGGGCGGCTCCTCGTCGGTCTCGTCGACGGCGTGCTGCAGCTCTGGACCGAGAAGCAGCCGCCATGACCGCGACATCGACGTCGGCGGCCCCCGGTAGGCTGAGAACATGGCTGCTTCTCGTACCCCCTCCCGCGGCGGTGCGAAGACGGCCAAGGTCGCGCAGGTCTCGTGGCGAGAGCCCCGCCCCGCACCCGTCATCCTGGTCTTCGGGCCTGAAGAAGTCTGTGCGGAGCGCGCGATCGCCGGGGTTCGCGATTACCTGCGCGCCGAAGATCCGGCGCTCGAGATCACCGACGTGCGCGCCGACGACTACGCGCCGGGCACGCTTCTCTCGCTCACCTCGCCGTCACTCTTCGGCGAGCCGCGTCTCGTGCGCGTCTCGGGAGTCGAGAAGTGCTCGGACGCCTTCCTCCAGGAGGCCGTGTCATACCTCGATCACCCGCAGGAGGGTGCCACCGTCATCCTTCGGCACACCGGTGCGAGCGTCCGCGGCAAGAAGCTGCTCGACGCGCTGCGCGCCGGCACGGGCGACGGCATCGAGATCCCCTGCCCGGCGATCAAGCGCGACGGTGATCGGGTCGACTTCGCGGCGGGGGAGTTCAAGGCAGCCAAGAAGCGTATCGCGCCCCCTGCGCTGCGTGCCCTGGTGTCGGCGTTCGCCGACGACCTCACCGAACTCGCGGCCGCATGCCAGCAGCTGATCAACGATGTCGAAGGTGACATCACTGAAGACGTCGTCACCAAGTACTACGGCGGTCGAGTCGAGGTGTCGGCGTTCGTCGTCGCCGACACGGCGATCGCGGGGCGCTACGGCGAGGCCCTCATCGCGCTGCGGCACGCACTCGCCTCGGGAGCCGATCCCGTGCCGATGGTGGCCGCCTTCGCGATGAAGCTGCGCACCATGGCGCGTGTCGCCGGAAATCGCGAACCCAGTCGCCAGCTCGCGCAGCGCCTCGGCATGAAGGACTGGCAGGTCGACCGCGCGAAGCGCGATCTCGCCGGCTGGAACGAGCGCTCGCTCGGGATGGCCATCCAGGCCACGGCCCGCGCAGACGCCGAGGTCAAGGGTGCATCGCGCGATCCGATCTTCGCCCTCGAGCGCATGCTCACGGTGATCGCCACTCGGCAGCCGTTCGGAGAGTGAGCCACGTCGCCGTCCGGGGTGATGGCGGCGCGACACTGCTTGGCCGAGAACTCGCCGCACGCCCAGCGCACGCGAAAGAGCCCGCCCCGCGAACGGGACGGGCTCTTGTCACACCCTCAAACGGGGGATCGGCTCAGAGAGCGGAAACCTGCTTGGCGATGGAGGACTTGCGGTTCGCAGCCTGGTTCTGGTGGATGACACCCTTGCTGACGGCCTTGTCGAGCTTGCGGGAAGCAGCCTTCAGAGCAGCCTCGGCTGCAGCCTTGTCACCGGAGACGACAGCGGCGCGCGTCGCGCGGATGTGCGTCTTCAGCTCGCTCTTCACGGCCTTGTTGCGCTCGTGAGCCTTGTCGTTGGTCTTGTTGCGCTTGATCTGCGACTTGATGTTTGCCACGTGTGGACGCTTTCTGTACGGAGTTGTTAGGAATGCCGGCAGAAGAAGAGGGCTTCCACGCGGCGGTCGTGAGGGAAGAACCCACACGCAAGCCAAGAACCAACTCTACCAGCATCAGGGCGTTTCGCCCTAAACGGGGCGCGGGTCGTGCGCGACGACAGTGACGAAACGCGGCGGCGGTATCGAGACTCGGTCGCGCACGGGACGGCACCGGGTGCACAATCATCAATGTCCCGACATCCTCGTCGTGACATCGACGTCAAGGAGCGCCATGACTTCTGCCCTCCCGCCCTGCTCCCGCGCGACAGCGACGACCCCGCAGGCAGCACAGAGGTGAGCGCCCTGAAGAAGGTCGGCGCGCGATGGATGACGGTGTTCACCCTCGCGTGGCTGGCGATCTGGACGGTGCAGCTGACTCCCGTGCAGCTGCTCCTTCCGTTGCAGCTCAACACTTCGGATGATGACTGGATCAGCGGGGTCGTCTCCTCCGGTTTCGTGCTCGGCATCGGGGGACTCGCAGGCATCATCGCCGGGCCCGTCGCGGGCGCGCTCTCCGACCGTGCCGGCGTCGGCAGGCGTCGGAGGCGTCCCTGGGCGATCGGCGGCGTCGTCGTCACTGCTGTGTTCCTCGTCGTCACCGGGTTCAGCGAGGGCCCCTGGGCTGTCGGAGGAGCCTGGGTCGGGGTGACGATCGGTGTGGCCGTGTCGTCGGCCGCGTTCATCGCCCTGATCGCCGACCAGCTTCCCGCGACGCAGCGCGGCGCGGCATCCGCAGCAGTGGGCTCGAGCCAGGCGGTGGGAATCGTGCTCGGCGTCGGACTCGTCGTGCTCCTCGGCCTCGGAATCCGTGACGGCTACCTGCTGCTCGCGGCGGTGATCGCAGTGATCGGCACAGGTGCCGCCCTCGTGCTGCCCGATCCGCCCGCGCCTGTGTCGGCTGCGGCGATCAGGCCCGCAGCGGTCGACAGGGACCGTCGTCTTCTGGCATCCCTTCGCGATCGGGACTTCGCCTGGATGCTGTGGGGGCGCCTGGTCACCAACATCGGCAACGCGCTCGGAACGGCGCTATTCCTCTTCTTCCTGCTCCATGGCCTGCACCAGGAGACGGTCGTCGCGCAGGACAACCTGCTTCTGCTGATCGTCGTCTACACGCTGTTCGTCGTGCTCGCGTCGGTGCTCACCGGAATCGTGTCCGACCGCACCGGCAACAGGCGCACCCTCACGATCCTGGCGACGCTCGTGCAGGCAGCGTCGGGCGTCGTGATCGTCGTCGTGCCGACCTTCGAGGCGACCATGATCGCCGCAGCGCTCATGGGGCTCGGTTACGGAGCGTTCTCGACCGTCGGCCTGGCCTTCGCCGCCGACCTGCTGCCGGATGAGAAGGACCACGCCCGTGACCTCGGGATCGTCAACGTCACTGCCGCTCTCGGCCAGCTGATCGGTCCGGTGCTCGGTGCGGGCCTCGTGGCGCTCGTCGGCGGCTTCTGGCTCGTGTTCGCCGCAGCCGCAGTGCTCTCGCTCGTCGGCGGCGTACTCACCGCTCTGGCGCGACAGCCCGCTCGTCAGAAACAGGATCACCGTCTGTCTCAGGACCAGGCTCCGTCTCGGGAGCCGTGACCCCAGACTCTATCGACGCGACGGCGAGCCGGACGACGGCATTGAAGACATGCGGGCGCATCGCCGTCACGAGGTGCGTCGTGCGCGGGACGACGATGAGCTCGGCGTGCGGCGTGAGCCGCTGGAACAGCGCCTCGTTCACCCGCAGCTGATCCCACTGGCCGTTGACGAACCACAGCGGCACACGGATGCGTCCGACCGCCGTCGCGAGGTCAAGAGCTGAGAGGTTGCGCAGCGCGGTGTCCTGCGTGTCGAGCGCATAGCCGCCGGCCGCGAAGTCGGAGCGCGTCTCTTCGGGGATCGTCGCCTCGAGGATGCGCTTCGTGATCCACATCCCGCGATCGGGCAGGCGATCCACTGCTCTCGCGATGACTCGATAGGCGGCGAGACCCGCACCGCGGGGGAGCGAGGTGCACGACGCTGCGATGAGTCCTGCCACCGGCGGTGTCTGCGCTCCGCCGACATAGGCGAGCGACAGCAGCCCGCCCATCGAGTGCCCCACCAGCAGTACCGGGCCTCGCGTCGCGGCGTCTCGGACGGCGGCGTCTATCGTGTGCAGCGCCTCGTGCAGCGTGAAGTCCTCCGCCATGCGCGTCCCGTGACCCGGAAGATCGACAGCGACCGCGGGGATGCCCTGCTCCTCGAGGAACGCGAGCTGCGATCGCCACATCGTCGCGGACGTACGGATGCCGTGCACGAAGACGATCTGGACGCTCACGCGTTCAGCATAGAGAAAGCGGGGCCGGTGGATGAACCACCGACCCCGCTTCCCGAAGAACTGATCGAGTCAGTCTTCGCAGGAATTACTTCTCGTATCCCACGTTCTCCACCGGCGTGATGCCGAAGAGGTCGAGACCCACGTAGGGCTCGGGCGTGAGGTTGGCGAGGCCTTCCTTGACGGTCCAGATCTCCGGGCCGTTGAGGACCGGGATGATGCCCCAGGTCTTCGCGAAGATCTCGGACTCCATCTCCATGGCCTTCTTGGTCTGCTCGACCGGGTCGGAGATCGTCTCGAGCTCGTCGTGGATCATCTTGTCGATCTCCTCGGTGCCGGTGCCCGACAGGTTCAGGCCGCTGTCCGAGCAGTACAGCTGGCAGAACCAGGCAGCACCGAACGGGTCGGACGACGTGAAGTTGAGGAAGAAGATGTCACCGTTCTGCGTGGTGTAGTCCTCGGCGAAGTCGGCGGACGGACGGGTGTCGATCGTCACCTCGACGCCGACCTCCTTCAGCTGCTGCTGCACGGCCAGCGAACGGGCGCGGGCGGTCTCGGTGTCGGAGTGGACCGGGAAGACGAGCGACAGACGCACGCCGTCCTTCTCGCGGATGCCGTCGGAGCCTGCGACCCAGCCGGCCTCATCGAGAAGCTTGTTGGCGCCCTCGGTGTCGCCGTCCTTGCGACCGGCCTCTTCCAGAGCGTTCACGTAGTCAGGCTGGAACGAGAACAGCGTGAGGGACCCGGCGGGCTCCTCGGTGTAGTTCAGGCCGTTGAAGACGATGTCCTTGACCTGCTCGATGTTGATCGCCTCGAAGACGGCCTTGCGGACATCGAGGTCGGCGAGTGCGGGGTTCGACGAGTTGAGCGTGAAGATCGCGTTCGCGGTCGCCTGACCCTTGTAGGTCTTGACGCCCTCGAGGCCCTCGACCTGAGCGAGCAGCTCGGCGCTGCCGGTCTCGGCCATGTCGACCTCGCCGTTGCGCAGAGCGTTGACCGCAGCCGTCGGCTCCATCTGGATGAAGGAGACCTTGTCGAGCAGCGGAGCGTTGCCCCACCACTTCTCGTTCGGGACGAGAGTGACGACGCCGCCGGTCTTGTCGAAGTTGTCGACCGTGTAGGGGCCAGCGCCCCACTCCGGGTGCCAGTCGCCGAGGAACGCCGTGTTGAAGAGCTCAGGCGTGTTGACGGCGGGGTGCAGGAGCTGCGAGTAGACCATCTCGGGCCAGGCGAACTCGCCCTTGAAGGTGACGATGACGTCGCGGTCGTTCTCGCCGGCCTCGACGGACTCGATCTCCTTCCAGCCGTCGGTCGCGTTCGGCTGGTACTCCTCGTTCGTGCCGTTGTTGGCTTCCCAGGTGGCCTTGAAAGCGGTGACGTCGATCGGAGTGCCGTCGTTCCAGACAGCCTTCTCGTTGACCTTGAAGTGCAGGACGGTCTTGCCGTCTTCGACACCGAAGGAGTAGTCGTCGAGGTACGCGTCGTTCTTCTTGACGGTGCCGTCAGGATCCATGAGCAGGATCTGCGGGCGGAACCACGTTCCGACCTGGGTGACGCGAGCGTCGCCGTCGCTGTGGAAATAGTTCAGCTGCTCGGCGATGTTCGAGATGGGGATGCGGAGTTCGCCACCCTCTGCGAGGTTCTCGCGGGGCTGCGGGTTGTAGTCCGCGCCCTCGACCGTCTGAGCTTCGCCTTCGCCGCTGTTGCCGCCGCCGTTGCCTGCCGGTGCACACCCGCTCATGACGAGTGCGAAGGCGGCGCCGAGAGCAGCGATGCCCATCAGCTTCTGATGCCGTTTCATGGTACTCCTTAGTGCCTGTCGGCCTTACTTGGGATAGGGGCAGACTAACCCCGCATGTTGGGGGCGAAACCCCTGCGACACGGAACCGTTATCGGACCGTGCACATCGCTCGCCGGTCAGCCTGCCGCGACTGCCTCGGCGTCGAACCCCTCGACGGGGAGGATGATCCGCTCGCGGGTGCGCTCGATGTCGGGATCCGGAATCGGGATCGCCGAGAGCAGCGCCTTCGTGTACGGATGCTGCGGATCGTCGAACACCTGATCGACATCGCCGTGCTCGACGAACGATCCCTTGTACATGACCGCGACGCGATCGGCGATGTGGCGGACCACGGCGAGATCGTGCGCGACGAAGAGGTACGACAGGCCGAGCTTGGCCTTGAGCTCGTCGAGCAGGTTGATGACACCGGCCTGGATCGAGACGTCCAGGGCCGACACCGGCTCGTCGAGCACGACGATCTTGGGGTTCGTCGACAGCGCGCGGGCGATGCCGATGCGCTGGCGCTGTCCTCCCGAGAACGCCTGCGGGAAGCGGTCGCTGTGTGCCGGGTCGAGACCCACGAGTCCCATGAGCTCCTCGACGCGGTCGAACACGTCGTCCTTGCTCATACCGATCGCGAACATCGGCTCGGCGATGATGTCCCAGACCGTCATGCGGGGGTCCAGTGCGCCCATCGGGTCCTGGAACACGATCTGCAGGTCACGACGGAGCTTGCGCTCCTCCGCCCGGTTCTTGATGTCGGCGACGCTCGTGCCGCCGATGCGGATGTCGCCGTCCTCCTGGGTGACGAGATCCATGATCTGCAGCAGGGTGGTCGTCTTGCCGCTGCCGGACTCGCCGACGATCGCGAGGGTCTCGCCCTGACGGATGTCGAAGCTGATGCCCTTGACCGCGCGCACCTCGCCTACCTTGCGCTTGAAGAAAGCACCCTTCATCAGCGGGAACGTCTTGTTCAGGTTGACGGCCTCGAGCGTGATCGGTCGTTCCTCGCGCGGCACCTTGGCGAGCGAGCTCTCAGGGATCTCCGGGACGGGGAACACCGGCAGTCCGCCGATCTTCCCGTCGTCATCGATGTCGTTCGCGCGGATGCAGGCGACAGAGTGATTCGCGTGGCCACTCGTGGTGACGGGCAGCAGTTCGGGCTCGCGCTCACGGCATGCGTCGATCGCGATCGGGCAGCGAGCCGCGAAGGGGCACGCGTCCGGCAGGTTGATCAGCAGAGGCGGGTTGCCCTTGATCGGGATCAGCGGCACCTTCTCGGTCTTGTCCACGCGAGGGATGGCCCCGAGGAGGCCGATCGAGTACGGCATCCGGGTGCGGTAGAAGAGCTCGCGCACCGGCGCCTGCTCGACGGGCTTGCCCGCGTACATCACGAGCACGTCGTCGGCCGTCTTCGCGACCACGCCCATGTCGTGGGTGATGATCATCATCGCGGCGCCGGTCTCGGCCTGGGCCTTCTCCATGAGCTCGAGGATCTGCGCCTGGATGGTGACGTCGAGAGCGGTGGTCGGCTCGTCGGCGATGATCAGCTTCGGGTCGTTGGCCATCGCGATCGCGATCACGACGCGCTGGCGCATGCCGCCGGAGAACTCGTGCGGGAACGCCTTCATGCGGCGCTCGGCCTCGGGGATCCCGACGAGCTTCAGCAGCTCGACCGAGCGGTCCCAGGCCTCCTTCTTCGACAGTCGGCGGTGCACGGTCAGTGCCTCGATCAGCTGGTCGCCGATCGTGAAAACCGGGGTGAGCGAGGTGAGCGGGTCCTGGAAGACCATCGCCATGCCGTTGCCGCGGATGACCGAGAGCTGCTTGTCGGTCTTGCCGAGCAGCTCCTGGCCGTCGTAGACGATGGATCCGGTGACCTTGGCGTTGTCGTCGAGCAGGCCCATGATCGCGAGCGACGTGACGGACTTGCCCGAGCCGGACTCGCCGACGATGCCGAGCGTCTTTCCCGCTTCGAGGTCGAACGAGACGCCGCGCACGGCGTCGACGCGGCCCGCTTCGGACGGGAAGCTGACCTTGAGGTCGCGGACGGACAGAACAGTACTCATGCGCGACCTCCAGCCGCCGAGGTCGGATCGAGGGCGTCGCGCAGACCGTCGGCGATGAGAGCCATCGAGACGGTGAGCAGCGTCAGCGCCGCCGCGGGGAAGTAGAACAGCCACGGAGCGCTCACGAGCGTGCTGGAGCCGTACCCGATGAGCGCACCGAGCGAGACATCCGGCAGCTTCACACCGAAGCCGAGGAACGAGAGCGCGGTCTCGGTGAGCACGGCCGAGACGACGCCGAGCGTGAAGTTGATCACGAGCAGCGAACCGATGTTCGGCAGCATGTGGCGGATGACGATGCGCATGCCCGAGAGACCGGCGTACCGTGCGGCGTGCACGTACTCGCGCTCGCGGATCGAGAGCGAGAGCGTCCAGATGATGCGGGCAGGGAAGAACCAGCCGACGACGAAGATCATCACGAGCGAGATGACGAGCCAGTTTCCGCCGGCGTCGTTCGAGATCATCGCGAGGATCAGGAAGTTCGGCACCACCATCATGAAGTGGATGATCGCGAGCATGATCCGCTCGTATCGGCCGCCGAAATAGGCGGCGGTGGCGCCGACGAGCGCCGATACGACCGTGGTGCCGATCGCGACGAGCGCGGCGATCATCATGGACCGCTGGAGTCCGACGGCCACCTGGGCGAAGTTGTCGTTGCCCGATCCGTTCGTCCCGAACCAGTGCTCGGCCGAGGGCGCCTGGCGCAGCGCGAGGAAGTCGAGGTCGGTGTGCGAATAGGGAGCGATGAGAGGCCCGACGATCGCGAACACCACCAGCAGAGCCAGGATCACGACGCCGATCAGCGCGCCGCGGTTGCGCATGAAGCGACGCCTGTACAGCGTCAGCATGGAGGTCCGCTTGCGGTTCTTCGGACGTTCGGGCGTTTCCGCGATCTCGGGGGAGACCCCGATGCTTTC
The DNA here is from genome assembly GCF_038397735.1 of Microbacterium sp. LWH13-1.2. Classification (NCBI taxonomy): domain Bacteria; kingdom Bacillati; phylum Actinomycetota; class Actinomycetes; order Micrococcales; family Microbacteriaceae; genus Microbacterium; species Microbacterium sp. LWH13-1.2. The sequence continues at coordinate 1,683,082 of NZ_CP151635.1, read as the reverse complement.
CAGAGCCATCAGCTCACCCGCACTCTCGGATCGAGGACGACCACGGCGATATCCGCGAGGATGGCGCCGATCGCCGTCATCAGGGCGCCGAATGCCGCGACCGCGACCACGCCGTGGATGTCGTTGTTGTTGAGGGTCTGGATGAAGTAGCGACCCATTCCGTTCCAGTTGAAGATCGTCTCCGTGAGCACCGCGCCGGTGAAGACCGCGGGGATCGTGAAGGCGACCTGCGTCGTGACCGGGATCAGCGATGTCCGCAGCGCGTGCTTGCGGATCGCCTGCTGCTTGGTCAGGCCCTTCGCGCGCGCCGTGCGCACGTAGTCGGCCTTGATGTTGTCGAGCAGCAGCGAGCGCTGCAGGAAGTGGATGGACGCATATCCCGTGAGCACGAGGCCCAATGTGGGGAGCGTCAGATGCTGCAGCACATCTATGAGGACGGGGAAGAAGCCCTCCACCCCCTGACTGGACGAACCCACCACGTAGAAGACCGTCGTGCCGACGGCGTTGTTGAAGTTGATCGCCAGGAGGACCAGGGCGAAGCCTGCGACCACCGTGGGGATGTTCATCGTGATGATGCTGGTGCCCTGACCGATACGGTCGGCGAGTTTGTACTGCCGCGAAGCGGTGTACACGCCGAGGGCGATGCCGAGGATCGTCGTGATGATCGTCGCACCGAGCACGAGCTCGGCACTGATCCAGACGCGGTAGGCGACCTGCTCGTTGACGGACTCACCCGTGGGGCTGAGACCCCAGTTCCAGTGGAAGAGGATGTTGGACAACCACGTCCACCACCGCTCGATGAGAGGTACCGACTCGCTCAGGTTGCGCGGACGCAGGAGGTTGTCGATCTGATCCGCCGACAGTGGAGGACGCCGCCCGACGTAGTTGTTCTCCGGGTCGAGATAGAGCCACGCGAGGAAGTAGGTGATGTTCGTCGCGATGACGATCATCAGCACCCAACCGAACAGGCGGCGCAACAGATACTTGATCAAGGTGATGATTCTTTCTCTTCTACAGGCGCGCGCGGGATCCGCCGACGCAACGCTGAGCCGGGAAGACAGTCAATCACCATCTGCCGATCTGCGCGACACGACGCCTGCACGTGGTCTGTGACGGAGTCTTATCGCTCACGGGATCCGGTGTCACGGATGGCTCCCGGGCAACCTCGGCAGAATATCACCGGATCGGCCGAAGCGAGCATAAGCCTCGCCTCACCGTAGAATCGACGGGACATGTCACCACGCGCCCTCACTCCTCTTCAGCCTGCCGCGACGCCTGCGAAGCAGATCCGCAATTTCTGCATCATCGCGCACATCGATCACGGCAAGTCGACCCTCGCCGACCGCATGCTCCAGATCACCGGCGTGGTCTCGGACCGTGACATGCGCGCCCAGTACCTCGACCGCATGGACATCGAGCGCGAGCGCGGCATCACGATCAAGAGCCAGGCCGTGCGGATGCCGTGGGAGATCGATGGCGAGACCTTCGCGCTCAACATGATCGACACCCCCGGCCACGTCGACTTCACGTATGAGGTGTCCCGCTCTCTCGCCGCGTGCGAGGGAGCGATCCTGCTCGTCGACGCCGCACAGGGCATCGAGGCCCAGACGCTCGCGAACCTCTATCTGGCTCTCGAGAACGATCTGCACATCATCCCGGTGCTGAACAAGATCGATCTGCCGGCGGCCGATCCCGACAAGTACGCCAAGGAGCTGGCATCCCTCATCGGCGGCAAGCCGGAGGACGTGCTGCGGGTTTCGGGCAAGACAGGGGTGGGGGTCGAGGAGCTGCTCGACCGCCTGGTCAAGGAGATCCCGGCGCCCGTCGGCGACGCCGACGCGCCTGCCCGAGCCATGATCTTCGACTCCGTCTACGACGCCTACCGAGGAGTCGTCACCTATGTCCGAATGATCGACGGCAGCCTGTCGCCCCGCGAGCGCATCCAGATGATGTCCACGGGCGCGACCCACGAGGCGCTCGAGGTCGGCGTGTCGAGCCCCGAACCCGTGCCCACCAAGGGGCTGGGCGTCGGCGAGGTCGGCTACCTCATCACCGGCGTGAAGGACGTGCGGCTCTCCAAGGTCGGCGACACCGTCACGACGGCGCGCAGGCCCGCGACCGAGGCTCTCGCCGGCTACACCGACCCGAAGCCCATGGTCTTCTCGGGGGTCTACCCGATCGATGGCAGCGACTACGCGGAGCTCCGCGAGGCGCTCGACAAGCTCAAGCTCTCCGACGCCTCACTGCAGTACGAGCCCGAGACGTCGGTCGCCCTCGGCTTCGGCTTCCGCTGCGGGTTCCTCGGTCTTCTGCACCTCGAGATCATCACCGAGCGGCTCGAGCGCGAGTTCGGTCTCGACCTCATCACGACCGCACCCAGCGTGATCTACGAGGTGCTCACCTCAGACACCGGCGAGACCGTGACGGTCACGAACCCGAGCGAGTACCCCGACGGTCGCATCGGCTCGGTGTCGGAGCCGATGGTCAAGACGGCCATCCTGCTGCCCAAGGACTACGTCGGCACCGTGATGGAGCTCTGCCAGTCGCGTCGCGGAGCACTGCTGGGCATGGAGTACTTCTCCGAGGAGCGCGTCGAGCTCCGCTACATGATGCCGCTCGGTGAGATCGTCTTCGACTTCTTCGATCAGCTCAAGTCGAAGACCCAGGGCTATGCCTCGCTCGACTACGAGCCCGCCGGACAGCAGGAGGCGGACCTGGTCAAGGTCGATATCCTCCTGCAGGGCGACAAGGTCGACGCGTTCAGCTCGATCGTGCACCGCGACAAGGCCTACGCCTACGGCACGCTGATGACGGAGCGTCTGCGCAAGCTGATCCCTCGCCAGAACTTCGAGGTGCCGATCCAGGCCGCCATCGGCGCCAGGATCATCGCCCGCGAGACGATCAGGGCGCTGCGCAAGGACGTGCTCGCCAAGTGCTACGGCGGTGACATCAGCCGCAAGCGCAAGCTCCTCGAGAAGCAGAAAGAGGGCAAGAAGCGCATGAAGATGGTGGGCCGTGTCGAGGTGCCGCAGGAGGCGTTCATCGCCGCGCTCTCCGGCGACGTCGAGGGCAAGGACAAGAAGTAGAAGCCCACGAGCCGGGCATGCTCGGCGCGTGAGGGGTGACCGTCCAGGGAACGGGAAGTAGGCTGGAAATCATGCGGCGCGGGACTTTCCGAGACGACACGGTGGACTATGCGGCCGTGGGTGCGACCCACGCGCCCGATCTGATGCAGTACCCGCCGGAGCGCAGCCTCCCGGCGGAGAACTCCTGGCGGATCGGCAGCGGCATCGAACGCTTCCAGTCCGCCGGTGAATCGCTCCTGACCTGGACGGCGCAGCGCGCCTCGGGCCTGAGCGTCGAGGATGTCCGCCCGGCACCGGGCCCCGCCTACGCCGGAGTGAGCTTCGATGCGGAGGGCAACCCGATCGCCCCGAGCAAGACCGACGTCGAGCAGCGCTTCGATGCCGAGGGCACTCCGTTCGCGGGGCCGGGGATGACGCTCCGCCTGCACGGGCGTGTGAGCGGGATGCGGGCGGATGCCGAACTCCGCGTGATCTCGGTCACCGAGGAGAAGCGCCGCATCGGGTTCGTGCTGGGCACGGTCGGCGGCTCCGTCGTGCGCGGTGAGGAATCCTTCGACATCGACTGGCGCGAGGACAACGACGAGGTGTGGTTCTCGGTGCGCGCATTCGATGCGCCCAACTCCCTGCTGTACCGCGTCGTTCCCGCGCTCGTGAAGCGCCGCCGCCGCGAGCTGTTCGCACGCTACCTGCGGGCGATCTCTCCGCTCTACGCGACTCCGGTCTGATGGCCGTAGTTCTCTGATGGCCGGGCCCCTTCCCCTGGGTGATCCGGCACCGGCTGACGGACGCCTTCCGTCCGATCTCGCGATCGACCCGGCTGTGCCGTTCTCGGCCTATCTGCACGTCCCCTTCTGCCGGGTGCGCTGCGGCTACTGCGACTTCAACACCTACACGTCCGGCGAGCTTCGCGGTGCGAAGCAGGAGGATTACGCCTCGACGCTGATCGCCGAGATCGATCTGGCGAAGCACGTTCTCGCGGATGCGGGCGCGCTGCGCCCGATGGACACCGTGTTCTTCGGCGGAGGCACCCCGACGCTTCTGCCCGCTGGGGATCTCGCCCGGATGCTGGGTGCGGCGACCGAGGCGTTCGGGCTCGTCGACGGCGCCGAGGTCACGGTAGAGGCGAACCCCGACACGGTGACGCCCGAGGTCGCCCGCACCCTCGCGGATGCCGGTGTGACGAGGCTCTCGATCGGCATGCAGTCGGCAGTGCCGCATGTGCTCGCCGCTCTCGACCGCACCCATCGCCCCGAGAACGTGACGACAGCGGTCGCCGCCGCGAAGGACGCAGGCCTGGCGGTCAGCGTGGACCTCATCTACGGAGCGCCGGGGGAGTCGCTGGCTGACTGGGAGGCGTCGCTCGACGCGGCGCTCGCACTCGAGTCGGACCACATCTCGGCCTATGCGCTGATCATCGAGGACGGCACGAAGCTCGCGCGGCAGATCCGCCGAGGTGAGGTGCCGGCGCCGGACGACGACCTGCAGGCCGACATGTACGAGCTCGCCGATGCGCGTCTCGCAGCGGCGGGCTTCGACTGGTACGAGATCAGCAACTGGTCGCGCACTGTGGATCAGCGCTCGCGACACAACCTCGCGTACTGGCGCGGGAGCGACTGGTGGGGCTTCGGCCCCGGCGCGCACAGCCACGTCGCAGGACTCCGGTGGTGGAACGTGAAGCACCCGGCCGCCTATGCGCAGCGTCTCGCCGCCGAGGAGTCGCCGGCCGCCGGTACCGAGCGTCCCGATGCGGAATCAAGGACCCTCGAGCGTGTTCTGCTGCTGAGCCGCATCCGCGAAGGGATAGCGGTCGCCGACCTGCAGCCGGACAAGCGCACGCGTGTCGCCGGCCTGATCGCGGACGGCCTCGTCGACCCCGCCGCCGCGGTGCGCGGGCGCGTGCAGCTCACACTTCATGGGCGCCTGCTCGCCGACGCCGTGGTGCGCGAGCTCACGGACTGACCACGGGTCGGGGTCGCTACGGCAGCAGGTCGAGTGCCTCTGTGCGTCGCTGCGCCACGGTCGAGGTCTGGGTGTCGAACAGGCGCGTCATCCGTTCGGGGCCGAACCGCGGCCAGCCCGGGTCACCTGTCTTGATGAAGGCGATCCACGCCGAGTGCATCTCGTCTGCGAGGTTCTGCGGCGCGTCCGTCCCGGCGAGCCGCTGCGCTTCGGGGTCGCCGAGTCGGTCGAACACGAAGCCCAGTTCCAGAGCGTGGGCAGCACGCAGATCGCGGACCCGGCTCTGCCAGGCGAACTCGTAGACATAGGTCGGCGCCATGCGCGACTGGGCCAGCCGGGTCAGCGGCGCGCGCAGCATGATGTCGGTGGCGAGCTGGCCGAAGATCTCGCCCGTGGAGGCTCCGGGAAAGGTCGCACGATATGCCGCGACGGCCGTCCTCGGGATCCGCAGGGCGAGCCGTGCGAGCAGCAGCTTCGCCGGACTGATTCCGGCGAGGGCTGCCGGAGGGAACCAGAGACGATACTCGTCCGTGTTGCTCCCGATGAGAAGCGGGACCTCGGTGTCGGCGAGGACCTCGTGCGGCGACCGCGGAAGCGAATCGGCATCCACCGCGAACTGGAACCCGGGCGCCCCGCCCAGCGGCGACGAACCGGCGGCCTGTCGCCTGCGCGCATGGAGCAGCTTCGCAGGAGACGCGTCGAGGAAGCCCGCGCGGTCGGCTCTGATGCCGAGCCTCTTCGCCAGCTGCGCCGTGACGCGGCCCGCCTTCTTCGCGGTCTGCGCCTCGAGCGGTCCGGATTCGATGATCGCCCGCGCGATCAGCGAGCGCGACGAGGGGTTCGCGAGCAGGCCGGCGACGATCGCGCCCCCGGCAGATTCGCCCATGGCCGTGATCTGCGACGGGTCGCCGCCGAACGAGGCGATCTCGCCGTGCACCCAGGCGAGTCCGGCCGCGGCGTCCTGCAGGCCGAGATTCCGAGGGGCACCGTCGAGCACCGAGAAGCCCTCGGAGCCCAGACGGTAGTTGATCGACGCGAACACGATCCCGGCTCGGGCGAACGCGGCCCCGTCGTAGAGGGGGAGTGCGGCGGTTCCCCGCTCGAGCGCACCGCCATGGATCCAGAGGACGACGGGCGCGCCCGCGGCATCATCAGGCGCCCAGACGTTGACCGAGAGGATCTCATCTCCCGGGATCTCGACCGAACCCAGAAGGTCGCCGATCGCGCCGGGGTACGGATGCTGAGGAGCCGTCGGACCGAATGCCGTGGCGTCTCGGACGCCCTCCCACGCGGGAGCGGGCTGCGGCGCACGAAAGCGGTTGGGCCCGAACGGGGCGGCGGCGTACGGGATGCCGAGGTAGCGACGCACGCCGTCGATCGCTTCGCCCCGCACGATTCCGGTGGACACGGTGGCCTGCGGCGCGACACTCATACCCGTCATCGTAGGGGGATCAGCGCGGCACCCGCATCGGCGGGTAGAATTGGCACTCGTACCCAGTGAGTGCCAGAGGGAGGGAGTTGCGATGGTCAGTGAAAGAGGCCTCCAGGTTCTTCGCGCGATCGTGCAGGACTACGTCGAGACGCACGAGCCGGTCGGCAGTCGATCGATCGTCGACCGCTATTCGTTCGGTGTCTCCGCCGCGACGATCCGCAACGACATGGCACTGCTCGAAGACGAAGAGCTCATCGCCGCGCCGCACACATCGTCGGGTCGAGTCCCGACCGACAAGGGTTACCGGGTCTTCGTCGACCACCTCGCGCAGCTGCGCCCGCTCACGGTCGCGCAGCGCACGGCGATCGAATCGTTCCTGACGGCGCCCTCCGACCTCGACGACCTGATGGTGCGCACGGTCCGCGTGCTCACCCAGCTCACGGGCCAGGTCGCCCTCGCTCAGTACCCGTCGTTCGCACGGGCGCACCTGACCCATCTCGAACTCGTCGCGTTGTCGTCCAACCGGCTGCTGATCGTGCTCGTCACCGATGCGGGCGGGGTCTCCCAGCGCATGGCGCCGCTGCCGGTCGATGTCGACGAAGCCGACATGGCGATCCTCCGTGCGCGGCTGTCGGCGCTCATCACTGGGCGAGCGGTGAGCGATGCGGCCGAGCGGCTGCAGAACCTGCTCGCCGCAGACGAGTACTCCGGCGACGTCGCGCTGCGGGCACTCGCGACGATCATCATCGATGAGCTCGGTGCTTTCCGTCAGGAGCGCCTGGTGATGGCGGGAGCGGCGACCCTCGCGCGACGCGAGCAGGACTTCCGCGGCAGCATCCACCCTCTGCTCGAGGCGATCGAAGAGCAGGTCACCCTGCTGCGCCTGATGAGCGAGATGGAGGCGGACTCACATGGCCTTGCAGCCAGCATCGGCACGGAGAACGCCTCGTTCGGCCTCGGCGAGGCATCGATCGTGGCCAGCAACTACGCCGCACCCAGCGGCACGGCGCGTGTCGGCGTGATGGGGCCGACGCGCATGGACTATCCGAGCAATCTCGCGGCTGCGCGGGCTGTCGCCCGCTATCTCTCGCGGATGCTCGATGAAGACGAGGCGTCCCGCTGACGCGGGCGCCCAGAGAACAGCACACGCAGAAGGGCCATTGTGGCAGACCACTACGAGGTACTCGGCGTCTCTCGCGACGCCTCCACCGACGAGATCAAGAAGGCGTACCGACGTCTGGCTCGTCAGCTCCACCCCGACGTGAACCCGGGTGAAGACGCCGCCGAGCGGTTCAAGCTCGTGACGCACGCGTACGACGTGCTCAGCGACGACGATTCGCGTCGTCGCTACGACATGGGCGGAGGAGACGGCGCTGCCGGCAACTTCGGCGGCTTCGGCGGTTTCGGTGACATCTTCGAGACCTTCTTCGGGGCGGGTCAAGGCGGCGGCAGGGGAGCGCGCCCGCGGTCTCGCCGTGAGCGCGGGCAGGACGCCCTGGTCCGCGTGACGCTCGATCTGGGCGACGTCGTGTTCGGTGCGCACCGCGACATCGAGGTCGACACGGCCGTCCTGTGCGAGACGTGCAACGGCTCGTGCTGTCAGGAGGGCACGTCGCCCGTCACCTGCGACATCTGCGGAGGGTCCGGTCACGTGCAGCGCCAGGTGCGCAGCCTGCTCGGCAACGTCGTCACCTCCCAGCCGTGCGGCACCTGCGAAGGCTATGGCACGACCATCCCCTACCCGTGCGGCACCTGCGGCGGCCAGGGACGCGTGCGCTCGCGTCGCACCGTCTCGCTCGACATCCCGGCCGGCGTCGAGACGGGTCTGCGTCTGCAGCTTCCCGGTTCCGGCGAGGTCGGCAAGGCCGGCGGCCCGAACGGCGACCTGTACGTCGAGGTCACCGTCAATCCTCATCCTTCGTTCAGCCGTGACGGCGATGACCTGCTGGCGACGCTGGAGGTCTCGATGCCCGACGCGATCCTCGGCACCGAGACTACGATCCAGGGGCTCGACGGCGAGGTCGACCTCGAGGTCCGCTCCGGCGTGCAGTCCGGCGACGTCCTGACGATCAAGGGTCGCGGCATCACTCCGCTGCGGGGCAGCCAGCGCGGCGATCTGCGCGTCGGCGTCCAGGTGGTCACCCCGACCAAGCTCGATTCCGCGCAGCGGGCGCTCATCGAGGACTTCGCGAAGAAGACGAAGGCACCGGGCCCCCAGCTGGCGCAGTTCCAGCAGGGACTCTTCTCGAAGCTCCGCGACCGCTTCCGCTCGCACTGACCCGGACGGCGCTCATGGCTCTGCACTTCCTCGTCGAATCATCGTCGGATGCCGCGGTCGGCGGCCTCGTGTCGCTCACCGGGGCTGAGGCCAAGCACGCCGCGGTGGTCCGCCGTCTCCGCGTCGGCGAGGCGGTGACCGTCGGCGACGGTGCGGGGGTGTGGCTCACCGGCGTCGCCGAGGAGGTCTCGCCCTCCCGTGTCGAGGTCCGTGTCTCCGAGCGATCGGCAGAGCCCGCGCCCAGTCCTCGTCTCGTCCTCGTGCAGGCACTGGCGAAGGGCGATCGCGACGAGCTCGCGGTGCAGGCCGCCTGCGAGCTCGGTGTCGACGAGATCGTGCCGTGGCAGGCGAGCCGCAGCATCTCGAGGTGGGAGGGCGCCAAGGCGGTCAAAGGCCGAGAGCGCTGGGCGACCATCGTCCGCGAGGCAGCCAAGCAGGCGCATCGTGCATGGGTTCCTGAGGTGTCGGCCCCGGCCTCGACCGCAGATCTCGTGAAGCGTGCGTCATCCGAGCGCGTGCTGCTGCTCGATCCGAGCGCGACCACCCGGCTGTCGGAGCTCGAGCCCGACGGGCGAGACCTCGTGCTCGTGGTCGGTCCGGAAGGCGGCATCTCGGACGACGAACTGGCGAAGCTGTCTGACGCCGGTGCCGAACGCGTGCTGCTCGGCGACACGGTGCTGCGCACCTCGACGGCAGGCCCCGCAGCGATCGCGGTCCTGTCCGTGGCGCTCGGTCGCTGGTGATCGCGCGACGGGCCCGTCCGCGCTGCGATCAGTAGACTGGGATCATGTCCGAGCCCTCGATCTTCACGCGCATCCTGAACGGTGACATCCCGGGCGAGATCCTGCTCGACACCGGTCGGGTGTTCGCGATCCGTGACATCAACCCGCAGGCGCCGCTGCATGCGCTCGTGATCCCCAAGACCGAGGACTATCGCGACGTCACGGAGCTCGCAGCCGGTGACCCCGGTCTTCTCGCGGAGATGGTCGCAGCGGCTGCGCAGCTCGCGTCTGAGCACGCGAACGGCGAATACCGCCTGATCTTCAACAACGGCGCGAGCGCCGCCCAGTCCGTCTTCCACGTGCACGTCCATGTGCTCGGCAACATCGAGGAGAACAAGCTCGTTGGCTTCTGACGAAAACGATTCCGTGACCGCATCCGACACCGCCGTCGAGAAGATCTACGCCGACGGTGTCGCCATGGTGCAGCTCCTCGGCCCCCAGGACCGACTGCTGCGGATGCTCGAGAAGGAGCACCGCGACGTGCAGGTGCTCGTGCGAGGCAACGAGATCACGCTCACGGGCGCCGCTGACGCCGTCGCGCAGGCGAAGACACTGGTCGACGAGCTGATGACCATGACGAAGGCCGGGCACGATCTCGCTCCGAGTGATGTGGCCAGTTCTGCGCGCCTCCTGCGCAATGATGGCGGCCCGCGCCCCAGCGAGGTGCTCGGCGAGGCCATCCTGTCGACCAGGGGCAAGGTCATCCGACCCAAGACCCTCGGCCAGAAGGAGTACGTCGACGCGATCGAGGAGAACACGATCGTCTTCGGCATCGGCCCGGCCGGTACCGGAAAGACCTACCTCGCGATGGCGAAGGCCGTCCAGGCGCTGCAGCGCAAGGAGGTCACCAGGATCATCCTCACGCGTCCGGCGGTCGAGGCCGGTGAGCGACTGGGCTTCCTGCCCGGCACTCTCACCGACAAGATCGACCCGTATCTGCGCCCGCTCTACGACGCGCTGAACGAGATGATGGACCCCGAGATCGTCCCTCGCCTGATGGCGACGGGGACGATCGAAGTGGCACCGCTCGCGTACATGCGCGGCCGCACGCTCAACGATTCGTTCGTCGTGCTCGACGAGGCGCAGAACACGACGCCCGAGCAGATGAAGATGTTCCTGACGCGTCTCGGCTTCGGCTCGAAGATGGTCGTCACGGGTGACATCACCCAGGTGGATCTTCCCCAGGGTTCGTCAGGACTGCGTCTGGTGACGCGTGTGCTCGACGGCATCGACGACATCCACTTCGCCCGCCTCACGAGCGAGGACGTGGTGCGTCACTCTCTTGTCGGCCGCATCGTCGACGCGTACAGCGAGTACGACGAACGCCGCACCGCTCAGCGCTTCGAGCGCGAGCAGGCTGCCGAGTTCGCCAATCGCGCCGACCGCCGAGGTGCACAACGACCAGGACCCCGGGACCGGATGCCGAAACGCGGCCTCTCCTGATGAAACGAGCACAGCCATGATCGAGATCAACAACGAGTCGGCCATCGATGTCGACGAGACGGTGCTGCAGCGACTGACCGACTTCAACCTCGCGCAGATGCATGTCAGCCCTGATGCCGAGGTCGCGATCGTGCTCGTCGACGAGGGCGCCATGGAAGCACTCCACGTGCAGTGGATGGACGAGCCCGGCCCCACGGACGTGCTCAGTTTTCCGATGGACGAGCTGCGCCCCGGCACCGAGGATCGCCCCACGGCCCCCGGGCTGCTCGGAGACATCGTGCTGTGCCCGCAGGTCGCCGAGGCACAGGCTCAGGCGGCCGGTCACACGCTGATGGACGAGCTGATCCTGCTGACCACGCACGGCCTTCTCCACCTGCTCGGGTTCGACCACGCCGAGCCCGATGAGGAGCGCGAGATGTTCGGACTGCAGAAGGAGCTCATCCAGGGCTTCGCCGCGTCTGAACGTCGACGATGACCGCGGCCCTCCTTCTCGCCGGCGCCGTTCTGCTGGTCGCGTTCGGTGGGCTCATGGCTGCGATCGATGCGGCCTTCGGCGTCACGTCGCGCTCCGACATCGCCGAGATGGGCACAGAAGGGCGCAACGCCCGGCAGCTGGCCCGCATCGCCGCCGATCCTGACGCTCACGTCAACGCCGTCGCCTTCATCCGCGTTCTCGCCGAGACGGCCGCAGCGGTGCTGGTCACGGTCGCGTTCAGCATCCTGTTCGAGAACATCTGGTGGGCGATGCTCGCCGCTGCGCTGCTGATGACGGGCATCAGCTTCGTGCTGGTCGGGGCGAGTCCTCGATCCTTCGGTCGTCACCATGCCGAGGGGATGCTACGCGCGAATGCGCCGGTGGTCCGCGGGCTGCGCGTCATCCTCGGGCCGCTCGCCCAGGGTCTCGTCGTGCTCGGCAACCGGGTGACTCCAGGGCGCGGGCGCAGCTCGTTCACGTCGGAGGAGCAGCTGCTGAGCATGGTCGACGAGGCAGCCTCGAACGACCTGATCGAGGCGGACGACCGCGACCTCATCCACTCCGTCTTCGACTTCACCGACCAGTTCGTGCGTGCGGTGATGGTGCCGCGAACCGAGATGGTGACTGTCGACGCGACAGCGACGACGAGCGAGGCCATGACGTTGTTCCTGCAGCGCGGCGTCTCACGCATGCCCGTGGTCGACGACGACGCCGACGATGTCGTCGGAGTGCTCTACCTCAAGGACCTCGTGCTGTTCGCCTTCCGAGACGAGAACGCGTGGCGTGCTGCATCCATCCGTCCGATCTCGCGGCCGGCGACCTTCGTCCCCGAGTCCATGCGCGCGGAGACGCTCCTGCAGCAGATGAAGCGGGACGCCGTGCACGTGTGCCTGGTGATCGACGAACACGGCGGAATCTCGGGCCTCGTGACGCTCGAGGACCTCATCGAGGAACTCGTGGGCGAGATCTCCGACGAGTACGATCAGGTATCGGCTGAAGTCGTCGAACTCGGCGACGGACGCTATCGCGTGAGCGCGCGACTCTCATTGGAGGATGTCGGCGATCTCTTCGGCCTCGAACTGGAGGATGAGGACGTCGACTCCATAGGAGGTCTGCTCGGCAAGGCGCTCGGACAGGTTCCGCAGCCGGGAGCCACGGCGACGGTCGACGGACTGACGCTCACCGGCGGAGCCTCCAGAGGGCGAGGCCGCGGAATCGCGACGGTCTTCGTCGAACGAGCAGAGAACGACGCGGAATCGACCGCAGATGAGAGAGATGACGACGATGACTGAGCAGACGCGAAGCGGATTCGTGACCTTCGTGGGACGGCCGAACGTCGGGAAGTCGACTCTCACGAACGCACTGGTCGGCGAGAAGATCGCGATCACGAGCGAGAAGCCCCAGACGACACGACGGGCGATCCGCGGAATCGTCAACCGCCCGGAGGGGCAGCTCGTCATCGTCGACACCCCCGGCATCCACAAGCCCCGCACGCTCCTGGGCGAGCGGTTGAACGATCTCGTCGAGCAGGTTCTCGGCGACGTCGACGTCATCGGCTTCTGCGTGCCTGCGACCGAGAAGGTCGGTCCCGGTGATCGCCGCATCGCCGCGTCGCTCGACGGATATCGCCGCGCCAAGAAGATCGCGATCGTCACGAAGACGGATGCGGCCAGCCGCGACGACATCACCGAACGACTCATGGAGGTGGATGCGCTTCGCGAGGACTGGGACGCCGTGATCCCGATCTCCGCGCTCACGAACGACCAGCTCGAGGTCCTCGCCGACGAGGTGCTCTCCCTCATGCCCGAGGGGCCAGCGCTCTACGGCGAAGGCGTCACCACCGACGAGTCGGAGGAAGACCGGATCGCGGAGATGATCCGTGAGGCCGCGCTCGACGGCGTGCGCGACGAGCTGCCGCACTCGATCGCGGTCGTGATCGACGACATCGCCCCGCGCGAGGGTACCGACCTGACCGACGTCCACGCATCGATCGTGGTCGAGCGTGACAGCCAGAAGGCGATCATCATCGGCCACAAGGGCAAGCGTCTCGCCGACGTGGGGCGGCGCGCGCGCGTGGGCATCGAGGACCTTCTCGGTACCCGGGTGTTCCTCGGGCTGCACGTCAAGGTCGCGAAGGAATGGCAGCGCGACCCGAAGCAGCTGGGTCGTCTCGGCTTCTGACGTGCGACACCGAGACGCGACGCGGATCGGGTGCTCCAGCGGACGACGAAGATGAGCGCCCGCGGCAGCGACCGCGAGACCCACAGGAACGACGCCTTCACCCGGCTGTTCGATGCCAACTGGGCAGCGGTCAGACACCATGTCGAAGGCGTCGTCGAGGACCCCGCCGAGGTCACCGAGATCGTCTCCGAGACCTTTCTCGCGGCGTGGGGGCGACTCGTCCCCGCGAAGCCGATAGACCGGATCTGGTTGATTCGCGCGGCGGATCGGGTCATCAGGGGTAGAGCAGGACGGTCGGCCCTTCGACGGACGGTCGTCGACGCGGTGCAGGCTGGGTTGTCGGGTATCGCGACGACGACTGATCTGACGATGAGCGCCAGAGTTCTGGCAGCTCTCGGCGTCCTCACCCGGCGCGAGCGGCGTATCATCATGCTGAAGTACTGGGATGGGCTCGCGGTGGAGGAGATCGCAGAGCTGCTGCGCAGTCCACGTCTCCGAGTGCGGAGGACGTTGTCGCGGGCCGAGGAGAAGCTGCGAGAAGAGCTGGGACTGGACGGGGCGGAGGCATCATGACGGCTGACCGTGATCTGCTCGAACGTGTCCTGACGCAGGCTGATCCTGCGGTGACGCCTCGTGACGCGAAGCCCGACGCCGCGGCAGCGATCACGCGAGAACGCATCATCCGCACGGCAGCGACACCCCGGCCTCAGCGCCGGCGCGCCGTCGCCTGGGTGTCCGCTGTGGCAATGGCAGCCGCAGCCGCGGTCGTCGCCGTCGCTGTCCTGGTTCCCCAGGGAACGGCGATGGCGGGATCACCCGCTCCGCTCGACTTCTCAGAGGGCGCGAGCACCGCAGATGCGCTCAGCACCGCGCAATCCACGCTCGCTTCGACGGAGGGGCCCGCAGCACCCGAGCGCGTCGTGCGCTCGGCGACATGGGGGCTCGACATCAACGGGAACACGGGGGCGACTGAGGTGGTTCCTCAGCTCAACACTCTGCGCTGGGAGCCCGATCTCTCCGGGCGGATGGTCTCGGTGCGAGGAGTCGCCTACGACCCGGCCGACGCATCGGCGAACGTCGGAGCCGAGATCAGCAGCTCGGGTGAGATCGTCGTCGATCTGCCCATCGAACCCGGCCAGTTCACGACGCCCGTTCCCGACGTGTTCGGTGACACCCGCGACGACCTGGAGGCCGTCTTGACCGCGTTCGGGATGCCCGCCGATCCGACAGGCTCCGAGGTCGTGGCGGCGGCGACCTCAGTGCTCGAACAGTGGACTCTCACCAATGCGCAGGAGGCGCAGGTGCTGGAGATCCTGGCGGACTCGGACGGAGTGGCGGCGCTCGGTACGACCACCGACCGCCTCGGACGACAGGCTGCGGGGCTGCGCGTGATCACTCCGGACGGCGCTGCGAGCGACGTGGTCCTCCTCTCGCTCGACACCGGAAGGATCATCGGCGTCGAGCGGACCAACCTGATCGAGAACGATCTGATCGCGGCCGGGGCGATCGTGGCGTACACGATGTGGGACGTCGATGAGGATCTCGTGCGATGAGTCGGACGGCTGTGCGCGGTGCGGCCGCAGTCGGAACCTTCGGAGAGGGAAGGGGTGGGACATGACACTCGCGCAGCGGTGGATCGCCTCATCGTGGGGAGGTCCTGAGACGTGGGACTTCGTCGAGCACGAGGTGCCCCCGCCCCGCCGCTCTGAGGTGACCATCCGCGTGGCCGCGGCAGGAGTGAATCCCGCGGATGCCAAGCATGTCGCGTCTCCGCGCCCGGGCGCGCAGCTGCCGGTGCCGATCGGCTATGAAGTCTCGGGCACGATCAGCGCGATCGGACCCGAGACGCGAATCGGCTCGGGCGAAGCGAAGGAGGGGGACGAGGTCGTCGCCTTCCGCGTTCACGGGGGATACGCGACCGAGCTGACCGTGCCCGCCGAGAAGGCGTTCGTGAAGCCGACCACGCTCACGCACCCCGAGGCGGCCAACCTCCTTCTCGCCGGAACCACGGCGGCAGAGATGCTGGCGGTGACAGGCACAGCTCCTGGCGAGACGATCCTGCTGCACGGCGCATCCGGCGCTGTCGGCGTGAGTGTGCTCCAGCAGGCGGCACGTCGAGGCATCCATGTGATCGGCACCGCCAGCATCGGCAGGTTCGACGTCGTCGAACGATTCGGCGGCATCCCTGTCGCCTACGGGCCGGGCCTCATCGATCGGGTCAGGGACGCCGCGGGCACGACAGCCGTATCGGCAGCCCTCGACGCAGTGGGCACCGACGAAGCCGTCGACGTGTCCCTCCGACTCGTCATCGACCGGAGTCGTATCGTGACGATCGCCGCTGCGAGCAGGGCGAAGAGCGACGGCATCCTGGTGATCGCCGGCTCGATGCCCGACAGCGCGCGGTTCCGGGATGCCGTGCGAGGACAGCTGGTCGCGCTCGCGCAGGCGGGAGAGCTGGTCGTCCCGCTGGCGAGGACCTTCGCCCTCGAGGACGCGCCGGCAGCGCTCGCACTCCTCGCCGACGGGCATCCAGGCGGCAAGCTCGCACTGGTCCCGTCGGCGTAGTCGGACGCTTCCCGCAATCCTGCTACCATGGCCGCATGCCTTTCGGCGGTCTGCTTCTTCTTAGCTGCCGCGACGAGTCCTAAAGCTAGGGCCTTCCTCGTCGCGGCGCTTGTGTTGGCCCGTTCACATTTCTGACGAAGAGAAGAAGCCCCATCATGCAGAACACTCAGCGCCCGTCTGCGATGCCGATCCACAAGTATCGGCCGTACCACGAGCAGATCGCGGTCAACCTGCCTGACCGCACCTGGCCCGACGCCCGCATCACCGAAGCCCCGCGCTGGTGCGCAGTCGACCTCCGCGACGGAAACCAAGCGCTCATCGACCCGATGTCGCCCGAGCGCAAGCGGGTGATGTTCGAGCTCCTCGTGAGCATGGGCTACAAGGAGATCGAGGTCGGGTTCCCGTCGGCGAGCCAGACCGACTTCGACTTCGTCCGTCAGCTCATCGAGGAGAACCTGATCCCGGACGACGTCACGATCCAGGTCCTGACCCAGGCGCGCGAGCACCTGATCGCTCGCACCTACGAGTCGATCGCCGGGGCAAAGCAGGCGATCGTGCACCTCTACAACTCGACCAGCGTGCTGCAGCGCGAGGTCGTGTTCCGCACCGACAAGCAGGGCATCATCGACATCGCGCTCGAGGGTGCGCGCCTGTGCCGGAAGTTCGAGAAGACGATCCCCGACACGAAGGTGTACTACGAGTACTCGCCCGAGAGCTACACCGGCACCGAGTTGGAGTTCGCCGTCGACGTCTGCAACCAGGTGATCGAGGTCTTCGAGCCCACCGCCGACCGCAAGGTCATCATCAACCTCCCCGCCACTGTCGAGATGGCTTCGCCCAACGTCTATGCCGACTCGATCGAGTGGATGAGTCGCCACCTCGCGCACCGTGAGAACGTGATCCTGTCGCTGCACCCGCACAACGACCGTGGAACCGCGATCGCTGCGGCCGAGCTCGGCTACATGGCAGGCGCAGACCGCATCGAGGGCTGCCTGTTCGGCAACGGCGAGCGCACGGGCAATGTCGACATCGTGGCGCTGGGCATCAACCTGTTCACACAGGGCATCGACCCGCAGATCGACTTCAGCGACATCGACCAGGTCAAGCGCACGGTCGAGTACTGCAACCAGCTGCCGGTGCCCGAGCGCAGCCCCTGGGCGGGCGACCTCGTCTTCACCGCGTTCAGCGGATCGCACCAGGACGCGATCAAGAAGGGCTTCGAGGCGATGGCCGCGCGTGCCGATGCAGAGGGCGTCACGGTCGACGAGATCGAGTGGGCCGTTCCCTATCTGCCCGTCGACCCCAAGGACCTCGGTCGCTCATACGAGGCCGTGATCCGCGTGAACTCCCAGTCAGGCAAGGGCGGCGTCGCCTACCTGCTCAAGGCCGACCACGCGATCGACCTGCCGCGGAAGCTGCAGATCGAGTTCTCGGGCGTCGTGCAGACCAAGACCGACGCCGAGGGTGGCGAGGTCACGAGCGAGCAGATCTGGTCGATCTTCAACGACGAGTACCTGCCCGCCGCCGACACCGAGGCCAAGTGGGGCCGGTTCGAGCTGCTCTCTACGCAGACCCGCAGCGACATGTCGGGTGACGTGGTGCTCGATGTGACGCTGCGCGACGATGACCATCAGGTCGCCGTCGCGGGCAATGGCAACGGGCCGATCGCGGCATTCATCGAGGTTCTGCGCGGTCAGGGCTTCGACATCACGCTCTACGACTACGTCGAGCACGCTCTCAGCGCCGGTGGTGACGCGCAGGCCGCGGCCTATGTCGAGCTGCAGGTCGGGGACCAGCGTCTGTGGGGCGTCGGCATCGACGGCGACATCTCGACGGCATCCCTCAAGGCGATCGTCTCGGGCGTGAACCGCTCGATCCGCACGCGCCAGCAAGAGCTCGCGGCAGTCTGATCGTCGACGAGAACGCCCCCTCGGTCATCGACCGAGGGGGCGTTTCCTCTTGTGTCCGGCGAGGGCCGGTCACTCCGCGCTGGGCTTGATGATCGGGATCACGCCCGTCTCGGCCGCCACCTTGCGGCGGTAGATGCGGCGCTGTTCGGGCAGCGAGACGTCGAAGGTGACGGCGAGGATGCGGATGACGCTCGTGACCGCGATGCCGATGACGGCCGCCAGTGTGATGGGCATGCCCAGCGCGACGGCGATCACGATGAACGTGCAGCCAGCACCGGCCGCGACCGCGTAGAGCGAGCCGACGTGCATGATGGCGGTAGGCAGGCCCATCAGCATGTCTCGCAGCACACTGCCGCCGACGGCCGCGCAGACGCCGATGAAGACCGCCGGCACTTCGGGGATGCCGAACGCGAGGGCCTTGCTCGTCCCGAAGGCGCCGAACATCCCGATCACGACAGCATCGAGCACGACGATCGCCGTGTTCAGTCGGGTGAAGAGCCCGGCGAGGAGCATGCCGAGAAGGGCTGCTCCACCAGCGGTGACCAGATACCACTGGTTCTGCAGCGTCGCCGGAGTCTGACCGAGCAGGATGTCGCGGATCAGACCGCCGCCCATACCGATCATGATCCCGATGATCGAGACGCCGAGCCAGTCGAGCCGCCGTTGCCCCTGGAATCCCGAGGCGAACATGGCGCCCTGCACGCCGCCGAGGCCGACGCCGAGCAGGTCCGCCCAGAGCGGAATGATGAAGAGCGGTTCGGTCACGCCCCTATTCTCCCGCACGGAGGATAATCGAACGGTGCCCACTTACCGAGACGAAGCGGTGATCCTGCGCACCCACAAGCTGGGTGAGGCGGATCGCATCGTCACGATGCTCTCGCGGCGTCACGGCAAGATCCGGGCCGTCGCGAAGGGGGTGCGCCGCACGTCATCGAAGTTCGGCTCGCGGCTCGAGCCGTTCATGGTCGCCGACGTGCAGCTGTACCAGGGCCGCACACTCGACATCGTGCAGCAGGCGGAGTCTCTCGGCTCCTACGGATCCGACATCGCGGCGCACTACGACCGGTTCACGTCGGCCAACGCCATGGTCGAGACCGCCGATCGTCTGAGCGACTCCGAGGCGACGCCGGAGCAATACCTGCTGCTGGTCGGCGGTCTCCGCGCGCTGTCCCGCGGTGAGCACTCTCCCCGCAGCATCCTGGACTCCTATCTGCTGCGCGTGATGGCGCTCTCGGGGTGGGCGCCGTCGCTGGGCGACTGCGCCCGGTGCGCCGCACCCGGCCCCCACGCCCACTTCGTGGGACAGCTCGGCGGGGCGGTGTGCGTGAACTGCGCGCCGGCCGGCAGCCCGAAGGTCGCCGAGAAGACTCTGTCGCTGCTCCGCTCGCTGATGTCCGGCGATTGGGAGACGATCGACGCCGCGCCTCACGCCGACAACGCTGCCGCATCAGGTCTCGTCGCGGCGTACGCCCAATGGCACCTGGAGCGCGGCATCCGCTCGCTCGCGCACCTCGTGGCCGACATCCCCCGAGAAGGAGCACGGTGAGCCCGAAGCCCTACACCCACAAGGATGCAGTGGCGTACCGCCCGCTCGACTGGACGGGCGTGTATCCGCCGAGCTTCCCCGCAGTGCCCGAGCACGTCGCTATCGTCATGGACGGCAACGGGCGCTGGGCGAACCGCCGCGGTCTCAATCGCGTCGAGGGTCACAAGGCGGGGGAGGAGGTGCTCCTCGACGTGGTCGCCGGCGCGATCCAGGCCGGGGTGAAGCACCTCTCCGTATACGCGTTCTCGACCGAGAACTGGGCGCGGTCTCCGGAAGAGGTCCGGTTCCTGATGGGGTACAACCGCGACGTGCTGCACCGACGACGCGATCAGCTCAACGAGTGGGGCGTCCGGGTCCGCTGGGCCGGCCGCAAGCCGCGTCTCTGGGGCAGTGTCATCAAGGAGCTGCAGTACGCGGAGCAGCTGACCAAGGACAACGATGTGCTCACGCTCACCATGTGCGTGAACTACGGTGGACGCGTCGAGCTCGTCGACGCGATGCGGTCGATCGCCGCCGATGTCGCGGCAGGCAAGGTCAAGCCGAACGCGATCAGCGAGAAGATGATCCGCCGCAACCTGTACGTGCCCGACATGCCCGACGTCGACCTGTTCGTGCGCAGCTCAGGAGAGCAGCGCACCTCGAACTTCCTGCTGTGGCAGGCGGCCTACGCCGAGATGGTGTTCCTCGACACGCTCTGGCCCGACTTCTCGCGCGAGGAGCTGTGGCGCTCGATCGGCATCTACCTGTCGCGCGACCGTCGCTTCGGCGGGGCGATCGACACGCCTGACGCTCCGGTCTGAGCGCGCAGCCACCGTTCGGTCTCACGCGGGCGACGCAGTCGCACGATCGTGAGGTGCGGGAAACTCTCCTGTTTCAGAGGCATCTGTGTCGTCCACGATGATCTGGTCTTCGTCTGCCAGGAGAGGACGTTGCGCTCTGGCTCGCGCGTGGTCAGCAGCTGCCAGATGGGCTTCTCGATGTTGCCGTTGTACATCTCCGTGCGGAGGATGCTGCGGCTGAGAGTACGCCGCAACAGACGCGTGCGCACGACGGACCACGGATAGTCGAGCCAGATCGCCAGCTGGGCGCGTGGCGTCATGATCTCGTCGGTGCCCTTGCTGGTGTACTGCCACTCGGTGACCCAGCGGTCCTCGGCAGCAAAGGCGCGGACGTCGTCGAGGAACGACGGACGCGGTGTCCAGTTCTCGCCGTGGAACAGGCCGTCGATCTCGACGTGGCGCAGATCCCAGAGATCAGCGACCCGCCGTGCGAGCGTCGTCTTGCCCGATCCGGTGACGCCGGCGATCAGCACTCGCTCGGGGCTGAACGGCAGCGGATCGGCGGCGGCCAGCATTCGCGCGGTCATGGCCTTCCGATCCGATCTGCGCCCGCAAGCCACCTCTCCAGTTCCCGAGGATGGCCGAGCCTCACGATGCGCAAGTGAGGGTGTGCCGCCTCGATGCTCGGCATGCGTTCCTCCCACTTGTGACGTGTGTTCTTCTGCCACCGCAGGATGTCGTTCTCGCCGGTCCACCCCTCCCGATCCCACAGTGCTGGCTCGACGTTGCCGTTCCAGAGCGGAGTTCGGAACGTGCGGCGCGCCAGCGTGCGGCGCAGCAGACGTCGCCGGACCAGGCGGTAGGGATAGTCCAGCCAGATCACGACCTGCGCACGCGGAGCGAGGATCGCATCGGTGCCCTTGCTCGTGTACTGCCACTCGGTGACCCAGCGGTGCTCTGAGGCGAAGGCGCGCACGTCGTCGATGAACGATGGACGCGGCGTCCAGTTCTCGCCGTGGAACAGGCCGTCTATCTCGACGTGACGCAGATCCCACATCTCCGCCACGCGTCGAGCGAGCGTCGTCTTGCCCGATCCTGTGACCCCGGCGATCAGCACCCTCTCGGGCCTGAACGGCAGCGGATCGGCGGCGGAGAGCATCCGAGAATCCTACCGACGGAATAGCCCATAGGCGCATGCGGTTGGATGTCAGTGTGAGTGAAGCCATCTCGATTGACATCTGGTCCGACATCGCCTGCCCGTGGTGCTACATCGGCAAGCGCAACCTCGAGAAGGGACTCGAAGCCGTAGCCTCCGACGACGACGCCCCGCAGGTGAACATCACCTTCCACTCGTTCGAGCTCTCGCCCGACACCCCCGTCGACTTCGACGGCGACGAGATCGACTTCCTCGCCGGCCACAAGGGGATGCCGCGCGAGCAGGTCGAGCAGATGCTCTCGCACGTCACAGGCGTCGCCGAGGGAGCGGGACTCGCGTACCGCTTCGATCTGCTGCAGCACACGAACACGGTCAAAGCCCATGAGCTGCTGCACTTCGCAAAGGCTCAAGGCGTGCAGCACGAGATGGAAGAGCGTCTCATGTCGGCCTACTTCACCGAGGGCAAGCACGTCGGCCGTATCGACGACCTGGTCGAGCTCGCTGTCGAGGTCGGGCTCAACCCCGACGACACCCGCGAGGCTCTCGTCTCGGCCCGCCACCTCGCGGACGTCCGCCAGGATCAGGCGCAGGCCCAGGCCTACGGCATCCAGGGCGTCCCGTTCTTCGTGATCGACGGACAGTACGGCATCAGCGGTGCGCAGCCGCCGGCGGCATTCGAGAACGTCCTCCGGGACCTCTGGGCCAAGCGCGGCGACGCCGAGGCCGAGTCCGAGGCTGCAGCGGTCTAGCGCGTCAGCGCGGCTTCGATCGCGCCGACGATCTCGGGGTCGTTCGGCTTCTGCTTCGGGCGGAACCGGACGACCTCTCCGTCGGGCAGAACGAGGAACTTCTCGAAGTTCCACTCGACACGGCCCGCCTTGCCGCCGGCATCCGGCGTCTCCTTCAGCGTCTTGTAGAGATCGGTGGCGTTCCTGCCGTTGACCTTCACCTTGTCGTTGATGGGGAACGTCACGCCGTAGGTCGTGGAGCAGAACTCCTTGATGTCCTCGACGGAGCCTGGCTCCTGGCCGAAGAACTGGTTGCACGGGAACCCGACGACGCTGAACCCGCGGTCGCTGTAGAGGCGCTGCAGCTCTTCGAGCTGCTCGTACTGCGGGGTCAGGCCGCACTTCGAGGCGACGTTGACCACGAGCACCACATCGGCACCCAGATCGTCGAGCGTCTTCTCGTTGCCGTCGGCGTCTGTGAAGGGGATGGAACGGACTGCGGGATCGGTCATATTCACAGCTTAGGTCGATGCGCCGAGACGGGCTCTGTGTCTGGGAGAATGGGGGGGACATGACTCTCGCCACCACTTCCGCTCGCACCCTCAACATCGGTCCGATCGCTCTCGACGTACCGGTCGTCCTCGCACCCATGGCGGGTATCACCAACACCGCGTTCCGTCGGCTCTGCCGCGAATACGGAGCCGGGCTCTACGTGAGCGAGATGATCACGTCTCGCGCACTCGTCGAACGCAACGAGACGACGATGCGCCTGATTCGCCACCACGAGTCCGAGACGCCGCGCTCGATCCAGCTCTACGGCGTCGATCCGCACACCATCTCCGAAGCAGTCCGCATCATCGTCGCCGAAGACCATGCCGACCACATCGACCTGAACTTCGGGTGCCCCGTTCCCAAGGTCACGCGCAAGGGCGGGGGAGCGGCGCTGCCCTGGAAGAGCTCCCTTTTCTCGCAGATCGTCACACAGGCCGTGAAGGCCGCGGGTGACGTGCCGCTGACCATCAAGATGCGCAAGGGCATCGACCCCGACCACCTGACGTTCCTCGATGCCGGGCGCGCGGCCGAAGACGCGGGCGTCTCTGCGATCGCCCTGCATGCCCGCACCGCGAGCGAGTTCTACTCCGGCTTCGCCGACTGGAACGCGATCGGCGAGCTCAAGCAGGCCGTCACTAGCGTCCCGGTGCTCGGCAACGGCGACATCTGGTCGGCTGACGACGCTGTGCGCATGATGCAGCAGACCGACTGCGACGGAGTGGTCGTCGGACGCGGATGTCTCGGTCGTCCGTGGCTGTTCGGCGAGCTCGCTGCGGCCTTCGGTGCCGAATCGCACCCGGTCGACGCGACACTCGGTTTCGTCGCCGACGCCTTCCGTCGTCACGCCGAGCTGCTCGTCGAGTTCTTCGAGGACGAAGATCGCGGATGCCGTGACGTCCGCAAGCACGTGGCCTGGTACTTCAAGGGGTATCCGGTCGGCGGCGACATCCGCACCGGACTCGCGACGGCATCCAGCCTTGCCGAGATCGACGACCTGCTGGGCCAGCTCGACCACACAGCGCCCTACCCCGGCGCGGACGCCGAAGGCCAGCGCGGTCGTTCTGGGCGTCCGAAGCGTCCGGCACTGCCGGACAAGTGGCTGGAGTCGCGCGAACTCGCGGCGTCGGCATCCGAGATGATGCGAGGGGCGGAGATCGAGAACAGTGGCGGTTGATCCTCAGATGGACTCGGCGCGCGGGCGCTCGGACGGATACGACCCGCGCGACGCCGAGCGATTCTTCGCCGAGACGCATCGATCCGAACGCGACGACTTCGCCCGCGACCGCGCGCGCGTGCTGCACTCCGCGGCGCTCCGCCGCCTGGCGGCCAAGACGCAGGTGCTCAGTCCCGCCAGCACGGCCGACTTCGCTCGGAACCGCCTCACCCACTCGCTCGAGGTCGCCCAGGTCGGGCGCGAGCTCGCGACCGCGCTCGGCGTCTCCGCAGACGTTGTCGACACCGCGTGCCTGAGTCACGACCTCGGGCACCCGCCCTTCGGGCACAACGGCGAGCGGGCGCTCAACGACTGGGCAGAGCCCATCGGCGGTTTCGAAGGCAACGCGCAGTCGCTGCGCATCCTCAGCCGTCTCGAGGCCAAGGCCATCGACGACGACGGGCGCTCGGTCGGACTCAACCTGACCAGGGCCAGCCTCGACGCGACCTGCAAGTATCCGTGGACGGTCGACAGCCCCGTTCCCGACCCCGGTGGTCGGCTCAAGTTCGGCGTGTATCCCGAAGACGAAGAGGTCTTCCGATGGATGCGTGAGGGAATCGCCGGGCGTCGGCGCTGCATCGAGGCCGAGATCATGGATCTCTCCGACGACATCGCGTACTCGGTGCACGACTTCGAGGATGCGATCGTCAACGGCTACGTCGACGTCGCCCAGCTCTCCGACCCGCGCCAGCACGAGGCTCTTATCGACCGCATCCAGCAGTGGGTCGGCTACGACTTCACGCGCGATGACCTCGCCGATGCGCTGTACCGCCTCGCCTCCCAGCCGATGTGGCTGCAGTCCTTCGACCGCTCGCGTCACGACCTGGCGCGGCTCAAGAACCTCACGAGCGACTTCATCGGTCGATTCGCCCGCGCCGCCGTCGCCGCGACCCGCGAGGCATACGCCGGTCCTACGCTCGTGCGTTACAACGCGCACGTCGTGGTACCGCGGGTCATCGAGGCCGAGATCGCCGTGCTCAAGGGCATCATGGGCCAGGCCATCGTCACGATCGATGCGCGCAAGGGTGTCTACAAGGAGCAGCGCCGCGTGCTCACACGGCTCGCCGACGCGCTGTGGTCGACCGATACGCTCTGGTCCGCCGGAGCGGATGTGCTCGAGCCCGCGTTCTCGGCCGACTTCCGCGCCGCGACGACCGACGGCGAACGCGCACGGGTCATCGTCGATCAGATCGCGAGCCTCACCGATCAAAGCGCGATCGACTGGCATAACAGGCTCGTCGGCGAGATCGACCCCGCGGAGGTGGGCATCTGGACGCCGCGTCATGCGCGACCGGGTGCTCGTCAGCACACGCCGCGGCAGGCGGTCGTCGAAGGGGCCGGCTGATGCCCCGCATCCGCCAGGCCGACGTCGACGAGGTCAAGGCCCGCACGAACATCGCCGACATCGTCGGAGAGCGCGTCGCGCTCAAATCGGCCGGAGTCGGATCCCTCAAGGGGCTCTGCCCCTTCCACGATGAGAAGAGCCCGAGCTTCCATGTGCGGCCCCAGGTCGGCTACTACCACTGCTTCGGATGCGGTGAGTCGGGGGACGTGTACTCGTTCCTCCGCGAGATGGACCACGTCAGCTTCACCGAAGCCGTCGAGCGCCTCGCGGGCCGCATCGGCTACGCCCTGCATTACGAAGACGGCGGTTCCGCTCCCGAGACGAGCGGACGCAGTCGTCTGTACGCCGCGAACACCGCCGCGGCAGAATACTTCCGCGGGCAGCTGCTGACGGCGGATGCCGAGGCAGGGCGCCGCTTCCTCGGGGAGCGCGGCTTCGACGCCGGCGCCGCTGCGCACTTTGGTGTGGGATTCGCGCCTCGTGGCTGGGACAAGATGCTGAAGGCGCTCACGGCGCAGGGCTTCACGCGCGACGAGCTGAGCGCCGCGGGGCTGGTCTCGACGGGGCAGCGCGGCGTCTACGACCGATTCCGCGGGCGTCTCGTCTGGCCCATCCGCGATGTGTCGGGTCAGACGATCGGGTTCGGCGCGCGCAAGCTGTTCGACGACGACCAAGGACCGAAGTACCTGAACACTCCGGAGACCCCGATCTACAAGAAAGCGCAGGTGCTCTACGGGCTCGACCTCGCCAAGCGCGACATCTCGCGGGGCGACCCGCGTCGTGTCGTGGTGGTCGAGGGGTACACCGACGTCATGGCCTGTCACCTCGCCGGTCTCACGACCGCGATCGCGACCTGCGGCACGGCCTTCGGCACTGACCACATCAAGGTGCTGCGCCGGGTCATGGGCGACGACAACGCCTCGGGTGAGGTCGTCTTCACCTTCGACGGCGACGAGGCGGGGCAGAAGGCGGCGTTGCGCGCCTTCACCGAGGACGACCGCTTCAATGCGCAGACCTTCGTCGCGGTCGCCCCTGACGGCCTCGACCCCTGCGATCTCCGACTCCAGCGCGGCGATGCCGCCGTGCGGTCGCTCATGGAGACCAAGCAGCCGATGTTCGAGTTCGCGATCGACCGCAAGCTCTCGGGCTTCGATCTCTCCACCGTCGAAGGACGCGTCGGCGCGCTGCGCGCCGCGGCGCCGATCGTCGCCGAGATCCGCGACCGTCTGCTGCGCCCCGGATACGAGCGGGTGCTCGCCAGGCGCCTGGGCATGGATCCGACCGAGGTGCACAACGAGGTCGAGCGCGCGGCGCGCGGCGGATCCCAGACCACGCGTCACGAGTCGCCCCGGCCCGAGGTGACGATCGACCCCACGACCGGTGCGCCGGCCGTTGCGCCCGTGACGCTGGCCAGCCTGCCGCGCACGGCGGACGTCGCGGTCGAACGCGATGCGCTGATGGGCGCCCTCCAGTACGGTCACCAGATCGATCAGGCGCTGCTCGGCCGCGCGCTCGGCAGTCCTTTCCGCACACCTGGACTCGACGCCGTGCGTGAGGCCGTCGCAGCCGCCCCCGACCGCACTCGCGCAGGCTGGGTGACCGACGCCGTGAACTCGGTGCGTGAACCGTACCGGTCGCTGGCAGGTGAGCTGCTCATGACGCCGTTCCCCGCTCGCAACGAGGCCGGAGCCGTCGCATCGACCACCGACCTCGCGCGCAGACTCATCATGCGCAGCCTGGAGCACGAGAAGCAGGAACTACTCGGCGCTGTGCAGCGGGTGCCTGCGGATTCCGACGGCGGGCGTGCGCTGCGAATGCGGCTGCGTGACATCGACGTGGAGCGTCAGCGGTTCGCCGAGTCGTAACGGCAGGTGCCCAGCAGGGCAGGGCAGGATGGAGGAATGTTCTCCCGGCCCGAATCGACCAACGCGATCGACAGCTCCGACCTGGTCATCGACCGCATCGGGCACAGCGGTGCGACCCGTGCGATCGACGGGGTGAGCTTCTCGCTCGCACCCGGGGAGCTCATCTGCGTCGCGGGGCCCACAGGGTCTGGCAAGTCCACGCTGGTCGCTGCTCTGGCCGGCTCCACGGATCCGTCGGTGCGGGTCGTCGGAGGCAGCGCTCAGGTCTGTGGTGTCGACATCCGTCGTCCTGGGCGCAAGCACCGCCTGCTGACCTACCGCACCGGGTTCGTGCCGCAGGGTGCGGGGGCCGATCTGCCGCCGCAGCTCACAGTGAACGAGGTGATCGCCGAGCCGATCCTCATCCGCGAGAAGCGCGTCAACACCAAGGCACTGTCGATCCGGGTGGCGACGCTGCTCGACGAGCTGCATCTGCCGCTGGGCACCGCCGCGAAGTTCCCCTACGAGCTCAGCGCCGGCATGCGGCAGCGTGTCGCGATAGCGAGATCGTTCGTGCTCGAACCGCGCGTTCTCATCGCCGACGAGATCCTCGCGAACCTCGATCTCGAGGTTCGTCCCGTCGTCTTCGACGCGATCACCCGGCGCCGCAAGGAGCAGGGGATGGGGGCGCTGCTCGTCACCAACGACGCCGACTTCATCCGGGAGCTGAACGCCGAGACGCTCATGCTCCGCGGCGGTCACGTCGTCGCTCGCGGGGTGGGAAAAGACCTCCTGTGGGCGCCCAACGCGGAGGCGGATTCGCAGCACTGAGGGTGCCCGCGCGCGACACGCCCGATGTGCGGCCCGTGTCACGAGCACGCTCCGGAGTTTGCTAGGATTGACGAGTTGCCCGCGCAGCGGAGCACATTCCTCGGTAGCTCAATTGGCAGAGCAGCCGGCTGTTAACCGGCAGGTTCTTGGTTCGAGTCCAAGCCGGGGAGCCAATGAAAAGCCCCTCTTCGGAGGGGCTTTTCCCTTTCCCTCGTCTTCTTCCACCGGACAGGTCGATCACTCCCGCGCATGAAAGAAGGCCCCGTCGACGACGAGGCCTTCATCCATGTCAGCGCCGGTTCAGCGTGCTGCGCCCTTGAGCGAGCCCGTGGTCTGGCCGGCCGGGTCCGAGATGACGCACTGCACGATGCGGTCGTTCAGCTCGTCCCAGGTCTGCTGGGTCGGCGTGATCGGGTAGACCTCGAGTACGGAGTCGTTGAACGCGATACCGACGAAGCTCGTGTAGGCATCTCCGATGCACTCCTGCGAGGCTGCGTCGACGCTCTCCTCGGAGAACTCGCCGTCGTCCATCGTGATCTCGTAGTAGACCTCTTCGTCGTGCGGCTGGTCGCACGGGACGACGTCCGCATCCTCGATCAGGCCGGTGGCGCTTGCCATCTTGCAGTCGCCCAGCTTGAGCGCGAAGATGTCGATGTTCGAGCTTTCGGTGACCTGCCCGGTGTCCTCGTCGCGGTCGGCGTCTCCCGAACCGCCACCCAGGATCCCGTTCAGCGCGCTACATCCGGTCAGTGCGACCGACAGCGCCACAGCAGAACCTGCAAGCGCCAGTGCGCGTCGCGTGCGCAGTTTCATCATGATTTCCCCTCCCAGAGCCTCTTGGTGCGTGGTATATCGAAACACACCTCAAGCACGCTATCCGGCTCGGAGTCTGTGATGCAACTCCGAGAAGGCTTTGATTGGGCTGAAAGGTTAGGTCAGCCTTCCAAGTCATCGACTCCGGGCATCCAGCTGGCTCCGGCCTTGCCCCACCCACGCTTCTTCGCGATCTTCTGCACGGTCTTCCAGTCACCGTCCGAGAGACGGTCGATGTAGAGGATGCCGTCGAGGTGGTCGAACTCGTGCTGCATGATCCGCGCACGCCAGCCGTCGACCGCGATCTCGACCGGCGAACCGTCGAGATCCACGCCTGTGACGCGTACCCGCTCGGAGCGACGCAGGGGGAATCGCTCGCCGGGGAAGGAGAGACACCCTTCCGACTCGAGGTCGTCGTCCGGCTCGCCCGGTTCCAGCGGAACCATCCAGAGCTCGGGGTTGATGATGACGCCGCGCCACGGCTGGTCGTCATCGTCGACGTACGCGTACGTGTAGATACGCAGCGGCACGCCGACCTGGGGTGCAGCCAGACCCACACCTGGCGCGGTATCCATGGTCTCGAACATGTCGGCCACGAGTGTGCGGATGTCGTCGGAGATCTCCTCGACGACGGAAGCGGGGGAGTGCAGGACGGGATCGCCCATGATGCGAATAGGAAGAACAGCCACGCCATAACCCTACTCGGCGCATATCGCCGGGTAGGGTCGTAGGGTGAGCATCTCCGTATGGACAGCCGGGGCGGAAGACGTCACCGACCAGCTGGTAGGCGCGTTCCAGAACCCGGGACTGCTCCTCGGCATCCCCCTCGCACTCGCGGGCGCTGTCTTCATGTCGCTCGGTGCTCAGTACCAGCACCGCGGCGTCGAGAAGATGGAGCGGCTGAGCGGTGCGGACGGAGCATCCGGTCTGTCGATGGCTCAGGTCCGCGGGCTGCTGACGAGGCCCTCGTGGCTCGTCGGGACTCTCATGCTCGGCCTTGCCATCGTCTGTCAGCTCGCCGCTCTGACGGTGGCGCCTCTGATCGTCGTGCAGCCGCTCGGAGCGATCGCGCTGGTCATCACCACACTGCTCAACGCCCGCATCTCGGGGCACTCACCGACCAAGCAATCCATCACGGCGATCATCTGCTGCGTCGGAGGAATCTTCCTCTTCGTCTTCTTCGCGGCGATCTTCGCCACCGAGAAGGATGTCACCGACACAGAGCTGTTCACGATCCTCGCGATCCTGCTCGTCGTGATCATCATTCTCGGCGCGTGCTGGCTCGTCCTCCGTCACCGCATGCGCGCGCTCTTCTACATCGTCGGCGCCGGAATCCTGTACGGCTTCGTCGCGACGCTCGCGAAGGTCGTCATCAAGCGGGTCCAGGCCGGCGACTTCGAGTGGATCACGCTCGTGTGCGTGATCGCGCTCGTCGCCGCGAGCGCCGTAGGCGCCTATTTCGTGCAGACGGCGTACAGTTCGGGTCCGCCCGACCTCGTCATCGCGGGGCTCACCGTGGTCGACCCCCTTGTCGCTGTTCTGATCGGCATGGTCGTGCTCGGCGAGGCTGCCGCCGCCCCGCCGTGGGTACTCGTGATCTTCGGCGTCGCCGGAGCGATCGCGGTGTGGGGCGTCGTAGGGCTCGCTCGATATCACCCACAGGTGCTCAGCGACAGCCAGGAGATCGACATCACCCGCGGAAGCGATGCGCATGCGAAAGGCCCCGAGGCGACGAACCCCGAGGCCTGATCACATCGGGTCAGTACGCCGGATCGATGAGGTCGGGCGAGACCTCGGAGGCCGCTGCCTCATCGACGAAGAACACCGTGCGCTTGCGTCCCTTGGCACCCGCTGCGGGAACATTCGTGTAGCTTGCCCCGGCGAGAGCGAGGCCGAGCGCTGAGGCCTTGTCGGCGCCGGTGAGCACGAGCCAGACGCGCTTGGATGCATTGAGCACCGGGCGGGTCAGCGTCACGCGCTCCGGCGGCGGCTTGGGGGAGTCGCGCACGGGCAGTGCCGCGGCATCCGTCACGGTGACCTCGATACGATCGGGGAACAGCGACGCGATGTGGCCGTCGGGGCCGACACCGAGGAAGCACACGGCGAACGAGGGCCACGGATGCTCGTCGGTGCCGAACTTCGCGAGCTCAGCGGCATAGGCCTCGGCAGCCTCGTCGAGGGTCAATCCCTCGCCTGCGGCCGCGACCTCGTGCACGTTCTCGGCGGGGACGGGTATGTGGTCGAGCAGAGCCTCACGCGACTGCAACGCATTGCGGTCGGCGTCGTCTCGGGCGACGAACCGCTCGTCGCCCCACCAGAAGTGAACGAGCGACCAGTCGATCTGCGACGACCGAGGGTCGTCGCGTGTGGCGCGCAGGACCGCACCACCCATCGAGCCGCCCGTGAGGGCGACGTGGGCGATGCGGCCGTTGCGCGTGCGTGCACGAAGACGTGTCAGGAATCTGTCGGCCACCCTTGCGGCGAGTGCTGCGGGGGTGGGTTCGACCACGACCCGCTTCTCTGCGGACGCTGTCTGCGACGACATCATTCTCCTGTCTCGGGCGGACCCAGCTTCTCCCAGCCCTCGGTGATCACTCGACCGTACAGGACGTCGGGGTCGAGGCGACGCAGCTCCTCGGCGAGGCACTCGCGCAGGGTGCGGCGGGGGAGGTGCAGATCGTGGTCCGGCTGATCCGGCTGCGTCAGCACGGCTACGCCCGGCGTCGGACGCTCGAGCAGGATGTCGCCCGAAGCACGGTGGAGCCGCACGGACTTGATGCCCTCCTGCCAGTGCTCAGGGTCTTCGTAGGACCACGTGACGGGGATCTCTAGCGCCATCTGCAGCCAGGCGGCGAGCAGCGCCGTCGACGGCGAGGCCGAGCCGCCACGCACCTCGACGGCTGTGACCTCTTCGAACGGCGGCTGATCGAGAACGGCGGCGAGCTGCTCGCGCCAGTGGGTGAGGCGGGTCCAGGCGAGATCGGTGTCGCCGGGCGCGTGCGACTCGCCGAGCTGGGCGAGGCGGTCGCGCACATCGGATGCGGTGGCCGCATCCGTGATCCGGCGCTGAGCGATCCGGCCCAGCGGCGAGTTCGCGGGGGAGGGCGGAGCATCTTCCGGCCACCAGGCGACGACGGGAGCATCGGGCAGAAGGAGTCCGGTGACGAGGCTCTCTTCGTTGCTGGCGGCATCGCCGTAGGCGCGGAGTACGACGACCTCGCTCGCTCCGGCGTCGCCGCCGACGCGGATCTGGGCGTCGAGTCGTGCGTCGCCGTCGCCCGTGGTGAGCACGATGACACGCATCGGGTGCTCGCGGGAGGCGTCGTTGGCTGCGTCGATCGCGGCCTCGGCGACGCCGTTGCGGGCCGAGATGATCAGCGTCAGCACACGTCCGAGGGCGACGGCGCCGCCTTCTTCGCGTACCTTGACGAGCTGCTTGGCGACCTGGCTCACGGTCGTGTCGGGAAGGTCGATGATCACGGGCGTCTCCAGACTCGTCCGTCGCGGGCGAGGAGGTCGTCGGCGGATGCCGGACCCCACGAACCCGGTGCGTACTGATCCACTGGGCCGCCCTCGGCCGCCCAGTACTTCTCTACGGGGTCGAGGATCTTCCAGGAGAGCTCGACCTCTTCGTGCCGCGGGAACAGCGGCGGGTCGCCGAGCAGCACATCGAGGATGAGTCGCTCGTAGGCCTCGGGGCTCGCCTCGGTGAACGCGTGGCCGTAACCGAAGTCCATCGTGACGTCACGCACATTCGTGCCGTTGCCGGGGACCTTGGAACCGAAGCGGATCGTCACACCCTCGTCGGGCTGCACGCGGATGACGAGGGCGTTCTGCCCGAGCTCTGACGTGTTCGAGCGACCGAAGAGGTGCTCGGGGGCCTTCTTGAAGACGACGGCGACCTCGGTGACACGGCGTCCGAGGCGCTTGCCGGTGCGCAGGTAGAACGGCACGCCCGACCAGCGCCGCGTGTCGATCTCGAGCTTGATCGCGGCATACGTCTCGGTCGCCGACTCCGGGTTCATGCCGTCTTCATCGAGGAAGCCGGTGACCTGTTCGCCGCCCTGCCATCCGCCGGCGTACTGGCCGCGGGCGGTCGCGAGGGAGAGATCGTCGGGCACGTGCACCGCGGCGAGGACCTTCTCCTTCTCGGCACGAAGATGCTCGGCCGAAAGGCTGATCGGCTCTTCCATGGCGGTGAGCGCCAGCAGCTGCAGCAGGTGGTTCTGGATGACGTCGCGAGCGGCGCCGACACCGTCGTAGTAGCCGGCACGGCCACCGACGCCGATGTCCTCGGCCATCGTGATCTGCACGTGGTCGACGTAGTTGCGGTTCCAGATCGGCTCGTAGAGCTCGTTCGCGAAGCGCAGCGCCAGGATGTTCTGGACCGTCTCCTTGCCGAGGTAGTGGTCGATGCGGAAGATCGAGTCGGCCGAGAACGCCACTTCGAGGGCGGCGTTGAGCTCGCGCGCCGACTCGAGGTCGTGGCCGAACGGCTTCTCGATCACCACACGGCGCCAGCGCTCGTCGTCATCGTCGTTCTCGCCGACGAGACCCGAGTCCTTGAGCTGCTTCGCGACCAGCGGGAAGTCCTTCGGCGGGATCGACAGGTAGAACGCGTGGTTCCCCATCGTGCCTCGCTCGACGTCCAGCTGGTCGACCGTCTCGCGGAGCTTGCCGAAGGAATCGGGGTTGTCGAACTCGCCGGAGACGAAGCGGATGCCCTGGAGCAGCTGCGCCCATGTCTCCTCGCGGAACGGGGTGCGCGCATACTGCTTGACAGCGTCGTAGACGACCTGAGCGAAGTCCTGGTCCTCCCAGTCCCGTCGGGCGAAGCCGACGAGAGCGAATCCGGGCGGCAGGAGTCCGCGGTTGGCGAGGTCGTAGACCGCGGGCATGAGCTTCTTGCGTGACAGGTCTCCGGTCACTCCGAAGATCACGAGGGCGCTGGGCCCCGCGATCCGGTTGAGACGGCGATCATCGGGGTCACGCAGCGGGTTGTGCCCGCGCGAGATGGGAACAGACATCGGTGGGGGATTCTCCTGGCTGTTACTTCTGTGCTGCTTCGAAGAGGGTGAGGACGTCGGCCGACGAATCGGTGATCGTCAGGGAGACGACCGGACGGCCGTGCTCGGCGAGGACACCGGCGTCGCCGGCGGCCTGCGCTTCGATGAGCTGCCCGAACGTGAAGGGCCTCTCGGGGATCTCGAGATCGACCTCGGTGCGCTCCAGGATCTGCAGGAACACTCCTTGAGCGGGCCCGCCCTTGTGATACTGACCCGTGGAGTGCAGGAAGCGCGGCCCCCATCCGAACGTCGTGGGGCGACCGGAATCGGCGGCCACGAGTTCGCGGAGCCCTTGCAGCTGGGGGACGTCGAGTCGGTTCACGTACGCCTGGATCGAGACGTAGCCGTCAGCCGGCAGCTGTGCCCACAGCGCATCGAGCACGCCCTCGACGGTTCCGGACGCCGCGAGAGCGGGGTCGGACACGCGCACCTCGACGCCGTTCTCGACGAACGCTGGCGCGGTGGGCGCGGGGCGTGCGTCCAGCAGGCCGCGGGCCGCCACCTTGGCGGACTCGACGTCGGGCTGGTCGAAGGGGTTGATGCCGAGCAGGTAGCCCGCGATCGCCGTGGCGTACTCCCACACGACGAGCTGAGCGCCCAGCGATCCGCTGACGAGGATCTCGCCCTCGTGCCGCTCGCGGAGGTGGAACTCGTTCGCGTCGTCGACCAGACGCACGATCTGCAGATCCGATGGCTTCGAGTCGAGCTCCGGCGAAACCGGGAGGAGGACGACGGGCAGGATGCCCGTGCTGTCCTTGCCCGTGGACTCGGCGATGAGCTGCTCGATCCAATCGGGCAGGCCGTTGATGTGCGTGCCGTCGGTGATCAGACCCAGCTTGTCGCGGCGGGGCGACGTCGCGGAGATCGCCGCTGCGAGCCGCAGCGCCGGGTTGTCGGCGGAGTCGATCGCGACCTCGAGAAGCGAGGCATCGGCCTCGTTCAGGAGCTCATCGATGTCGGCTCCGGCGAGCCCGGAGGGGACGAGACCGAAGGCGGTGAGCGCCGAGTAGCGCCCTCCGACGTTCGGGTCGGCGTTGAAGACGCGGTACCCCGCCTCGCGGGCCGAGACGTCGAGCGGCGAACCCGGGTCGGTGACGACGACGATGCGCTCGATCGGATCGATGCCCACGTCGCGGAACGCGGCTTCGAACGTGCGGCGCTGCGAGTCGGTCTCGACCGTGGAGCCGGACTTCGACGACACCACGAGCACGGTGCTCTCGAGGCCCTCGTCCAATGCGGCGAGCACCTGGCTCGGAGCGGTGGAGTCGAGGATCGTGAGCGGCACGCCCGCAGTCTGGGCGATGACCTCGGGCGCGAGCGAGGATCCGCCCATGCCGGCGAGCACGACTCGCGTCACACCCTTCGCATGGAGATCCGCGCGGAGGGCTGCGATCTCGGCGACCAGTGGGCGCGAGACGGAGACCGCATCGATCCACCCGAGGCGGATCGATGCCTCGGACTCGGCTGCCGGACCCCACAGGGTCGCGTCGCCGCCGGTGAGTCGGGAGGCGATGAGGTCGTGAACGAGAGCGGGAACCGTCTCGTCGATCGCGACCCGAGCCGCGCCCGAGGCGTGGATCGCGAATGTCATCGCTGCGCCTCGAGGCCCTCTGCCACCTGGGTGAGCAGGTCGTGCCAGGAGTCGATGAACTTGGCGACGCCCTCATCCTCGAGCACCTGGGTCACGTCCGTGAAGTCGATCCCGAGGTCGGCGAGGCCGGCGAAGACGGCGCGGGCCTCTTCGTAGCCACCAGTGATGGTGTCGCCCGTGACCACGCCGTGGTCGAAGGTCGCCTCGAGCGTCTTCTCGGGCATCGTGTTGACGACGTCCTTCGCGACGAGCTCGGTGACGTAGAGGGTGTCCGGCAGAGCCGGGTCCTTGACGCCGGTCGATGCCCAGAGTGGACGCTGGGCGTTGGCACCGGCCGAGATCAGGTCCTGAGCGCGCTTCTCGGCGAACTTCTGCTCGTAGAGCTCGTAGGCCAGGCGTGCGTTGGCGAGTCCGGCCTTGCTCTTGAGAGCCTCTGCCTGGTCGGTGCCGATCGCGGAGAGACGCTTGTCGGTCTCGGTGTCGACGCGCGACACGAAGAACGACGCGACCGAGTGGATGGTGGACAGGTCGATGCCGGCGCTGTGTGCGCGCTCGAGACCGGCGAGGTACGCCTCGATGACCTCGGCGTAGCGCTCTAGGCTGAAGATCAGGGTCACGTTCACGCTGATGCCGGATGCGATCGCCTCGGTGATGGCCGGGAGCCCGGCCTTCGTCGCGGGGATCTTGACGAGGAGGTTCGGACGATCGACGGTGGCCCAGAGCTGCTTGGCCTGTGCGACGGTGCCCTCGGTGTCGTGCGCGAGGTCGGGGGAGACCTCGATCGAGACGCGGCCGTCGACGTGGCCCGACTTCTCCCACACGGGGCGGAAGACGTCGAGCGCTGCCGCGACGTCCTGCGTGGTCGCGGCGAACACGGCCTCTTCGGCCGTCGCGCCGGACGCCGCGAGCTCGGTGACCTGCGCGTCGTACGACGTGTTGTTCTTGTCGGTGATCGCGTTCGCGAAGATCGTCGGGTTGGTGGTGACGCCGACGACGTTGCGGGTCTCGATCAGCTCGGCCAGGTTGCCGGAGGAGATGCGGGTGCGCGACAGGTCGTCGAGCCAGATGCTGACACCGGCTGCTGCGAGGTCTGCGGTGGGGGTGCTCATGCGTTCTCCTTGATGGTCTCGCGTGCGGCCGCGATGACGGCCTCTGTGGTGATGCCGAACTTCTCGAACAGGGTCTTGTAGTCGGCGGATGCGCCGAAGTGGTCGATGCCGACCGAACGGCCGCGGTCGCCCACGATTCCGCGCCAGCTGAGGACGGAACCGGCCTCGACCGAGACGCGGGCGGTGACGGCCTTCGGCAGGACCGACTCGCGGTATGCGTCGTCCTGCTCGTCGAACCACTCGAGAGAGGGAGCGGACACGACGCGGACGCCGATGCCCTCCTCGGCCAGGGCCGCACGGGCGTCGACCGCCAGCTGGACCTCGGAACCGGTCGCGATGATGATCACGTCGGGGGTGCCGTTCGGAGCCTCGGCGAGCACGTACGCGCCCTTCGAGACGCCATCGGTCGAGGCGAACACATCGCCGTCGGCTGCTCCCTGACCGCGCTCGAACACCGGGATGTTCTGACGGGTCAGGGCGATGCCGGCCGGGCCCTCGTGGCGGCGGAGGATCTCGAGCCAGGCGGCCGAGGTCTCGTTGGCGTCGGCGGGGCGCACCAGCGTGAAGTTGGGGATGGCGCGGAGCGTGGCGATCTGCTCGACCGGCTGGTGCGTCGGGCCGTCCTCGCCGAGCGCGACGGAGTCGTGCGTCCAGACGAAGATGCTCGGCACGTTCATCAGCGCTGCCAGACGCACCGGCGGGCGCATGTAGTCGCTGAAGATGAGGAACGTGCCGCCGAAGGCGCGTGTCGGGCCGTGCAGCACGATGCCGTTGACGATGGCGCCCATGGCGTGCTCGCGGATGCCGAAGTGCAGCACCCGGCCGTAGGGGTCACCCGACCACTCGTGGGTGGACCACTCGGCGGGGATGAAGGACTTCGAGTCCTTGATCGTGGTGAGGTTCGACTCCGCGAGGTCGGCCGATCCGCCCCAGAGCTCGGGGAGCTCGGCGGCGAGTGCGTTGATGACCTGGCCGGATGCCGCGCGGGTCGAGACGTCCTTGCCGCTGGCGAAGACAGGCAGAGCCGACGTGATGTCGGCCGGGAGTTCCTTGGCCTCGAGACGGTCGAGGAGCGCCTTGCGCTCGGGGTTGGCCGCGGCCCACGCGTCGAACGACGTCTGCCACGCGGCACGCGTCTCGGCGGCGCGGTCGGCGAGCGCGCGGGTGTGGGCGATCAC
Source organism: Microbacterium sp. LWH13-1.2 (assembly GCF_038397735.1). Lineage (NCBI taxonomy): Bacteria > Bacillati > Actinomycetota > Actinomycetes > Micrococcales > Microbacteriaceae > Microbacterium > Microbacterium sp. LWH13-1.2. The sequence continues at coordinate 1,645,220 of NZ_CP151635.1, read as the reverse complement.
GTCGTCGGCGATGGCGAAGTGCTCCTCGGGGTCGAAGCCGAGGACCTTCTTGGTCGCAGCGAGCTCGTCGCCACCGAGGGCCGAGCCGTGGATCTTGCCCGAGTTCTGCTTGCCGGGCGACGGCCAGCCGATGATCGTCCTGAGGATGATGAGCGACGGCTTCGAGGTCTCGCCCTTCGCGGCCTCGATGGCGGCGTTCAGCTCGGCCACATCTTCGACGTACTCGCCCGTCTTCTTCCAGTCGACGGTCTGGACCTGCCAGCCGTAGGCCTCGTAGCGCTTCGCGACGTCTTCGGTGAAAGCGACGTTGGTGTCGTCCTCGATCGAGATCTGGTTGGAGTCGTAGATCGCGATCAGGTTGCCGAGCTCCTGGTGGCCGGCCAGCGAGGAGGCCTCGCTGGTGACGCCCTCCTGAAGGTCGCCGTCGCCGGCGATCACGTAGACGAAGTGGTCGAACGGGCTCGTGCCCGCAGCGGCTTCAGGGTCGAACAGGCCGCGCTCGTAGCGGGCCGCGTATGCGAAGCCGACCGCCGAGGCGAGGCCCTGGCCGAGCGGGCCCGTGGTGATCTCGACGCCCTTGGTGTGGCCGTACTCGGGGTGGCCGGGAGTGAGCGATCCCCAGGTGCGAAGCGCCTTGAGGTCGTCGAGCTCGAGACCGAAGCCGCCGAGGTAGAGCTGCACGTACTGCGTCAGCGACGAGTGGCCGACCGAGAGGATGAAGCGGTCGCGTCCGAGCCAGTCGGTGTCGGTCGGGTCGTGGCGGAGAACCCGCTGGTAGAGGAGATACGCGGCTGGAGCGAGGCTCATCGCGGTGCCGGGGTGGCCGTTCCCGACCTTCTCCACGGCATCCGCTGCCAGAAGACGCGCGGTGTCCACCGCACGTCGGTCGATCTCATCCCACTGCAATTCCGACACTGTGAAGCCCTTCTGCAACTGTTCGAGAGCGTCCGGAGTGCACATTCGCAGACCGCAACGTTACGGAGGGGTGTGTGATGTGCGCCGGGCGCGCGAGTCATTTCAGCATAGTGCCGTGGTGTGACCCGTTACCCCGTCTTACAACGCGTCACCGGCCCAGGAATTCCTTGGCGGGGCGGGTGCTGCACGGTCGTGTGAGACCCGGGATCACCGTCTTCGACACGCGGTTTCGCGGTGCCCGGGCGAGTCCCCGGGCTGGGGCCGGCCGGGCCTCCGGCGTGCCTTAGACTGGGAAACGCTGTCGTGACGCGTGTGGAGGAGGCGATCGAGATCTCGACGATGTCTGATCAGACCGTTGTGAAGAAGTCCATCGGTCGTACCGTGAAGGCGTACGTCGCCCTCACCAAGCCGCGCGTCCTCGAACTGCTGCTGGTGTCCACAGTCCCGGTGATGTTCCTCGCGCAGGGCGGCCTGCCCGACATGTGGCTGGTCCTCGCCACCGTGATCGGCGGCTCGCTGAGCGCCGGTTCGGCAGCCGCATTCAATATGTACCTCGACCGCGACATCGACGCGCACATGCACCGCACGGAGAACCGTCCGCTCGTGACGGGAGAGATCACCCCTCGAGGTGCTCTGATCTTCTCCTGGACCCTCGCCGTGGTCTCGACGGTGTGGCTGTGGTTCACGACGAACTGGTTGGCGGCCACGCTGTCGGCTGCCGCGATCTTCTTCTACGTCGTGATCTACACGATGATCCTCAAACGCCGCACCGAGCAAAACATCATCTGGGGCGGCATCGCCGGATGCTTCCCGGTTCTCATCGGGTGGGCGGCCGTCACCGGTTCGCTCGACTGGCCCGCGTTCATCCTCTTCGCCCTGATCTTCCTCTGGACGCCGCCGCACTACTGGCCGCTCTCGATGAAGTACAAGGACGACTACGACGATGTCGACGTGCCCATGCTCGGAGTGACGCGCAACGCATCGCAGGTCGGCCTCCAGGTCATCCTGTACGCCTGGGCGACCATCGCCTGCTCGCTGCTGCTGATCCCCATCGCGAACATGGGCCTCGTCTACACCGTCTCCGCCCTCGTGTTCGGCGGCTGGTTCATCTACGAGTCGCACCGCCTGTACAACCAGGCTGTGCGGGGGAACGAGGCGCGGCCGATGCGAGTCTTCCACGCCTCGATCACCTACTTGACGCTGATCTTCGTGGCCGTCGCGGTCGACCCGCTGCTGCCGTTCTGACGCTCGTCCTTCTCGACGACAGCCTCGTCGTCCGGCGAGGCGGGGGTCGGGTTGTCATCCGTGGAGGGCTCGATCGCGTCGTCGGCGTCCGCCTCTGAAGTCCAGTCGATGGGTTCGACGACCACGGGTGCGGCCGCGGGCATGAGCGCCTGCACCGCGGTGAGCGCGATCGCGATCAGGAGTCCGATGACGCCTGCGCCCAGGAGAGCCGCGCCGACCACGACGAGCGACTGGCCGACATAGACCTCGATGCCCGTGGCTGTGCCATCGAGCAGAGTGCTCGTCATAGTGCCGACCTGCCCGGCGACCAGCCATCCGCCGACGCCTGCCGAGGCGAGCGAGAGCACGAGGAGGAGCCAGAAGCCGATGCTGCGTGTCAGTGACTTGTTCATGTCAGCCACGGTGCACGAGCAACTGATGAGCCTCTGATGTCGGAGCTATGCATCCACTGTGCCGGTCGCCCAGCCTGCGGTCGTCACTCCCTGGCGGACACCGGCTTCTTCAGGTGCAGCACCACGACCGTGTAGGCGGCGGCCGACAGCGAAGCGAGCACCATGTGGATGCCTACGAGCAGCGGGGGGAGTCCCTCACGCGCCTGCCAGATACCGACGCCCACCTGCACGAGGATCGCGAGCACGAGGACCAGCAGCCACTTGCGGGGTTCCAGCCGAAGCGCCCAGGCCGAGATCGTCAGCGCGGCGACGAGAGCGGCGAGGATGTACCCGGGCCACGAGTGCACGTGGGCGAGGATCGTGGCGTCGAATCCATGCCGCAGCACGTCGGCATCTCCGGAGTGCGGCCCTGAGCCCGTCGTCAGAACACCGAACACGATCGTGACGGCCAGAGCGAGACCGGTGACGTGGCTGAGGATCGCGAACCACTTCGGGACGGCGCTCACACGGGGTCCGGCCGCAGCGTAGAGCCGCACCAGGAACGCCGCCGTGACGCACACGAGCAGCAGCGACGAGACGTAGTGGAACCCGACGATGAAGGGGTTCAGGCCGGTGAGGACGGTGATGCCGCCCACGAGCGCCTGCGCGACGACTCCGACGAGGACGATCCAGGCGAGCGCGACGAGGTCGCGTCGTTCGGACGAGAGCCTGAGCGAACGGATCATCGCGGCGATCACCGTGATGAGAAGTGCGCCCATGGCGAAGGGCGTCGCGGGAAGGGAGAACAGGGAGACGAGCCCGAAGACGATCGCCGCAGCCAGGATCCCGGCGGCTGCGAACCGCAGCGCCGAGAACACCAGAAGTCTGCCACCCACGCGTGCCAGTACGAGCAGGAGGACGGCGAGGGCGATGATGCCGACGACTCCGGTCATCACGCGATTGCCGAACTCGATGATCCCGTGTATTCCCTGATCGGCATAGATCGGCACGAGTGACTCGGGAGTGCAGAGCGGCCACTCCGAGCATCCGAGGCCGGAACCGGTGAGGCGCACCGCGCCTCCGGTACCGATGATGATCGTCTGTGCGAGGAAGGAGAGCCAGGCGCACACGCGCAGCATCCGCCCCCAGAGGCGCGCGGCCGTCGAGGGCGCCAGAGGTGCGTTCATGGGGGAGGAGATCATCGTCTCGGGCATTGTTCTCTCCGAACCGCGCCGGACACGGCGAGCGGCCCTGTCTTCAGGCGGAACCTGTAGAATCGGATTGTTGTGATGAGCGCTGACCGCGCTGCACCATCACTAACAGTTTAGGCGCGATGGATGCGCCGGTGATGAGGGCCCACCAACGGCACCCGCTCCCGCAGACTCGACGGGGATCAGGTGTGTCGGGGCGGATGACACCGTTTTGGGACCTGTGAGGAGAGTGTGTGATGTCGGATGTGCTGATCGACCGCCCGGAGCTTGACGGCCTGGGGGTGTACGAATTCGGGTGGCATGACGAAGATGCTGCCGGAGCCATCGCCAAGCGCGGTATCTCCGAAGAGGTGGTGCGTGGGATCTCGGCGCTCAAGCATGAGCCCGAATGGATGCTGAAGACCCGTCTCAAGGGATATCAGCTCTTCGGACGCAAGCCGATGCCGACCTGGGGCGCAGACCTCAGCGAGATCGACTTCGACAACATCAAGTACTTCGTGCGCTCTACAGAGAAGCAGGCGCAGTCGTGGGAAGACCTTCCCGCCGAGATCCGTGAGACCTACGAGCGCCTCGGCATCCCCGAGGCCGAGCGTCAGCGTCTCGTGGCCGGCGTCGCGGCTCAGTACGAGTCCGAGGTCGTCTACCACCAGATCCGCGAGGACCTGGAGGAGCAGGGCGTCATCTTCATGGACACCGACACGGCGCTCCGCGAGCACCCCGAGTTCTTCGAGGAGTACTTCGGCACCGTGATCCCGGCCGGCGACAACAAGTTCGCGGCCCTGAACACCGCCGTATGGTCGGGCGGATCGTTCGTCTACGTCCCCAAGGGCGTGCACGTCGAGATCCCGCTGCAGGCCTACTTCCGCATCAACACCGAGAACATGGGCCAGTTCGAGCGGACCCTGATCATCGCCGACGAGGACAGCTACGTCCACTACATCGAGGGCTGCACGGCCCCGATCTACAAGTCGGACTCGCTGCACTCGGCCGTCGTCGAGATCATCGTGAAGAAGAACGCCCGCGTTCGCTACACGACGATCCAGAACTGGTCGAACAACGTCTACAACCTCGTCACCAAGCGTGCGGTCGCGCACGAGGGCGCGACGATGGAGTGGGTCGACGGAAACATCGGCTCCAAGGTGACGATGAAGTACCCGTCGATCTATCTGATGGGCGAGCACGCCAAGGGCGAGACGCTCTCGGTCGCCTTCGCGGGCCCCGGTCAGCACCAGGACGCCGGCGCCAAGATGATCCACATGGCTCCCTACACGCAGTCGTCGATCGTCTCGAAGTCGATCGCGCGTGGCGGCGGACGTGCCGGATACCGCGGTGAGGTGCGGGTGGACGCCAACGCGCACCACTCCGCGAACACCGTGCGCTGCGACGCGCTGCTCGTCGACACGAAGTCGCGATCCGACACATACCCGGCGATCGACATCCGTGTCGACGACGTGCAGCTCGGCCACGAGGCGACGGTCTCGAAGGTCAGCGAAGAGCAGCTCTTCTACCTCCAGTCCCGCGGCATGCCCGAGGACGAGGCGATGGCGATGATCGTGCGCGGCTTCATCGAGCCGATCGCACGGGAGCTGCCGATGGAGTACGCGATGGAATTGAACAAGCTCATCGAGATGGGCATGGAAGGATCGGTCGGCTGAGATGACGGCCCAGACGACGACGCCCACGGCGTCGCATCATTCGAGCGCGCACGTCGACCCGGCCGCACAGGTCGCGGACGCCGGATTCGTTCCGGTTCAGACGCGTTCCGAGCGCCCGCATTCGTTCGAGCCGGCGGACTTCGGTGCGCCGACCGGCCGTGAGGTCAACTGGAAGCACACGCCCGTCGTGAAGCTCTCTCCCCTCTTCGAGGTCGCGGGCTCCGCTGAGGGAGTGAGCTACACGTTCGGCGCGGGTGAGCAGTACGTCTCCGCGCCACTCGCCGCCGGCGAGGCTCCCCGTGGCGAGGTCTTCCTCGCCGAAGACATCACCGCTGCGGTCGCGTGGCAGGGCTCGCCCGAGGCGCTGCACATCCGCATCCCTCGTGAAGAAGAGGTCGCAGAGCCGATCCTCGTGTCGATCGACGGTCTCGGCGCAGAACTGCGCGCCGATGCCCACATCGTCATCGAGGCGCTCGAGCACAGCTCAGCCACCGTCGTGCTCCAGCACACCGGAGCCGCGCAGTACTCGCAGAACGTCGAGATCATCGTGCGCGACGGAGCGAAGCTCACCGTCATCAGCCTGCAGCAGTGGCAGGATGCGGCCGTGCACACGTCGGCGCACCAGGCGCGTGTCGACGCGGATGCCACCCTCAAGCACTTCGTCATCAGCTTCGGCGGCGGCGTCGTGCGTGTGAACCCGAGCGTCGAGCTCGCGGGCGCCGGATCCGAGGGCTACCTCTACGGTCTGTCGTACGCCGATGCGGGTCAGCACCTCGAGAGCCAGGTGTACCTGCATCACAAGGGTCCGCACACCAAGGGCGACGTGCTCTACAAGGGCGCGCTCCAGGGCGAGGGCGCACACAGCGTCTGGATCGGCGACGTGCTGATCGGCGCCGACGCGACGGGCACCGACTCGTACGAGGCGAACCGCAACCTGGTGCTCACCGAGGGCGCTCGCGCCGACTCGATCCCCAATCTCGAGATCGAGACCGGAGACATCCTCGGCGCGGGCCACGCCAGCGCCACCGGTCGTTTCGACGACGAGCAGCTTTTCTACCTGCAGGCTCGTGGCATCAGCGAAGAGGAGGCCCGCCGCCTCGTGGTGCTCGGCTTCCTCACCGACATCGTCCAGCGCCTGGGCATCCCGGCGCTGGAGACCGAGCTGCTCGACGCCATCGAGACGGAGCTCGCCGAGGTGAACGCGTGAGCGCCGAACGCGTGTGCGGCGTCGCGGAGCTCGAGCAGGACATGCCGATCCGTGTCGAGCCGAACGGCGTGCCGATCACCGTGATCAAGGACTCCGAAGGCGTCATCCACGCCATCGGAGACACCTGCACGCACGGCGACATCTCTCTCGCCGAGGGCTTCGTCGAGGGTGACACGGTGGAATGCTGGGCTCACGGCTCGGCTTTCTCTCTGCTCACCGGCAAGCCCCAGAATCTCCCCGCTTATGAGCCCGTTCCGGTCTACGTCGTCGAGATCGACGGCGACGACGTGCTCATCGACCCGACTGTGACGAAGGAAGTCTGAATGTCTGTTCTTGAAATCCGCGACCTGCATGTGACGGTCGAGACCGAGGCGGGTACCACTCCGATCCTCAACGGCATCAACCTCACCATGAACACCGGTGAGACGCACGCGATCATGGGCCCCAACGGCTCGGGCAAGTCGACCCTCGCGTACACGATCGCCGGTCACCCGAAGTACACCGTCACCTCGGGGTCGATCACCTTCGACGGCCAGGACGTTCTCGAGATGAGCGTCGACGAGCGTGCTCGCGCCGGACTGTTCCTCGCCATGCAGTACCCGGTCGAGATCCCGGGCGTGACGGTCACGAACTTCCTCCGCACCGCCAAGACGGCGCTCGACGGCGAGGCTCCCGCGATCCGCGGCTGGACCAAGGACGTCAAGGCGGCCATGGCGAACCTCCGCATGGACCCGAAGTTCGCGCAGCGCAACGTCAACGAGGGCTTCTCGGGCGGCGAGAAGAAGCGTCACGAGATCCTCCAGCTCGAGGTGCTCAAGCCGAAGTTCGCGATCCTCGACGAGACCGACTCCGGTCTCGACGTCGACGCGCTGAAGATCGTCTCCGAGGGCGTCAACCGCGCCAAGCAGTCGACCGGCCTCGGCGTTCTGCTGATCACGCACTACACGCGCATCCTCCGCTACATCCGTCCCGACTTCGTGCACGTGGTCGTCGCGGGCAAGATCGTCGAAGAGGGTGGCCCTGAGCTCGCAGACCGGCTCGAGGACGAGGGATACGACCGTTTCCTCGACCCCGCAGCCCCCATCGAGGCGTAGGCTGATTCGCATGACAGCCACCCTCACGGACGAGAAGTACGACGAGGTCACCGAGGCTCTCAAAGACGTCATGGACCCGGAGCTCGGGATCAACGTCGTCGACCTCGGTCTCATCTACGACCTCGCGTGGGATGACGAGAACGATGCTCTCGTGATCCACATGACACTGACCAGTGCCGGCTGCCCCCTGACCGACGTCCTCGAAGACCAGACCGCACAGGCTCTGGACAGCGTCGTCGACCGCTTCCGCATCAACTGGGTGTGGATGCCGCCGTGGGGTCCGGAGAAGATCACCGATGACGGCCGCGACATGATGCGCGCCCTCGGCTTCGCCATCTGAGGATGCTCGAGGTCAAGGCTCTGCCTCTGGCCGAGCTCCGCGAGCGGAGCAGCGAGAAGTGGCGGGAGTATCCCGCCGATGTGCTTCCGCTGTTCGTCGCGGAGACCGACTTCCCCCTCGCGCCCGCGATCTCGGCGGCGCTTCGCCGCGCCGTCGAGATGGGGGACACCGGGTACATCGCGTCCCGGACGCCGTTGCCATCCGCCTACGCCGCGTTCGCCCGGCGACGATTCGGATGGAACGTGGATCCTGCACGCATGCGCAGTACCGCGGACGTCAGCATGGGGATAGTCGAGATCCTCCGTCGGGTCACCCAGCCGGGGGAGCGCGTCGTCGTCACCCCTCCCGTGTATCCGCCGTTCTACGATCTGGTCGCCGAGGCGGGCGCCGAGGTCTTGCGCGTTCCGCTGCGCGACACGGGCACGGCGTGGGAGCTCGACCTCGACGGCATCCGTGCCGCATTCGCCGACGGCGCGACCGCGATCCTGCTCTGCAACCCGCACAACCCGACCGGGACGGTCCACAGCCGCGACTCTCTCGCCGCATTGGCCGAGATCGCCGACGAGTTCGGCGCGTCCGTGATCTCCGACGAGATCCATGCGCCGCTGGCGCAGCCGGGCACCGGCTTCACGCCGTTCCTCGACACCGGTGAGGCTGCCGAGCGGGTCGGATTCGCGGTCGTCAGTGCCAGCAAGGCGTTCAACCTCGCCGGTCTCAAATGCGCCCTGATGGTCACCGCATCCGACGCCACGAGCGAGGTCGTGCGTGGCCTGCCGATCGAGGTCGTCTGGCGCACCGGGCAATTCGGCCTCCTTGCTGCCGTCGCCGCGTTCTCGGAGGAGAGCGACGAGTGGCTCGACGGACTCCTGAGGACGCTCGATGCGAATCGAGTGCTTCTCGAGGATCTGCTGGCCTCGAAACTTCCCGAGGCGCGCTACCGGATCCCGGACGCTGGCTACCTCGCCTGGATCGACCTCTCAGGCCTCGGATGGGGCGAGAACCCGGCGCGCCGCATCCTCAAGGAGGCCAGGGTCGCGCTGCATTTCGGCCCGGCCTTCGGAGACGAAGGAGCGGGGTACGTGCGTCTGAACTTCGGCACGAGCCCTGAGATCGTCACGGAAGCCGTCGAGCGCATCGCGGCGCTCGTTCAGAGGTGACCGTGCAGAGGTGACCGCGCAGAGCTGACTGCCCGATAGGTGGCAGGCATCACCGGAGCCGTCGATCGCCCGCCTCATCGTCTACTCTGCCTCTCGCCAGCGCTGTCACGCCGAGGTCGAAGATCCGATCCAGCCCTGCGGTGACGTCGACCGTGTCGCCTGCGGGTAGGGCGCCGTGGCTGTCGGCGTGCATGCGCTGCTGCACGAGCGTCGCGTGACCGAGGACGAAGTGCAGGAGGGCGACCGCACGCTCCGGGGCGTCTTCGGCTCCCACGCGATGCAGGGAGTCTTCGAGCGCCGTCTGCGCCTGTGAGGAGCCGAGCTGCAGTGCGTACGTGCTGAGCACGAGTTCTGCGCCGTCGCGGTAGGTGAACAGGGCGTCGCGGATACTGCGCGCTGTGGTCAGCACATCGGCATCATCACGCGGGATGGTCGAGGTGATGCGGTCGGCGAGGTCGGCGAGCAGCTCCTGTTTGCTCGTGAAGTGCCAGTAGAGCGCGCTCGGCTGGACATCGAGCCTGCCCGCGATCCTGCGCATCGAGAGGTCGGCGAGCCCGACCTCATCGAGGAGTGCCAGGGCTGCCCGAGCGACACCGTCGCGATCATGGCGGGTCGAGTTGTGATCGGGGCTCATGTTCTCACTATAGTGAACACCGTTCAGGAGAACAGTGTTCAGGAAGGTGTCGGACATGACGCAGCAGCGAGGCGACCTCGGTCGCGAACTGGCCAGAGTGGCGATGTTCGCCGCCCTCATCGTGGTGCTCGGGATGGTGACGATACCGATCCCCGGCGGGGTTCCCATCACCGCGCAGACTCTCGGCGTGATGCTCGCCGGTGCCGTTCTCGGCCCGCGGCTCGCTCCGCTCTCGATCCTGCTCGTGCTCGCTCTCGCGGCCGTGGGTCTTCCGGTCCTCGCAGGCGGGCGCGGTGGCCTCGGGGTGTTCGTCGGTCCCACTGCGGGGTACCTGTTCGGATGGATCGTCGGAGTCGTCGTGATCGGACTGATCGTGCACCGGGGCAGGCTCACGTGGTGGCGCATCGCGCTCGGCACCGTGGTCGGCGGCATCCTGGTCGTCTATCTGTGCGGGATCCCCATCACAGCGCTCGTCCTCGCCCTCGACCTCGCGCCGACAGCCGTGGCCGCCCTCGTGTTCCTGCCGGGGGATCTCCTCAAAGCCGCGGCAGCTGTGGCGCTGACACTCGCGCTGCGGCGCGCGTACCCGAGGGCTTTCGGCGCTCGGGCGGCTCTCACGCCGGCGCCGGTCCGTGCGGTCTGAGACGAGTCACGCGCGCATCGCGCTCGACGGGGTGACCGTCGAGCGCGAGGGCCGACGGATCCTGCGCGACGTCAGCGTCGATCTCACGGCGCGACGCATCGCGGTCATCGGTGCGAACGGATCGGGCAAGTCGACCTTCGCGCGGCTTCTGAACGGTCTCGTCGTGCCCACGTCGGGGAGGGTGAACGTGCACGGCCTCGACACGCGACGTGATGTCTCGGTGCTGCGGCGCCGCGTCGGATTCGTGTTCACCGATCCGCAGGCCCAGCTCCTGATGCCGACCCCGGCCGAGGATCTTGCGCTCTCGCTGCGCGGCCGGCCCAGGGCAGAGATCGATGCGCGGGTCGCCGATGCGCTCGCGGAGCACGGACTCGCGGATCGGGCGGATGTCGCGGTGTCGGAGCTCTCAGGCGGTCAGAAGCAGCTCCTTGCGCTCGCGTCGGTGCTGATCACGCAACCGGAGCTGATCGTCGCGGATGAGCCGACGACCCTGCTCGATCTGCGCAATGCCGGACGCATCGCCGGCCTCCTGCTCGCCCAGACGGCGCAGGTCGTCATCGTCACGCACGACCTCGATCTCGCGGCGCGCTGTGACCACGCTGTCCTGTTCGACGACGGAGCTGTCGTGGCGGCCGGCGAACCGGGCGCCGTGATTGCGACCTACCGGAACCTGTGCCGATGATCCAGATGTACAGGCCGGGCGCGAGCATCGTCCATCGGATGCCTGCGGGGACCAAGCTCGCGACCTTCGCCGCACTCGCGATCGGGCTGTCCGCCTATCCGCATGATGCCTGGAGTGTCGGCGTAGCCGTGAGCGGCGTCTGCGCGCTCTTCGCCCTCGCCCGCCTGCCGCTGCGCGTGCTGGCTGCTGAGGTGTGGCGCCTCCGCGTGCTCGTGCTCGTGCTCGGAGCAGCGCTGTGGATCTTCGTCTCGCCACTTGCGGCCTGGATCAGCAGCGCACGCGTCCTCTCGCTCGTCCTGCTCGCCTCGCTGCTCACGATCACGACGCGAATGGGCGATCTGCTCGGTGTGCTGCAGCGCATGCTCAGCCCGCTGCGGCGTCTCGGTCTCGACGCAGACGCCGTCTCGATGACGATCTCGCTCACGATCACGATGATTCCGGTCGTGGCATCGTTCGCCCACGAGGTCAGAGACGCGCAGCGGGCGCGAGGGGTTCGGCAGGGGGTTCGGGGCGTCGTTCCCCTTCTCGTTCGCACACTACGCCACGCGGACGACGTGGGCGATGCTCTCGCCGCTCGCGGTCTGGTGTGAGCGCCGAGCCAGTCGAAGCGCCCAGAGCATCCCCCAGGCCCCGACGGCTGCGGTCAGCACAGTCGTTCCTAGTACGAGCAGCAAGACGACGGCTATGAGCCCCGCGGCCACGGCGCCGATCACTCGGCGAGGCGACTCCGTGAGCAGAGGAGACGGTCGGGTCTCGAATCGGGTGAGCGTGACGGCCACCGCAGCGGTGAGGGCAAGTGCGGCCGCGAGCCAGAGCGGGCGCGTGATCCACCAGGCGACGCTGCTCGGTTCGGGGAGCGCCAGGCCCGTCATCAGCGCCGCGACGGCCGAGAGGCCGGCCATGCCGAGAAGCACCGGCATGTGCCAGAGATAGATCGTCATGGTGCGACGGTTGACGAACGTGGCGAAAGCCGCCGCCCGCGGGCGTCGGCTGAACGCCTCGATGCGGCCGCGGAACAGCGAGACGGCGCTCAGGTGCACGACGCCGACGATCAGGAGCGCTCCGGTGGGCGGGTTGATGTTGGCGATGAGGTCGAGGGAGTAGACGCCGCTGACGAACGTCGCGACGAGCACTGTGGCCGCCGCTGAGCCGCAGACGGCTCTGCAGCGCCTGCTCAGTCGGTCGAGGGTCCCATCAGCGAGGAAGAAGCCGATCTGCTGCAGTGCGAGCCACACGAAGGCGAGGTTGAGGAAGCCCAGGGCGTCGACACCCGTCGAGGCTCGGAGCCCATCGACAGCGAGCGACGCGGCCACCAGTGCGACCAGCGTCGACTTCGGCACCCTGTCATGCGCACTCGCGAGTATCGGGAGCAGGGCCTGGCAGAGCAGGAAGACGCCGAGGAACCAGAGCGGCTGACCGTAGCGGAAACCGGCGACCACCACGAGTTCGGCGGGCACCCCGGCGAGGCTCAGCATCGCGAGAGCCAGGCCCGCGATCCCGATCGCGAACACGGCCGGCCGGATGAGTCGGTGTACACGCGCTGCCACGAAACCGGACGCGGTGCCGCCGCGCTCTCGCTGCCGCCGGTGGGACAGAAAGCCCGCGAAGCCGCCGATGATGAAGAACAGCGGCATGACCTGCAGCATCCAGCTCACCGGCACGATCCACCCGGTGCCGTCGCTGGCGTTCTCGAAGACGGGGGCGCCGTCGACCACGGTGACACCCACCATGATCGCGTGCAGCAGCACGACGCCGACGACGCAGACGGCACGCAGGAAGTCGATCGCGGTGTCGCGACCACTCGGCAGCGGAAGGGGCTGAGCGGTGAGCGGGGGTGCCTCGACGATGGTCATCGTTCCTCCTCGGGTGGGTGTCCGAGGAGCGTATGAAGACGATGTCGGGTGGCGGATCAACCCGTGGGGCTGTTCGCACCCCTACCGAGGGGTGATCTCTCGCCGCGGGTCACGACGCGGGCTCGACGAGGCCGGTGTCGTAGGCGAGGATCACGGCGTGCACGCGGTCTCGCAGCCCGAGCTTGGCGAGCACCTTGCCGACGTGAGTCTTGACCGTCTGCTCGGCGATGAAGAGGTCGCCTGCGATCTCGGTGTTGGATCGACCGCGGCCGATGAGCACCAGCACCTCGCGTTCGCGTTCGGTGAGGTCGGCCAGCGCGGCGGCTGCCCGAGGCGTGCGCGGCCGGCGGCCGGCGAACTGCTCGATCATCCGCCGGGTGACGCTCGGCGCGAGCAGCGCGTCACCGCCAGCGACTACGCGCACGGCATGGACGAGCTCTTCGGGGAGCGCATCTTTCAGCAGGAATCCGCTCGCGCCGGCCTCCAGAGCGTCATAGACGTAGTCGTCGATGTCGAAGGTGGTGAGCATGAGGATACGGGGCACGTGTGCTGCGGGGTAGCCAGGGCCGAGGATGCGCCGCGTCGCCTCGATGCCGTCCACTTCCGGCATCCGCACATCCATCAGGATGACCTCCGGGTCGAGCCGGGCGGCGAGGGCGACGGCTTCGGCGCCGTTCGCCGCCTGGCCCGTGACGCGGATGCCCTCGTGAGCGTCGAGGAGTGCAGCGAAGCCTGCTCTGACCATGGCCTGGTCGTCGGCGATGAGGACGCTGATCGTCACGGGGTCTCCTCCAGGGATGCAGTGGGGTGGGTGCGCGGATCCGGGTCGCGCAGCGGCAGGGATGCTGCCACCTCCCAGCCGCCGTCGCTGATGGGTCCTGCCGTGAAGGTGCCCCCGAGCAGTTCGACGCGCTCGCGCATACCGCGGAGTCCGTATCCGCCGCCGGGCGCTGCAGGAGGAGCGGAGGCACGGCCGTTGCGCACGCGGATGCCGATCGCGTCGGCGTCCGCCTGCACCCGGACGGTCACCGGCGCGCCGGACGCGTGACGCACGGCGTTGCTCAGCGCCTCCTGTGCGATGCGGAACGCGGCGATCTGCACGGCCTGGGGTGCGTCCGCGACGGCCCCGGTGATCTCCAACCCGACTGTGACTCCGGCTCGCCGCATGGTGTCGACGAGTGCGGGGATGTCATCGATGTCCTGCTGCGGGGCGAGCTCGGCGGTCTGATCCTCGGTGCGCATGACGCCGAGCATCCGTCGCATCTCGGTGAGGGACGCCCGTGCGGTCGTTGCGATGCTGTCGAACTCGGCGGATGCCGCGTCGCCGATCTCGGGGAGACGATATCGCGCTGTGGATGCCCGCACCTGGATCACCGACATGCTGTGTGCGATCACGTCGTGAAGCTCACGGGCGATGCGTGTGCGCTCCTCGACGAGTCCCCGGCGGGATTCCTCGAGCGCGGAGTGCTCGCGCTCGCGCTCGAGTTCGGCCGACACACGCACCCGACCGGCGACCAGGACGGCGACCAGGAACGTCGCCGCGGCGACGGAAGTGGTGACGATCAGGTCGGCGGTCGCGCTGCCGGCCGTGGGCGCGGTGGCGACGATCTCCGGGCGCAGCAGGGGAGCCGTGAGAGAGAGGACGGCACCGATCACGAGCGGGAAGGCGCCGAGCCTGGCGCCGTGCCGGAAGGTCACGACGCCGACGAAGAGCACGAAGGTCAGGAGGGCGGGCACCGACCATGGCCAGGGTGACTCGGTGGCGAGTGTCGGGACCACGAGCAGGGGAAGGGTGAAGGCGGACGCGCAGAACGCCGCGATCGCCCAACGAGGGTGTGTCAGTGCCAGCAGCGGCGATCCGCAGAGGGCCGCGGCCAGGATGAAGGACAGGGGGAGGGACGTGCCGTAGAGAACGGTCTGGATCGGCACCAGCACCGAGAACAGCACGAGGCACGCCGCACCGAGCGCCGCCAGAGAGGCGGTGCGGCGGCTGATGCGGGGAGCGCGCTCGATGCGCGGCCGACGACGTGCCATGACTGTCATCCTGCCAGTCGTGCCGCAGGAGCACGTCGCCGACGGGCGGCTGCGACCCGGTCGATCACGAGCCCGATGACGAGCGCCACGGCGACCCCGATCCCTGCGCTGAGCAGCGGCTGCTCGGTGACCCACGAGCCGGCGAGCAGTCCGATGGTGAGGCTCAGTGCGCTCCAGCTGACCCCGGCCACGACGCTCAGGGGGAGGAATCGCCGCCACGAGAATCGGAGGGCGCCGGCGGACATGTTCACGGCGACCCGACCGACCGGGATGTAGCGGGCGCCGAGAATGAGGGCGGCGCTGCGCTGATCGAGTGCGTTTTCTGCGTGAGTGAATGCGGCCGTCACGCGCGGGCGACGCATCCAGGTCCATCGGGTGGTGCCCAGGCGCCGTCCGAGGGCGAACGCGATGTTATCGCCGATCGCGGCGCCCAGCGCGGCGATCAGGCCCAGCGGGATCAGCGCCCAGAACTCACCCGTCGACGCCAGCACCGCCGCCGCGGCGACGAGGACCGTCTCGCTCGGCACCGGCGGGAAGAACCCGTCGACGACGGTCACCGCGAGCAGCACGACATACAGCCAGGGCGATGCGACGGTCTGCATGATGAGCTCGTTGATAACATCCACCCCAGAAGGCTAGGAAGCAGGTGGCACGTGGGGCATCACCCTGAGGTATCGACCGCATCCCCCTGAGAGGTAGATCGGCCGACCGCCCGTCGCGCGTCGGCGAGATCACGGTTCACGGACTCGTGGTCGACGGCGAGACCCGCTGCGAGCACTACCGCGGGGCTCTCGACGTCATCGCGATCGCGTTCGCCTGCTGCGGTGACTGGTACCCGTGCCATCTGTGCCATGAGGAGGTCGCTGATCACGAGGCGCGGCAGTGGTCGCGGAGCCAGCGTGCGACGCCGGCTGTCCTGTGCGGTGTGTGCGGATCGACGCTGAGCATCCATGCCTACCTCGACGCACAGGGGTGTCCCGAGTGCTCGGCCGGTTTCAATCCGGGATGCCGGTTGCACCACGATCTCTACTTCGACTGAACGCGGTACATCGACTGAACGCCCAGCCGAGCGATCTATACTGGGAGTTTGGCCCCTCGGCCGCTTCCCCTTGAAAGAACGGACATCCCGCCTGTGCTTGCCGTGCACGAACTCGAGATCCGCGTGGGCGCACGCCTCCTTATGGAGAACGTGTCGTTCCGTGTGAGCGACGGAGACAAGATCGGTCTCGTCGGCCGCAACGGTGCAGGCAAGACCACGCTCACCAAGGTGCTCGCCGGTGACGTCCTCCCGTCGGGCGGCAGCGTGACCCGGTCAGGCGAGCTCGGCTACCTGCCGCAGGATCCTCGTTCGGGCAACCCCGAAGACCTCGCACGCACCCGCATCCTCGACGCGCGCGGACTCGGTCAGCTCAACCTCGGGATGACCGAAGCGGCACTCGCGATGGGATCAGACGACCCCGCGGTCGCCGAAAAGGCGATGAAGCGCTACGCGCGCCTCACCGAGGAGTTCGAGGGGCAGGGTGGGTACGCAGCTGAGGCTGAGGCGGCATCCATCGCGAACAACCTGTCGCTGCCCGACCGCATCCTCGACCAGCCGCTGTCGACGCTGTCCGGCGGTCAGCGCCGTCGCATCGAGCTGGCCCGTATCCTTTTCTCCGATGCCGAGACCATGATCCTCGACGAGCCGACCAACCACCTCGACGCCGACAGCGTGGTGTGGCTGCGTGAGTTCCTCAAGAACTACAAGGGCGGGCTGATCGTGATCAGTCACGATGTCGAGCTCGTCGGCGAGACCGTCAACCGCGTCTTCTATCTCGACGCGAACCGCCAGATCATCGACACCTACAACATGAACTGGAAGAACTACCTGCGTCAGCGGGTGGCTGACGAGGAGCGCCGCAAGAAGGAACGCGCCAACGCCGAGAAGAAGGCCACGACCCTGCAGCTGCAGGCGGCCCGCTTCGGGGCGAAGGCGTCGAAGGCCGCTGCCGCTCACCAGATGATCGCGCGTGCCGACAAGCTGCTCGCTGGCCTCGACGACGTCCGCCAGGAGGACCGCGTCGCGAAGCTGCGCTTCCCGAAGCCGGCTCCCTGCGGCAAGACCCCGATGATGGCGACCGGACTCTCGAAGTCCTACGGCTCACTCGAGATCTTTACGGACGTCGACCTCGCGATCGACCGCGGTTCGAAGGTCGTCGTGCTCGGGCTGAACGGCGCGGGCAAGACGACGCTGCTGCGCATGCTCGCGGGGGTCGACCAGCCCGACACCGGCCAGCTCGAGCCGGGACACGGCCTGAAGGTCGGGTACTACGCGCAGGAGCACGAGAACCTCGATGTGAACCGCTCGGTGCTCGAGAACATGGTGTCGGCCGCACCGCACATCACTGAGATGGAAGCGCGCAGGGTGCTCGGCTCGTTCCTGTTCACAGGAGATGACGTGCTGAAGCCCGCCGGAGTGCTCTCCGGAGGCGAGAAGACCCGTCTCTCTCTGGCGACCCTCGTGGTTTCGTCGGCCAACCTGCTGCTGCTCGACGAGCCCACGAACAACCTCGACCCCGCCTCGCGCGAGGAGATCCTCGGTGCCCTCGCGCATTACGAGGGCGCTGTCGTGCTCGTCTCGCACGACCCGGGAGCGGTGCAGTCGCTCAATCCCGAGCGCGTGCTGATCCTGCCGGACGGCGTCGAGGATCTCTGGAGCCAGGAGTACCAGGACCTCATCGAGCTCGCCTGACCTGCGCCGTCCGCGGTCGGTGGCATAGTCGAGAGCGTGACCCACGAACAGGAACTCGACCTTCTCTCGCTCAACGAGTGGTTGAAAGGCAGGCACGCTCTCACCGGGCTCGCTCCGGACTGGGATCTCGGGGCGCTGCCCGATGAACCGAGCGCGCTCTTCGCCCGCTGGTTGCGTGAAGCGGCGGACGCCGGAGTGGCGGAGCCGCACACCGTCACCCTCGCGACCGTGGACGCCGATGGCGTTCCCGATGCCCGCACGCTCATCCTGAAGAGGATCGACGAACGCGGGTGGGCGTTCGCCAGCACGAGATCTTCGCGCAAGGGCGCGCAGCTCGCCGCCGTCCCCGCGGCGGCACTGAACTTCTGGTGGCAGCCCCAGGTGCGTGCGGTGAGAGTGCGCGGACGCGTCGAAGAGGCGACGGCCGAGGAGAGCGCGGCCGACCTCGCCGCGCGCTCTGCATCGGCGCGTGCCGACATCGCGGCCGGTGACTGGACGCTCTGGCGGCTGATCCCCACCCGGGTCGAGTTCTGGCAGGGATCGAGAGACCGACGTCACACGCGTGTGGTCTACGACGCGGCGGACGAGGGCTGGTCCCGAACGGTCATCGGCGGGGCTGCTGATCGGCCGACGGAAGCTCGGGGATCATGAACGGCTTCCAGGTGGTCGAGATCGGTGCGCTCGACGAGTGGCGCGTCCACTCGACCGTCGAGGAACTGTGCGTCTTCCTCGACGGTCGAGGACAGATGGGGCTGGACGACAGCTTCCGTCTTCCCGAGAAGCCGATGCCGTGGGTGGACTGACTCATGGCTGAGCCCCTGCCACCTGTGCCGTCTCCGCCGCCGATCTTCAGCGACGACTTCTCGAGCGGGCTCGACGACGAGAGGTGGATCGCTCATTACCTTCCGCAGTGGACCGTGCCGGAGCGGTCGCAGGCGCGTTACGCGATCGTCGATGCGGGCCTGGAGTTGCGTATCGAAAGCGACCAACTCGATTGGCGGGAAGAGGATGCGCCCCTGCGCGTCTCGAATGTGCAGACCGCGGTCTTCTCCGGGGCCATCGGGTCGACGCGCGGGACTCATCGGCATCGTCCGGACGGTCTCGAGGTGCGCACAGAGATGCCGTTGCGCCAGCTGTTCGCTCCGACGCGCGGGCGGATCGATCTGACGGTCGCTGCCACCACCGACGAGGGATGCATGCTCGCCGCGTGGCTCGTGGGCATCGAGAATCTCTCTGAGAGGGACGCGGGCGAGATCTGCATCTTCGAGATCGACGCCGATGCCGTCTCGACGATAACGCGGGCGCGGACCGGCGTCAAAGCTCACCATGATCCGAGGCTCACGACCGACATGGCCGAGGTCGTACTACCGTTCGATGCGTGCGAGCCGCACACCTGGACCGTGATCTGGGGCGACGGCGAGACCGTCATCGGCTGCGAGGGGCGGGTGCTGCGGCGCATCCCACAGTCTCCGGACTATCCGATGATGCTCCTGATCGATCTCTTCGAGATCGGTGCTCCCTCCGGCGGATATCCCAAGACCGCCGTCGTCTCCGGGGTGAGAGCCTGGGACTGAGGTGCGTCAGCGCGCGTCGAGGAGCTCGTCCTCGACATCCGCATCCTTGTCGCGGCGCCGGGAGGTCTTGACCGGAGCGGGAGTGCCCTCGACCTCTTCGCGGTGCTTCACGATCTCGGTGCGGATGATGTAGCCGATGAACACGAACCCCATGAGCGCGAACAGGATCCACTGGATCGCGTACGACAGATGCGGACCCGGGTCGTCGGTGGGGGAGTCGAAGCCGCCCAGCGTGCCTTCTCCTGCCGGCTCCTCGCTGACGATCTGCCCGTAAGCGCTCGTGATCACGTCACCCTCGACCAGCTCGGCGATCGAGGGGAGGTTGATCGTCGGCACCTGGCCTTCGGGTGCGCCTCGTCCGGATGCCGGAAGCTGCTCGCCCGGACGCAGCCGCACGATGACCTCGACCTCGCCCGCCGGGGGAGCGGGGACCGCGTCGGGCGCATCCCCGTCTCCTGGAGGCACCCACCCGCGGTCGACGATGAACACCCGCCCGTCGACGTCGCGGAAAGGCACCAGCACCTCGAAGGCGCTCGTGCCGCCGTGCGGGCGGTTGCGCACGAGGAGCTGCTCGTCGGCGACGTACTCGCCGGTGAGCACGACCGGGTGCCACACATCACCGGGATCGAGTGATCCGTCGGCGCCGATGAGATCGGCGAGCGGTACGGCATCCGCGTCGTAGTTCTTCTCGACCAGAGCGATCTGCTCGGATCTGGTCTCGTTCCGCTCGAACTGCCAGTTCGACAGGAAGGCGCAGGCGATCGCGAAGCCGATCGCGATCAGCACGTACACGGTCCATCGACCCATTCGGGCGCTCATGAGGGGACACCATCTCTCACGGTCACGGGGAAGTCCCTTGCTGCAAGGTAGTCGCGGAGGAAGCCGACATGCTCAGCGCAGGCGAGCCAGATCTTCTCGCGGTCAGCGGTGTGTATGCGCGGATTGCGCCACACCACCTGCATGGTCGCGGTGTTCCGACATCCGGCCCGCGAGCACTCCAGTCCACTCACTCGCGATCCTGGCGGCTCTCGTGGATGGTGAACACGCCGGGGGCATCGTCCTGCGCGACCGGAAGCGTCTCGACCGGCGCCGGAGCTTCGAGCTCCTGCACGGGGGACTCTGCGATGGTCTCCGTGCTGTCGCTGCCGGCGTTCGCGAAGACGACCGCGATATACGGCAGCACCGCAGCGGCGAGAGCGAAGACCCAGGTGTACCAGCCGTAGGGCTGCACGAACATCATGAGTCCGAAACACACGATCCTGATCGCCATCGTGAGGACGTACCGGCGCACACGGTGGTCTGCCTCGTCCTGCGGCGACTGCGGCAGAGAGGTGACAGCAGGGACCGGGTGCTTGCTCTTCACTATGACTCCAGCCTACGCCGGTGCGGGCGCGACGGCGCGCCCTCACCGGCGTAGGCGAGGCGCGCGTCAGGAGGAGAAGATGAACGGCAGTGTGAAGGCGCCGAAGAACACGAAGCTGATGATGGTCATGACGATGGTGACAACCAGGAAGCCGACCATGATGTAGCCCATGATCAGGCCGGCGAAGGCCATGCCGCGACCACCGATCGCCGGGTTCGCCTTCGTCTGGCGCAGCGCCATGTGGCCGGTGATGACGGCGACGATCGACGCGAGCAGCGGTATCAACGCCCAGAACAGAACGATGCCCGCGATGCCGCAGATGAGGGACGTGACAGCGAGTCCGCTCGCCGGGCGCGCAGGCGGGTAGATCGGAGCGGCGTAGGTCGGGTATGCGGCACCGGGCTGACCGGGTGCGGGAGCGCCATACGGCTGCGGGGCTGCGCCGTAGGGCTGGATGGCGGCGGCCCCGTAGGGCTGCTGTGCCGGCGCCGCGCCGTAGGGCTGCTGTCCGGGTGCGAACGACGGCGCTGCACCGGGGTAGGACTGCGTCGGCGCGGTGCCAGGGTACGAAGGTGCGGGGGCGGCGGCGGGGTACGACGGAGTCTGCGGAGCCGAGGGGGCCGACTGGTAGGGCGCTGCCGGCGGCGCCGGGGCGAGCGGCGGCGCTGGGGGCGGCGTCGGCTGCTGTCCGCCCGGAGGGGTGGGAATGCTGTTGTCGCTCACGGTGATGCCTTTCGTCGAGATCAGCGTCCCAGCCGAGGCAGGGGCTGTCAAACGCGCACCCGATCGAGTCACGGCATCATCGGTAGGATCGATGACGACCCGGCCCCGACCCCCACCGGCCAGATCAGGAGTGGAAAATGAGTTCTCGCGTCGTCCTCGTCACCGGCGGCAACCGCGGCATCGGCCGTGCGATCGCCGAACGATTCGTCCGCGACGGATACCGCGTCGCCGTCACCGCGCGCAGCGGTGAAGGTCCCGAAGGCACACTGACGGTCCGCGCCGATGTCACCGACGCCGCTGCGCTCGACGCGGCGTTCACCGAGGTCGAGCAGCAGCTCGGACCGGTCGAGATCGTCGTCGCCAACGCGGGCATCACCAAGGACACTCTTCTGCTTCGGATGAGCGAGGACGACTTCGACAGCGTCGTCGCGACCAACCTCGGCGGGACATTCCGAGTCGTCAAGCGTGCCTCGAAGGGGATGCTCCGTGCCCGCTTCGGCCGCGTGATCCTGATCTCCAGCGTCGTCGGCCTGTACGGCTCGGCCGGCCAGGTGAACTATTCGGCGTCGAAGAGCGCGCTCGTGGGCTTTGCCCGATCGCTGACGCGCGAGCTGGGCGGCCGCGGCATCACCGCCAACGTCGTCGCTCCGGGCTTCATCGAGACCGACATGACGGCGGAACTCCCCGAAGAGACGCAGAAGCAGTACAAGGCGAACATCCCTGCAGGGCGCTTCGCGACTCCCGACGAGGTCGCAGGAGTCGTCACCTGGCTCGCCGGCGACGACGCGGGCTACATCTCCGGCGCCGTCATCCCGGTGGACGGCGGACTCGGGATGGGGCACTGACTCGAGCGCAGGGCTGAGCCGAGCACAGCACTGAGTCGAGAGCGGGGCGCTGCGTCAGCGGCGGGTGATTGCCGCATCGATGAGGTCGGCCAGCCTGCTCGGCACCGAGAACTGCGGCCAGTGACCTGATCCGATGCGCACGACCTCGGCGTCGCCGATCGCCCGGAACTCGTCGGCGTACGGACCCCACTGCTCGAGCTCGGAGTCGAGTGTCTCTCGGTCCATGCTGCCCATGAGCAGGGTCACAGGGACGGCATGCCGAGCCCCGGGGCCGAGCGTGATCTCGTCAGTGGGCACTCTGGCCGGCACGCTTCGTGCGAGAGGCGCGGTGCGCGCGCGGGTCTCGTCGTCGAGATCGTCGACATCTTCGGCAGGGAAGGAGTCCCAGCCGGGGAAGGGCACCACGCCGTCGACCACCTCGAACTCGCTGATGCCGAAGCCAGAGGGCGGCGGCACGGTGTCGACGAACACGGCTCGGGTCACGACGTCGGGGCGCGCATCTGCGACGCCCCAGGCGACGTTGCCGCCGCCGCTGTGCCCGACCACCACGACGGGCCCGCCGACCGCGTCGACCGCGGTCACGGCGGCGTCGACCCAATCCGAGATGCCGATCTCGGATGAGTCCGCGCCGACGGCGCCGACGCCGGGCATCGTCAACGCATGCACGGTGTGACCTGCGCGCTCGAGATCCGCGGTGACGTCGTTCCAGCTGGAGGCATCGAGCCAGAGGCCCGGGATGAGGATGATGTCCATGGCCCGACGATAGACCGGGCCGCCGACACGCGCTACGGGAGCAGCGCGATGACCTCGGACAGATCCTGGGGGCCGACGACCAGGCTCGCGGCGACGCGAACGGCCGGCTTCGCGTTGAACGCGAGTCCGAGCCCGGCGACCGACATCATCTGCAGATCGTTGGCGCCGTCGCCGATCGCGATCGTCGCGTGGCGCGGTACTCCCAGGTCGTCTGCCCAGGCCAGCAGCGATGCGGCCTTGGCCGCCGCGTCGACGATCTCGCCGTCGACCCGGCCGGTGAGTGTGTCGTCCGCGACCTCGAGGCGGTTCGCGCGCCAGCGGTCGACGCCGAGCCCGGGGGCGACGTCGTCGAGGATCTCGTGGAAACCGCCCGAGACGACACCGACGGCACCGCCGCGCTCATGAACGGCGGCCGTCAGCTCGCACACCCCGGGGGTCGGCTCGATGCGGGCGAGCACCCGGGCGAAACCCGACACGGGAACCCCCTCGAGCGCGGCCACGCGCGAGCGCAGGCTCGTCGCGAAGTCGATCTCGCCGCGCATGGCGGCCTCGGTCGCGGCCTGCACCTCGGCACGGCGTCCGGCTTCGTCGGCGATCAGTTCGATCACCTCGTTGCGGATGAGGGTGGAATCGGCATCGAGTACGACGAGGAAGCGCGCAGAGGTCACGCCTCAGAGCCTATCGACAGCCATGATGGTCGACGTGCGACCCCGACACAGGGCGACGCGGTCACCGTTCGATGAACAGGCCCTTGCCGACCACGGTGATGCCGGACTCCGTCACGGTGAAACCTCGCGCGAGATCCCGCTCCCGATCGACGCCCACCGTCGCACCGTCGGCGAGGACCACGTTCTTGTCGAGAATCGCACGATGAACGCGGGACCCCGCACCGACTCTCACGCCGTCGAAGACCACGGAGTCGGTGATCGTCGAGCCGCCGCCCGCGAGCGTCCACGGACCGACGACGCTGCGCTCGAGGTGGGTTCCCGAGAGCACGGATCCCAGTGACACGATCGAATCGATCGCGTTTCCGATGCGGCCCACCGAATCGCGCACGAACTTGGCGGGCGGCGAGTTCACGGCCTGCGAGTGGATCGGCCATTCCATGTTGTAGAGGTTGAAGATGGGGAGCGTCGAGATCAGATCCATGTGGGCGTCGAAGAAGGAGTCGATCGTACCCACGTCGCGCCAGTACGAGCGGTCTCGCGGAGAGGACCCCGGGACGTCGTTCTGCTTCATGTCGTAGTACCCGGCCTCGCCGCGGTCGACGAAGTACGGCACGATGTCGCCGCCCATGTCGTGCCCGGAGGTCGGTGATTCGCCGTCGGCCTCTACGGCGGCGATCAGAGCATCGGCGTCGAAGATGTAGTTGCCCATCGATGCGAGCACCTCGTGAGGCGAGTCCTCGAGGCCGGCGATGTCGGTCGGCTTCTCGAGGAACTGCTTGATGCGTCCGGTCTCGGTGTCGGCATCGATCACACCGAACTGCGAGGCCATCGCGAGGGGCTGGCGGATGCCGGCGACGGTGGCCTTCGCGCCGGATTCGATATGCGCCTCGAGCATCTGGCGGAAGTCCATGCGGTAGACGTGATCGGCACCGATCACCACCACGATGTCGGGTTTCTCGTCGTTGATCAGGTTGAGGCTCTGAAGGATCGCGTCGGCGGAGCCGGAGAACCAGCGCTTGCCCAGTCGCTGCTGCGCGGGCACCGACGTCACGTATGAGTCGAGCAGGGCGGACATGCGCCAGGTCTGCGAGATGTGGCGGTCGAGGCTGTGCGACTTGTATTGCGTGAGGACGACGATCTGGCGAAGGCCGGAGTTTATGAGGTTCGAGATCGCGAAATCGATCAATCGGTACTGTCCGCCGAAGGGCACTGCAGGTTTCGCGCGATCAGCCGTGAGGGGCATGAGACGCTTTCCCTCGCCGCCGGCGAGGATGATGCCGAAGATCTTCTTTGGTGCGGACATGCACCCACCATAGAGGCGAATCGGCCCGGCGAACTAGCATCTGGACAAGTGAGTCACTACCGTCTAGACATGCGCGTCGAGATGATCACGAAGGAATACCCGCCGGAGATCTACGGAGGTGCGGGCGTCCACGTCGCCGAGCTCGTCACGGCCCTGCGGCAGAATATCGATGTACAGGTTCGAGCCTTCGGTTCTCCCCGCGATGAGGCGGGTACTTTCGCCTATCGGACGCCGTCCGAGCTCGCATCCGCGAACGCCGCGCTGCAGACCCTCGGCACCGATCTCGAGATCGTCGCGGCGATCTCCGACGCCGACGTCGTGCACAGCCACACCTGGTACGCGAACTTCGCGGGGCACATCGCTTCCCAGCTGCACGGGATCCCTCATGTGCTCACCGCCCACAGCCTCGAACCGCTGCGTCCGTGGAAAGCCGAGCAGCTCGGCGGCGGATACGCGGTGTCGAGCGGCATCGAGAAGCTCGCCTACGAGAACGCGGCAGCGGTCATCGCGGTCAGCGCGGGGATGCGTGCCGACATCCTTCGCAGCTACCCGTCGGTCGACCCGGCAAAGGTGCGGGTGATCCACAACGGGATCGACGTCGAACGGTGGCGGCCTGTGCACAACCCCGCCTTCCTGGAATCCGTCGGGATCGACCCGGCCCGACCGTCGGTCGTCTTCGTCGGGCGAATCACGCGGCAGAAGGGGCTCCCTTATCTGCTGCAGGCGGCTCGTCTGCTCCCGCCCGAGGTGCAGCTCGTCCTCTGCGCCGGAGCCCCGGACACCCCCGAGATCATGGCGGAGGTGCAGGAGGGCGTGAAGCTCCTCCAGCAGACCCGCGACGGTGTCGTCTGGATCGAGCGGATGTTGCCGCGCGATGAGCTCTCGGCGATCCTCACCGCCGCGACGACCTTCGTCTGCCCGTCTGTCTACGA
Source organism: Microbacterium sp. LWH13-1.2 (assembly GCF_038397735.1). NCBI lineage: Bacteria > Bacillati > Actinomycetota > Actinomycetes > Micrococcales > Microbacteriaceae > Microbacterium > Microbacterium sp. LWH13-1.2. The sequence goes on along the minus strand of NZ_CP151635.1, from coordinate 1,619,287 downwards.
GCCGCTCGGCATCGTGAACCTCGAGGCGATGGCGTGTGGCGCCGCGGTCGTCGGCACGGCGACCGGCGGCATTCCCGAGGTCGTCGCCGATGGCGTCACCGGACGGCTCGTGCCGATCGAGCAGCTGCAGGATGGCACGGGCACGCCCGTCGACCCTGAGCGCTACATCGCCGATCTGGCCCGAGTGCTGACGGAGGTGACCTCCGACCCGGAGCGCGCGCGGGCATACGGCGAAGCCGGGCGGGAGCGTGCCCGGGACGAGTTCAGCTGGGGTGCGATCGCCGACACCACGCGCGCGCTGTACGCGGAGCTGACCTCCTGAGCCGATAGGCTGGAAGCATGTCGAGCGCTCTGGAATTCACCGACGTCGTCGTGCGCCGTGAGGGCCGCAACATCATCGATCACGTGACCTGGCAGGTCGACGACGATCAGCGATGGGTGATCCTCGGACCGAACGGCGCCGGCAAGACCACGCTGCTCCAGCTGGCCGACACGCTCATGCACCCGACCTCGGGAACCGTGACGGTGCTGGGGGAGACCCTCGGCCGCACCGATGTGTTCGAAGTGCGTCCGCGCATCGGATTCGCGTCCTCGGCGATGGCGAAGCGCGTACCCCGCGACGAGACCGTGCTGAACACCGTCCTCACCGCCGCGTACTCGGTGCTCGGCCGCTGGAATGAGAACTACGAGGACATCGACGAGCGCCGCGCACTGCGCGTGCTGGGTGACTGGCGTCTCGAGCACCTGGCCGACCGCACGTTCGGCACACTGAGCGACGGCGAGCAGAAGCGCGTGCAGATCGCCAGGGCCGTCATGACCGACCCCGAGCTGCTTCTCCTCGATGAGCCGACGGCGTCGCTCGACCTCGGGTCGCGAGAAGAACTGCTGGCTCTTCTCAGCGGCTACGCGTCGTCGCCGACGACTCCCGCGATGCTGATGGTCACGCACCACGTCGAAGAGATCCCCGTGGGATTCACGCACGTGCTGCTGATGCGTGAAGGGCGCATCGTCGCGGCTGGCCCCGTCGCCGAGACGCTCACGGCCGAGACGCTGACCGAGACGTTCGGCATGCCCATCGTGCTGACCAGCGAAGACGGACGCTACGCCGCGCGCGCGGCATCCTGATCACGATCTGATAGAATCGACCCTTGGTGCTCTCTGCACCGCAGACTTCCCTCGTCCCTGGCACAATCCAGGGCAGCAACTAAGGAATCCCATGAAGACTGACATTCACCCCGAGTACAAGGCTGTCGTGTTCCGCGACCTGGGCTCGGGAGAGACGTTCCTCACCCGTTCGACCGTGACGGGCGACAAGACCATCGAGCTCGACGGCGTCGAGTACCCCGTCATCGACGTCGAGATCTCGTCGGCATCGCACCCGTTCTACACGGGCAAGCAGCGCATCATGGACTCGGCCGGCCGCGTCGAGAAGTTCAACCAGCGCTTCAAGGGCTTCGGCGGATCGACCAAGTAACGATCGCCGCACTCGAAGGCCCCGTGTTCCTCGGAAAACGGGGCCTTCGTCGTACCCGCGGCGACCGTCAGATGTCGATCACGATGCGTTCGCCGTCGATCCGGCTGAGCGGGTCACCGGGCGCGGGCGCGGGAGCCGTACGCTTCGTCTGGCGGTCGCGCTCCATGCCGGCCTCGTGCGCCGACGGCATCCAGATCGCGTCGAAGGAACCACCCAGTCCACCGCCGGCGCTCTCGTACTTCTTCTCCAGGGGCGCCTTCGCGTAGATCGCGACGATCACGACGACGATCGCGATCACGACGACGAGGAGGATCGCGATCGTGAGGAGCATCCCGAGGGCGTCGGCCATGAGTCCAGGCTATTCGGCGCGTGCCGCATCGGCATCCGCCTGCAGGATGATTTCGGAAGGGGCGTCTCAGCGGATGCGGCGACCGTGCGCGAGGTCGAAGAGGTGGGTCAGCACTGGACCGGAGCGCACCCCGTTGTGCTCGTGCTCGCTGGTCACCCAGAGCTGCACTCCGGGCAGCAGCCGAGCGGTCTCGAGCGAGAACTCCATCGGCACGTAGACGTCGTTCACGTACACCGCCGCGGCACCGGTCGCTCCGGAGGTGGCGATGGCGACCTCGTCGTAGATCCGGGGCCACTCGAACTCCGCCAGCGCGAGCGTGACGTCACGCCACGGCTGGAACGCCGGCACCGTGTCGGTCCACTCACGCCGGATGTGCTCGCCCGTGAACAGGGTGACGTCGTCGCGGAAGTCCTGGGGCTCGGTGCGTTCCGCCGACCACCGTGTCGCGTGACCGCTCGCGTAACTCGACTCGTGGAAGGCGAAGTAGAGAGGGTTGCGCCCGCCGTACGGCATCGCGTGCATCAGGTCGTGGCGGAAGGCGTTGGACGCGGGATCGCGCTCGAGCAGCGACCACACGGTCTGCCAACCGTCGTTCGTGCCGAGCGCGGAACCCACGGAGCGCAGTCGCGACGGGGAGACCACCTCGCCGTCGGGGAGAACGATGTCGCCGGACTCTGCCCGATCGACCAAGCGGCGCATGGTGTCGCGGTGCTCGGGGAACCGACGGTAGTACTGCTCGGAGGCCGAGCGCATCTTGTCGTAGCAGAGCGCGTAGACCTCGTCGGGGTGCCGGTTCACCGTGCTGAGCCCGCCGGTGATGAACACGTCGGCGATCGAGTCCGCGTCGGTCGACAGGTAGGCCAGGGTCGTGAAGCCGCCGAAGGATTGACCCAGTACGCTCCACGTCTCGGCTGCGAGGTGCGCGCGCATCGCCTCGCAGTCGCGGACGATCGAGTCCGCACGCAGATGGGTGAGGTACTCGGCGACCTCGGCCGAGCCGCGTTCGAGGTCAGCGTCGCCGACCGGCGTGGAGAGCCCGGTGCCTCGCTGATCGAGCATCACCACCCGATAGTGCGCGAGAGCCTCATCGAGCCACGCCGGGGCGGTGGACGAGTGGAACGGGCGGGGCGCCTCGTGTCCGGGGCCGCCCTGCAGGAAGACCAGGTAGGGGAGGCGTTCTCCTCCCTCGCGCGTGACGACGCGGGCGAAGATCTCGATCGTGCGGGTGTCGGCCGGGTCGCCCCAGACGAGCGGCACGGTGAGCGTGTGCTCCTCGACGGTGAGGTCGAGCAGGCGGCGGATGGTGGTGGTCATGTCACATCACATTCCCGATATAGGAGTACTTGACGAACACCTCGGAGGCGATGCCCGCCTCCTGGAGCACGCCCTGCACCGCGTTCATCATGTAGTTCGAGTCCCACCCCATGTACAGGTGGTGCGACTCGTCGAGCTGGTCCCATTGGCCCTTCCACGCCATCGCGTCGTAGATGGGTCCGCCGTGGGCGGCGCAGTACGCGACGGCGGCGGCGCGCGTGTCCGTCCAGGCGCGCCGGAAGACGCGATTGAAGAGATATCGGACGTCGAAGACCTCCCACCGCTCGCCGCGGTACTCGACGTACTCGAACTCCCGCTCCCAGCCCGCCGGCCAGCCACGCCGGCGGACGGCGTCGAGGATCGGGGTCAGTCCGTCGTCGTCGATCTCGGGCAGGGCCGGGCGCGCCCAGATGCGCAGCAGATCGGCGGTGAGGCGGACCGTGCGCTCCGAGATGGCGGCAGTGCCCCAGCTCTCGGTGCGCTCGAGTGCCCTGGTCTCAGAGACCGTGCTGCGCGCGTACGCCGAGTCCCGCTTGACCGCGAACGACTCGCCGAAGACGCGCTCCGCGAGGTGCTGCTCGAGCAGGGTGAGGTTTCCGAGAGTGGGGGCGAGAGCACGGTGGGCGTTGCGCTCGTCATCCGAGTAGTCGATCCAGGGGCGCACGCCGTCGCCCGACCAGCTGTCGCTCGGGACGGTCGGGACGATGTGCTCGACGTCGAAGTCGATCGATTCGTCCACGCCCTCCAGGCGGCCGAGCACATAGGCGGGATGCGGAAGCTCGCTGTACTTCAGCACCGCACTCACGCGCTCGTCAGACGGGGTGATGCGCGCGAAGGCCCGGGCGAGCGCATCTCGGCCGTCGGAGCGGGCGCGGCAGAGACGTGCGACGAGCCGCTCGTTGGGAAGGTTCACCAGCGTGCGACGCAGGTACATGGTCTGGATCCACTCGAGCGTCTCGATGAGCTCGTCGCGTCCGATGAGTCCGCGCGAATGGTCGCTGTACACGCTCAACACCAGCGGATAGGCCGCACGGCCGAAGGTGTTCACGAATCGCAGCTGCTGCGCGATCTCAGGGTTCTTCTCGAGTGAAGGATCGAGCAGGATGCCGTAGATCTCGGCGTAGTGCCGCCACACCTCGGCATCCGCCTGCAGGTGATCGAGGTCGACGCGGGGAAAGGAGTGCCGGAACGCGCTGTACACGCCGTGCTCGCCATTGGCGGCGACCTCGCGGCCCGTCGTCATGACGAGGTAGTGCCGCCAGAACGCGCCGATGGTCTCTCCCGTGTGCCGTTCGATCGGCAGCCAGAAACGCGTTTCGACATCGAGCTGCTCGGTGTGTGTCAGCCCCATCAGGATGTAGTTGTGGATGAGCTCGTGATCTCTCAGCGGTTCGCCCGTGGAGTTCAGGCTCTCGAAGATCTGCTGGGCGTTGGCCTCGGCGCCGAGCGTGATCGACACGTGCTCGAGTCTCTGCAGCCCCCGCCAGATCAGCGGAGCCTCGTCGGTCTGCACCTGGCTGCGGAAGAACGCGTAATTGTCGTCGAAGCGCGAGTCGCGGTCGGCGTGGTCGCCGCGTTCGAGCACCACCGACTCGTACAGCTCCGCCCAGGCGTCGTGGGGCCGCAGCTTGGTGCGGGTGGCGTCGTCAGGGCGCACGAGGACGCGATCGAGCTCTGCGACGAGCTCGGGGGAGGAGTCCTGCACCGCGTGCCGCAGTGCAGCGACGAGCAGCATGAGCGTCGTGATGCGCTGCTGGCCGTCGATCAGCACGAGGTCGGTGTCGGCGTCGGAGTCGTCGGCGGCCGACAGGATCGAACCGATGAAGTGGCGATGGGACTCGTCTTCCCGGGCGACGGCTCGGACGTCGGAGAGCAACTGCTCGCATCCGCCGATGTCCCATCGGTACTGACGCTGATACACCGGCACGACGATGGTCGTGGAGTCCTCTGCGAGCCACTCGATCGTGTTGACAGCTGTCGCCTCGACGTTGGTCGCAGTGCTCATGCTGGTGTCTCGTCCTCCCGTAACGCCGGGCGCCGAGGAGTCGCCAGGCGCCCGATTCAGTCTATTCGCTTATTCACGGCGGCCCTCGGCGGCGCTCCAGAAGTGCCCTGTTAGGCTTGCCTTATCAGGGCCTGTTAAAACGTGCTGGCCCCCGATGAAAGGATCTGGTTCAGATCATGGGATACATCAAGTCCGCTGCCCTCGAAGACAAAGGCTTCGTCGTTCTCGACAGCTACGACCAGGAGCTCGACCCCAAGGAGTGGCTCGACATCGAGTACAACGACTGGAAGTCGTCGGGTGACACCCGCTTCGCCCCTCTCGCCAGCGCCAAGGGCGAGATCGAGTGCAACGGCTTCTGGAACCACAAGCCTCCGCGCACCGACAAGGACGGCGTCTGGATCGACTCGCAGACCGCCAAAGCCCCCAACCTCACGCGACGCGCGCAGGAGCCCGGTGCCAACGTCGGTCGCTGCCGCGTCATCGAGCTGCAGCCGACCCCGTACGGCGAGTGCCTCTACAACCTCCACCAGGACGACAACAACCGTCTGAACCCCGACGGCACCGGCTGGGTCGTGCGCGGCTTCTTCAACCTCAGCGACGACAAGGACAGCTTCTTCGTCCTCCGCGAGAACCGCACCGACCCGAGCATCGAGTACCGCATCGCTCTGCCGGCCGGAGCGCAGCTGATCGTCGACACGCAGCGTCTGTGGCACGCGGCGACCCACGTCGGCACGGAACCGCGCTACTGCCTCATCACGTCGTGGACGTCGGGCCCCGAGCTCGACGCCTACATCGAGAAGTACCACGGCACCCAGGATGTGCCGAACGTCGAGGTCCCGCAGGACGTGCTCGAGGCCGGCTACGCCGAGCAGGCACGTCGTGACGCCGCTCGTGCCGCGTACTACGCGGCCAAGGGCCAGCAGGTCAAGCAGGCGATGAGCGAGGCCTGAGCCTCATTCGATCAGGACCGGCGACGGTCCGAAGGCCCCGGTCCTCGCGACCGGGGCCTTCTTCGTGGAATCACATGCTTGTGATTTCGCCCGGTCTGGGCGAGAATATCCCCATAACCGCATATTCACGCCAGTTCTCGTTGTTTCAGGTCGTTGGGGAAGACGCACCTGATGAAACGGAGAGATCATGGCGACGGCTTACGCACGCGGAGTGGTTTTCGTCCACTCTGCACCTCGCGCGCTCTGCCCGCACCTGGAATGGGCGGTAGGACGCGCTATCGGTCGTGCGGTGAACTTCGACTGGAGCGACCAGCCGGTGCTCGACGGCGCACGCCGTGCCGAGTTCTACTGGGACGGCCCGGTCGGTACCGGTGCGGCACTTGCCACCGCGATCCGCGGCTGGGAGCACCTCCGCTTCGAGGTGACCGAGGACCCCACGCCTCGCAGCGACGGCGGACGCTGGCTGCACACCCCTGATCTCGGCATCCACTACGCCCAGACGGATGCCGCGGGCAACATCGTCATCGGCGAGGACCGCATCCGCTATGCGATGGAGATCGCGGCAGGCAGTGCGAGCGAACTGCAGCGGGAACTCGACATCGCCCTCGGCTCGGCCTGGGATGAGGAGCTCGAGCCGTTCCGTCACGCGAGCGACGACGCCAGGGTCGTCTGGCTGCACAAGGTGGGCTAGTCGACGACACCGCACAGACCTGGAGCGGGAAGGCGCGAGTATCGGATGCCGGTGAGTGATCCCGGACGCTGAGAAGGCGAATCCCTGTTCCACATGACGAGGACCCCGCCCCTGCATCAGGGACGGGGTCCTCGTCTGCGCTCAGATGACCGCCGAGTTCGGCATCTCCAGGCGCGCGGACGATCCGCCGGCCATGACGTCGTCCCACGCGAGTTGCAGTCGTCCCATCGCATCGGCCGCGCGCTCCGGCGGGAGCGTGATGGGGATTCGCAGGCGTCGCTCCAACACCCCTCCGGTCGAGAACCGCGGTCCCGGCGGCAGGACGAGCCGGTGGTCGCGTGCGGCGAGGGAGAGCGCCGTCGATATCGGCGCGCCGAGATCGAGCCAGGCGGAGAGGCCGCCGGGCGCCGGTGGCATCGACAGCCCACCGATGGATGCGAGGCCCTCCGTGACCGCTTCTCGCCCCGCCTGCAGCCTCGCCGTGACGTGAGCGGTGAGCGCGGGCATGTCCTGGAGCAGCTCGACCGCGATGCACTGCTCGAGGAGCGCGGTGCCCAGTTCGAAGGAGGGTCGGGTGGCGAGCAGCCGGGTGATGAGCGAGCGCTCGGCGCGGATCCATCCGATGCGGAGCCCGCCCCAGGCGATCTTGGACATCGACCCGACCGTGATGACCTGCGGACTGTAGGCGGCCATCGGCAGCGGCGACCATCCTCGGTCGATGTCGAGCTCGGCGGTGGTCTCGTCGACGATCACGTGCGTACCGGAGTTCCGCGCGGTCGTCGCGATGCGGGAGCGCTCGGCGTCGCTCAGAGTCGCCCCGGTCGGGTTGTGGAAATCGGGGATGAGGTATGCCACGTGCGGGCGGCTGCGCAGGAGCGTGTCGTTGATGTGGCGTTCGTCCCATCCTGTGACGTCCACCGGGGTAGGGAGCAGCCGGTACCCGTGCCGGTGCAGGGCTTCGAGAGCGTGGGGGAACGTCGGCTGCTCGACCAGGGCTCGTTCTCCTCGTCGGCCGATCGTGGCGAGGACCAGGTGGAACGCATTGAGTGCACCCGATGTGATGATGATCTCGTCGGCATCTGTCTCGACTCCGCGTTCGGTGAAGCGGCGCGCGACCGCCTCGCGAAGCTCGGGGAGTCCTCGCAGCGAATAGCCGCTCGTGCCTCGGAGCGCGGCGAGTCTGGGGAGTGACCTCACGGTGGCGTCGTACAGCCCCGGAGTCGAGTCCATCGAGGCGATGGAGAGGTCGATGGCGTCGTCGTCGTCCGAGCTCGTGGAGGCGCGTGCGGAATGCGGAAGGGTGACTCGTGTGCCGCCGCCGTGCACACGGGACACGTAGCCGTCACCTTCGAGGAGCCCGTACACGCGCGTCGTCGTCGACCGTGAGCGGCGCAACTCGAGCGCGAGGGCACGCTCGCTGGGCAGTCGCTCTCCGACGGTCAGTCGACCGTCGAGGATCAGCGCGCGGATCTGCTCGGCCAGTGAGGCGGCAGTGGCCCCGGCGACGTTCTGCGTGCCGAGCTGCTCGACCAGTCGTGATGTCATCACTCCAGCATGCCGCAAAGTGGACTCGTCACAGCAGGCCACTTTTCACCGAGTGGCCTCGGCATCACGCAGAGCAGCGGGGCCACGATGGAACAATGCACCTCCGTTCCGTCTTCCTCCCGATCACGGCCACCAGTCGACGCGACGTCGTCGAGCGCATCGTCCAGCTGCTGGCTGGTCTGTTCCTCTACGGCGTCGCCCTCGGACTGATGGTGCGTGGCGGTATCGGCGTCGCACCGTGGGACGTCCTCGCGCTCGGGATCTCGGGGCAGACGGGCATCGGGTACGGCGTCGTCACCGTGCTCGTCTCGGTGCTCGTGCTGGTGCTGTGGATCCCGCTCCGCCAGCGCGTCGGTCTCGGCACGCTGCTCAACGCTCTGCTCGTGGGTCCGAGTGCCGACCTGGCCCTCTTCGTGATCCCTGCGCCCCCGTCGATCTGGGTCGGCGCGCCGATGTTCGTGGCGGGGCTGCTTCTGCTCGCGTTCGCGACGGGCCTCTACATCGCCGCGGACTTCGGCCCAGGACCGCGGGACGGCCTCATGACCGGACTCGTGGCGCGTACGGGCCGGCCCGTCTGGCTGGTGCGCACCGTCATCGAGGGCAGCGTGCTGCTCGTCGGGTTCGTTCTCGGAGGACCCGTCGGCCTGGGAACGGTGCTCTTCGCCTTCGGAGTCGGCCCGCTCGTCGGCTGGTTCCTGCCGTGGAGTACGCGTCTGCGCGCGGCTCGTTCGAGGCAGCTCTCCCGGGCATAGGCTCTGGCAGGTCGGAAGACGAGAACGGCCCCCGGGTTCCCCCGGGGGCCGTTCTCGCGTGTCTGAGGGTCAGTCCGCGTTCGCGAAGACCACGACGGCGTTGTGCCCGCCGAAGCCGAACGAGTTGCTGATCGCATACAGCGTGCCGTCGCCGAGGGGCTGCGCCTCGCCCGAGAGCTTGAACGGCACGGCCGGGTCGGGTTCGGTCATGTTGATGGTCGGCGGAGCGACGCGGTCGCGGAGCGCGAGCAGCGAGAAGATCGCCTCGAGAGCTCCCGTGCCACCGAGCAGGTGACCGGTCGACGCCTTCGTCGCCGAGACCGGGATCTCGTCGATCCGGTCGCCGAAGACCTTCCTGAGGGCGACGTACTCGTTGGGGTCGCCGACCGGCGTCGACGTCGCGTGAGCGTTGATGTGGGCGACCTGGTCGGCGGTGATGCCGGCCTCCTCGAGTGCCTGGGTGACAGCGCGTGCCGCCCCGTTGCCCTCGGGGTCGTTGCCCGTGATGTGGTACGCGTCTGCGGTCACTCCACCGCCGAGGACGTAGCCGTAGATCTTGGCGCCGCGAGCCTTGGCGTGCTCCTCGGTCTCGAGGATCAGTGCTGCGGCACCTTCGCCCATGACGAATCCGTCGCGGTCGATCGCGCCGGGGCGGGATGCAGTGGCGGGGTCGTCGTTACGACGCGACAGAGCCTGCGCGGAGGCGAAGGAGGCCATGGTGATCGGGTGGATGGCCGATTCGGTGCCACCTGCGATCACGACGTCGGCGAGACCGTCCTGCAGATGGTGGAACGCGTGGATGATCGACTCGGTGCTGGAGGCGCACGCGCTCACGACGGTCTGGGCGTAGGCACGAGCCTGGAACTGCAGCGACAGGTTGCCGGCTGCGGCGTTCGGCATCAGCATCGGCACAGTCAGCGGCATGACGCGACGGGGGCCCTTCTCACGCAGCGTGTCCCACGCATCGAGGAGAGTCCAGAGGCCGCCGATGCCGGTGGCGAAGTCGACGCCGAGGCGCTCGGGAGCAACCTCGGGGGATCCGGCATCCGCCCAGGCCTCGCGTGCTGCGATGAGGGCGAACTGGGAGGAGGGATCGAGCCGCTTCGCCTCGTGGCGGGGCAGGACCTCTTCGGGTCGGACGATCGCCTCTGCGGCGAAGGTCACAGGCAGCTCGTACTGCTGAACCCAGTCGTGCTCGAGGGTGCGGGTCCCGGACTGCCCGGCGAGCAGGTTGGTCCAGTTGTCGGGAGCTGTCCCGCCGATGGCGGACGTGGCGCCGATGCCGGTGACGACGATGCGCTTGGTCATGTGTGGTTCCTTGTCAGGCGGGTCGAGCAGATGGCGGGCAAGGCGGAGGATGCCACGCCCCACACGCGTGGGGGTGGCATCCTGCGTGGATTACTCCTGGCCGGCGACGATGAAGTTGACGGCGTCTCCGACGGTCTTGAGGTTCTTGACCTCGTCGTCGGGGATGGTGACGCCGAACTTCTCCTCGGCGTTGACGACGATCGTCATCATCGAGATCGAGTCGATGTCGAGGTCGTCGGTGAACGACTTCTCGAGGGCGACCTCGGACGCGTTGATGCCGGTCTCGTCGGTGATCAGCTCTGCGAGGCCAGCGAGGACCTCATCGTTGGTGAAAGCCATGTGGTCTTCCTCTTTCTTACGGGTTGTATATGGGAACCGTGGAACAGTCTAGGGAAAGTCGGCGCGTTCTCAGGGGAGGACGACGACCTGAGCGGCGAACACGAGGCCCGCACCGAAGCCGATCTGCAGCGCGAGGCCACCCGAGAGCTCCGGGTGCTCGGCCATGAGGCGGTGGCTGGCGAGCGGGATCGAGGCAGCGGAGGTGTTTCCGGTGGTCTCGATGTCGCGAGCGATGACCGTGGACTCCGGCAGCTTGAGCTGCTTGGCGAACTCGTCGATGATGCGCATGTTCGCCTGGTGCGGGATGAACGCAGCGATGTCGGTCGGTTCTACGCCAGCCCGATCGAGAGCCTCGCGAGCGACCTTGGCCATCTCCCAGACGGCCCAGCGGAAGACCGTCTGGCCCTCCTGGCGCAGGGTCGGCCACGGCACTTCGCCGTCGCGGAACTCGGTGAGTGTTCCGTTCATGCCGACAGCGTCGGCCTTCGAGCCGTCGGATCCCCAGACCGCAGGGGCGATGCCCGGCGTGTCGCTCGGGCCGATGAGCGCCGCACCCGCGCCGTCGCCGAGCAGGAACGAGATGCTGCGGTCGGCGGGGTCGACGATGTCCGAGAGCTTCTCGGTGCCGATCACGAGGGCGTAGCGCGCGGCGCCGGACCGGATCAACGCATCGGCCTGGGTGACCGCATAGGCGTACCCGGCGCAGGCGGCGTTGACGTCATAGGCGGCCGCCGGGTTGGCGCCCACGCGATCGGCGACGATCGCGGAGACCGAGGGCGACTGCTTGGGGTTGCTGATGGTGGCGACGATGACGAGGTCGACCTGCTCGGCCGAGATGCCGGACTTCTCGATCGCCTCGGCGGCCGCGGTGGTGGCGAGATCGATCGCATCCGTGCTCTTGTCGGCCCGGACGCGGGTCACGATGCCGGTGCGCTGGCGGATCCACTCGTCGCTCGAGTCGATCGGGCCGATGAGGTCGTCGTTCGGTACCGCGTTCTCGCCGCGCGCGGCCCCGTAGGAGTAGATACGGGTGTACGCGGGACCGGTGACCTGGTTCAGGGTGGGGCTCATGCGGCTTCTCCGTTCAGCAGCGCGACGGCCGCATCGAGGTCATCGGGGGTCTTGACGGCGACTGTCGGCACGCCACGCAGGCCGCGCTTGGCGAGCCCGGTCAGCGCACCCGCAGGAGCGAGCTCGATCAGACCGGTGATGCCCTGATCGGCGAAGGATGCCATGCACAGGTCCCACCGCACGGGTGAGGAGACCTGGTCGACGAGGTAGGTCAGCGCCGTCGCGCCCTCGGTGACGACCGAGCCGTCGCGGTTCGTCCACAGGGTGATGTCGGGGTCGGAGGGTGTGACGGTCGACACGGCGTCGCGCAGGGCGGCGACCGCGGAACCCATGAACGAGGTGTGGAACGCGCCGGCCACCTGAAGGGGGATGACGCGGGTGCCCTTGACGGGCTCGGTGGCGAGGGCGTCGAGCCCTGCGAGCTCGCCGGCCACCACGAGCTGGCCGCCGCCGTTGTAGTTCGCGGGGGAGAGACCGAGCTCGCTCAGGCGCGTGAGGATGGCCTCCTCGTCGCCGCCGAGGACCGCACTCATGCCGGTCGGGGTCTGCGCCGCGGCATCCGCCATCGCGCGACCGCGGACGCCGACCAGTCGCATTCCGGTCTCGGCGTCGATCACGCCGCTGCCCACGAGTGCGGCGATCTCGCCGACCGAGTGCCCGGCGACACCGTCTGCACGGCGGCCCGCACGGGCTGTCAGGGCGTTCGCGGCGATGAGCGAGGCGGCGACGATCAGCGGCTGGGCGACGCGCGTGTCGCGGATCGTGTCGGCATCCGACACCGTCCCGTGCTGCTGGAGGTCGACCTCCGCGGCCTCGGAATACGCGGCGAGGGTCTCCGTCACGCCGTCCAGCTCGAGCCAGGGGGAGAGGAAACCGGGGGTCTGCGAGCCCTGTCCTGGGCATACGACGACAATCACAACCCCAGTCTGCCAACGATCTGCCCGAAGTGGTGGATGATCCATCACAAGATTGCGAAGATCCCTTGTGTGTGGCGTACAGCAGATCGGAGTCTGCTGCCCTGATCAGCGGGAGGGGCGACGCAGCGGCGGGCGACGGCGGACCTGATCGGCAGCGCCGATGGAGCCGAGGATGAGGGCAGTCTGCAGGATCAGAGCCTCGCGAGGACCCGTGGCATCCCAGCCGATGACCTCGCTGACGCGCTTCAGGCGGTAGCGGACGGTGTTGGGGTGCACGAACAGCTCGCGTGCGGTGGCCTCGAGCGACCGGCCGTTGTCGAGGTAGCTCCACAGCGTCGTGACGAGATCCGTAGAGTGCGCCTGCAGTGGGCGATAGATCCGTTCGATCAGAGTCTGCTTCGCGAGGGGATCGCCCGCGAGCGCGCGCTCGGGAAGAAGGTCGTCTGCGTCGACAGGCCGCGGAGCGCTGCGCCAGGCGCGCGCGACGGCGAAACCTGCGAGGGCAGCGCGTGCGCTCTGGCTCGCATCGACGAGCGCGGCGACGGCAGGGCCGAGGACGACGTACCCGGGACCGAACGAGGGCTCGAGTCGGGACGCGATCTCCTCGAAGCCCAGCTCTTCCTCTTCGCCTTCGGAAGGTTCCTGGCCTGCGATGCGGGCTCGACCGATGACGAGCACGAGGCGTGACCCCTGCACTCCGATGAGTACGTCCACCGCGAGCTTGCGTGCAGTGCGGCGCACGAGGTCGACGTCGAACTGCGGGGGAGTCGTGCCGACCAGCACCGCGACTTCGCCGTGGCCGTGCCAGCCGAGAGCGGCGATCCGGCTCGGCAGCTCCTCGTCGGCTTCACCCGTGAGGATCGAGTCGACCACGAGCGCTTCGAGTCGCGCATCCCACAGCCCACGGGCCTCGGCGGCGCGAGCGTAGACGTCCGCGGCGGCGAAGGCGACATCGCGCGAGTACAGCAGGATCGCTTCTCGAAGATCGTTGCCTCGACCGGCGACCCGTTCTTCCGTCACCTCGACCGTGACCCGGATGAGCTGCAGCGTCTGCTGCAGGCTGACGCTGCGCAGAAGCTCGCGTGGTGCGGCGGCGAAGATGTCGGCGGCGATCCAGGGGGTCGAGGTCGGATCCTCGTACCACTGTATGAAGGAGGTGATGCCGGCCTGCGCCACCAGCCCGACCGCAGAGCGGCGGGCTGGTGGCATGTCGGCGTACCAGGGGAGGGTGTCCTCGAGGCGCTTGATCGTCACCGAGGCGATGTCACCGGAGATCCGGCGCAGCCAGGTGAGCGTAGCGGCCTTGTCCATGCCGCGCGAAGAGGAACCCGTCACCGATGGCTCAGCTTTCGCCGCCCGCGTTGCCGCTGGTGCCGGCGTTCACGTCGTGCAGGCTGTACTTCTGGATGGCCTGTGCGGCGAGAGAACGGTCGACGACCCCGTCTTCGGCGAGCGACTGCAGCGTGCGGACGACGATCGACGGACCGTCGATCTTGAAGAAGCGACGGGCTGCTGCACGCGTGTCCGAGAATCCGAAACCATCGGCGCCCAGCGTCGCGAAACGCTGCGGGACCCAGGGACGGATCTGGTCCTGCACGGCGTGCATGAAGTCGCTGACGGCGACGACGGGACCTTCGGCACCCTGCAGCTTCTGCGTGAGGTACGCGGTGCGGGGCTCTTCCTCCGGGTGCAGGAAGTTGTGCTCGTCGGCGGCGAGGCCGTCACGGCGCAGCTCGGTCCAGGACGTGACCGACCAGACGTCGGCGATCACACCCCAGTCGTTCTTCAGCAGCTGCTGAGCCTCGAGCGCCCAGGGGAGTCCCACGCCCGATGCGAAGAGCTGGGCGCGGGGGCCCTCGCCCTCGCCGACCGAGACGCGGTGGATGCCGCGCACGATGCCGTCGACGTCCACGTTCTCCGGCTCGGCGGGCATCACCATCGGCTCGTTGTAGAGCGTGATGTAGTACATGACGTTCGGGTCCTCGTGGTCGCCGCCGTACATGCGCTCGAGACCTGAGCGCATGATGTGCGCGATCTCGTAGCCGTAGGCCGGGTCGTACGAGACCGTCGCCGGGTTGGTGGCGGCGAGCAGGTGCGAGTGACCGTCGGCGTGCTGCAGGCCCTCGCCCGTGAGGGTGGTGCGACCTGCCGTCGCGCCCATGATGAACCCTCGGGCCATCTGGTCGCCGGCGGCCCACTGGGCGTCGCCTGTGCGCTGGAATCCGAACATCGAGTAGAAGAGGTAGATCGGGATCAGCGGCTCGCCGTGCGTGGCGTAGGACGTGCCCGCCGCGGTGAACGCCGCGAGAGCGCCAGCCTCGTTGATGCCGACGTGCACGATCTGGCCCTGCGGGCTCTCCTTGTAGGCGAGGAGAAGCTCACGGTCGACCGACGTGTAGTGCTGGCCGTTCGGGTTGTAGATCTTCGCGGAAGGGAAGTACGCGTCCATTCCGAACGTGCGAGCCTCGTCGGGGATGATCGGGACGATGCGGTGGCCGAAGTCCTTCGAGCGCAGCAGGTCCTTCAGCAGACGGACGAACGCCATGGTCGTGGCGATCTCCTGCGTGCCTGAGCCCTTCTTGGGCAGCGCGTACGCGGTGTCGTCGGGAAGCGAGAGTCCGACGTGCGTGGAACGGCGCTCCGGCAGATAGCCTCCGAGAGCCTGGCGACGCTCGAGCATGTACTGGATCGTCTCGTCCTGGGGGCCCGGGTTGTAGTACGGGGGCAGGTACGGGTTCTCCTCGAGCTGCGAATCCGTGATCGGGATGTGCATCGCGTCACGGAACGTCTTGAGGTTGTCCAGCGTCATCTTCTTCATCTGGTGGGTCGCGTTGCGGCCCTCGAAGTGCGGACCGAGGCCGTAGCCCTTGACGGTCTTCGCGAGGATGACGGTGGGCTTGCCCTTGTGCTCGGTCGCGGCCTTGAACGCGGCGTAGACCTTGCGGTAGTCGTGGCCACCGCGCTTCAGGTTCCAGATGTCGTCGTCGGAGTAGTCCTTGACGAGGGCTGCGGCGCGCTCGTCGCGGCCGAAGAAGTGCTCGCGGACGTACGCACCGGACTCGGCCTTGTACGTCTGGTAGTCACCGTCGGGGGTGACGTTCATGAGGTTGAGCAGCGCGCCCTCGCTGTCGCGGGCGAGCAGGTCGTCCCATTCGCGACCCCAGACGACCTTGATGACGTTCCAGCCCGCGCCGCGGAAGAACGACTCGAGTTCCTGGACGATCTTGCCGTTGCCGCGCACGGGGCCGTCGAGGCGCTGCAGGTTGCAGTTGACGACGAATGTGAGGTTGTCGAGGCCCTCGTTGGCTGCGACCTGCAGCTGGCCGCGGCTCTCGACCTCATCCATCTCGCCGTCGCCGAGGAATGCCCAGACGTGCGACTGCGAGGTGTCCTTGATCCCGCGGTTCTCGAGGTACTTGTTCGACATCGCCTGGTAGATGGCGTTGATCGGACCGAGACCCATCGAGACCGTCGGGAACTGCCAGTACTCCGGCATCAGACGAGGGTGCGGGTACGAGGGGATGCCGTGCGGTGCGTGCGACTTCTCCTGGCGGAAGCCGTCGAGCTGGTCTTCGCTCAGTCGGCCCTCGAGGAAGGAGCGCGCGTACGTTCCGGGGGAGGCGTGGCCCTGGATGAAGATCTGGTCGGCGCCACCGGGGTTGTCCGCACCCTTGAAGAAGTGGTTGAAGCCGACCTCGTACAGCGCGGCCGACGACGCGTAGGTCGAGATGTGGCCGCCGACGCCGATGCCGGGGCGCTGGGCGCGGTGCACCGTGATCGCGGCGTTCCAGCGGATCCACGCCCGGTAGCGGCGCTCGATCTCTTCGTCACCCGGGAACTCGGGTTCGTTCTCGGCGGCGATCGTGTTGATGTAGTCGGTGGTCGGGACCATCGGCACGCCCAGGTGCAGCTCCTTCGAGCGCTTGAGCAGGCTGAGCATGATCTCGCGGCCACGACCGTGGCCCTTCGCGTCGACGAGCTCGTCGAGCGACTGCTGCCACTCGCCCGTCTCCTCCGGATCGCTGTCGAGGGGGCCCTGGGAATACGGATCCTGGTCGTGCACAGTCACGGGGGAGCCTTTCGTCAAGCTGGCAGGTCATGCCATTGAAACGGGAAGCGACGCGGGCAGCCTTGTCGGCTGTGCACAACGCGTGCCTCCCTCACCCTATCCCCCTTCCACGACATCAGCGCGCACTGCGTCGTCTGTAGACTGGGACGTACCAGGGCCTTTAGCTCAGCTGGTAGAGCGCCACGTTTACACCGTGGATGTCGTCGGTTCGATCCCGGCAGGGCCCACCTACGACGACAACGCCGACGCGCCGGCGGAGATCGCCGAGCTCTTCCTGGTAGACATCCAGCTCGCCTCCCGCATCATCCGCCGAGCGACCGGAGCCGATCGCGTCGACGTCGCACTCTCCGGGGCCGCAGGGCTGCACGTGCATGCGCACCTCGTCGCCCGGCGCCGAGACCGCGATCCTCGTCCCGACCACGGTCCCGACGAGGACCCGAGGGCGCACCGGCCGCTCGAGCCACTGCCCGAAGCGATGGCCATCGGACTGCTCGCTGCGGCCCTCGACGTCGTCGGGGCCGGGATCTCCGGCTCATAGCGAGGGGCGCACCCGGGCACTGAGCCCGGATGCGCCCGCCGCATCGCTGAGACTGCTACTGCTGGATGAAGGCGAGGATGTCGGGGTTGATCACATCGGCGTGCGTGGTCAGCATGCCGTGCGGGAAGCCCTCGTAGATCTTCAGAGTCGAGTCGCTCAGAAGCTCGGCCTGCTTCACCGATGCATCCTTGTACGGCACGACCTGGTCGTCATCGCCCTGGATGACCAGCACCGGCACCGTGATGGCCTTGAGGTCGTCGGTCTGGTCGGTCTCGGAGAAGGCCTTGATCCCCTCGTAGTGAGCGAGGGCGCTGCCCGTCATCCCCTGACGCCACCAGTTCGCCACCACGGGCTCGGAGAGTTCCACGCCCTCGCGGTTGAATCCGTAGAAGGGGCCGGAGGCGACCGCCTGGAAGAACTCCGCACGGTTCGCCGCCAGCGCCTCGCGGAAGCCGTCGAAGACCGAGATCGGCGTGCCCTCGGGGTTGGCGTCGGTCTGCACCATCAGCGGGGGCACGGATGACACGAGCACAGCCTTGGCGACTCGGCCCTGGGGCTGACCGTACTGTGCGACGTAGCGTGCGACCTGGCCGCCACCCGTCGAGTGGCCGATGTGAATCGCATTGCGGAGGTCGAGGTGCTCGACGACTGCCGAGGCATCGCTCGCGTAGTGATCCATGTCGTGCCCGGTGCCGATCTGCGACGACCGTCCGTGCCCGCGGCGGTCGCTGGCGATGACGCGGTAGCCCTTGCCGAGGAAGTACAGCATCTGGGCGTCCCAGTCATCCGACGAGAGCGGCCAGCCGTGGTGGAACATGATGGGCTGAGCCTCGGGGCTGCCCCAGTCCTTGTAGTAGATCTCTGCGCCATCATCCGTGGTCACGAACGCCATGATCAGCCTCCAGGTTTCCGTCGCCCCGAGCGATGCCGGACGACTGTCGGTCGCCCCACGTCTGCGTCGTGGGAGCGCGACCACGCTAACCCGCGCGCCGTCATCGACCGCTCGACATCTGTCCAGGATCCGCCCCGTGCGCTTTCGACATCCGTCCGGTGCCGACCGGCCAGGGCGTCGATAGTGTCTCCACCATGACGAACTCCCGTTTCTCACACGGTGCGGGATTCTGGGTGGTCGCGTCAGCCTTCCTGCTCGTGATGGCGTACGCGACGGTGCCCACACCGCTGTACCCGCTCTACCAGGAGGCCGACGGGTTCCCCGTCTCCGTCATCACGCTGATCTTCGCGGCCTTCGCCGTCGGCGTCGTGCTCAGCCTGTTCCTGCTCGGGCACGTCAGCGACTGGATGGGTCGGCGCCGGATGCTGGTCATAGCGATCCTCATCGCGGTGCTCAGCGCCGTGCTGTTCCTGCTGTGGCACGAGGTGCCCGGTCTCCTCGCCGCGCGACTGGTGAACGGTGCGAGCGTGGGCATCCTCACCGCCACGGCCACCGCGCATCTCGGCGAGCTGCGCGCGCACGCCCGACCGAGCGAGAACGTCATCGTCGCCGCATCGGTGGCCGGTGCCGCGAACCTCGGCGGGTTGGCGCTGGGACCGCTGATCGGCGGTCTGTTCGCCGAGTTCCTGCCTGCACCGCTCGTGCTGCCGCACGCGGTGTTCCTCGTCGTGCTCATCGTCGCCGCGATCGCCGTCGCCTGCGTTCCCGAGACCGTGACGCCGCCGCACGAGCCGCGGCGGTATCGACCGCAGCGGATCGCGGCGCCCCCGCGATCGAGGACGGCGTTCATCGCCGCGGGTTTCGGCGCGTTCGCGGGGTTCGCTCTGTTCGGGCTGTTCACCTCTCTTGCACCGACCATCCTCATCAGCACGTTCGGCGAGCACGACCATCTTCTCGCCGGCGTGACGGCGTGCTCGGTGTTCGCCGCTGCGGCGTCCGGGCAGGTGGCGCTCGCCCGCGTGCCGATGCGCATCCAGCTCGCGGTCGCGGCCGTCTGCTGCGCAGTGGGCCTCGTCGCGGTCGCAGCAGGAACTCTGCTGCCGTCGCTCCCGGTGTTCCTCGGAGGAGGCATCGTGGCGGGCGTCGGAGTGGGGCTGCTGTTCAGATCGGCGGTCGCCACGGCATCCGCTCTCGCGGAGTCCGGTCGACGCGGTGAGACGCTGGCGCTGATCTTCCTGATCGCGTACTGCGGCCTCGCCCTGCCGGTCCTCGCGATCGGTGTGATCCTCACCTTCGCCTCGCAGACCGCTGTGCTGCTCGTGTTCATCTCGATCGTCCTGATCGCGACGGTCTCGGCAGCGGTGGTCATGCGTCGCGCGTTCGTCGGGCCCGCGTCGCGCGCGCAGCGTGGAGCTGTCGTCCCGATCGATGACGAAACCGCCTCGTAACCGTCCCGCCATCGTTCCGCGGTGAAGACCTGCCAAGCTGATCTCAGCGAAAGGCGGACGTCGTGACCGAACCCTCACCCTTCGGGCTGCTGCTGCGGTCGCTGCGAGTGGGCCAGAACCTGACCCTCGAAGCGCTCGCCTCGCGATCGGGTGTCAGCGTTCGCACGATCGGCGACCTCGAGAGAGGCGCAAGCGTCTCTCCCCAACGCCGCACCGTCGACGCGCTGGCCGACGGACTGGGCCTCGATGCGGCCGATCAGCATGCGTTCCTCCGCGCTGCGCGCGCCAGACCGCGTGCCGCCCTCGCGAGCGACGGCCCTGGGGCGATCTCCCCGCACAGGGTGTTCGACTTCTCGGGCCGCGACGCCGAGATCGATGAGGCGCTCGCGATCCTCTACGGTCCGCCGGCTCCGGATCCGCAGCGCCCCGCACTGATCATCAGCGGGGCCCCGGGAATCGGCAAGACGACCGTGGCGATCGAGATCCTCGAACGGGGAGAGCGGACGAGCGGCAACCACAACGTCTTCCTCGGGCTGGACGGCTTCAGCTCGTCGCCCCTGACTCCGCTGCAGGTGATGACCGCCATGCTGCGCCAGCTCCCCGGAGCGGAGCAGAAACCGCCCGCGGATCTCGGCGAGGCGAGAGCGCGATGGCGGGCAGCCGTCGACATCGCCCCGGTCACGGTGCTGCTCGACAACGTCGCGAACGAGGCGCAGATCCGTCCCATCCTGTCGATCTGCGCCGGCGATGTCGTCGTCGTGACCTCTCGCCGCAGCCTCGCAGGCCTCGAAGGCGTGCGGCGGCTGCGTCTCGGACCACTTCGACGACAGGAGAGCATCTCCTTCCTCCGTCGACTGATCCCGCAGGCCGTGACCGACGATGATGCTCTGGGTGAGGTGGCGGGCCTCTGCGATGACATCCCCCTGGCGCTCCGTGTGGTCGGCAACCGCATCGCCAGCCGACCCGCATGGACCGTCGACGACCTGCTCGGCCGGATGCGCAAGTCGGAGGACCGGCTGCGTCTTCTCGTCGCCGGTGATCTGGCCGTGGAAACCGCCATCTCGCTCTCCTACGACGAGCTCGACCCTCGAACTGCCGCACTGTTCCGCTGGATCTCCCTCATCGACGGGAGGACGTTCGGTGCTCACCTCGCCGCCGCGGCGGTGCGTTCAGCCGATCTCGCCGAGGTCGAGTCTCGCCTGGACGATCTCACCGATCTGGGCATGCTCGAAGCCCGCGGCGGCGATCGCTACCGCCTTCATGATCTGATGCGACTCTTCGGCCGGAGCAAGCTGCGCATGTCGGTCGGACCGGACGAGATAGAGCGGCGCCGCGACCACGTTCGATCCTGGCTGCTCGGAAGCCTGGAGCGCGCGGTCGCCTGGTACGAGCCGATGCGGGAGCCCACGGCCCTCGGCCGCACCGGGAGAGGGTTCGTCAGTGCGGAGGCGGCCTCGGCATGGATCCGCGCCGAGACCGAGCACTGGTGGCCGGCGTACACGGAGGCTGCAGAGCGCGGCGACGATGCGGTGGTCTGCGATGTCGCGGATGCACTGCACTGGTATTCCGACATCTGGATGACGTGGGGCAACTGGCACCGGTTCTACTCGCTCGCGGCGAGCGCGGCGCAGCGCTTGGGGGATCCGGCGAAGGAAGCGGCGCAGCTCGGATATGTCGCGTGGGCTGAGATCGTCGAGGTCGGCGATCGCGAGAAGGCGGTGATCACCGGACGGTCGGCGCTGGCTGCTGCACGGCGCGCCGGGGATTCGGCCCAGGAGGGCTGGGCGCAGTACTACATCGGATGGGCGAGCTGGACCCTGGATCGTCTCGTCGACGCTGATGGGGCTGCCCTCGCTGCCATCGATGCGTTCACGGCTGGGCACGAGACCGCGGGGCTGGAGAACGCCCAGGTGCTGTCTTCCATGATCAAGGGCAAGCGCGGTCAGTTCCTCGAGTCCATCGCGGCGACGGAGGCCACCCTCGCGCGGGTGCGGTCCACGGAGACCTCGGACAGCCTCACCAGCATCGTCACCCAGTACGCGGCGTGCCTCGACCTGATCGACGCCTACGTCGCCGTCGGACGATTCGAGGATGCGATGCGGATCGGCGAGTCGGGCATCGCCATCGCTCGCTCGCTGAACGACGACACCCGAGTGCTGCTCATGATGCGCAGACACATCCGTGCGCTGATCCACGCCGGCGAAGGCGAGGCCGCGATCGCCGAGGCTGATGAAGCCCTGACTCTTCTGGGGCCGGGCAGCAGCGAGGCGTTCATCTTCGAGAGGGTACGTCGTGACGTGTCGGCCATCGGGACGCTGCGATCGCCGGAAACAGCCGTGGGGTCCGCATGACGGTCGGTTCGCGACACGCGATCACAACCGGCCCGTAGATTCCCACAGCCGGATGAGCTTGAGCGCCAGGTGCAGAGTGCTGCGCTTGACACCGTCGTCGAGCGCATCCTTCACGATCGGGGGCATGCGTTCGAGCCGGTAGTAGAGCGTCGTGCGATGCACGAAGAGAATCCGGCACGCGGAGACTACGTTGGCGCCGACGTCGAGGTACGTCTCGACTGTCAGTCGCTGGGTGTCGTCCGTCTGGGAGTAGAGCACGTCGGCCGCCGGAGAGATGATCCGAAGGGCGTCGGGGTTCGCGGAAGCCGTGGCGAGCAGCCGCCAGACGCCGAGATCGCTCGCGTCGACGGATGGATGGAACTGGGGGAGGGCCGCAGCGAGAGAGGCGGCGATCGCCGCCTCGTCGGCTGCGCTCCGGAGGTCTGTCGCGCCTCGCTCCGGCGAGGCGGAGCCGATGCCGAGGATCCTCATCCCGCGTCGTGCGGCCTCTTGCAGGAGGACGTCGGCGAGGTCGATGTCCGACGGCTGACCGACCAGCATGACCACTCCGCCCTCGAGCGTGATGAAGTACGCGGGGACCGGACGCATATGGGCGAGGTGGCGGCCGAAGGCGATGCGGTCGACGTCGGTGACGGCGGAGTCGATCAGGACGGCGCGTACGACCGTGCCCGCCTCGCGCTGCACCCACCTCTGCCTGAGTGCGCGCGAGTAGGCGTCTCGACGCACCGAGTCATCCACGTCCAGCAGATCGCGCAGGACCGCCTCGCGATCGGCTCGCGATGAACCGGGGTCACGACGAAGGGTGATCCGGACGAGCGCGGCCGCCGCATCGACGGCCTCGAATTCGCTCGCTGTGAGGGGCGACCCCGCGCCCAGGTCGATCACGATGAGCGCGACGGCATCACCGTCGTCCTGCACCGGCACGGACAGCAGCGTCGGGGACTGCGGGCCGACGATCCCCGGTGGGCCGAACCGGCGGATGACCACTCGACGGTTCAGGGACGCTTCGAGCTGGATCGCGATCTCGTGCAGCGCCATCGAGGTGGCGTCGGTCGTCGTATCGCTGATCGTCATGGGTTCGCTCCTAGCGGGGGATGGGCTCACCGTGTCGCTCTGCGTCGATGAGAGGGGGACTCCACCTCACCGAACTCGAGTACGTCTCATGGAACCCTCTCTCTCGCGCACACACCAGGAGGAAAGCAGGCAGAAGTGGAGATGCTCGTCTTCGACTCCTGTCGCATGGTCGCCGGCCTCTCGGTTCTTAGATTCGTCTCACACGCACGTACGACCACGAGGTGGCGAGATGATGAGAACCAGCACGGTGGTGCTCGTGCACGGCGCTTTTCTGGACGCATCGGGATGGTGGCCGATCGTGCTCCGTCTGCTCGACGGCGGACATCGGGTGCTCGTCCCGCCCGTGATCGGCCGCAGCTTCCTCGGCGACTGCGACTACATCCGTACGTTCGTCGAGCGCGTCGACGGAGAGGTGCTCCTCGTCGGGCATGGATACGGAGCAGCGGTCGTCACCGTGGCCGGTGAGGCGACCAACGTCACCGGACTGCTCTTCATAGCGGGATACGCGCTGGATCAGGGGGAGAGCATCGCCGAGATGAGGGACCGTTTCGCCCCGGATGAGGCATCCGGCCACCTCGTGCCCGCCCTGTTCCCAGGCGACGCCGGGACACGTCGGACAGAGCTCACTGTCGCGCCCGATCAGTTCGCTCGTCTGCTCGCGCAGGGTTTGCCCTCGGACGAGTCGGGCGTTCTGGCGGTCTC
Organism: Microbacterium sp. LWH13-1.2; assembly: GCF_038397735.1. Lineage (NCBI taxonomy): Bacteria > Bacillati > Actinomycetota > Actinomycetes > Micrococcales > Microbacteriaceae > Microbacterium > Microbacterium sp. LWH13-1.2. The sequence continues at coordinate 1,595,498 of NZ_CP151635.1, read as the reverse complement.
GCAGCGCCCGATCGCCGCCTCGGTGTTCACCGAGCGGGCGTCCGGCGTCGGGTGGAGGGCGAAGCCGAGTTGGGGCGTGGTGGCGACCGAAGACCGGTTGGTCAGCCCGCAGCTTCAGCGCTTCGGGTATCGGCGGGCGGGCTGTCGGGCTGTGATGGAACTCGACGCGCCGCATCTGGTCACTCAGAGCCACGCTGCGGAGATCGTGCAGCTCATCGGAGGCATCCTCGAGGAGATCGCGGCCCATGGCTGAGGCGCAGGTGAGTGCTGCGCCGGCGCGCATCGGATGGAAGGCAGGATTCGCTCCGCTCGCCGTCCCCATCTTCCGTCTGGTGTGGGTGGCGTCCATCGTCAGCAACATCGGAAGCTGGATGCAGACGGTCGGCGCCCAGTGGCTGCTGGTCCAGGACGACGGATCCCCGCTGCTCGTGGCGCTCGTCCAGACGGCATCGGCAGCTCCCGTGCTCCTGTTCGCGATTCCGGCCGGTGTCATCGGCGAGTTCCTCAACCGTCGGCTCGTCCTTCTCTGGTCGCAGATCGTGCAACTCGCGGTCGTGCTCGGGCTGACCTACCTGACGGCGACCGGTCAGACGACCACGACGGTCCTGCTCGCGTCGACGTTCGTACTGGGGACGGTCTCGGCCATCCAGCTCCCTGCGTTCCAGGCACTCGTGCCCGACATCGTGCCGCCGAAGCTCCTCCTCGACGCGGCGAGTCTCTCCTCCATCGGCGTGAACATCGCGCGGGCGGTGGGGCCGGCGATCGCCGGTCTCGTCGTCGCGCAGTTCGGGGTCGCGGCGGTCTTCCTACTCAACGCGCTCTCGTTCCTCGTGTTCCTCGGGGTGCTCTTCTTCTGGAAGACATACAGCCCGCCCGCGATTCGCCCGGAGCCCTTCGTCGACGCGACCAGGGCCGGCATCCGCTACGTCCGCCATTCGAAGGTCGTCCGGCTCATTCTGCTCCGGCTCGCTGTCTTCCTCATCCCCGCGAACGCCCTGTGGGCGCTGCTCCCGACGATCGCGAAGAACTCGCTCGGGCTCTCCGCGAGCGGATACGGTCTTCTCCTGGCGGCTCTCGGCGCCGGTTCCATCGTCGGCGCCTTCGTGCTTCCCTGGGCGCGTCGGGTCGCAGCCGTCAACGGCGTGGTGCTCGCCTCGTCGGTGGTCTTCGGCGCGGGCCTCGTGGCGCTCGTCGCCTCGCCCACGCTGTGGGTGACATTCCCGGCGCTCGTGGCGACGGGGCTCGCGTGGATCGGTGTGATCGCCACCATCAACGGAACCATCCAGGCTTTCCTGCCTGTCTGGGTGCGTACGCGCGGCCTGTCCTTCTACCAGCTCGTGCTGTTCGGATGCACCGCCGCCGGCTCTGCGGGCGCAGGGGTGCTCGCGGCCATCTGGGATCCGGGTCTCGTGGTCGTCGGAGCGGGAATCCTGTGTGGCCTGGGTGGGCTCTCCCTCCTCGTGTGGCCGATGCCCGCGACGAGCGGCATCGGCCGGAGGATCGTCGAGGTGCCGGGGGTCGACGACCGGCCGCGCGCGGGCGGCGACGATGACTCTGCCGTTCTGGTGCTGATCCGATACCGGATCACGGAGGAGCGGAGACAGGAGTTCCTCGTCCTGATGCAGCGGGTCGAGCAGACGCGTCTGCGGACCGGCGCCAGGGAATGGCAGGTGTACGTGGACGCGGACGACCCGGACTCCCTCGTGGAGACGTACTCGGTCGGCTCGTGGCGGGAGCATGTGAGCCAACACGAGGGGCGGACCACCGAATTCGACGCAGAGCTCATCGCTCGTGCCCGCGCCATGAGCGGCACCCCACCGGAGGTCGCGCACCTGCTGGAGATCGCGCGACCTCACCGCCACCGCATATCGTCCACGCCCTCCCACGAGTAGAGAAGAGCCTTCACATGGACACGTCCGAGAGCCCGGAGGTGGGTCACGACGTCCCCTCACCCCGCCGGGTGCAGCGCGGCGGCTGGGCGCGGGAGCCCACCAAGCAGGAGAACAGCACCCCGTTGCGCTGATCAGAGCGGAGTGACCTCGGCCAGGTATCGATGGATGAGGGTGACCGCCATGGCGCCTTCGCCCACGGCCGATGCGACGCGCTTGACGGAGTTCGCGCGGACGTCACCGGCGGCGAAGACCCCGGGGACGGAGGTCTCCAGATAGTAGGGGGCGCGCTTCAGGGGCCATCGATCCAGGTCGTCGGGCGAGAGGTCTACGCCGGTGAGCAGGAAACCGCGGGTGTCGAGGCGGACATCGGTGGTCTCCGCCCATTCGGTGTTGGGTGCGCCGCCGATGCAGACGAAGAGGTGCGTGGCCGGCAACCGCGCCGCCGTTCCCGCCTGGTCGAGGGTGATCGCCTGCAGGTGCTCGTCGCCGTCGACGGCGACGACTCGGGTGTTCACGAGGATGGTGACGTTGGGCTGCACGGCGAGTCGGTTGAGCAGATACGCCGACATGGTCGATGAGAGCGACGGTCCGCGCACGAGCACCGTGACATGTGCGGCGTGCGCGGCCAGGTTCATCGCGGCCTGTCCTGCGGAGTTCGCGCCGCCGACGACGTACACATGCTGTCCGATGCAGGCGGAGGCCTCGCTGGTGCCGGCACCGTAGTAGATGCCCGCACCCTGGAGGTCGCGGGCGCGCGGAAGGTCGAGTCGACGCCACTGCACTCCTGTCGCGCACAGGGCAGCGCGGGCGTGTATCTCGGAGCCGTCGGCGAGCAGCGCCCGCACGTCGTGATCCGTGAACGTGCGATCGACCCCGTGACGCATGAGGACGAGATCCGCTCCGAACGAGACCGCCTGCCGGCGCGCACGCTCGGCGAGCTCTGCCCCGGAGACTCCACCGGGAAAACCGAGGTAGTTTTCGATGAGGCTGCTGAAGCCGGCCTGACCGCCGACGGCGTCGCGTTCGACGACGGCGACACTGAGACCCTCCGATGCCGCGTAGACCGCAGCCGAGAGTCCCGCAGGACCCGCGCCGTGGATGATCAGGTCGTACGTCGATCGGGCAGGGGGATGGACCCAGCCGAGAGCCGACGCGACCTGCTCCGGGGTCGGATCTTCGAGGACGCCGCCACGCGGCAGGACCACAAGGGGGAGACGCCTGCCGGCGAGATCGACGCCCCCCGCAGACGAGGAGCCTGCCGGTACCGCGATCGAGAGGTAGGGGACTCCGCTGCGGGTCAGATAGTCGCGAATCGCGTACTCGTCCGGACCGTCGGCATCCGCGATGAGGCGGAGAGGCGGCAGTTCGCCCGAGGCGTCGGTCATGCGTTCCCGGCGAGCTGCTCTTGCCAATCCGCCGGGACCCGCTCAGCAGGACCCGGGGTGGTCTGCGACAGCGGGTGGCTGTGCGGGGGCGCGAGGACGGGTCCGTCGAAGGCGGTCTCGGTGTCGAAATCCCAGAACCAGTCCTCGCCGGGCTCGAAACTCTGGATCACCCGATGACCGCTCGAGTGCGCATGCTTCGTCGCGTGCTTGTGCAAGGAGTCGTCGCAGCATCCGATGTGCCCGCAGAACGCGCATCGACGCAGGTGCAGCCACCACGAGCCGAGGCTCTCGCAGTCCACGCACCCGGGGCCGGATGGCGGGACGTCGGAACGGATGAAGTCGCTGACATCGCTCATGGGCGGGTCTCCTGTGGTCGGTGTGCTGTCCGGGTCATGATGTCGGGATTCTGGGCCGTACTCAAGGGTGCCCGCCGGAGTGCCCCTGCTCGTTCGACACCCGTCGAAGCCTTGTCCGTCGACATCCTCTAGGTTCGACAGCGTGAGCAGCTCTCCCTCCCGCCGCGTCCCGATCGAATCACAGAAGGTCGATGCGCCCCTGACTTCCAGCGCGACGTTCCTCGTGCTGCGGATCGCAGAGGGTGCGGATGCCGCGGCGTCCGTGCGTGACGCGATCAGCGGCGTAGACGACATCGTGAAGAACGTGGGATTCCGTGACCTCGATGCGATGTTGTCGTGCACGGTCGGCATCGGCTCTGCAGCATGGCCGCGACTCACCGCGCGCCGCGCTCCCGCGGAGCTGCACCCCTTCGCGGCGGTCGTGGGTCCCGTGCACACCGCCCCCAGCACCCCCGGCGATCTGCTCTTCCACATCCGTGCGAACCGTCAGGATCTCGTCTTCGAGTTCGAGAGGCAGCTGCTCGATGCTCTCGGCGACTCCGTGACCGTGGTCGACGAGACCGCCGGCTTCCGCTACTTCGACGTCCGCGACCTGCTGGGCTTCGTCGACGGCACGGCGAATCCTGTCGGGAACAGCGTGGCCGATTCGACCCTCGTGGGTGCGGAAGACGGAGACAACGTCGGCGGCAGCTACGTCGTCGTCCAGAAGTACCTGCATGAGCTCGAACGGTGGCAGTCCCTGACGACCGAGCAGCAGGAGGGGATCATCGGTCGGAAGAAGGCAGACAACGTCGAGTTGGACGACGCCGTCGCGGGGCAGAAGTCCCACAAGACGCTCGCCACCATCGTCGTCGACGGGGTCGAGCACGACATCCTCCGTGACAACATGCCCTTCGGGAGCCCTGGTTCCTCGTCGTTCGGCACCTATTTCATCGGGTACTCGCGACATCTGTGGGTCATCGAGAAGATGCTCGAGAACATGTTCATCGGCGATCCGCCCGGCGCATACGACAGGCTGCTCGACTTCTCGAACGCGACGACCGGCTGCGTCTTCTTCGCTCCATCCGCAGACTTCCTCGGCACACTCGCGGACGAGGCGCTCCCTGCGTAGCCACGGGGCGAGCGTTTCTCACCCGGTGCGCGTGGATCGCCCGGGGTCAGCGCTCGGCTCGACAGCGGGCTCGCGCACGACGTACAGCCCCGACGGGGCGTTGGCGGTCGACGCGAGCGCCTCGACCCACTGGCGGTTGAGGTCGGGCACCCGGCCGCCGGAGTAGCTGAAGACGAGGGTGCAACCGGGGTGCAACCACACCGTGCTGCGACCGCCGCCGATGCTGGTGTCATCTCTCCAGGTGAAGAGGCCCAGAGCTACAGGGGTGCGTGGCGTGTCGCAAGGCCCCGGCGAACGGCCGGCGCGAGAGCGCACGCACAACAGGGGAGTGGACGAGGCGTAGGGTCGATGCCATGCGTTCGCAACCGCTGCTCGTCTACGACGGTGACTGCGCCTTCTGCACCACGTGGGTCCGCCGACTCGAGCGGTGGCTCGTCAGGTTCCCCGAGGCTCAGCCGTGGCAGTGGCTCGACCTCGACGAGATCGGCCTGAGCTCCGCCGATGTCACCCGCTACGTGTGGCTTCTGGTCGGCGAGCGCCGGTTCCGCGGTCACGCCGCCTTCGCCGCGCTGCTGAGGATGCAGCGCTCGAGGTCTCTGCACGTCGTGGGCCAGCTGCTCGTGACGCCGCCGTTCTCCTGGGCTGCGGCACTCGGCTACACGCTGATCGCCCGCTTCAGACACAGGCTGCCCGGGGGGACCGCCGCCTGCGCGCTGCCGCGCCCCGAGAGTCGCGCGGTCAACTGATCGCGACTCCGGTACTCTCGGCGCATGGCCACCGCAACGACGCAGACCCCGAAACGCGAGGCATTCGGCTCGCGGAACGTCTTCATCCTCTCTGCGATCGGCTCCGCCGTCGGGCTGGGGAACATCTGGCGATTCCCCTACGTGGCGTACGAGGGCGGAGGCGGCGCGTTCCTCATCCCGTATCTCTGCGCGCTGCTGACCGCCGGCATCCCTCTGCTGTTCTTCGACTACGCCATCGGTCACCGGTTCCGCGGTTCTGCGCCGCTGGCCTTCCGCCGGATGCACCGCCGGGCAGAGCCGCTCGGCTGGTGGCAGGTGCTCATCTGCGTGGTCATCGCGGTCTACTACGCGGTCATCATCGCGTGGGCTGCCATGTACACCTGGTTCTCCGCTCAGCTGACCTGGGGGCCGGGCAACGAGAACGACTTCTTCTTCGTCGACTTCCTCCGCTCGGCCGACGTCGCCGAGGTCGGCATCTCGACCGAGTTCGTGCCTCAGGTCGGGCTGCCGCTCGTCGCGGTCTGGCTGATCGTCATCGTGATCATGGCGCTGGGCGTCAAGCGGGGCATCGGCCGGGCCAACATGATCCTGATGCCGCTGCTGACGGTGATGTTCGCGATCCTCGTGGTGCAGTCCCTGTTCCTTCCCGGCGCGATGGACGGACTCAACGCCTTCTTCACGCCGAACTGGGAGGCACTGGGAGACCCCGCCGTGTGGGCCTCTGCCTACGGGCACATCTTCTTCTCGCTCTCGGTCGCCTTCGGCATCATGGTGACGTACTCGTCATACCTGAAGCGCAAGACCGACCTCACCGGCTCCGGCCTGGTGGTCGCCTTCGCGAACTCGGGCTTCGAGATCCTCGCGGGCATCGGCGTGTTCGCAGCCCTCGGCTTCATGGCGCAGGCGCAGGGCACCGAGGTCGCCGGAGTCGCGTCGTCGGGCATCGGACTCGCGTTCATCGCGTTCCCGACGATCGTGTCGCAGGCGACGGGCGGCTCGATCATCGGCGTCCTGTTCTTCGGGGCGCTGGTCTTCGCAGGCGTGACCTCACTGATCTCCATCCTCGAGGTGATCGTCGCAGCCCTGCAGGACAAGCTCGGCTGGGCGCGCATCCGCACGACCCTGACGGTGTCGATTCCGCTCGCGATCGTCTCGATGGCGCTCTTCTCGACGACCACCGCTCTGTCGGTCCTCGATACCGCAGACGCGTTCGTCAATGCCTTCGGCATCATGGCGGTCGCGCTCGTCGCCGTGATCGTCGTGGCCTGGCTGCTGCACAAGCTGCCGGCGCTCGTCGAGCACCTCGATCGCCGTTCGAGCTTCCGGGTCGGTCGGGTCTGGATGCTGCTCGTCGGTGCGCTCGCGCCCCTGGTGCTCGGCTACCTGCTGGTCACCGAACTGATCTCGAAGATCTCCGAGCCGTACGGCGGCTACCCCGGATGGTTCCTGGCCGTCTTCGGATGGGGCATGGTCATCGCACTCGTCGCGCTCGCGCTGCTGCTGTCGGCGTTGCCGTGGAGCGGTCGCTCGCACGCCAAGGACGACCCGGAGTACGACGAGTTCCTCGCCGAAGAAGACTATGAACCGGATGCCGAGACGTCGTCGATCCCGCTGATCACGGCCCCGGAACCGGGCGCGACGGAGAAGGGAGCGGGCGCATGACCACGACAGCGATCGTCATGATGATCATCGCGATGGTCACGATCTGGGGCGGACTCATCGCCGCCATCGTGAACCTCGCGCGTCACCCCGAGGTCGCGGATTCGGAGCCCGCTCCGCCGGTCGAGCTCTGACGGTCGACGTCGGGCCACCGAAGTCGCGTGAGTCCGCCGATGGTGAGCGTCCGCTCGTTCTCCCAGCGCAGGTAGGTGAGGAGCGTGTGCCGGCATCCGCGGCAGAGAAGAATCACGCCGGCATCGTCGAGCTCGGCGACGGCATCGGCCAATGCGGCCTCGTGCGCGCACTGTCGGCACGTCGCGCGTGCGGCCGTCATGTCCCTGCCGAAGATCTCGAGCAGGAGGCCTCCGGCGGCGTTGCCGTCGACCCTGTGGTGATGTCCCGGGTGGGTGGTGTTCATCAGGCACCTCCGAAGCGTTCAGTGCGGATGCGGTCGGGGGAGTGCCCTGCCGCGACGAGCAGGTCGGCGACGGCCTCGACGAAGCCGGTCGGTCCGCACACGTACACCGACGGATGCTCGGCCGCGGGAATCGTTGAGGCGGCGATCGTCGCCGCATCCACTCGTCCTGCCGGGCGGAGGACGCCCGGCGGTGCGGAACGGGTGTAGGCCCAATCGACGGTGAAGGCATCGCGTTCGAGGCCGATCAGCTCATCGGCGTAGAACGCGTCGTCCTGGGAGCGGACCGAATACAGCAGCCGCATCGGCACGGTGCCTGCAGCGAGAGCGTGCACCCGCGCCATGGCGACGAGCGGGACGATGCCCGATCCGCCGGCGATGAGCTGCACAGGCTCCGGACGCTCGGGAGTCCACACGAAGTAGGCGCCGATGGGGCCGCGAACCTCCAGCTCGTCGCCGGGGAGCACGTCTTCGACGAGGTAGGGAGAGACCTCCCCGTCAGGGAGCTCGTCGACGGCCAGCTCGAGGATCTCGGAGTTTCCTGAGGAGGCGAGGGAGTACGAGCGAACGGCCTGGTAGCCGTCTTCGGCCGTGAGGCGCACATCGACGTGCTGCCCCGCGAGGTTGCCCGCCCAGCCGGCGACTCGAAGGTGAAGAACCCGACCGTGCGGCGTCGCCGGTCGGGTCTCGACGACTCGAGCGACCAGCCACGGTGACGAGGTCGTCACCAGTACCGCTCCTCTTTCCAGGGGTCGCCGTACATGTTGTAGCCGTTCTGCTCCCAGAATCCGGGTTCGTCGTGCTCCAGCATGTCCAGTCCGTGCACCCACTTCGCGGACTTCCAGAAGTAGAGATGGGGGACGAGCAGACGCGCGGGTCCGCCGTGCTCGGCGGCGAGCGGCTGACCATCGAATTCGAACGCGATCCATGCCTTCCCGCCCGACAGGTCTGCCCGCGGCACGTTCGTCGTGTAGCCGCCGTACGAGAACACCCGGGTGAATGCTCCGTCGCCGGCATCTGCCAGCAGATGGTCGAGAGAGACGCCGCGCCACCGCGTGCCGAGCTTCGACCAGCGGGTCACACAGTGGATGTCGGTGCTGATGTCGTCGATCGGGAACTCGTGCAGCTGCTCCCACGACCAGGTGCGGCGGATGCCGTCGAGCCCGACGATCGCGAACTCCCACGTGTCTGTCGAGACGCGCGGGGTGGGCCCGGCGGAGAGAACGGGGAAGTCCTCGGTGAGGTACTGACCAGGAGGGAGTCGATCGTCGGACTCTCTGCGCCGTGCGCCGAACCCGCGGGAGATCACAGCCATGTTCGTCTTCTTTCGTCGGTCGAACCCATTCCACCCGATCGCTCGGCTACAGCCGTTCTGCATATGTCGAAGCCTGGTGCACGCGTGTCGCCCTGATTCTATGGGCGGTCGGAGCGAGATCGTTACCTACATTTTTTACTCATAAACGTGAACATCATGCTAGCTTCACTCGTAAAACAGTTGATCTAACCTCGGAGTCACATTGCTGAGTAATTCCGCTCTTTCCGCTGATTCCAGCATCATCGCCGACGCACCCGTGACACCCGATCGACTCGCGCGAGACAACATGCCGCTCGCCACCTTCCTCGCAGTCGAGAAGGCGCGATCGGCGACCCATGTCGATCTCGACGATCTGCTCTCCGCCGCACGACTCGGCCTCGCCCGCGCGGCGATGACATACGACGCATCTCGCGGGATCCCGTTCGGAGCCTTCGCGAGCAGCCAGATCAACTGGGCGATGCTGTCGGAGATGCGGCGTGCAGACCCGGCCGGCGAACGCGGACGCGACAAGATCGAGCGGGTTCGCGTGGCCGGCGAGACCGTGTTGGCCCGCACCGGGCGCACGGCGAGCGTGGCCGAGCTCGCGAAGGAATCCCGCCTCGATGTCGATGCCGTCGTCGAGATGATGCAGCTCGACCAGATGGTGCGCACCGCCATCAGCTTCGACGAGCACTTCGATGTCGAGACCGGTCGCCAGGCGGTCGACCTCACCGACAGCGTGATCCTCCCCGAGCACGCGGTCGAGCAGTCCGAGACGCGTGCGATGGTCAATCGCGTGGTCGACGCTCTTCCCTCCGCGATGCAGCAGGTCGTGCGCGGCATCTACCTCGAGGACCGCATGGTCAAGGACATCGCCGAGGAACTCGCAGTCAGCCATGCCTATGTGTCGAAGCTGCGCTCGCGAGGCGTCGCCCTCGTGCGCGAGGCGATGGAGGCCTGGGAGAACGGCACGACGGGCGACCGCTCCACCAAGGCGAAGACCGAGTTCTTCGAGACGCTCTTCGGTCCCGCCCGCGTCGACACGCGCGTGCGATCGGGTGAGCTCCTCAACGCGATCTGAGGCGACGTCAGAATCTTCACGATCGGCGGTTACGCCGCCGTCGCATGTCGCGAATATCGGTTGTGCAGGTCCACGGATGGACCCGCATTCGGTCCCATAACCACGGAGGAACACTCATGGGTCTTCAGATCGCAACCAACGTCGGCGCGCTCAACGCGTACCGCAACCTGTCCGTCAACCAGAACGACGTCTCGAAGTCGCTCGAGAAGCTCTCGAGCGGTCTGCGCATCAACCGCGCAGCCGATGACGCCGCCGGCCTCGCCATCTCCGAGGGTCTGCGCTCGCAGGTCAACGGCCTGAACGTCGCGGCCCGCAACGCCCAGGACGGCATCTCGGTCATCCAGACCGCAGAAGGCGCCCTGACCGAGGTGCACTCGATCCTGCAGCGTGTCCGCGACCTCGCGGTCCAGGCGGGTTCCGACTCGAACAACACCGAGTCGCGTGACGCCATCAAGACCGAGATCAACACGCTCGGAAACGAGCTGACCCGCGTCGCGGCCAGCACGAACTTCAACGGAATCAAGCTGCTCGACAGCGCGAGCACGCTGACGTTCCAGGTGGGTGCCGGCTCGGAGGCCGCAGAGGACCAGATCGCGGTCACCCTGACCGACTTCTCGGGCCTCGGAGCGACGATCAGCGGCCTGACCGTCGATTCCGCAGCCACCGCTCTCGCGGCGATCGCAACGGTCGACACGCAGATCACGGGTGTCTCGACGGCTCGCGCCGGTCTCGGTGCGGTGCAGAACCGCTTCGAGTCGACGATCAACTCGCTGCAGGTCTCGGCCGAGAACCTCGCAGCAGCCAAGAGCCGCATCGCGGACACCGACATGGCCGCCGAGATGGTCAAGTACACCGCCTCGAACATCCTGCAGCAGGCCGGCACCGCCATGCTCGCGCAGGCGAACCAGTCGGGCCAGGGCGTCCTGCAGCTTCTCCGTTGAGTCGCTGCGCCTGAGGCGCATCAGGCGCCCGGGCGGAGTCACCTCCGCCCGGGCGCCTTCCTGTAGGACACCTTTGACCGCATCGCACGGAAGACGACCGGGATGAAACTCGACGGACTCGTATCAGGGCTCAAGACCGAAGAGCTCATCAAGGCGCTGATGGACGTCTCGGCGATCCCGAAGACGCTGATCACGAACAAGATCACCGACCGCAACTCGATCATCACGAACCTCCAGTCGCTCAACACCACGCTGCAGGACCTCGTCACCAAGGCCAAGACCGCAGCGGGTGCGACGTCGCTGGCCTCGTTCACGGCGTCGTCCTCATCGGACACCGTCACCGTCACTGCCGGCGCGAAGGCCAGTGCGTTCTCGACCGCGGTCGTCGTCGATGCCGTCGCCACCGCGCATTCGGTCGTGACCGCCGCAGGGGGATCCACCGCGTGGGGCGGGACGTTCACGCTCGTCGGCTCCGACGGCGAGTCCGTCGAAGTGACTCCGGTGGGCACAGGGCCGCAGGATCTCGCCAAGGCCATCAACGCCTCGAAGGCCGGAGTGAGCGCCACTGTCGTCCCGGCCGGGACAGATGCCGACGGCAAGCCGCTCTCGCGCATCCAGCTGACCTCGATCGAGACCGGGGCTGCCGGCGGGTTCACCGTGCACCGCGGTACTGCGGCCGACGTCGCCGCCGGAACCTCGACGGAGCTCGGCGCCGAACCGGGGGCCGCGATCATCACTCAGGGCGCTGACGCCCGCATCCGTCTGTTCGCCGGCACGGCCGCCGAGCAGACGCTGAACAGCGCCAGCAACACGATCAGTGTGGGCGAGGGCATCGAGGTCACCGTGACGACCGCGAGCGCCGACCCCGTGACGGTGACCGTGGCGCGGGATGCCAAGAAGCAGACCACGACGGCTGAGGCGTTCGTCAAAGAGATCGCGGCACTCCTGACCCGCATCGACAAAGGGTCGACGGCGACGGTCGGAGCGGTCGGGGAGACCACCACACTGGGCGTCTTCACGGGCGACAGCACGGTCCGGAACCTTCGGGGCGCACTCACGAGCGCGATGCAGCATCCGGTCGACGGTGTCTCGCCTTCGACGATCGGCATCTCGATCAGCGACAAGGGTGTGCTCTCGTTCGATGCCGAGAAGTTCGCGCAAGCACTGGCCGAGGACCCGGAGAAGACACAGGAGCTGTTCTCGTCGATCGCCGGTCGTGTGCAGGGCGTGACCACCCAGTACTCCGACAAATACGACGGTCTGCTCACCCAGCGGATCACCGGCCAGGAGGCCGAGGTCAAGACGCTCAAGACCCAGGTCGAGCGGTGGGACATCCGCCTCGAGCAGCGCCAGGCCACCCTTGAGCGCACGTACGCGCAGCTGGAGGTCCAGCTCTCGAAACTGCAGTCGCAGTCGTCGTGGCTGACCAGCCAGCTCGCAGGTCTCTCGTCGTCGTCCGACTCCTGACCCCTGCGGCACCCAGATCCCGTCTTCCCGAACATCGCACCGCATCGGAGCTCGCACCCATGGCACTCACCTCCCTCGACCGGGCCAAGCAGCAGTACCTGGAGCAGCAGGTGGCATCAGCCACTCCAGAGCGTCTGCTCACCCTGCTCTACGACCGGCTCCTGGTCGACATCGACCGCGCGGCATCGGCGCAGGATGCCGAGGACTGGCCCGGTGCCGGCACGCACCTGACGCACGCGCAGTGGATCGTGTCCGAACTCAACGGCTCTCTCACCGATGTCTGGGACGGCGCCGAGGAGCTGCGCGGCGTCTACACCTACCTGACGGGACGCCTGATCACCGCGAACATCTCGCGAGACCGTGCCGCGACCGCGGAGTGCCGTGACCTCGTCGCACCTCTGCGTGACGCCTGGCACGCGGCGGCCGAGATCACAAGCGCGGCCGCGCCGCGCGTCTCGGCTCTGGGCTGAGACGACGTGGCCGACAGCCTGACCGAGTGGCTCGCGGTACTCGAGCAGTTCGAGCGCGCGCTCGACGCCGCGGACGAGACGCTCGACCCCCGGGCCTTCGAGCCTCCCTCCGGCCCGATCCCCGATGAACTCAGGGCCCGCGCCGAGGCGGTCCTCGCCCGACAGCAGCTCATGATCGGCGGGCTGGCCGCATCGCGCGCCCACGTCGCGCGCGAGATCGCCGCGCTGCGCCGCGTCCCCAGCGGACGCCAGGACGTGCCCATCTACCTCGACGTCGAGGGGTGAGCCCCCTCGGTTACGGCGCGCGCCCACTGTCGCGATAGTCCACACAGAGCACGGATCGCTCGACGATTGGCCAAGGATCGGCCTCTCCACCAACATCCGGAGTGCCCCCGTGCTCGAATCCGTCACCTCCTCCGCGCTGATCAGCGCTCTCGACGGCCTGGCGTTGCGCCAACGCTCGATCGCCGAGAACATCGCCAACGTCAACACCCCCGACTATCAGTCCCAGCGCGTCCGGTTCGAGGATGAGCTGCGGTCCGCTGTCGAGAGCGGATCGGGAACCGTCGCCGCCACGGTGGAGCGGTCGCTCGAACCCACCAGGCTGAACGGCAACAACGTCAACCTCGACACCGAGACACTGTCGAACATCGACACGGTGCTGCGATTCCAGTTCGCCAGCCAGGCGATCGGCGGCCAGGCGGCATCGATCACCAAGGCGATCGGCCAGGCCTCCGCATGACCTTCGACGCCATCGGCATCGCCGGCACGGGCCTCACCGCCCACCGCAAGTGGCTCGACGCCCTCAGCGACAACATCGCCAACGTCAACACCGCTACTCCCGCAGGCCAGGAGGCCTTCCGCGAGAAGTTCGTCACGGTGCAGGCGGGCACCGACAGCCCCGGCGTCTACGTCGCGGGCGTCGTCGAATCGGACGCCGAGGGCAAGCTCGTCTACGACCCCGAGCACCCCTATGCGAACGAGGACGGGTACGTGCAGTACCCGAACGTCGAGCTCGGCGACCAGATGAGCATGCTCATCCTCGCCCAGCGCGGGTACGAGGCGAACGCCGCCGTCGTGGATCGGGCCAAGACGACGTACGAGGCCGCACTGCAGATCGGACGCAACTGATGAGCGGCCCTGTCGAGGCGGTCTCCGCCGCAGGGGTCACCCCGCTCGCACCCCTCAGCTTCGAGACCGGTCCCGAAGCCGCAGGCGGGTCGGCGTCGGCCGGCGCCTTCGCGACGTCGCTCACGGGAGCCGTCGAGAACCTCCAGCAGCTGCAGTCGACATCGAACGGGCTCGCGGTCCAGGCCGTCACGGGCGACCTGCAGGACATCCACCAGGCGATGATCGCCTCGACACGAGCCTCGGTCACGCTCGACCTCGTCGTAGCAGTCCGTGACCGCAGCGTGTCGGCATTCAACGAGATCATGAGGATGCAGGCCTGATGCCGAAGATGCTCACGGGATACTACGACCGCGCGAAGCAGGTCGTGGGAGGATTCTCGCTCGCCCAGCGCACGATCGCCATCATCGGCGTCGCTCTGCTCGTCATGGGAGCCATCGCGCTGGGATCGTGGCTGACCAAGCCGCAGATGAGCCCGCTGTTCACCGGTCTGAGCGCGGGTGACGCGTCGGCCGTCGTCGAGCAGCTGAAGTCCGCCGGCGTCGCATATGAACTCACCGAGGGCGGCGCGACGATCCTCGTCCCGGACGACCAGGTGTACCCTCAGCGGCTCGCTGCGGCATCCGCCGGTCTTCCCGGCGACACGAGCGAGGGATACACGCTTCTCGACGAGATGGGAGTGACCGCGAGCGAGTTCCAGCAGTCGGTCACCTATAAGCGGGCGATCGAGGGGGAGCTGGCCGGCACGATCGGCGCGATGGAGGGAATCTCCACCGCATCCGTGCAGCTGGCGATACCCGAAGAGAGCGTCTTCGTCTCGGAGCGGCAGAGCCCGACGGCATCCGTCTTCGTGAAGACCCGGAGCGGCGCGACTCTCAGCGACGAGAAGATCGAGGCGATCGTGCACCTGACCAGTGCCGCGGTGCCGGGCATGACGCCCGAGGACGTGGCGGTCACCGATCAGGACGGACGGGTGCTCTCGGCCGTCGGAACGGGGCTCGCCGGATCCTCCTCGAAGCAGGCCACCGAGCACGAGGCGAAGGTCGCCGCATCCGTCAGCAAGATGCTCGAGACGATCGTCGGCCCCGGCAACGCGACCGTGACGGTGTCGGCCGACGTCGCGAACTCGACATCGGAGCGCATGGACGAGACATATTCCGCTCCGGAGGGCGACCTCAGCGCGTCGGAGCAGACCAAGACCGAGACCTACACCGGCGGCCAGGGCGGCGGCACCGGAGTGCTCGGCCCCGACAACATCGCGGTGCCCAACGGCGCGGACGGGAACGGTGCCTACGAGTTCGAGGAGACCTCGCGCAGCAACGCCGTGAACAAGTCGACCGAGAAGACGATCACTCCGGCCGGCGAGGTCACGAGGCAGACGGTCAGCATCGCACTGAACCGAGGAACGGTCACGGGAGTGACCGCGAACCAGATCGAATCGCTCGTCGCATCGGCCGCGGGGATCGACGTCGAGCGCGGCGACGAGATCGCGGTCGAGTTCGTCGAGTTCAACGAGTCGGGCGCGACGGCTGCGCAGACCGCCCTCGCGGCTGCTGAGGCCGAGCGTGATGCGCAGTTCCAGCAGGAGCTGCTGAAGTCGGCGATCATCGGGGGCTCGATACTCCTCGCGGTGATCATCCTCATCATCTTCCTGGTCGTGCGTCGTCGGATGAAGCGCCGCGTGCTGTACACCGACGAAGGTCCGATCGAGTACTTCGCCACCGTGACGGAGAGCGAGGAGCAGAAGCTCAAGTCCCTCCGCGGGCTGAAGGATGCCGATGCGATCGTGCCGACGGCACCGACGAAGCTGCTCCCGTCGGCGACGGTCGACTTGGACGACGAGCCGGAACCCGACAAGATGCTCGTCGAGCGACGGCGGCGCGAGATCGACGACCTCGCCAAGCGCGAACCGGACGCGATCGCCAGCGCCCTGGCCGACCTGATGGATGAGGCGAGGGTATGAGTCTGCTCACAGATGTGCTGGACGCCCAGGCAGACACGGTCGAGGTGTCGACCGCTGCCGACACCGTCGCCGCACCGATCCCCGAGATGAGCGGCCTGCGCAAGGCCGCGATCGTGCTGATGAACATGGACCGTGCAGCCAGCGCCGAGGTGCTGCGTCATCTCGGTGAGGAGCGCTCCGAGATGCTGGCCGCGGAGCTCACCCAGCTCGGCGGTGTGGATGTCGCCTCGACCGCGCGTGCACTCGGGGAGTTCCGCCGCATCGCCATCGGCGGTGCGGTGCCGTCTCGTGGCGGACAGGAGCTCGCCACCGGTCTGCTCGAGACCGCCTTCGGGCGCGAGAAGGCCGTCGGGATGGTCGGGCGGGTGATGTCCCAGGGCTCGGTCTCCTTCGATTTCCTGAACGCCGCCGACCCTGCCCAGCTCGCCACGATCATCGAAGGAGAGCTCCCGACGACGGTCGCGGTCGTGCTGGCGAACCTCCGCGCCGATCGCGCGGCGGCGGTGCTCGCGGCCCTGCAGGATCCGCTGCGCACCGACGTCGCCCAGGCGATCGCCACGATGGGCACGGCCACGCAGGAGGCGATCTCGATCGTGGCGGACTCGCTGCGTTCGCGCACCGGCGTGTTCGCCATGCGCGACAACCACGAGTCGATCGGGGGAGTGCAGCCGCTGGTGGAGATAATCAACCGTTCGGACACCGCTCTCGAGAAGTCTCTGCTCGCGAGCCTGGAGGGGCGGGACCTGGCCCTGGCCGAGGACATCCGCAGCCGCATGGTGACGTTCGCCGACATCGCCCGCCTCGAGGATCGCGATGCCCAGCGTGTGCTGCGCGGTATCGACCTGCGCATGCTCGCCTTGGCGCTGAAGGGTGCGGAGGAGCAGATCACCGACAAGGTGAAGGGCAACATGACCGAGCGCAACCAGGAGAACCTGGCGGAGGAGACGCGTGTGCTCGGTCCTGTGCGGATGCGCCAGGTCGACGAGGCCCGCGCCGAGATCGTGCGCATCATCCGTGAGCTGGAAGCCGCGGAGGAGATCACGATCTCACGCGAGGACGAGGATGAACTCATCGAGTGAGCCCGTGACCACGACGCATTCGGCGTACGCGGTTACGGCCGCAGAACATCGTCGCGATAGTCGACAGGGAGCACGGATAGCTCACCCTTCGGGCCACGGACAGGCCTCGTCATCTGATCCCGAGGTGTCCACCGTGCTCGATTCCGCCTTCACCCCCCTGGTGGTGCCGCGCGTGGGCGAGACGCCGATCGACATCCGCAGCGAGGCCGATCGCGCACGCACCCGCGGCTACGCCGACGGGTTCGCGGAGGGACGCCGGCTCGCGCTCGACGACGCCGAGCGGCAGCAGCGCGCGCATCAGCAGCGGATGCAGGAGCTCCAGGAGCTGTACCTGCACGAGCGAGGCTCGGCGCTGCGCGCATTGGAGGCCGCGCAGGCACTCCTGGGCCATCGGATCGACGAACTGAGCATGCTCACGGCGGAGCGGATCGAAGAGCTCGCCGTCGGGCTCACCGCCACCATCCTCGGTGTCGAGCTCTCGGATCCTGCACGATCGGCCACCCACGCGGTGCGGCGCGCGATCGCGGAGATGCCCGTCGACCGATGGACGCGCGTGTCTTTCAGCGAGCAGGACCTGCAGACCCTCCGGTCGGACCCTCCGGTGATCGATCCGTTGCAGGGGATCGACATCGTCGGCTCGCATGCGGTGGACCCGGGAGGCGCGATCGTCGAGATCGAGGACGGCGCCGTCGACACGAGGATCACCGAGGCCCTCGCGCGCGCCGCGTCCGTGCATCGCGGCGCTGATGAGCTCGGTGACGAGCTCGGCGGCGAGGTGATCGTGTGACCGTCGCGACGAGGTCGTGGCAGCGGACCCTCGAAGCCGTGCGTCCTGAGCGCTCCGGCACCGTGAAGGCCGTGCGGGGGCTGGGTGTGGAGGTGCTCGGAATCGATGCGGCCGTCGGCGACCGCATCCGCATCGATGCGGCGCAGGGGCGTTCGGTCGATGCGGAGATCGTCGCCGTCGACGGAGCCTCCGCGCGATGCATGCCGCTCGGCCGTCTCGACGGCATCACGGCCCGCGCCCGCGTGCGTCACGGGGGAGCGCCGCTGCAGGTGCCGACCGGACGGGCGCTGCTCGGGCGCGTTCTGGACGGCCTCGGTCGCCCCATCGACGGCAAGGGGCCGCTCGAGCGGACCACCACGCTCGTGTCGCTCGACCACGACGCTCCGAGCGTCATGGATCGTCAGCGCATCGACAGCCAGCTCGGCCTGGGCGTTCGCGTGCTCGACACCATGACGCCCGTGGGCACAGGACAGCGACTCGGACTCTTCGCCGGTTCCGGCGTGGGAAAGTCATCGCTCATGTCGATGATCGCCCGGGGCTCGACCGCCGACGTCAACGTCATCGCCCTCGTGGGCGAGCGCGGCCGCGAGGTGCGGGAGTTCCTCGAAGACGATCTGGGACCCGAGGGACTCGCCCGCTCGGTCGTGGTGGTCGCGACGTCGGACCAGCCAGCCATGGCGCGATTGCGGTCCGCGTTCGTCGCGACGCGTATCGCGGAGGGTTTCCGGGATGACGGGCTCGACGTCGTGCTCATGATGGATTCGCTGACCCGCGTCGCGATGGCGCAGCGCGAGATCGGTCTGAGCGCCGGCGAACCGCCGGCTACACGCGGCTACCCGCCGTCGACGTTCTCGGTGCTCGCCCGCCTGCTGGAGCGCGCCGGAACAGGACAGGTCGGATCGATCACAGGTCTCTACACGGTGCTCGTCGACGGCGACGACCACAACGAACCCATCGCGGATGCCGCGCGGGGAATCCTCGACGGACACGTCGTGCTCGACCGAGCGCTGGCCATCCGCGGACACTTCCCGGCCGTCGACGTGCTGGGCTCCGTGTCGCGAGTGGTCTCGAAGATCACCACCGCCGAGCAGAGACAGGACGCCGTGACTCTGCGGAGCGTGCTGGCCGCTCGTCGCAGCGCGAACGACCTGATCGACATCGGCGCCTATCGGCCGGGGGCGAATCCGCTGGTGGATGCCGCACTCACGCATGAAGCCGCCATCTCGCGCTTCCTCACGCAGCGGATGGACGATCTCACGGCATCCGACGATTCCTGGCGGCAGCTCGCCGCCCTCACCACCGATTTCGGAGGACTCACACCATGACCTTCCCCCTGGCCGGTCTTCTCCGAGTACGAGGCGCGCAGGAGCGTGTCGCTGCCGAGCGGCTCTCCCGTGCGAGCGCCGAGCGCGCGCAGGCCGAGGCCGCCGAGCAGAGCGCGATCTCGAGCCTCGCCGACATCAGCGCGCAGATCGACGACCCCCGAGCGCTGATGGCCATGGCGGCTGCCAGGTCCGCCGGTCGCAGCACTCTCAGCGACCTGCAGGCCCTCGTCGACATGCGTCGAGGCGCGGAGTCCGAGGCGAAGTCCGCACACGTCGACGCCCGCCGCGAGCTCAAGGGTCTCGAACGCCTCGAGAGCACTCATCGGGCCGAGTCCGCCAAGGCGGAACTGGCCGCGGAGCAGACGGCTCTCGACGAGATCGCCGTGGTGCGCACCTCACGCCGAGAGGGAAGCGCCGCATGAGCGGCCTCGCGTCTGTGATCGCGCGCGTCGACGCGATCGAGAGTCAGATCGTCTCGCTCGATCCGGCGGTTCGGCCAGCGGCGTCGACCGCGTCCGAGTCGACCTCAGAGGCAGCCGCGACGAGTGCGGCGAGCGCGGCGACATTCTCGGGCGTGCTCGAGGCGGCGAAGGCGGCCGCATCCACCGAGACGACGACGCCCGTGTCTGAGGCGGGCGCTGCGACGGAGGCCATGACAAGCAAGAAGAACGCCGAGCTCGTCTCGGCTCTGCAGACTCTGTTCTCCGCGAACACGTCGGGCTCGGCCGGATCGACGGCATCGATGCAGAAGCTCATCGAGATGCTCGGATGACCGCGGTGAACCTGCTCGCCGTCTCGCTCGGCACCCAGACCGACGGCGGAGCCGCAGGGCGTGCGGCCGGCGACTCGGGATCGTCGTTCGGGGACGCGCTGGCCGCCGCAGGGCAGATGCTCGTCGGCGCTGACGGCGACTCAGAGACGTCTCCCGATGACGCGGGGGAGAGCGACGCGGCTCCGACCGACGGACGGCCTCGCGCTGAAGCCGATTCCCCCCTCGGTCGCGATGCCGCATCCGCCGCTCTGCTCCAGCTCCCGGCACCGCTGCGACCGGTCGCGTCGGACGCACCGGTGATGGCGGATGGGGTCGCGCCCGGGGAGGGGGCCGACGATGCGCCGCCCGTATCGGTCGCAGGCGTCGCGACGCCCGGGGAATCGGGGCCCGCGGAGTCGCTCGCCTCGGTGCAGGCGGAGCTCGAGCCCGCGTCCGCAGTCGCGAGCTCGACGACCCCCGCATCCACCCCCGCATCCACCCCCGCATCCGCCGCCGCATCCGCCGCGGCTGCCGCTGCGGCGCCGGTCGACGCAGCGGAGAGCGACGCTCGCTCCGCCGTCGCTCCATCCTCTGCCACGACACCCACGCTCACAGCGTCGACCTCCGCCGCAACTGAGCCTGGGGCCGCGTCCGGACCGCAGCCCCCGGGCGAGTCCGCCGGACGGCCCGCGCCGGCACCCACTCCTGACCGTGCGGCGGCGTCCTCCGCATTCGCCGGAGCCGACAACGCCTCGGTCGAGAACCCGTCCTCCAGCGAGACCTCCGCGCGGATGGAGGCCGGCGAGCGCGCACCGTCGGCGTCACCCGCCCCGAACGCCACTCCCGTCACTGTGCCCCAGACCCCCCAGACCTCCGCGACCGCCGTCTCGACCCCGGAGACCGCGCCCGCGGGCCGTGCCGTCGCCGCCCAGGTCTCGCCGGTCGTCGTGAGCGTCGCGCAGCGACCGATGGGCACACACCACCTCACCATGACGGTGAACCCGGACAGTCTGGGACCCGTCACCGTGCGCGCGCACATCAGCGCGAGCGGAGAAGTGCAGGTCGAGCTCAGCGGTGCCACGGATGCCGGACGCGATGCCCTGCGCGGCATCCTCATCGACCTGCGGCGGGACCTGGCCGCAGTCATGCCGCACGCCACCTTGAGCGTCAGCCAGAGCTCCGCAGCGGATGCGAACGGCGACCGCAGCGGCCAGGGCACGGGCGCTCCCGGAGACCAGGGCAGCGGCGACCGCGACGCGAATCGCGGACGCTCTGAACCGCGCCCCGGTGCCGAGCGGGCCACCGATGTTCCCCGCATCACCCAGACCACACCCCACGCCGGCGTCGGCGCGGGTCTCGACATCTTCGCCTGAGAGGACGACCGCATGACCATCGACGCAGTGAGCGCTCCGAGCTCGATCTACACAGGAGGCACGACTGATCCCGCCGCGCGCAAGCAGGTGCTGGACGGCGAGGTCTTCCTCAAACTCCTGGTGACCCAGCTGACCCACCAGGATCCGTCGAGTCCGATGGACACCAACGAGATGATCTCTCAGACGACGCAGCTCGCCATGATGGAGCAGCTCACCGCTCTCGCCGACAGCGGCGCCGAGGCCTTCGCATTGAACATGCGTCAGGCGGCGAGCGCCCTCATCGGCCAGGAGGCGAGCTACAAGGATGCCGACGGCAAGACCCTCTCGGGCGTCGTCACCAAGGTGTCGTTCGACGGACCCATCCCGCAGGTGACGATCGGAGACAAGACGATCGCACTGGACGCCATCACCGGCGTCACCTCCAAGACCACCCCTGCCGCGCCGAACGCGGCCGCAGCCTGACCTTCGTCTCACACAGGAAGAGAGAATCACATGCTTCGCTCGCTCTACTCCGGAATCTCCGGACTCCGCTCGCACCAGACCATGCTCGACGTGACCGGCAACAACATCGCCAACGTCAACACGGCCGGCTTCAAGGGCTCGTCCGTGCTGTTCCAGGACTCGCTGTCACAGCTCATCGGCAACCCGGGCATCCCCGACGACGAGGTCGGGGGCCGCAACCCCGCTCAGGTCGGCCTCGGTGTGCAGGTGGCCGGAGTGCGCACGAACTTCGCGCAGGGGTCTGCTCAGGCCACCGGGCGCGGGGGAGACCTGATGATCTCGGGCGACGGATTCTTCGCCGTCCGCTCGGGCGGGGAGACCCTGTACACCCGTGCAGGCGGCTTCTCGTTCGACCCGACGGGCAAGATGGTCACCGCCGACGGTGCCGTCGTGCAGGGCTGGTCGGCGCAGAACGGCGTCGTCAACACCGGTCAGGCGACCGGGAACATCGTGCTGCCGCTCGACGCCGTCTCACCGGCCAAGGCGACGACGGATGCCACGGTCACAGGCAACCTCCCCTCGACCGCAGCAACGGGTGACGAGCTTGTGCGCGATGTGAAGGTCTACGACGCACAGGGAACCCCGTCGACGCTGAGCCTGACGTTCACGAAGACCGCGACCGGCTGGGACGTCACCGAGCCCGTCAGCGGTGCGACCGGTTCGCTGACGTTCACCGACGGCAAGCAGGCGGGGGCAGGTCTCACCCTGACCGCGGGTGCCGTGAGCGTCGACCTCGGCGCGGTCACCGGCTACGCCAACATGTCGACCGTCGCGATCTCGGAGCAGAACGGCGCCGAGGCGGGCTCGCTCAAGTCGTACAGCATCACGGGCGACGGATCCATCGTCGGCACTTTCAGCAACGGCGCCACCCAGACGCTCGGAAAGATCGCGATGGCGACCTTCGCGAACCCCGAGGGGCTCGAGAAGGCCGGTGGCACGGCATACCGGGTCTCGGTGAACTCCGGCGCCGCCCGCATGGGGGAGCCGGGGCAGGCAGGGTTCGGCAACCTGGTGTCCGGGGCGCTGGAGATGAGCAACGTGGATCTCTCGCAGGAGTTCACCAACCTCATCGTCGCGCAGCGCGGCTTCCAGGCCAACGCGCGGATCATCACCACGAGCGACGAGGTCCTGCAGGAGCTCACCCAGCTGAAGCGCTGATCGGACGCTCGAGTTCGAGCGCATCCGCCCGTCGACGCGGCCCGCCCCTGGTTACCGGGGGCGGGCCGCGTCGCGATAGTCCGGCCAGACTTCCCCCTCTCGTCCGAAGCCCGGAGACCCCGCGATGATCATCGTCACCCGCCTCGACCGCACCCGGTTCGCGGTGAACCCCGATCTGATCGAGCGCATCCTCTCCTCGCCCGACACGACTCTGCACATGGTCGACGGCAAGGTCTATGTGATCGAGGAGACGCTCGACGCCGCGATCGACCTGATCGTCTCCTATCGGGCTCGCGTCCTCGCCGCGGCCCACGCTCTGACGCCGCAGACGGGGGCGTGACGATGGATCCCGCATTCATCATCGGCGTCATCCTGGCGTTCGGCGCCCTCGTCGCGATGATCACGATGGAGGGCGCGAGCTTCGAAGCGCTGTTGATCCCCGCCCCGATGATCCTGGTGCTCGGCTCCACCATCGGCGTGGGGATCGCGAGCCACACGCTGCGCGACACGATCCTCGCGGTGAAGAGTCTCGGGCGCATGGTGCGCGGGCCGAAGATGACTCCCGAGGCGGTGATCCCGTTCCTGGTCGGGTACGCCGAGAAGGCTCGTGGTGAGGGTCTCCTCGCGCTCGAGCAGGAGCTCGACGGCGCACCCGACGCGTTCACCCGCCAGGCTCTGCAGGCGCTCGCTGACGGCACGGACGCCGAGGACCTGCAGATGGTGATGGACGACGAGATCGCGGCCACCTCGTCGCGCAACCGCGTCGCCTCGAAGTTCTTCGGCTCCCTGGGCGGCTACGCGCCGACGATCGGCATCGTCGGCACGGTCGTCTCACTCACCCACGTGCTCGAGAAGCTCGACGAACCCGACCACCTCGGGCCCATGATCGCCGCCGCGTTCGTGGCCACGCTGTGGGGGCTGCTGTCGGCCAACTTCATCTGGAACCCGATCGCCGGTCGTCTCAACCGCATCGGTGCGGTCGAGCTCGAGCGGATGACGCTGGTGTCTGAGGGCATGCTGGCCATCCAGGCCGGAAGTGCACCGCATCTGCTGCAGGAGCGTCTCGAGGCGCTGTCGAGCGTCAAGCCGAAAGCCAAGAAGCAGAAGCGGGAGCAGGACTCTTCCGTGGAGGACATCCTGTGAGCCCGGCCCGCCGTGCCCGCGGCCGCGGGCACGAAGACGAATCGCACGACGAGCCTGACGAGCGCTGGGCCGTGTCGTACGCCGACATGGTGACCGTCCTGATGTGCCTGTTCATCGTGCTGTTCGCCGTGTCGAACGTCGACAAGACGAAGTTCGAGCTGCTCGCCAACAGTCTTGCGACGGGATTCGGTCAGGAGAGCACCGAGGGCGGCGCCGACAGTGCTGAGGGCCTGATCGTCCCGCCCGAGCTGCAGGACGACGACGGAGTGGTCGATCTCGCCGCCCGAGCCGCTGCCGAGTACGAGTCACTGGAAGAACTGCGCGATCGGATGAGTTCCGCCCTTGCCGCCCAAGGGCTTCAGGACACCGTCTCGTTCGTGATCGACGACCGCGGGCTGCAGGTCGGGCTGGTCGGCGCCGAGACATTCTTCGCCGACAACAGCACCGAGCTCTCGGCGAAGGCGGATGCCGTGCTCAATGCGATCGGTGACGTGCTCGTCACGGTCGACAACCAGGTCAGCGTCGAAGGGCATGCCGATCACCGCGTGTCGGCTGCTCCGTTCGCGACCAACTGGGAACTCTCCGGTGGGCGCGCCACGCAGGTGGCGAGGTTTCTCGTCGAGCACGAGGGCGTCGGCGGTCC
The DNA here is from genome assembly GCF_038397735.1 of Microbacterium sp. LWH13-1.2. Taxonomy (NCBI): domain Bacteria; kingdom Bacillati; phylum Actinomycetota; class Actinomycetes; order Micrococcales; family Microbacteriaceae; genus Microbacterium; species Microbacterium sp. LWH13-1.2. The sequence goes on along the minus strand of NZ_CP151635.1, from coordinate 1,570,830 downwards.
GCGGGTGAAGGCGACGGCATTCTCGGACACACGACCGATCGTCCAGGGCGACAGTCCGCAGGCCCTGGCGAGCAACAGACGCGTCGACATCGTCGTCGAGTCCACTGAGGAAGAGCAGGTGCGAGCGCTGATCCCGGCCCTCGCAGCTGCCGCAGCGACGAGCTGAGAACACGTGAACACCACCGTCGAGGAGACACCCATGACCGCAGCCGCCGTGCTCGAGGACCCGGCCGTGCGCTACCCCGCATACGACTTCGGCCGCCCCGCGCAGCTCGGACGGGAGAGCACCCGGCACCTGGAGGCGGCGTTCGAGTCGTTCGCGCGCCTGTGGTCGTCGCAGCTGACGGCGAAGATCCGTGTGCGGGCCCATCTGACGCTCGAGTCCGTCGACCTGGTGTCGTACGAGGAGTACGCCGACACACTGCCCGGCACGACGGCAATGGTGGCCGGTGCCTTCGCGGACCGCGAAGAGCCCTGCGTCGTGCAGTTCGGCCTCGACAGCGCGCTCCTGTGGGTCGTGCAGATGATGGGCGGTCGCAGCACCTCGCTGCCCGAGGCGCGGACGTTCACCCCGATCGAGCTGGCGCTCGTGCGCAACCTCATGGAGGGCACGTTCGAGCATCTCCATGCAAGCCTCGACGCACTGCTCCCCGGGGCGCCTCGATTCAGCGCCGTGCACTACAACCCGCAGTACATGCAGGTGATCGCAGCGAGTGCGGCGGTCATCGTCGCGCGGTACACGATGCGGCTCGGCGACGCCGAGACGACGGCGACGGTCATGCTCCCGGCATCCGCTGTCGTCGACCGTCTCGCCGCGACAGAGTCGGATGCCGACGCCGCCCACACGGCGGAGCAGACCCTGGAGCAGCTGCGCAGCACCCCGCTGGAGATCACACTGCGCCTGGCACCCATCACGATCGGCACGGGTGAGGTGCTCGACCTCGCACCCGGCGATCTGCTGCGCCTGCCGCATCCGGAGACCAGACCGTACGAGCTCGTGGCAGGGGAGACCCGGATCGCCCTCGCCACCCCTGGGAGCAGAGGCTCGCGCCTCACCTGCAAGATCACGACCACCCCTGAGGAGACCCACTGATGAGCACCTTCCACGAGACCGCCATCGCCGCGGCGATCGCCGGCAAGCTGCCGTTCGGCTACCCCGTCATCCCCGCACCCTCGACCGACCCCGGCGCATCCGGTGAGGCGGTCGCGGTCACCTTCGCAGGCAGCCCCGGTGCCCGCCTCGCGATCCAGGTCGTCGATCCGTCGCAGCTCGAGGACGGCTCGAAGAACGCGCCGCTGGCCGATCGACTGCATCCGATCTTCGAGGCGGCGGTCGCCGTGCTCGGCAGCGGCGCGCTCGGTGACGGCGAACTGGTCGATGCCGCAGGCGTCTTCACCGACAGCGGCACCCAGGTGTTCGACATGATCGACGCCGCGGGCAGCGTCGTCGCGCGGGCAGCGGTGCGCATCGACGGAGCGCGGGCCGCTGCCGCGTCGTCGGGACCGCAGCGCCTGAGCCGCATCGCCGGCGTCGAGATGGAGCTCGTGGTCGAGATCGGTCGCACGCGGATGCCGGTGCGTGACGTGCTGTCCCTCGAACCCGGCCGCGTCGTCGAACTCGACCGTGCAGCGGGCTCGCCTGCCGACATCAAGCTCAACGGCCGCCTGATCGGGCACGGCACCGTCGTGGTCGCGGAGGGCGACTTCGCCATCCGCGTCGAGCGCATCCTCGACGGCGCAGAGGCCGTCTGACCCATGGACGACATCCTCGTCGCGCTCCGTGCGATCGTCGCCCTGGGAGCGGTGCTCGGTCTGCTGCTGTTCCTCAGCCGTCGACTGCAGAAGTCGCAGGCGAAGGGCGTCAGCCCGCTCGTGGGGCTGATGCCGAAGAAGCTCGCCCGGCTCACCGACCTCAGACCGTCGCGCGCGGCGGCGGGCCCGAAGCCGCGGCCCGAGAAGATCACGGTCGTCGCGCGGTCGGGCATCGGCGGCAAGGCGCAGCTCGTGGTCGCCGAGTTCGGGGGCATCCGCTACGTCCTCGGTGTGACCGAGAACGGGATCAACGTCGTCGACACCCAGGAAGCACCTCCCGTCGAGGAGGAATCGACGACGGAGGAGTCACCTGTCGTCGACGACCTGTCGAACGACATCGTCGACCGGGCACTGAAGTCCGTCGCCTGACGCCGACCGGCCCAGTGCGATCGCCTCGCGGTTACGCGCACGCCACCGTGTCGCGATAGTCGACTGCGAGCACGGATCGCTCGACCCCCTGGCTACGGATCGGCCACGTCACCCATCTTCGGAGTGCCGCCGTGCCCGTATCCGCCGCCGCCGCTGCCACCGCGCCGCTCGCGCGTGCACCGCGCCTGCCGCGACGTGCGTGGATGCTGATCGCGGCAGCCGTCGGAGTCGCGGCCGTCCTGGTGGTGCTCGACGCGACGGGCGCGTACGCGTCATCCGCCACGGTGCCCATGGAGACCGGTGATGGCGAGGGCGTGACGATCAACGGCATCAACGGCACGCCGTCGGACAGCATCATGACGCTGCTCGGGATCACGGTCCTCAGCGTCGCCCCCGCGCTGCTTCTCATGATGTCGAGCTTCACCAAGATCTTTGTGGTGCTGGCTCTCACCCGCAACGCGCTCTCGCTGCCCTCGATCCCGCCGAATCAGGTGCTGGCGGGACTCAGCCTGTTCCTGACCCTGTTCATCATGTGGCCGGTGCTGACCGACATCAACACCGTCGCCGTCAGTCCGTTCACCGACGGGCAGATCGACTTCGGCCGAGCTTTCGAGCTCGCCCAGGAACCGCTCCGCGAGTGGATGCTCGCGTACACGCGTGAAGAGGACATCGCCCTCATGCATCGGGCGGCGCAGATGGACAACCCGACCGACCCTGCCAGCATCCCGCTGCAGACGCTCGTGCCGGCCTTCATGATCAGCGAGCTGCGCGCAGCCTTCCTGATCGGGTTCATCATCTTCGTCCCGTTCCTCGTGATCGATCTGGTCGTCGCCAGTGCGCTGATGTCGATGGGCATGATGATGCTCCCGCCGGTGATGATCTCGCTGCCGTTCAAGATCCTGCTGTTCCTGCTCATCGACGGCTGGGGAATGGTCATCACCGCACTCGTGCAGTCCTACAACGGGGGCGGCTGATGAACCCGGAAGCCGTCATCGACATCGGGCAGGCGGCGCTCATCGTCGGAGCGAAGCTCTGCGCCCCGATGCTGATCACGGCGCTCGTGGTCGGGTTCGCGATCTCCCTGCTGCAGTCGATCACCCAGGTGCAGGAGATGACCATCTCGTTCGTGCCCAAGCTCGTCGCCGTGGGCATCGCGCTGCTGATCAGCGGGCACTGGATGATCGCCGAGATGATCGCGTTCACGAACGAGATGTTCGCGCGGATACCGTCGCTGCTGAACGGCGGCTGATGAACATCCCCATCGACTTCACCTGGCTCGAGGCCACGTCTCTCGCGTGCGTGCGCATCACGGCTTTCCTGGTGCTCGCACCGCCGTTCAGCCACGGCACGATCCCGATGCGCATCCGCGCGATGCTGGGCGTCGGGCTCGCCCTCGCGGTCTCGCCGGTGGTGACCGCGGGCTACGAACGTCTCGACACCGGGGGGTTCATGCTGGCACTGGTGGGGCAGGCTCTCACGGGCGCACTGCTCGGATTCCTCGTGATGGTGCTCTTCAGTGCCGTCCAGGGTGCAGGTCATCTGGTCGACACCTTCGGAGGGTTCCAGATGGCGCAGGCGTTCGATCCGGGGATGGCGATCAACGGCGCCCAGTTCACGCGGCTGTTCCAGATGACCGCGATCATGCTGCTGTTCGCATCCGACGGCTACCAGCTCGTGCTCGGAGGGTTGTTCCGCTCGTTCGACGCCGTCCCGGTGACCGGCATGATCGACCTGGGCAAGCCCGCGGAGGCCCTGGTGGGAGCCGCCGGGCAGATGATGCTCAGCGCCGTGCAGATCGCGGGTCCCCTGCTGATCGTGCTCTTCCTCGCCGACGTCGGCCTCGGACTCGTCAGCCGGGTCGCACCGGCCCTGAACGCGTTCGCGATGGGCTTCCCGATCAAGATCGGTCTGACACTGCTGCTCGTGGGCTTCGTCTACGCCGCGCTTCCGAGCGTGGTCGCTGTCATCGCCGAGGACGCGGCAAGGCTGCTTCTGGGGGTGACCCGATGAGCGAGACCGACAGCGGCGAACGCACCGAGAAGGCGACCGAGCGTCGCCTCAAGGAGGCGCGCAAGAAGGGCCAGATAGGCCGCAGCCAGGACTTCACCGCGTGGGTGTGCATCGCCGCCGCCGCAGTGATGATGGTGCCGACGATCTCGTCGGGCACGCAGGTGCTCACGGAGCTGTTCCTGGCCGTCACCCCGGTGGCGAAGAACCCCACCGACGGGGCTGCGATGGATGTTCTGGGGTCGGCGATCTCCGCGCTGGGCGGCGTCCTGCTGCCCATGCTGGTGGTCGTCCTGCTCGCCACCACCGCGACGGCGGTCGCCCAGGGCGGCATCCATCTGCGCGGTGTGACGATGCGCACCGAGCAGTTCAACATCGTGTCGGGGCTCAAACGCGTGTTCGGCCAGCAGGCGCTGTGGGAAGGCGCGAAGGCTCTCCTCAAGACTGCGGCCATCGGCATCGCCCTGTGGATCGTCGTCTCGGGTCTCGTGCCCGTGCTGATGGCGAGCGGCAGCCACAACATCACATGGCTGCTCGAGCAGGCCGCCGGGGGAGCGGTGGCCCTGCTGCAGGTGGCCGTGGCCGTGGGCATCCTGCTGGCGGCGATCGATGTGGCCGTGGTGATGCGGCGCAACCGCAAGCACACTCACATGACCAAGAACGAGGCGAAGGACGAGCACAAGAAGAGCGAGGGAGATCCGCTCGTGCGCTCCCAGCGTCGCTCTCGGCAGCTCGCCATGAGCCGCAACCGGATGATCGCCGCGGTGGGCGACAGCGACGTCGTGCTCGTGAACCCCACTCATGTGGCGGTGGCGCTGCGCTACGAACCGGGCAAGTCCGCTCCGCGGGTCGTCGCGAAGGGCGCGGGCATCGTCGCGCAGAAGATCCGCGAGAAGGCCGAGGAGGCCGGCGTGCCGATGGTCCGCGACATCCCGTTGGCGCGAGCCCTCCACTCGGCGTGCGACATCGGCCGCGAGATCCCCGAGGAGCTGTACACCGCGGTGGCGCAGGTGCTCGCGTTCATAGAGCACCTCAAGCGCCGCGGATCGGCGAGAGGCACCCACACCATGCCCTTCGACAGCACCAGGGACCGCGGCCTCTGAGCCACCGGATCCGCACCTGAACGAGTAGAGAGAACGAGAAGGCGAGACGCATGATCGGTCAGCTGTTGTCCAAGGCGGCGGTGCCCGTCGGAGTGGTGGGCATCATCCTCCTGCTCATCGTCCCCATCCCCACGCCGCTGCTCGACGTGCTCATCGTGCTGAACATCTCGTTCGCGCTGCTGATCCTCCTCACCGCGATGTTCGTGAAGAAGCCGCTCGACTTCTCGGTCTTCCCGAGCCTGCTGCTGGTGGCGACCCTGTTCCGGCTCGGCCTCAACGTCGCGTCCACCCGCCTCGTGCTCAGCGAGGCGCACGCCGGGCAGGTGATCCAGGCGTTCGGGCAGATCACGATCAGCGGGTCTCTCGTGATCGGCGCCGTGATCTTCCTGATCCTCACCGTCATCCAGTTCGTCGTCGTCACCAAGGGTGCCGAGCGCGTCGCCGAGGTGGGTGCGCGCTTCACCCTCGACGCCATGCCCGGCAAGCAGATGGCCATCGATGCCGACCTCAACGCCGGCCTCATCACCGACACCGAGGCGCGCAGGCGTCGTGCGGAGGTCGCGGCCGAGGCCGACTTCTACGGCGCGATGGACGGCGCGTCGAAGTTCGTCAAGGGCGATGCGATCGCGGGCATCGTGATCGTCGTCATCAACTTCGTCGGCGGCATCATCATCGGCATGGTCCAGCACGGCATGGAGATGGGGGATGCGCTCGAGACGTACAGCATCCTCACCATCGGCGATGGGCTGGTCACACAGATCCCCGCGCTCCTGATGGCCGTGTCGACGGGCATGATCGTGACCCGCGAGAACGCCGAGAGCGAGATGGGTCAGGCAGCTGGTCGTCAGCTCATGCAGTCGCGCAACGCCCTCGTGATCACGGGCCTCGCAGCCATCGCCACGGGCTTCATCCCCGGGATGCCCCTGGTGATCTTCCTGGCGATCGGGGCGGTGCTGCTGTTCGCCGCGTCCCGGGTCAAGGCGAACGAAGATCGCGACGCCGCTCTCGAGGCCGACGCGCTGCAGCAGGAGGCCGTCGAGGCGGGTGTCGAGGGACCCGAAGAGCTGATGGACCGGATGCGCGTGCACGCGCTCGAGATCTCGCTCTCGCCCGACATCGTCGATCTTGCCTCGGGAGGAGCGGGCGACCTGCTCACCCGGGTGAAGTCGCTGCGGCGAAAGCTCGCTCTCGACATCGGCATCCTGATGCCACCGGTGCGCACGCGCGACAACATCGACCTGCCGGCTCAGACCTACTCGATCCTGATCGCCGGGGTCGAGGCGGGCCGCGGATCCGTGCCGAGGGGGCACGTGCTCGCGATCGGCACGGGGCTCGAGCAGCTGCCCGGGTCAGCGGTCGTCGATCCGGTCTTCGGCCTCGAGGGCAAGTGGGTGCCCGCCGAGATGTCGCACGCCGCCGACATGGCCGGTGCCACCGTGATCGACCGCGCGAGCGTGATCATCACCCACCTCTCCGACATCGTGCAGAGTCAGGCCGACCGACTGCTCTCGCTCGAAGACGTCCGTCAGCTGACCGAGCACCTCAAGCAGTCGAGTCCGGCGACCGTCGAGGAGCTGACGCCGGCCGTGCTGTCGCTCGCCGGCATCCAGCGCGTCCTCGCCGGTCTCCTGGCCGAGCGGGTGCCGATCAACGACCTCGCCCGCATCTACGAGGCTCTCGCGCTCCGCGGCAAGACGTCGACCGAGACGGCTGGTCTGATCGATGCGGCGCGAGCGGCCCTCGGCCCCGCGATCGCCGCACGATTCGCCGAGGACGGCCGCATCCGCGTCGTGATGTTCGAGCCGATGCTCGAGCAGCAGATGCTCGAGGGGATGCGTGTGATCGACGGCCATCCGCAGATCGTGCTGACGCCGGAGGCGACGATGCACGTGCTCGAGAACGTCCGCACAACGGTCGCAGATCTCGATCAGGTCGGGCCGGAACCGGTGCTCGTGTGTGCGCCGTCGCTGCGCCAGGCTGTGCGCCGGATGGTCTCGTCGCAGGTCGGCGGCCTCCCCGTGCTGTCGTATGACGAGGCGGCAGCCGGAGGACTCGCGACCGACGTGGTCGGTGTGGTGCGGATGACGCAGTCCGCCTTGCCGAGCGCCGCGGTATAGCGTCGGAATCTGCTCATTTACGAGTCGAGTGCGATACGTTTGTGAGCAGAGGGCGCATCGGCGCTCACGCCATGGAAGGCAGACGACGCATGCTGGTACTCACGAGACGCGCGAATGAGAGCATCGTGATCGGTGATGACATCACCGTGACGATTCTGGCGGTGACGCCGAGCGGAGTCCGCGTCGGCATCGATGCGCCGCGCGACAAGCGCATCAATCGCGCCGAGATCGTCATCGCAGTGAGCGACGCGAACCAGGAAGCAGTCCAGGCGTCGTCGGACGATTCAGCCGCATCGCTGCTTCTGAGTGCTCTCGGGCGCGCTGGCACCACGTCCTGACCCGGTGCATCGCTGCTCGCCCTCGCGCTCGGAGTTACTGTCCAGGACGTTGTCGCGATAGTCGTGGATGTGGCGGGCGATCCCGTCACGGAAACCGTGACATGACGAGGTGACGAATCGTGGCCGCTCACGACCTGAGCATGCAACTGATGCGAGAGCGCGATCTGCTGGAGGTGTTGCTGTTCAAGCTCGACGAACAGCAGATGCTGCTGGCGACCGGGCGCAACCGCTGGATCCATCATGCGGCGAACGAGATCGAGCGCGTGCTCGCGGCGATGCCCACGGTCGCCCTGTCCCGTGACACGCTCGTCATCTCCGTCGCGGACGAATGGGGAGTGCCCGAGGCGACGACGCTGCGCGAGCTGATCGACGCCGCGCCGACGGATGCCTGGCGCGAGGTCCTGTCCGGCCATCTCGACGCCATGACGGCACTCGCCGACGAGATCGGCGACATGAAGAAGGTCAACGAGCAACGACTGCGTACCGCTATCCGTGTCACGCAGGAGACGATCGCCGGCCTCGGTGTGCCCACCGGCGAGTACGACCCGCAGGGCGGCGTCGTCCGTGACGGTGACGCCCGACTCCTCGACACGAGGGTGTGAGGCGCCATGTCTTCTTTCGCAGGGCTTCGTCTCGCCGAATCCGCTCTCTCCGCCGCCCGCGCGGGGATGACCGTCACCGGGCAGAACATCGCCAACCAGACCACCCCTGGCTACACCCGTCAGCGGGTCGACCAGGTTCCGATCTCGGCCCCCGGCCAGACCGGCCTGTGGCCGTCCGGGCTCGGCATCGGCGGTGGAGTCAGCGTCACCGGCATCGCCCGGCTCGGCGATGACATCCTCGATGCCCGAGTGCGCGACGCACTCTCGACCTCCGGCTTCTGGGCGGCGCGGGCGACGGCCGCCGGCCAGGCGGAGGCGGTGATGGCCGAACCCACGAAGGACGGGCTCGCCGCGAACCTGAACCGGTTCTGGGCCGGCTGGTCCGATCTCGCCAACACCCCGGATTCGGCGGCTGCGCAGGTCGTGCTCACCAACGCGAATGTGCTCATCGGGCAGATCGCGGCCGGGTACCAGTCGATCGCGGGGCAGTGGAGCGACCTTCGGGGACAGGTGGACAGTCAGATCGCCGACGTCAACGCCATGGCAGGACAGGTGGCCACCCTCAACGGGCAGATCCGTGACGCGCTGCAGTCTGGCCGCAACGCCAACGAGCTGATCGATCAGCGCAACGTCCTCGCCCAGCAGCTGTCGACCGCGGTCGGAGCCAAGGGCAACGTCGAAGCCGATGGGACCCTCACGCTCCGTGTCGACGGGAACGCTCTCGTCTCCGCCGACAGCAGCCGTGCCCTCGTCGCGAGCGGACCACAGGGCATCGCGGACGCCGGACGCATCAGTGTCGCGTGGGCGGATCGCCCCGGTCTGCCGGTGACGATCACCGGCGGGCTGGTCGGCGGCACGATCAGCGCGCTGGCGCCTGCCGCCGACGGCGGGACCCTGGCCGGCGTCGCCGCCGCGTACAACGAGACCGCGACCGCTCTCGCGACAGCCGTGAACGATGTGCACCGCACGGGCGTCACTCCGTCGGGCGCCGCAGGTGGGGACTTCTTCTCGATGAGCGGCACCGGACCCGCCGCCCTCGGGCTGAGCGTTGTTCCCACAGGTCTCGACGATCTCGCTCTCGCGGCACCGGGCGCGGGCGCCAAGGACACCACGATCGCCGATCGCATCAGCGCTCTGGGTGCATCGGCGACGGGACCGAGCAAGACGTGGTCGAGCTTCGTCACGGGCTTCGCGGTCGCGGTCGCCGGTGACGTGCAGCGCGCCGACATCGCCGACATGGGGGCCGTGGCCGCCGTCACCGCGCAGCAGTCGAACGCGTCGGTGGACGGCGACGAGGAGACGATCAACCTCCTGACCTACCAGACCGCCTACCAGGCAGCAGCTCGCGTGCTGACGGCCGTGGACGAGGCTCTGGACCTTCTGATCAACCGCACCGGCCTCGTCGGCCGCTGACTCTGGGGAGAGCCGACATGATCGGTCGCATCACGAGCAACACCATGACGCAGCAGTCGCTGCGGACGCTGCAGACCAACCTCGCGGATCGCGAGCGGCTGCAGAACCAGGCCGCCTCGCAGCGCGCCTTCCGCTCGCCGAGCGAGGATCCGGCCGCGGCCGCGACAGCGCTCGGCGTGCACGGCGACCAATCGCGCGTCGCGCAGTTCGCGCGCAACCTCAGCGACGGGATGGCGTGGGTGACCACGGTCGACACCGCTCTCGGGGCGAGCGTCGACCTGCTCAACCGTGCCAGGGACCTCACCGCGCAGGGCGCGAACTCGGGTGCGCTCAGCCCCACCGCCCGCGAGTCCATCGCGCAGGAGCTGGAGTCGATCAGCGCCGAGCTGCTCGCGAAGGCGAACACCACAGTCCTCGGTCGCAGCGTCTTCGCCGGAACCAGTGATTCGGGCGCGGCGTTCGACCCTGGGACGTTCACCTTCAACGGCAGTCCGGGAGCCGGAGTGCAGCGGCGCATCAGCGACAACGAGACCGTTCGCGTCGACTTCGACGGCTCGCAGGCGTTCGGCGACGGGGCGAACAGCGCGTTCGCGCTGCTCAGCGACATCGCTGCGGAGTTGCGCGGCGGCGGGGAGGTCGGCTCCCGCCTGGCCGACATCGACGGGCGTCTGAAGGACGTCATCGCGGCCAGGGGCGCGACCGGCGCGCGCCAGGTGCAGCTCGAGCGAGCTTCGTCTCAGAACCTCTCGACATCGATCGACCTCGAAGCGCGGCGCGCCGACGTCGAGAACGTGGACAGCCTCGAGGTCCTCGTGCGGCTGCAGTCGGCCGAGCTCGTCTTCCAATCCGCTCTGCAGGTGACCGCGAAATCTCTGCAGACCAACCTCCTGGAGTTCATCCGATGACCGCGACGACCGCCGAAGCGACGGGTTTCGCCGTCGAGTTCACCACGCCGATGCCCGGCCTGAGTCCGTACCGGACGTTCACGCTCGAGCAGATCGCCAGCGCGGAAGGGCTGTACGCGCTGCGTGCTGCGGATGCAGACGTGAGGCTGTTCCTGCTGGATCCGCTCTCCGGCGACTACGGGTACGCTCCGGCTCTGCCCGCGGATGCGCGATCCGAGCTCGGCGCCTCCGACGACTCGGAGATCCGTGTCTTCGTGGTGGCGAATCCTGCCGACGACGGGGTCTACATCAATCTCCGCGCCCCTGTCCTGGTCCACCGGGAGACGGGGCGGGCGGCACAGGTCATCCTGGACGACCAGGCATACCCGATCCGCGCGCTTCTCGGCGCTTGATCCCGACGCAGCGCGAACACCCAGTGACCGGCGTGCCAGGACGGCCCGCCGACCAGAACGCACAGGAGAGATGACGTGGTCGATCTGCGATCGAAGATCCATGGCGCCGGCGCGACCCAGGGCGTGAACCTGGTGGTGATGGCATACCACGACCGCGTCGCGCGCGACGCCGAGGGCGTGGTCACCACGCATCTTCTCGACGCCCGGGTGCACCCGGGCGATCGCCGCGCACCCGGGCAGACGAGTCTCGCGCTCGTGTCGAAGAAGGATGCGACGTCGACGAGGGGCTTTGCGAATACGGCTCGGTACACGCCGCTGCAGCTGGCGGCCATCGAGCAGGCGGCGGCCGGCAACGCCACCGATCTGACCGATGCATCGGGCAGAGTCGTGGGCAGAGCATTCGGCGTCAGGGGTGACCTGCTCATCAACAGCGGCGAGATCGTCGTGAACACCCGGACGCTGACGGCCACGGAGCTGTCGGTGGGTGATGACGAGGAGGGTCGCGACATCCGTGCCCAGATCGTCGCCTCGGTGACGGCTGCGAGGCGGGCGCGCGATGCTGCGCGCGCCCTCGTGAGCGAGTCGGCGGGCGGTGCACTCTCGCGCGGATAGCCGAGGTGATGCGGCGATCGTCGGAAAAGCAAAGAAAACCGAGATTCACCGCATATACCAAGGAAGGGCCTTTAGGCTCTGGGAGCACAGGCTGGGGTACTGGCAGATCCCGGCGTCGTCGCAGGAGCGGGAGACCTGCGCGCGCCGCGGATGCGGCTGGTAGGGGTACAGCGCAAAGAAGCCCGGTGACGGGCGACATTCCATGGGACGGAAGACGACATGAGCACATCAAGGACGCTCGAGACGAACAGGGTGAGCAAGCGCGAGTTCGTGCAGCGATTCGCGCGACGAGGGGGCATCTCGGTCCCGGCTGCGCAGACGGCGTACAACGCGATGATCGACGAGCTGCTCGACCTGGTCGGCCGGGGGAACACGGTGACTCTCACCAACTTCGGCAAGTTCTACCCGCAGACGCACAAGGGGCATCGCGTGCAGTTCGCGAAGGACGAGGGCGACGCCGAGGTCAATGACTACACGGTGCTGAAGTTCTCCGCGACGCGCGAAGTGAACCGACGCGTGAAGGTGAACGACTAGCCATCGTTATCTGAACGTAAACGAGAATCCCCGAAGGTTTCGACCTTCGGGGATCTTTCTTGCCCGCTGCGCCCCTAGCATGTAGTTGAATGTAGTTCTGGCCGCTGGGGAGGGCCTCGCTGTGAGTCGCTGGGGAGGGCTTGCACTTACAGTGGAAGAGACGGAACTCGATGCCGATGCGCGCACGGAACCAGCTCGTGATCGAACACCTGCACATCGTCGGGGCGGCGACCGCATATGTGGCGTCCCGCCTCACCCAGGTCTCCCGCGACGACCTCGCCTCGGCAGGTGCGTTCGCGCTCGTCCGCGCGGCGGAGAAGTTCGATGCGACCCTCGGCGTCCCGTTCGGCGCCTTCGCACGGGGGCGCATCAACTGGGCGCTGAAAGACGAGCTGAGGTCGATGGACTGGGCCCCGCGCGACATCCGCGTGCGGGCGAAGGAGACGACGAAGGTGCGCCAGACGCTGTCGGCGGCTCTCGGGCGCACTCCCACCGTCGCGGAGATCGCGGCGGCCATGGGAGTGGACACGGGGTCTGTGAGAGAGGGGCTGGCGGATGCAGAGCGCATGCTTCTGAGCCTCGACGCCCCGGATGCGCCCGAGATCGTCTGGACCGGCTATCTCCCTGAGGAGCAGGCGATCGCGTCAGAGCGGGACGAGTTCCTCCGCCGAGCAGTCGACGCGCTCCCGGATCGCAAGCGCGAGATCATCCGCGCGATCTACTTCGAGGATCGCAGCGTGAAGGAGCTGGCCGACGAGTTCGGCGTCTCGCACGCTGCCGTGTCGCAGCAACGCGCCGCGGCGGTGCGGATGCTCCGCGATGCCCTCGATCGTCACTATGCCGATGGACCCCTCGGCGAGACCGCGCCGACGTCGCGCTCCTCCGCATCCGCTCTCGAGGCGTATTTCGAGCGGCTCGCGACCGGAGGCCAGCGCTTCACGCGCGCGATCCTGTCGCACGCCGTCGGCGCCTGACCGCACGCGCCGCGCGGTCCTCGGCATCCGCCCCGTCGGCCTCCGCTCAGAGACCGAAGCCGTAGCTGGCCTGCCCGACCAGGATCAGGCTGACCGTGGTGGGGTATACCTCGGGCTCTTCGTCTTCGTCGTCGAGAAGGTCGAGCTTGTGGATCGGCACGAAGATGCTGCCGTCCGGCTCGAAGATGAGATCCTTCGGCACGAACGACGCGAAGATCGAGCGCGTCGAGTTGCGCAGTTCATAGGTGCGCCCGACGTCTCCGCGCTCGAAGAGATTCATCTCGACCTCGTCCGACCAGACCTTCCCGTCGGGGAACCGGGCCTCGATGCGGTAGGTGCTCGGCTCGACCGACTTGATGTTCAGGTCTTCGACGATCTCCGAGAAGAGCGTGTCCGGCTGCTCGAGCTCGAACGCGATGGCTCGGAGGTGGTCGTAGTTGAGTCGCGCGCGGCGTGAGAACAGCGCCACGTTCTCGATCTCGTCCGGGTTGGCGTTCGGCGCCTGGTCGATCAGATACTGCCTGACCTCGTCCGGCCCCGGGTACTCGAAGCGCATGTGGTAGTGGAATCGTCCTGGCCGGTTGACGATGTACGTGCTGACGTCGGTGATGTCGTTCACCGTGAGGCAGTAGATGCGCTTCACAGACGAGAGTCCGTCGAACAGCGACAGGAACTGGTTCTGCCTGTTGCTTCCGTCTCCACCGCCGCGGCGGCCGGCGGGGAAGATCTTCTCGAACTCGTCGAAGATGATCAGGCACTCGTCGAGCGTGTCGAGGAACTCGACGATGCCGTCGTTGTCCTCCGAGACGATCACCACAGGAAGGCACTGCTCACGGGCCTCCTCGGCGACCATGCGCAGGAAGAGCGTCTTGCCGATGCCCTTGTCGCCCGACAGCATCACTCCCAGACTGCGGTCGGTGAGCGCATAGGAGCGGAAGATCTTGTCGACCTTCCTGTCGCGACCGCCGTAGACGCGCTCGGTGCCGACGGTGAGGTCGTCGATCTTGATGAGGCTGAAGCCCTCTTTCGAGGTGAAATGCACCCGGTAGGTGCCGAGAGGGAACACCTGATGCGTGCGGACGGCGTCGTCGTAGACACGGACATGTCCACCCGTCTCGATGTAGGTGCTGGTCAAGGTCCTCCTCCTTCGCTCCCCGTTGTAGATATCGGTCGAGATCGCCGTGCCGTAAGGCGATCGCGGCGCGATTTTCGCAGTAGCCTGAGCGGATAGCGGACGTGGGGACGTCCGGGTCTGGGGCCGTCATGGGTGGATTTGCAGGTGTGGAGCAGCCGATCGACGGTTCGATCGTGATCATGGTCGAGGCGGCGCCCCAGGGGCTGATGCAGTACACGCTCGACCCGGACGCCCGACAGCCCGTGTGGAGGGCCATACTCATCGCTCATGACGACGCCATCATCGGTGCCGCGACGTCTCCCGAGCAGACCGCTGACCTGCTCGTGCGCGGCAGTGTCGAGTGCATCCGGCGGAGCATTCCCAGTCTCGATGTCGGAGGGCTGACGATGCGCCCCGAGGTCGGGCCGAACGACAACGCGCAGATCGTCGCCGCGGGCGACGCGAGGTTCCTGAGATCCGAGTGGGACGCGGTCGTGCGCGAGATCGAGCACGAGATCGACGGAGCGTAGCGCGGCCCTCAGCCGTCGATGAGGTAGGCGTCCACCAGCAGCGACCCGCGGATATCGCGCAGTATGTCGATCACACGGTCCACACTGCGCGGCGTGAAGGACGCTATCTGCAGGTCGTGCGGCCCCAGCGGCTCGAGCTTTCCGATGCGGATGCGCATGACCTCCCAGTCGGCGGCTCGCAGAGCCCGATCTTTGCGCAGGTCGGCGTCCTGGCGCTTGCCGACGTGCTCGAGCCCGTGTCGGCCGACCGTGTCGTATTCGATCGCGACCCGCAGCTCGGGCAGGAGGATGTCGGGCCAGACCTCGGTGTGCCGGAAGAACGGCCGGGAGACCTTGACGGCGTTGACCCCCGTGGTGACGCGGAGCCGGGATTCGAGCGCCGCGCGCAGCTTCGCCTCGGCGGCGGATGCCGGTGCCGGTGCGCACACGCTCAGGAACGCCTCGCCGGTCGGAAGGTCGGGGGTCTTCGCGCACAGCGTCGTGGGCGGCTTCGGCCGCCTCGGGATCGCGCGGGCTTCGCCGAGGATCACCGGCTGCGGTCGCGCGAGAGCCGAGCACTCCGGGCACCACGACGACTGCCGGCGCACCCGTCCTGGACGCTCGCGCTGTTCGGTGGGCGTGGCCGCGAAGCGGTGACCCATACGGCACTCCCAGCAGAGCAGCACGTCGGCTGCGAGCGGCACCTGCGACAGTGCTATCCCGTGATTGAGCTCGGGATGATACTGGCGGATCAGCTCGGGATACGCGGCCCAGGCCGCTCGGTAGGTGCCCTTCTCATAGGGCACGTCGCGTCCGCGCGAGAACTGGCGTCTCGCCCACCACGACTGCACGGATTCGGTCACCCGAGGACGCTACCCGCGGCCGCGGACATCTTCGGTCATCCGAGGACGCTACCCGCGGCTGCGGACATCGCGAGGAGGCACCGGACGTGACAGACTCGCGGAGACGGACGAGCCGGGAGACGGACGAGCCGGGAGACGGACAGAGGGAGCAGTCATGGCGCAGCGGATCGTGATCAGCGGTGCATCGGGTCTGATCGGCACAGCGCTCGTTTCATCACTCCGCGCCGACGGCGTGGAGGTGACGACTCTGGTGCGCCGGACGCCTCGTGCGCCTTCCGAGGTCGAATGGTCGCCCGGTGAGCGGGAGCTCGACCCTGACGTCCTGGCGGGGGCGGACGCCGTCGTCGCTCTCGGCGGCGCGAGCGTCGGCAGACTACCCTGGACGCGCCGGTATCGCCGCGAGCTCGTCGAATCCCGCCTCACGACGACGCGTACGCTCGCGACCGCCGTGCGCACGCTGCGTGACGACGCTCCGGCGCTCGTCTCGGCATCCGCCGTCGGCTATTACGGCTCGGCGCCGGGGGAGACTCTGACCGAGGAGTCGCTCGCGGGTGACACGTTCCTCGCACAGCTCTGCGTCCGGTGGGAGCAGGAGGCGCAGCGCGCGGGCGAGCAGACCAGGGTCGCGCTACTGCGCACTGCCCCGATCATCCACCGTCGGGGTGTGCTCAAGCCGCTGATCCAGCTGACCCGCTTCGGTGTGGCCGGCCCGATCGGCCGCGGCACCCAGATCTGGCCCTGGATCTCGCTCGACGACGAGGTACGCGGCATCCGTCACGTGATCGACGCCCGTCTCGAAGGCCCCGTCAACTTCACCGGTCCCACACGCGCGTCGGCGAACGACATCGGTCGGGCGCTCGCGAAGAGGATGCGTCGCCCGTTCTGGATCCCCGCGCCGAGCTTCGCGCTCCGTCTCGCGCTGAGCCGATCCGCCGCGGACTCGCTGCTTCTGTCGGATGCGGACGTGCGACCGACGGCCCTCGAGAGATCGGGCTTCGAGTTCACGCACACGACCGCGCAGCAGGCGGTCGACGCGGCGATCTGATCGCCCCCGGTCGACCGCCCGGCCGGATCAGTGCCCGTGCGGGTCGCGCCGGTTGAGTGTCTCCACGACCTGGGCGTAGTCGCCCCGCGCTTCGCCGTAGCGCAGGAACTTCACGTTCTCGACCTGGATCTCGGTCGCGTCCGGCTGCGTCTCGATCAGCCCGACGACCTCGTCGACGAAGTCCTCGAGCGGCATCGCGAAGTCACTGGATTCCTGACCGGGCATGAGCGACGTGCGAACGGCAGGCGGCTCGAGCTCCAGTACCTTCACCGTGCCGCCGTCGAGCTGCAGGCGCAGCGACTCGCTGAGCATGTGGATCGCCGCCTTCGTGGCGTTGTAGGTCGGCGTCACGCGCAGAGGCGCGAAGGCCAGCCCTGACGAGACCGTCATGATCGTCGCGTCGGGAACCGTGCGCAGGTGCTCGATGAAGGCTGCGATGAGACGGATCGGGCCGAGAAGATTCGTGGTGACGGTCGCCTCCGCAGTCTCGAGGAACCCGGCAGGTGTGGTCCAATCCTCGGCGCGCATAATGCCCGCCATAGTGACGACGACGTTGAGGCTCGGGTGGTCGGCGAGCACGGTCTGCGCCGCGGCGCGGATGCTGTCGGCATCCGTCGTGTCGATCCTGACGGTGTCGATGCCGGGGTTCTCGGCGGCGATCCGTTCGAGCCGGTCGGTGCGGCGTCCGCCGACGATGACCGTGTTGCCGCGCTCGGCGAACTTCTGGGCGAGCGCGAGCCCGATGCCGCTGGTCGCCCCGGGAATGAAGATGGTGTTTCCGCTGATGTTCATGCCTCCACTCTTCGGTCGACGGCGTCGGCTCACCAGAGAGCGCTGATCCAGGGATCCGCGATCCCTGGATCACCGTCGGCGCGCACGGGATACTCGAGAGGTGGACAGAGAAGCACTGGCAGAGTTCCTCGTGCGGCGCAGGGAGCAGCTGAAGCCGTCGGACGTCGGCCTCGGCGCCGGCGCGCGTCGTCGCACGCCGGGCCTCCGTCGAGAAGAGGTCGCGCAGCTGGCGGCGATGTCGATCGACTACTACGCCCGTCTCGAGCAGCAGCGAGGGCCGCAGCCGAGCGTGCAGATCCTCGCGTCACTGGCGAGGGCCCTGCGACTCACCCCGGATGAGCGCGACTATCTGCACCGGGTCTGCGGGCACAGCGCGCCCGATCGCACGATGTTCACCGACTATGTGCACCCCGGCATGCTCCGGGTGCTGGATCGCCTCGACGACACACCGGCGTTCGTGGTGTCCGTGCTCGACGAGGTGCTCATCCAGAACGACGCCGCGCGTGCCCTGCTCGGAGACGCCAGCGGCCTGGAGGGGATCGAGCGCAGCGGCATCTACCGGTGGTTCGCGCACCCCGAAGAGGAGCGCGGCCGGTACCCGCTGGAGGACCATCCTCGGCACAGCCGAGTGCTCGTCGCGTCGCTGCGGGCCGCTTACGGGGCGCTCGGCGAGCGCTCGCGGGCCGGCGACATCGTCCGGGAGCTCTCTTCCCGCAGCGCCGATTTCGCCGACCTCTGGGACGTGCACGAGGTGCGCAGGCGCTTCGAGGACCACAAGGTTCTCATCCACCCGGAGATCGGGCCGATCGAGGTCGATTGCCAGGCGCTGTTCACCGAAGACGAGTCGCAGGCGCTCATCGTGCTGACCGCCGCGCCCGGCAGCGATGCCGAGAGCAAGCTCGCGCTTCTCAGAGTGCTCGGGACGCAACGGGTCTGACGGGCACCCAGCACGCCACGCGGCTGCGGTAGGCGGCGAACTCCGATCCGAAGCGGGACTCCAGGTCGGCCTCCTCGAGCGGTCGGACGACCGTGTTCCAGAGGATCGAACCGAACAGCGAGTAAGCGACGACCATCCACGACCCGAGCAGCAGGCCTACCGCGACCCCCTGTGCGATACCTGCCACGGCCATCGGGTTGCGCACGTACCGGTAGGGGCCGGAGATCACGAGTCGGCGCGCCATCTGCGACGGAAGCGGTGTTCCCTCGCCCTTCACCGACATCGACACGGCCGACCAGATCCCGAGGGCCGTCGCGCAGACGAGCAGCACGCCTCCGGCGATCCGCACGCCCAGGGGGACGTCGATGCGAAGCATCCAGCGCGCCTCGACCAGCGACACGACGACGGGGATCGCCAGGAGGAAGGTCCCCCAGAAGAAGAGCGTCTGCAGACCGGTGCGGGCGAGCAGCCGCCCGGTGCCGACCCGATCGGCGGACCGGAACGCGAGCGGGCCGATGACCATCCATTCCACCGGAGCCCTGCCGAGGAGCAGGATGATCGCCGACACGATGCTCGCTCCGGCGGCGACGACCATCAGCAGGGCGCCCCATCCGGCGAGCGAGGTGACCGTGGCATAGACGCACATCGCCGCCGCCACCAGGGCCGTCCAGGGCGCGACCACCCAGAGCGCCCAGCGGACCCCGGCGGCGACCAGCGCAGACGCGACGACGAAGAGCGGGATGTCGAGCATCGCCACGGGTGCGACCGGAAGGTCTCCGAGCGTGGCATGACGGACCACCTCCGACAACGGGACCGCGATCCACCAGAATCCGCCGGCGAGGGCCTGGAGGGCGAAATACACCCGTGCCGTCACCGGAGTGATGCGGATACCTGCGATGACGGGCATGGCCGCCAGTCTACGAGCGAGGCCCGATCACGACTCCTCGTGCGTGGCCGGGTCGGCGTCGAAGAGGCGCCCGTCGGAGCGTCCGAGCGCGGTGATCGCCTCGACCTCGGCGGCGGAGAGCACGATCTCGCCGGCCGCGAGGTTCGATGCCTGATGCTCGAGCGACGACGCCTTCGGGATCGCGACCGTCTCGCGGGCGACGTGCCAGGCCAGAACGGTCTGTGCAGGGGAGATGCCGTGCGCGGCGGCGACCTCGCCGATCACCCGCTCCTGGATCAGCTCCTTGGCTCGTCCCAGCGGGCTCCACGCCTCGGTGATGATCCCGTGCTCACGGTGATACGCCAGCTGCTCGTCCTGCGGGAAGTACGGGTGGACCTCGATCTGATTCACGACCGGGCGCACGCCGGTCTCGCGCTCGATGCGCTCGAGGTGCTCGGGGAGGAAGTTCGAGACGCCGATCTGCCTGACCGTGCCGCGCTGCTGTGCCTCGACCAGTGCCTCCCAGGCCTGCACGTACTCGTCCTGGTGCGGGTTCGGCCAGTGGATCAGGTGCAGGTCGATCGCATCGACGCCGAGACGCGAACGGCTCTCCTCGATGCTGGCGCGCGCCTTCTCGCGCGGGTGATGACGACCGGGAAGCTTCGTCGTGATGATGATCTCGGCACGGTCGACCTCGGCGGCGCGCACTCCACGGCCGACGGATCCCTCGTTCTCGTAGTTGAAGGCCGAGTCGAGAAGACGGTATCCCGCACCGATAGCCGAGGTCACAGAGCCCGCTCCCGCATCGCCGTCGAGGGCATACGTGCCGAAACCGAGGGCGGGAAGCGTGAAGCCGTTGTGTGCGGTGAAGCGAGGAAGAGCCGTCATACCGCCAGCGTACGCTTGTGGCATGACGGGAGCGCGAAGTACGGCGGTCGATGACGGTGATGTCCCCGGCGACGCGAGTCGGTGTCCGTGCGGTTCGGGTGACGTCTTCGGCGGATGCTGCGGCCCGCTGCTCGCCGGGTCTCCCGCCCCGACGGCCGAGCGTCTGATGCGGTCGCGATTCACGGCCTTCGCACTGCACGATGCGTCGTATCTCCGCGCCAGTTGGCATGAGTCGACACGCCCGATGACGATCGACTTCGACGACGACCTGGTCTGGAAGCGGCTCGTGATCGTCGATCGCGTCGCGGGCGGTCCGTTCGATCGTGAGGGCGTCGTCGAGTTCGAGGCGTTCTTCCGAGAGGGCGCCGAGCGCGGTTCGCTGCGCGAGCGCAGCCGATTCGTGCGGGAGGGGCGATCGTGGCTGTACCTGGACGGGCAGGTCGGGTGATGCACGCGACCGTGCAGCGACTAGATTTGAGAGCGTGAACGCCAGCCCAGAACACCAGCGCATCCTGCTCGACGTCGCCGACCTGGACCGGCGCATCGCGCAGGCGGAGCGCGCACGCACCAAGCCCACGCAGGCGGCTCGGATCGCCGAGCTCGTCGCGATCCGCCAGGAGCAGCTCCGCGAGCTGACCGCGCTCACCGGCACGCGTGACGACGTCCGCACGGAACTCACCCGGCTCGAGTCCGACGTGAAGCTCGTCGAGCAGCGTCGGGCGCGCGACGCGGACCGTCTCGCCGTCGCGACGAACCCCAAGGACGCGCAGGCGCTCGAGCACGAGATCGCCAGCCTCACGAAACGCCAGAGCGACCTCGAGGACATCGAGCTCGATGTGATGGGGCGCGTCGAGGATGCCGATGCGGCGGTCGCCGCCCAGCAGGCGCTTCTCGCGACGACCACTGCCGAGGGCTCGGCGCTCACCGCGCAGGCCAAGGCCGACGTCGCGTCGGCGACCGAGCTCGGCGCGCAGCTGACGCGTGACCGTGAGGCCGTGACCGCGGTGATCCCCGCACCGTTGCTCGCCGAGTACACGCGTCGTGCCGCCAACAGCGCCGGCGCCGCTCGTCTCGCGCGCGGCACCTGCGAGGGCTGCCGCATGCTTCTTCCCGGCACCGACCTGAACGACATCCGAAACGCGGCGGACGACCTCGTGGTCTCGTGCCCCGAGTGCGGCTGCATCCTCGTCCGCACCGAGGAATCCGGGCTGTGATCTCCGCGCCGCGCGCGCGACGGCGGTGAGCTCGCCACAGAGCACCGAACGGCGTGTGGCGTTGCTCGCGCGAGCCGGTGGCTACACAGCGGTGGAACTCGCCGCAGACGACTCGGAAGTCGGACGCGTCGAGCTCGCGGCGGCAGATATGCCGGCGTGGGTGTCCGAGCAGGAGG
Organism: Microbacterium sp. LWH13-1.2; assembly: GCF_038397735.1. NCBI lineage: Bacteria > Bacillati > Actinomycetota > Actinomycetes > Micrococcales > Microbacteriaceae > Microbacterium > Microbacterium sp. LWH13-1.2. The sequence goes on along the minus strand of NZ_CP151635.1, from coordinate 1,549,228 downwards.
CGACCAGCGCGCCACGCTGGGTCATCCGCAGCGCGAGAGACATCTATCCCGGGCTGCTCGACGCGGGTGTGATCCTCGGCCGCTCGCATGACCTGCTGCTCTGCCATGCCATCCTCCGCGACACCGACAAGGTGGCGAGGCCGCTCGCGCCCTCCTCATCATGGGTCCGACGTGAGCCCGTCGATGAAGCGCCGGCTCTTTTCGACGTCGCCGAGGAGAGCGGGTCCGGCGACCCCGTGGGCGACGCGCTCGAGCAGTATCGAGAGCAGCGCCGGGTGCTCCGTGACGGCAAGGACGGGCGTCTGACGTTGCTCGCCTCGGCAGAGTCCGCAGGTGGGCTGATCGCCGAGGAGATGCGCGCCGCTGGTCTGCCGTGGAACGAGGCGGTGCACGACGAGATCCTCACCGAGATCCTCGGCACGCGCCCTGCCGCAGGAGGCCTCCCCAGCCGCATGGTGGCGCAGGGCGAGCGAGTGCGTGCGATCCTCAGCGACCCGACGTTGAATCTCGAGAGTCAGCCGAAGCTCCTCCGTGCACTGCACAGGGTGGGCGTGCAGGTCGAGTCCACGGGCCGATGGGAGCTCGCTCAGCACAGCCACGCGGTCGTCGAGCCGCTGCTGGCGTACAAGAAGCTCTCACGCCTCCTCAGCGCCAACGGGTGGGCGTGGCTCGCGGAGTGGGTGCACGAGGGTCGCTTCCGGCCGATCTACATCACCGGCGGCGTCGTGACCGGGCGCTGGGCGTCCGCCGGCGGCGGTGCGCTTCAGCTGCCGCGCAACCTCCGCGCGGCTGTGCGGGCAGACGAGGGCTGGACGCTCGTCGTCGCCGACGTCGCGCAGCTGGAGCCGCGGATGCTGGCGGGCATGGCGGGTGACCGGGCTATGGCGAAGGCCGCGCAGGGCAGGGATCTGTATGCCGGCGTCGTGGAGTCCGGGGCTGTCGCCACCCGTGAAGAGGCGAAGTACGCCGTGCTCGGCGCGATGTACGGAGCGACCACCGGCGACAGCGGCCGCCTCGTTCCTCGGTTGCGCAAGGTGTATCCGCGGGCCATGGCCCTCGTCGACAAGGCCGCACGTTTCGGAGAGGACGGAGGAGTCGTCTCGACCTGGCTCGGACGCTCCTCGCCTCGTCCCTCCAGCGAGTGGGAGGCGATGCAGGCGCGGGCGACCGATGCCGACGCCGATCCCGCGGACGTCGCTATCGCGCGACGACGAGCGAGGGACTGGGGCCGGTTCACCCGCAACTTCGTGGTGCAGGGGACGGCTGCCGAGTGGTCGCTGATCTGGCTGGCCGAGATCAGACACCGCCTGCAGGCGCTGCCCGATGCGGAACGGCCGGCGACGGCATCCGGAGTCTTCCGTTCCCGCGCGCACCTCGCCTTCTTCCTGCACGACGAGGTGATCCTGCACGTTCCTGCCGATCAGGCGGACGCGGCGGCGGATGCTGTGCGCGAGGCCGCAGCGGTCGCCACCCGGCGGCTCTTCGGCGGTTTCCCGATCGACGTGCCGCTCGATCTCCGCATCGCGGAATCGGCTGAGAAGTAGTCTCGCGCCAACGTAGACTGGGACTGCGAATGGGTCGGCTGGACGGCCGCGTGGCGGGCAACCGCACCGAGGAACGTCCGGGCTCCTCAGGGCAGGACGGTGGGTAACGCCCACCCGGAGCAATCCGCGAGAAAGTGCCACAGAGAGCAGACCGCCCCGCAAGGGGTAAGGGTGAAAGGGTGGTGTAAGAGACCACCGGGGGCCATGGTGACATGGCCCGCCAGGTAAACCTCGTCCGGAGCAAGGTCAGACAGAGGATGTTGACGCGGCTCGCCGAGTCCTCGGGTAGACCGCTAGAGTGCCACGGCAACGTGTCGCCGAGAGAGATGGCCGTCGAAGGGGCGAAGAACCCCGGAACAGAACCCGGCGTACAGGTCGGCCCATTCGCCCAGACATCGACGAAGGCCCCGCTGATCCAGCGGGGCCTTCGTCGTGGTCAGGGGGCTTTCAGTCGCCGGCGAGGGATGCAGCGCCGATGATGCCCGAGTTGTTGCGGTGGATCGCCGGCACGATCGGGGTCTTGAGGTCGAGCAGCGGCAGGAAGTCTCCGGCGTTCTTCGACACGCCGCCGCCGACCACGAACAGGTCGGGGCTGAAGAGGAACTCGATGTGCGAGTAGAACTTCTGCAGACGCTCTGCCCACTCCGCCCAGCTGAGTCCCTCGCGCTCGCGCGCCGATGTCGCGGCGTACGTCTCGACCGACTCGTACTCGCCGAAGTTCAGATGACCGAGCTCGGTGTTCGGAAGCAGCACCCCGTCGTAGAGGAACGCCGACCCGATGCCGGTGCCGAGGGTGGTGAGAAGGGTGAAGCCCCGCACGTCGCGTGCCGCGCCGTGGCGAGCCTCGGCGACGCCGGCCGCATCCGCGTCGTTCACGAAGACGATGTTGCGCCCGAGCCCGTCGCGGAAGAAACGCTCGGCGTCGAAGTCGATCCATTCCTTCGAGACGTTGGCGGCGGAGAGCGTCTTGCCGCGCTTGACGATGGCGGGGAACGCCACGCCGAGGGGAAGAGTCGAGTCGTGGACATCGAGGGTCTTCAGAACCGTCTTCACGGCCTCCAGGACGTCCTGGGGTGATGCGCCCTCAGGAGTGGGGACACGCACCCTGTCAGAGGCCATGATGCCGTGCTCGAGGTCGACGATGCCTGCCTTGATACCCGTGCCGCCGATGTCGACGCCGATCGCTTTTGCCATGCTCGATAGCTTAGCGACCGACGTCAGCGCAGATAGGATCGATGACACCACGTGATGAAGGGGATCTGCCATGTCGAACGGCGATGAGAAGTACTGGTACAACCTGGAGACCGGTCAGGTGGAGTTCGGCATGATCTCGCCGTCCGCCGATCGGGTCGGTCCTTTCGACACCGAGCATGAGGCCGCCCATGCCCCGGAGAAGATGCAGGAGCGCTCGCGCGCCTGGGCTGACGAGGAAGCGGCCGAGAGCGGCTGGGACTCCGGCACCGGCAAGGGCGCAGAGTAACCGTGGACAAGCAGAGGGATTTCGTCCTCCGGACGATCGAAGAGCGCGGCGTCAAGTTCGTGCGCCTGTGGTTCACCGATGTCATCGGCACGCTCAAGTCGGTCGCTATCGCCCCGGCCGAGGTCGAGGGGGCATTCGCCGAGGGAATCGGCTTCGACGGTTCTGCCATCGAGGGACTCACCCGCAGCTACGAGTCCGACCTGCTCGCGCAGCCGGACCCCACCACTTTCCAGACACTCCCGTGGCGCGGCGAGATCGACCCCACCGCGCGCATGTTCTGCGACATCACCACGCCCGACGGTCGTCCCGCGGTCTCCGACCCCCGGCACGTCCTCAAGCGCACGCTGGCCAAGGCGGCTGACGCCGGGTTCACGTTCTACACGCATCCCGAGATCGAGTTCTATCTGCTGAAGTCCTCGTCGTTCGGTCCCGAAGGCCCCGTCCCCGTGGACTCGGCCGGTTACTTCGACAACGTTCCGGGCGGAACCGCGCACGACTTCCGTCGCCGGTCGGTGCGGATGCTCGAGGACCTCGGGATCTCCGTGGAGTTCAGCCACCACGAGGGCGGCCCCGGTCAGAACGAGATCGACCTCCGCTACGCGGATGCGCTGACGATGGCGGACAACGTGATGACGTTCCGCACCGTGATCAAAGAGGTCGCGATCGAGCAGGGCGTCTACGCCACCTTCATGCCGAAGCCGCTGAGCGGTCACCCGGGAAGCGGCATGCACACGCACATGTCGCTCTTCGAGGGCGAGCGCAACGCGTTCTACGAAGAGGGCGCCAAGTACCAGCTCTCGAAGACCGGCCGTCACTTCATCGCAGGACTCCTGCGGCACGCCAACGAGATGGCGGCGGTGACGAACCAGTTCGTGAACTCGTACAAACGTCTCTGGGGCGGCGACGAGGCTCCGAGCTTCGTCACGTGGGGCCACAACAACCGTTCGGCGCTCGTACGCGTCCCGATGTACAAGCCGAACAAGGGTGGCTCGTCTCGCGTGGAGTACCGCGCGCTCGACTCCGCGGCCAACCCCTACCTCGCCTACGCGCTCATGCTCGCGGCCGGCCTCAAGGGCATCGAGGAGGAGTATGAACTTCCTCCCGAGGCCGAGGACAACGTGTGGTCGCTCAGCGACGCTGAGCGTCGCGCTCTGGGCTACTCCGCGCTGCCGGCGAGCCTCGACCACGCGCTCGAGTACATGGAGAGCTCCGAACTCGTCGCCGAGACGCTGGGGGAGTCTGTCTTCAACTACGTGCTGCTCAACAAGCGCAAGGAGTGGGAGGCCTACCGTGGCCAGGTCACGCCGCTGGAGCTGAAGAACAACCTCGAGCTTCTCTGAGCGTCGCGCATGGCCCGTTCGGACGACTCCGTCTCTCTCTCCGCGCTGGCCAGGCTCGGTTTCGCCGAGCTCAGCGGGGCCGCGGACAACCTCGCCGAGCTGGCGACCCTGCTGGACGTCGAGCGATCGCTGCTGCTCGGTGAGGCCGACGGTGCCGACCCTGATGCCGCGGTGGAGGGGATGCTGCGCGTGGCGCGACGCGACCCCGCCCCGCTCGCCTCGCTGTTCCGCGATGCGGAGTCGCGTCGACGAGTCTGGCGAGTGTTCGGCGCATCGCAGGGTTTCGCGGACTTCTTCCTGAGGCACCCGGACGAGATCACGGTGCTGGGAGAGGTGACGAGCGAGCTGCCGTCGGCAGACCAGCTGCGCGAGCGGTTGCTGGACGCGGTGGGGGCGCACGACGGGTTCGCCGAGTCCGCAGACGATGCGGCGGTGGTGACGCTTCGCGTCGCGTACCGGCGCAATCTCGCCGAGATCGCCGCTTTCGACCTCACGGCGCACAGCCCCGTGCGCATCGTGGGCGACGTGGCCGCGGCGTTGGCCGACATAGCGGGAGCAGCGCTCGAGGCGGCACTCGCGGTCGCCCGCCGACGTCTCGCAGACACTCTGAGCCGCGAGCAGGTCGCAGCGACGCAGCTCGCGATCATCGGCATGGGCAAGGCGGGTGCGCGCGAGTTGAACTACGTCAGCGACGTGGACGTCATCTTCGTCGGCGGAACGACCGACGAGGAGGTCGTGTCCGAGGCGCGGGCTATCGACATCGCGACGCGCCTCGCACGAGAGACGATGCGCGTGCTCAGCGGGATCGAGGTCGAGCCTCCGCTGTGGGAGGTCGACGCGGCGCTGCGCCCCGAGGGCAAGCAGGGCGCTCTGGTGCGATCGCTCGCCTCGCACCTTGCCTACTACGACCGCTGGGCCAAGAGCTGGGAGTTCCAGGCCCTGCTGAAGGCTCGGCCCCTCGCGGGCGACCCCGACCTCGGCGCGGACTACATCGCCGCGGTGCAGCCCAAGGTCTTCTCCAGCGCCGCTCGCGAGAACTTCGTCGACAGCGTGCAGCGCATGCGCGAGCGCGTCATGGAGCACATCGATCCCGAGGATGCCCAATACCAGCTCAAACTCGGTTCGGGCGGGCTGAGGGACATCGAGTTCACCGTGCAGCTCCTGCAGCTCGTCCACGGCCTCACAGACCCCCGTCTGCGGACGAGGGGAACCCTCGAGAGCATCGATGCCCTGGTCGAGGGCGGCTACATCGGTCGGGCTGAAGCCGCATCGTTCGCCGACGACTACTGCATCCTGCGGCTGATGGAGCACCGACTTCAGCTGAAGGAGCTCAGCCGCACCCACCTGATGCCGCGCACGCCGGCCGGGCTCCGCGTGCTCGCGCGCAGCACCGGTCTGGGGGAGTCCGGCGAGGCGATCTGGGCGCGGTGGGAGAGCGTGCGCCGCGAGGTGCGCGACATCCACACCCGGCTGTTCTACCGCCCTCTGCTCAGCGCCGTGGCCTCACTTCCCGAAGAGGAGCGCACGCTGTCGACGGCGCAGGCGCACGACAGGCTGATGGCCATCGGCTTCCGCGACCCCGCCGGAGCCCTTCGTCACATCGGCGCGCTGACCACCGGTCTCAGCCGGAAGGCGACCATCCAGCGGCACCTGATGCCGGTCATGGTGCGCTGGTTCGCAGACGGCAGTGATCCCGACTACGCCCTGATCGCCTTTCGCCGGATCAGCGAGCGACTCGGCGACACGCCCTGGTTCCTTCGGATGCTCCGCGACTCCTCCGGTGCAGCGGAGAGCCTCACGAGGCTCCTGTCGTCGTCGCGGTACGTCGGCGAGCTCATGGAATGGATCCCCGAATCCGTCGCGTGGCTCGACAGCAGCGATCTGCTGCGCCCGCGCAGTGGTGCCGCGATCGACGAAGAGGCGCGGGCGATCCAGACCCGGCACCGCGAGGTGGGCGATGCGCTGCAGGCTGTGCGTGCTCTACGGCGCAGAGAACTGCTGCGCACCGCCATGGGCGGAGTGCTCGATGTGCTCACGATCGAGCAGATCGCGACCTCTCTCACCGAGATCACGGATGCGACGATCCAGGCGGCGCTCCGTGCCGTGCGGCGAGAGCTCGTTCCCGACGAAGACGACGCGTTCGACTTCGCGGTGATCGGGATGGGCCGGTACGGGGGAGCGGAGTTGGGCTTCGGCTCTGATGCCGACATCCTCTTCGTGTACGAGGCGAACGGCGTCGATCCTCAACGCGCTCAGACCCTCGCGACGCGCATCGTCTCGGGACTGCGAGAGCACCTCACGGATCATCGTGTGCCTCTCGACCTCGACGCGGACCTGCGTCCCGAGGGGCGGAACGGACCCATCGTGCGCTCGATCGAGGCGTATGCCGAGTACTACCGACGGTGGTCGCTGTCGTGGGAGGCTCAAGCGCTGCTGAGGGCTCGGGGAGTCGCCGGCAGTGCGAATCTGATCGAGAAGTTCACCGCATTGGCGGACAGCATCCGCTATCCCGCCGAGATCGACCTGCAGGGTGCGCGCGAGATCAAGCGCATCAAGGCGCGGGTCGAGGGCGAACGGCTGCCGCAGGGCGTCGATCCGCGGCGCCACCTCAAGCTCGGGCCGGGCACGTTGAGCGATGTCGAGTGGCTCGTGCAGCTGCTGCAGCTGCAGCACGCCCATTCGGTGCCGCAGCTGCAGACGACGTCGACGCTGACGGCCCTTGACGCCGCGGTCGGTGCCGGGTTGGTGCCGGCCGACTCGGCGGACCTGTTGCGCGAGGCCTGGTTGCTGTCGAGCCGCCTGCGATCCGCCATCACGCTGCTCACCGGCAAGACGAGCGACGTGCTGCCGACTGATCTGCGCGACCTCGATGCGATCGGTCGACTGCTCGGATATCCCGACAGATCGGCGAGTGCGCTCGACGACGACTATCTCGGCGTCACGCGACGCGCGCGCAGGGCGTTCGAGCAGCTCTTCTACGGCTAGCCTTGCTGCATGACGATCTCGAAGCTCGGTGTGATCTGGAACCCCTCCAAAGTTGACGGGGACTCGCTGCGCGAAGCCGTCGCCGCGACCTTCGACTCGGAGGGCGTCGAGACGCCCTCCGAGTGGTGGGAGACCAGCATCGAGGACCCGGGGCGCGGCATGGCCGCCGAGGCGGTCGCCGCAGGCTGCGACGTGGTGATCGCCGTCGGCGGAGACGGCACGGTCAGGGCGGTCGCGGAATCGTTGGCGGGCACGGAGTCCGCGCTCGGCATCGTGCCGCAGGGCACGGGCAACCTGCTCGCTCGCAACCTCGAGATCCCCTTGAACGACATCCCCGCCGCGCTGAAGCGGATCCGCGACGGCGAGCCGCAGCGGATCGACATGGGCTGGGTCGACCACGACGGCACCGAGCATGCGTTCGTGGTGATGGTCGGCTTCGGCATCGATGCGCAGATGCTGGTGGAGACCGACGAGGACCTGAAGAACCGTGCCGGATGGATCGCCTACGTGGAGGCGATGGGGCGTGCCCTGGCAGGCACCGAGATGACCGACATCACCCTCACGCTCGACGACCAGGAGCCCCAGGGCCTTCGCGGTCACACGATGCTGATCGGCAACTGCGGAATGGTGCAGGGCGGCATCCGTCTCCTGCCGGACGCCGTGCTCGACGACGGGCTGCTCGACATGCTGCTCGTGAGCGCCGATGGGCCCCTGCAGTGGCTCGACACGGTGCGCGCCTTCGTCTGGGAGAACGGCATCCGTCGCATGATGGGCAATGTCGACACCGCGGTGAGCACGGACTCGACGACCCACATCTCAGCGGAACGCATTCGGGTCGAGCTCGCGTCGCCGCAGACGTTCGAGATCGACGGCGAAGAGGTCGGGGCGGTCTCGGACTTCACCGTGCGGGTTCAGCCCGCGGCTCTCACCGTTCGCTGAGGGTGCCCGGCGGCACGACCTTGCTGTCCTGCGTCGGGAAGACCACCTTCTGCACGATGATGATCACGCTGGCCGCGACGGGGATCGCGACGAGAGCTCCCAGGATCCCGCCGAGTGCGCCGCCCGCGACCGCCGCGATCACGACGAGTGCGCCCGGAACAGCCACAGCCTTGTTCATGATGCGGGGAGAGAGTATGTACGCCTCGATCTGCATGTACACCAGGTAGTAGATGAAGGCGATCAGCGCGGTGACCGGGCTCACGATCAGGCAGATCAGCGAGTTGATGATGGAGGCGCTCAGAGTGCCGACGAGAGGGATCATCGACCCGATGAAGGCGATCAGGGCGAGCAGCGCCGGCACCGGGGCACCGATGATGCTCAGCACGATGAGGCTCAGGATGCCGTTGACGAGCGCGAGGCTCGCCTGGCCGATCACATAGCGTCCGACCGCACCCGACACGTCGTCGAGGAGCCCGCTGAACGTGTCGCGCTGGTAGGCGGGGACGAAGCGTGCGGCCACCTTCTTGATGCTGCGCAGCGAGGCCATGAAGTAGAGCGTGAGGATGAGGACGATCGTGACGCCCGTGAATCCTCCGGCGATGCCGGCACCGACGGCGAACACGCCGCCACCGATGTCGGCGAGATTGCCGGGATCCTGGAGGAACGACAGGATGCCGTTCGCGGCGTCCTCGAAAGTCGAGCCGAACTGGTCGTTGAGGTCCTTGAACCAGGCCGAGGCCATGATGTCCTTGACCATCTGCGGGCCGTTCTCGATCAGGTTCGCGATCTGCTGCACGAGGATCGGGACGATCGCGAGGATGATGCCTGCGAATGCGAGGACGACTCCGGCCACCACGATGGCGACCGCCGCAGGCCGGGGGAGCCTGCGCTCGAGGAAAGAGACGATCGGATCGAGGCCGAGCGCGAGGAAGATCGCCACTCCGATGTAGACCAGCACGGTAGCGAGCTGGTTGACGATGCCGCCGAGCATGAGCGCGACGAGAACACCGAGTGCTCCGAGCAGGCCGTACATGAACGGGTTGATGCGGGCGATCGCCGCGGCCGCCGTCTTCGGCTGCGCCGGGGGAGTCTCGGTCGTGTGCCGCAGCAGCTGCTTCTCGGTCTTCCGGCGCATGGCGTCGTCCCCTCTGTAGTTCCCGACCTCTCAGTGCACCACCCGTAGCCCTTCGAAGCAAGCGCGACACGGTCACGGTTGCGCGCGCGAAACCCGTGCGCGATGTCAGAGGTGTGTGGGATCGTTCCGAGATGCAGAACCTCACGCTCAGACGGTGGTCCGCCGACGACCTCGGTCTGCTCCGCATCGCGAACACCCCCGAGATGACGGCGCACCTGAACGGGGAGGAGACCGAAGAGCAGCTGTTCGAGCGCAACGAGCGGTACCTGCGCCTGTGGCGAGCAGGCGAGGCGAGGATGTTCGTCATCGAAGACGAGCACGATCGAGCGGTCGGATCGATCGGTTTCTGGCACGCCGCATGGCGCGGCGCACCGGCGCTGGAGACCGGGTGGTTCGTCGTCCCGGAGGCGCAAGGGCACGGCGTAGCCTCGAGTGCGCTCTCCCTGTTGGTCGACGACGCGCGCGCTCATCGAGACGGACGGCGCTTCCTGGTGGCGTTACCTTCCGTCGAGAATCCCGGGTCGAACGGGCTGTGCCGCAGGGGTGGGTTCGAGCTCCTGGGCACGATCACCGAGACGTTCCGAGGATCCGAGCTGACGATGAACGAATGGGTTCTCGACCTCGAGGCATGAGCGCCACCATCGCGAGGGCGAACAGCTCACCACGGCGTCGCGCTAGGTCTCCATTCGCCCCTGGCGTGCTCTGTCCCCCGAATGGCTGACAGCGCTCAGCGGATGTTCTTCCATACGATGTGCGTATGACCAGCGCTAGAGGATTCGGTGTGTCGGCGATCTGTGTGGCCGCGGCCGTGCTGATCTCGGGGTGTGCGTCGCCGTCTGCGACCGACACGGCTCCGAGTCCGTCGTCGTCGCCACGGACATCCGAGACCGCGGAACCGACACCGAGTGCGACGGCGTCCGAGGAACCACTGTTCACGGATGCGGAACTCGCTCAGACCTGCATCGATGCGACGATCAGCGTGTTCGCGCCCGACGTGCAGTTCGACATCGATGCCACCCGAATCGAGCATCGCATCGTAGAGCCGGAATGGCTTGTTCTGGTTCCGGCCACTACGGCAGGACAAGTCGCAGAATCGCAATGCACCATCGGCGGGACGCCATCGGCGCCGGTCATCGAGATGTCGTCGGGATCCATCGACCCACTTCCGGAGGAGCAGATCCAGCGTCTGATCCGCGGTGAGAACGAAGGCGGCACCGAATAGATCCTCGCCGCGACATGAGAAGAGCCCGCCAGGACGGACCTGGCGGGCTCTTTCTGCGTGTCTGAGGGTCAGACTCCGAAGTACAGCTCGTACTCGAACGGGTGCGGGCGCTGAGCCATCGGCAGGATCTCGTTCTCGTACTTGTACGAGATCCAGGTCTCGATGAGCTCCTCGGTGAAGACGCCGCCCTCGAGGAGGAACTGGTGGTCTTCCTTCAGCGCTTCGAGCGAATCCAGCAGGGAGTTCGGAACCTGCGGGATGTTCTTGGCCTCCTCGGGGGGAAGCTCGTAGAGGTCCTTGTCGACGGGCTCGTGCGGCTCGATGCGGTTCTTGATGCCGTCGAGGCCGGCCATGAGCTGCGCGGCGAAGGCGAGGTACGGGTTACCCGATGCGTCAGGCGCACGGAACTCGATGCGCTTGGCCTTCGGGTTCGAACCCGTGATCGGGATGCGGATCGCAGCCGAGCGGTTTCCGGCCGAGTAGACCAGGTTGACCGGAGCCTCGAAACCCTTGACCAGACGGTGGTAGCTGTTCAGGGTCGGGTTCGTGAAGGCGAGCACTGCGGGGGCGTGCGCGAGCAGACCGCCGATGTACCAGCGCGCGATGTCGCTGAGCTGGCCGTAGCCGGCCTCGTCGTAGAAGAGCGGCTTGCCGTCGTTCCACAGCGACTGGTGCGTGTGCATGCCCGAGCCGTTGTCGCCGTACAGCGGCTTCGGCATGAAGGTGGCGACCTTGCCCCACTCTTCGGCGGTGTTCTTGACGATGTACTTGAACTTCAGGATGTCGTCCGCCGAGTGCACCATGGTGTCGAAGCGGTAGTTGATCTCCTGCTGGCCGGCGGTGCCGACCTCGTGGTGCGAGCGCTCGAGGATGAACCCGGCGTCGATCAGCTTCAGAGTGATGTCGTCACGCAGGTCAGCGGTCTTGTCGACCGGGCTGACGGGGAAGTAGCCACCCTTGTACGGGGTCTTGTTGGCGAGGTTTCCGCCTTCTTCCTCGCGACCGGTGTTCCAGGCGGCCTCTTCGGAGTCGACCTTGTAGAAGCTCTCGCCGGCGGTGACCGAGTAGCGGACGTCGTCGAAGATGTAGAACTCGGCCTCGGGGGCGAAGACCGCGGTGTCGGCGATGCCGGTCGAGGCGAGGTACTTCTCTGCCTTCTTGGCGACCTGACGCGGGTCCTTCGAGTAGATCTCACCCGTGCGCGGGTTGTAGATGTCGAAGACCATCACGAGGGTGCTCGCCTCGCGGAAGGGGTCGACGTAGGCCGTGGTCACGTCCGGGATGAGCTGCATGTCGGATTCGTGGATGCTCGCGAAGCCTCGGATCGAGGAGCCGTCGAACAGCTGACCGTTGACGAAGAAGTCCTCATCGACGGTGGAGGCGGGGATGTTGAAGTGCTGCTGGACACCAGGGAGATCAGTGAATCGGATGTCAAGGAACTTGACGTCGTTCTCCTTGATGTAGGTCAGCACCTCGGACGAATCTTTGAACATGTACGACTCCTGGATTGCGGATCGATGGCTTCACGGCCATTGTGCACAGTACGTGCGGGGCGTTACCCCACGGTATCCGCTTTGTTTCCGGCATGTTACGCGCCGGTAGGCTGGATACGTGACGGACGCTGTGAACACGTACCCCGGAGAACGACTCGGAATGCCGCAGACGGGCACCGGCAGCATCGCCCGCCCCGGCCGCCGGATCGGCGCTCTCGTGATCGATTACCTCGCGGCGACGATCATCGCGACCGGGTTCCTCGGATACGACCAGTTCGCGCTTCCCAGCGAGGCGGGCCTGACGCAGTTCGCCCCCATGGCGGTCTTCGTGGTCCTGCAGATCCTGTTCATCCCGACGGCCGGCGGAAGCCCCGGGCACCGCATCCTCGGCATGCGGGTCGTGCGCCTCGACGGCGGATGGGTGGGTCTGTGGCGTCCGCTCGTGCGCACGTTGCTTCTCGTGATCGTCATCCCGGCTGTCATCTGGGATGCCGATCAGCGCGGTCTTCACGACAAGGCGCCGGGGCTCGTGCTCATCCGCGCCTGAGCGGAGTCATTCCTTGCCGCGGTTGCGGCGTCTGGCCTCGCGTGGCGCGCGTCCTCCGAGGAACGATCGTGCCGGGTCCACCGTGTACCCCTGCCGCAGTGCTTCGCGGCCGATAAGCATCCGGAATCCCATCTCGTCTCGGTTGCTCAGAGTGACCTCAGCCAGAACCTCGCGGTCGTGCAGTCGGATGAGCATCTCGACCACGAGTCGTTCCTGCGCGTGCCCGGACGAGCTGCGGATCGCTCGGCGATCATGCACGGGGGATTCCACGAACACGGTGTCCTCCTGGCTGTCCTGCCAGGGCTTCACCCGGAAGCGCACCCACGACACGCCGTCGCGGTCGAACTCCTGAATCTCGAATGCGTGCAACGAAGAGGTGCGTGCGCCGGTGTCGATCTTGGCTTTCAGCCAATCGACGCCGAGATCGGGCAGGCTCACCCATTCTCGCCACCCGATAAGAGTGTTTGAATGGGATGACTTACTCACCCGACCATCCTGGCAGGAAATCCCCCGTGAAGATCGCAGTGCTCTCCCGTGCGCCGCAGGCGTACTCCACCCAACGACTGCGTGCTGCCGCGCTCCAGCGTGGTCACACCGTCAAGGTGCTGAACACGCTGCGCTTCGCGATCGATCTCACGGCCGATGAGCCGGATCTTCACTACCGTGGGCGTCAGCTCAGCGACTACGACGCGATCCTGCCGCGCATCGGCAACTCGATCACCTACTTCGGCACTGCTGTGGTCCGCCAGTTCGAGCAGATGGACGTGTACACGCCCAATACCGCGAACGGGATCTCGAGCGCGCGTGACAAGCTCCGCGCCAACCAGATCCTCTCCCGCCACAACATCGCGATGCCGCCGACGGCGTTCGTCCGCAACCGAGCCGACGTGCGTCCTGCGATCGAGCGCGTCGGCGGTGCCCCCGTCGTCATCAAGCTGCTCGAGGGCACGCAGGGCATCGGCGTGATCCTCGCGCCGCAGGTCAAGGTGGCAGAGGCGATCATCGAGACCCTGCACTCGACGAAGCAGAACGTGCTCATCCAGAAGTTCATCTCCGAGAGCCGCGGCCGAGACATCCGTGCGCTCGTCGTGGGAGATCGGGTCGTCGCGGCGATGCGTCGGTCGGCCGCAGGCGACGAGTTCCGCTCCAACGTCCACCGTGGCGGATCCGTCGAAGCCGTCGAGCTCGATCCGATCTATGAGCGCGCGGCTGTGCGCTCCGCCCAGATCATGGGACTGCGCGTCGCCGGCGTCGACATGCTCGAGGGAGAAGACGGCCCTCTGGTCATGGAGGTCAACTCCTCTCCAGGTCTGCAGGGCATCGAGACCGCGACCAAGCTCGATGTCGCCGGTGCCATCATCGACTACATCGCCGGTCAGGTCGCCTTCCCCGAGATCGACGTGCGTCAGCGCCTCACGGTCTCGACCGGATACGGCGTCGCCGAGCTCATGGTGCACGGTGCGGTCGACCTCGTCGGCAAGACGCTCGGCGAGGCAGGCCTGTGGGAGCGTGACATCACGGTGCTCACCCTCCACCGCGGGGTCTCCGTCATCCCGAACCCTCGTAAGCACGTCGTCCTCGAAGCGGACGACCGCCTGTTCTGCTTCGGCAAACTCGATGAGATGCGCTCGATGGTTCCCGAGCGTCGCCGTCGCCGCGCCAAGGTGCGCCGTCTTCCGCGCCAGCCGCTCTCGGAGTGAACGAAGAAGCGCGGCCGCTCCTCATCCGAGGTGCGGCCGCGCGTCTTCGTCTGCGGGGTGGATCAGCGCGGGCGCTGCGCCCTGACCTTGGTCGGGTCGATGCCCTTGGGGATCGGCAGCGATGAGATCGACTGCGAGACCGATTCGATCCGTCGGATGACGGCGCCCATCGTCGCCTTGTCGATCACCTTGGGAAGCTTCTTGATGGTCTTGGCGAGGTCGGCGATAGCCACGTCGTCTTCGCCGTGCCCGACGTAGATCACGGTCACGGGAACACCGTGGGCCACGCGGGCGGCCTTGCTGCGCTCGTCGTTGACCAGGCGGGTCAGGCGTCCGCGAGAGCCTTCCCCGACCACCACGACGCCGCCACGACCGACGGTGCGGTACACCGCGTCCTGCGTCTTCGGGTTGATGCCCACGGGCGTCTCAGAGCCCTGCCAGTTGCGGCCGAGGCTCGTGCTGATCACGTGGCCGGTGGCGCCGGGCATGCCGTCGATCTTCTGGTACATGGCCGAGGTCGACAGGCGGGTCATCAGGAACATCGCGCCGAGGATGCCGAGCATCAGGCCGGAGATGCCCCAGAGGATGAGCGTCCACACCTGGAACGGCGGGATGAGGTAGCCGACGATGAGTCCGATCAGGACACCGAGCACCAGCAGTGCGATCTGCGCCCAGGGAAGCCACGGGTAGATCTCTCTCGTGAACTTGAAGAGGGACTTGATCTGGGAGAAGAACCCCGGACGCTTCTCGGGCGCGGACGAACGGTTTGCCATGTCCATAAGAATACCGACTCCCGGCGGCGCTCACGTCGTCGTTCGCGTCAGGCGGATTCATGCACAGGCACCCCTCCTGCACAGCGTGGAAAGGACTCGGATCCGTTCACATCGCCCAGTTCGAGACCACGGGGGCCGAGCGATGCGTTGACATGGAGACATGACAGTCGTAGAAGTGCCCCTCCGCGGTGCGTCGCTTGTGCCCGGAGCGCACCGCGTCATCAGACAGCTCGACGCCGAGGAGGGGCCGTATGCCGGAGCGCTCGTCACGCGCGGAGAGTCCGTGGTGGTGCAGATCGACTGCGAGACGCTGGCCGGATGGGCGGGCTGGGAGCACGCGGGCGACGAGCACGTCGCGGGTCCGGTCGACATCGTGCGGCGCCAGGACGGCCACGACGCCCTGCTTCCCTGGTGCACCGAGCGGATCGTTGCCTTTCTCGGACGCCGATCAGCCGCCGACGTCGCGTTCGCCGCGGGTGAGCTGACCACCATGGTGGCGAGTCTTCTGAGGGGTCTGGGCGAACTCGCTCGCGCAGAGGGCCCCGCCGTCACCGGGGACTGGTGGTTGACGGACGACGGGCGCCCGATGTTCGTGATCGGCGCGGGCGACGATGCGCGGTCGGCCACCCGGCGTCTGGTCGAGCGGATGCAGCGGGACTGCGGCGATCGTTCGCTGGGCCGCTTGCTCGGGGAGATCAGAGACGGGCTGCAGAGGAGCCGTGAGCGTCCGGGGATGCCGGTTCGGCAGCTCGAGCGGTGGGAGTCGGAGCTGTTCGCGATCGCGGCGTCGCGGCCGCTCAGGCTCGACGTGCATGCGTCGGAGAAGGCACGAGACCTCGACGTCGCCCGCCGCGTCGTGCTGGTGCCCGGAACGAGACGTGCGGCGCGGGAAGGGGGATCGGTTGACTCGACGGGTCGGGGACTCCGGGGTGCGATCGATCGAGCGATCGAGTCCGCGAGGCATCGGCTGGAGGATGGCAGGACTGCTTTCGAGGAACGATGGAGCCGGAAGGGTATCAAGGCCGGCAGAGACAGGCCACCCAGGCACGAGAAGAGACTTTCAGACGTCGTCGCCGGTGATGTCGAGCCGATGCCTCGGCGCCATGGACGCAGGCTGGTCGTGGCGGGTGCTGCGGCGGCGGTCGTGCTCGGGGGAGGTCTGCTCTGGCCGGGTGGTGCGACCGGGGAGCCCGCGGCGGAGGCGGGCCGACCGTCGCCTGCGGTGAGTGGGAGTGCTGCAGGTCCGCCGACTGCCACGCCGACGGGGCAGGCATCTCCGATCCCGGCCGTAGAGCCGACAGGTCAGTCGACCGGTTCCGACGACCCGGTGGTCGCGGCGCGAGCGCTCCTTCTCGCTGTAGGCCACTGCGCCGAGACGGGTGACCTGGCGTGCTCCGATGCGGTGGCTGCCGGATCGTCCGGGATCGTAGAGGCGCTCGCGGGGGTGGCATCGGGGGAGAAGGCGCCGGAGCTGGCCGGGATCGACGAGTACGGCGACGTTGCAGTGATCCGGGTCTCGTCGGTCTCCGGGGCTGCCGAGGGGGCGCCGCCGGAGCGGATCGAGCAGATGGTCGTGGTCGTGCGGGTCAATGAGAAATGGCTGGTCCGCGACGCCTACGACGTCGCGGACCAGCCAGGGTGAAGCTGTGGTCAGGCTCCGAGCTGAGCGGCGAACTGCGCCGACTCGAGGCGGGCCTTGACGGCGCCCAGGAAGCGGGCGGCGTCGGCACCGTCGATGATGCGGTGGTCATACGACAGTGCGAGGTACACGTACGAGCGGACAGCGATCGCGTCCGCGCCGCCGACCTTGACCAGACCGGGGCGCTTGACGACCGTTCCGGTGCCGAGGATCGCGGACTGCGGAAGGAACACGACGGGGGTGTCGAACAGTGCGCCACGCGAACCGGTGTTGGTCAGCGTGAACGTTCCGCCGGCGAGCTCGTCGGGCTTCAGCTTGTTGTCACGCGTGCGTGCGGCGAGATCAGCGATCTCGTGGGCGATCTCCGCGATGTTCTTCGATGCTGCGTCTCGCAGAACCGGCGTGAGCAGACCGCGCTCGGTGTCTACGGCGATCGACACGTTCTCGGACTCCGGGTAGACGATGTTCTCCCCGTCGACCGTGGCGTTCACGATCGGGAAGGCACGCAGAGCCTCAGCGGCAGCCAGTGCGAAGAACGGCAGGAACGACAGCTTGTCACCGGTCTTCTCGAGGAACGAGCCCTTGACGCTGTCGCGGTACTCGGCGAGTGCGGTGACATCGACCTCGACCACGGTGGTGAGCTGAGCGGTCTGCTGCATCGACTCGACGGCGCGCTTGGCGAGGACCTTGCGCAGACGCGACATCGGCTGCGTGGTACCACGCAGCGGCGAGACCTCGAGCGGAGCCGGTGCGGCAGGAGCGGCGGCTGCAGCGGGTGCAGACGTCGCACTCTCGGCGGCCTTGAGGACGTCTTCCTTGCGGATGCGTCCGCCCACGCCGGTGCCGGTGACGCTGGCGAGGTCGACGCCCTGCTGCGAGGCCAGGCGGCGCACGAGCGGGGTCACGTACAGGTTGTCGCTCTCCGTGGGGAGGGACAGCTTCGGCTCGGCGGGTGCCGGAGCAGCGGCGGGTGCCGGAGCGGCAGCAGGTGCGGGAGCCGGAGCGGCAGCAGGTGCGGGGGCAGCAGCGGGAGCCGGGGCAGCGGTGGGTGCCGGAGCAGCGGCGGGAGCCGGAGCAGCGGCGGGAGCCGGAGCAGCGGGCGCTGGGGCCTCGGCGGCCGGAGCGGGAGCCTCTGCCGGAGCCGCGGGAGCAGCACCGGAGCCGACACGGGCGAGCACGGCGCCGACGGCGACTGTCTCGTCTTCGGCGGCGACGATCTCCTGCAGCACGCCGGCGACGGGCGAGGGGATCTCGGTGTCGACCTTGTCGGTGGAGATCTCCAGCAGAGCCTCATCGACCTCGACGGTGTCGCCGATCTGCTTGAGCCAGCGAGTGACGGTGCCCTCGGTCACGCTCTCGCCCAGCTCGGGGAGGACGATGTCGGTGGCGTCGCCTGCCGGAGCGGCAGCGGGCGCGGTCTCGGCGGGAGCGGCAGGTGCGGCAGGTGCGGGCTCTGCCGGCGCCTCGGCCTGCGGTGCGGCCGGCTCGGGCGCCTGTTCGGCGGCCGGAGCCGCTGCGGCAGGAGCATCGTCGGCAGGAGCCGGGTTGCTGCCGTCGCCGATGCGCGCGAGCAGCGCGCCGACCTCGACGGTCTCGTCCTCGGCGACGAGGATCTCCTCGATCACACCGGTGATGGGCGAGGGGATCTCGGTGTCGACCTTGTCGGTCGAGATCTCGAGCAGGCCCTCATCCGCCTGAACGGTGTCTCCCACCTGCTTGAGCCAGCGGGTGACCGTACCCTCTGTGACGCTCTCGCCGAGAGGGGGGAGGACGACGGATGTGCTCATGACTGAGTCTCCTTCAAGAAGTTAAATGACGCGTGTCTAGCTTAGTGAACTGTGCACCGGTTGGTGTTCAGAGGGCGTGCAGTGGCTTTCCGGCGAGCGCGAGGAAGGCTTCGCCGAGTGCCTCGCTCTGCGTGGGGTGAGCGTGGATCAGGGGCGCGATGTCCTCGGGGTGGGCTTCCCACGCGACGGCCAGCTGGCCTTCGGTGATGAGCTCGCCCACACGATCGCCGAGAAGGTGGACGCCGACGACGGGGCCGTCCTTGAGGCGTACGACCTTGACCAGACCGCTCGTGCCGATGATCTCGCTCTTGCCGTTGCCGGCGAGGTTGTACTCGTAGGCGACGACGGCATCTGCACCGTGCTCGGCGACGGCCGCTTCCTCGGTGACGCCGACCGACGCGACCTCAGGGCTCGAGTAGGTGACCTTCGGGATCTGGATATCGGGGATGTTCGCGGGGGAGAGGCCGGCGATCCGCTCAGCGACGGCGATTCCCTGCTGGAAGCCGCGATGTGCGAGCTGCAGTCCAGGGGTGATGTCGCCCACGGCCCACACACCGGGGACGCCGGTGCGGAGGTCCTGATCGACCATGACGAAACCGCGGTCGAGGCTGACACCCGCCTCCTCGAAGCCCAGGTCGGCCGTCACAGGACCGCGTCCGACCGCGACGAGGAGGTAGTCGCCGGAGAATTCCTTGCCGTCTTCGAGCGTGACCGTGACCGATCCGTCGTCCTGCGTGGCGGTCTGGAATCGGATGCCGAGCGAGTACTGGATGCCGCGACGACGGAAGGCGCGCTCGAGCCCCTTGCTCATCGCGATGTCCTCGTTCGGGACGAGATGCGGGAGGGCTTCGATGATCGTGACCTCGGAGCCGAACGAGCGCCACACGCTTGCGAACTCGACGCCGATCACACCGCCGCCGAGGATCAGCACGCGCTCGGGGATGACATCCAGCGCCAGTGCCTGCTCGCTCGTCAGGATCCGCCCGCCGATCTCGAGGCCGGGAAGGGTGCGGCTGTACGACCCTGTGGCGAGGATCACGTCCGTGCCGACGTAGAGGTCGTCGCCCACGCTGACGGAGCGGTCGGCGGTGAGGCGGCCGGTACCGGCGACGGTCGTGATGCCGCGGGCCTTGACGAGACCCTCGAGGCCCTTGTACTTCTTCGCGACGATGCCCTCGCGGTATGCACGCACGCCGGCGGGGTCGATTCCCTCGAGCGTGGCGGAGATGCCGACGTGCGCGGCGTCGCGTACGTGCTCCGCGACCTCTGCAGCGTGCAGGAGAGCCTTCGTGGGGATGCACCCCCGGTGCAGGCACGTGCCGCCGACCTTGTCCTTCTCGATGAGGGCGACGGATTTGCCGAGTTCGCTCGCTCGCAGTGCTGCGGCGTATCCACCGCTTCCGCCGCCCAGGACGACGATGTCGAAGGTGTGCGTGGTCATGGTCATGCCTCCGTGTGGGATGCGTCGGCGAACGCGATGATCGATCGGACCATCGCGCCCGTGGGGCCCTTGTCGGTGAAGCCGTACGGCGCACCGTTGTGCTCGCCGGATCCGGCGATGTCGAGGTGCACCCAGGGGATGCGAGGGGCGTCCTTCTCGTCGGAGACGCGTCCGACGAAGCGGCGCAGGAAGAGTCCTGCGTAAGACGCACCGCCCATGCGGTCGCTCATGTTCGCGTTCTGCATGTCGGCGATGGGGGAGTCCAGCGAGTCCTCCATGTGCTCGGGGAGCGGCATGTGCCAGGCGAGCTCGTCCGCGCGCTTCGTGGCGCTCAGGAACTCGGCGACCGCCTCGTCGGCGCCGAAGACACCCGTGTGGCGGTGACCCAACGCCATGACGATCGCGCCGGTGAGCGTCGCGACGTCGATGATCACGTCGGGGTTCTCCCGGCTGGCGGCGACAAGTCCGTCCGCCATGACCAGTCGACCCTCCGCATCGGTGTTCGGGACCTCGACGGTGGTGCCGTCGAGCATCCGGATGACGTCGCCGGGGCGCAGCGCCCGACCGGAAGGCATGTTGTCGGTGATGCAGAGCCAGGCCGTGACCCGCACCGGAAGACCGAGCGTGGCGATCGCACGCAGCGCGGCGACGCTCGTCGCGGCTCCGGCCATGTCGAACTTCATGCCCACCATCGATGCCGCGGGCTTGAGCGAGAGCCCGCCGGTGTCGAACGTGATCCCCTTGCCGACCAGGGCGATGTGCCGGGTGGCGTTCTCGGGCGCGTAGTCGAGGCGCACGAGACGCGGAGGGCGGTCGGAGCCCTGGGCGACGCCGAGGATTCCGCCGAAGCCCTGCTCTGCGAGGGCCGTCTCATCGAGGATCTCGACGGTGACGTCGAGGTCCTCGACGCTGTCAGCGGCGCTCTGCGCGAGCTGAGTGGGGCTCTGCCACTCGGCAGGCACGAAGACGAGATCCTTCACGAGAGCGACAGCCTCGCCGACTGCGACGGCCCGAGCGAGCTCATGGTCGTCGAGATCCGCATGCAGCACGACCGATGTGGCGCGGCTCTTCCCGGCGTCTCTCTTGTAGCTCTCGAAACGGTACCCGCCGAGGACGGCGCCCTCCGCAGCAGCGGAGGCGAACTCCTCGAGTCCGGGGGCGAGTCCGAGTGACACGTTCTCGAAACCGGTGAGGGAGCGAAGAGCCGCGCCGACCGCGTTGCGCACGGCTGCGGCATCGGGTGTGCGTCCGACCCCGACGACGGCGAACGGCAGCTCCGTGACCTCCGGGGCGTACACGCGGGTGAACGCCGACGGCGAGCCCGTGAAGCCGATGCCCTTCAGAGAGGCGGCGAGTCCCGGGTGGTCCGACAACGACTCTGTGGAGTCGGAGATGTCGGGGATGACGAGCACTGCGGCGTCTGCAGCGCTTCCGGGGAACTGATCTGAGGTGCGCGAGAGCGCGGGAAGCGTCATGCCTCCATCCTAGGGAAGCCTGCAGGGGGAGACGCGGAGCGAGTGTTCGCTCTCAGCATGACGGCCACCGCCCGCCCGTCGGAACCTGCTCGTAGCATGGACTCATGCCCTTCTCCGGAGAGATCCATGAACGTGTAGCGAACGCGCCGGCGGTGCCGCGCGGGCTGCCCCTTGTCCTGCTCCTGACGGGTTTCACCGACGCGGGCAACGCTGTCTCAGGGCTCATCGAGCACCTCCGCGAGACGACCTCGCCCGAGCCGATCGCGGTCTTCGACAACGACGTGCTCCTCGACTACCGCGCGCGTCGCCCCGTGATCTCGTTCGATCAGGATCACCTCACGGAGTTCCGCCCTGCGCGACTCGAGCTCTCACTCGCGACCGACGCCCTCGGCCAGAAGTTCCTGCTCCTCGCGGGCTACGAGCCCGACTTCGCCTGGAACGAGTTCGCGCGCACGGTGCTCGACCTCGCCGACGAGTTCGAGGTCTCCGGCCTCAACTGGGTCCACTCCATCGCGATGCCCGTGCCCCACACCCGTCCGATCGGCACAACGGTCAGCGGCAACCGCCGCGAGCTCACGGTCGCGCACTCCGTGTGGCGTCCGCGTACGCAGGTGCCGGCGACCGCAGGGCATCTGCTCGAGTTCCGGTTCGCCGAGCATGGCGCCCGCGTCGTCGGCTTCGTCCTGCTCGTGCCGCACTACCTCGCAGAGACCGAGAATCCGGAAGCCGTGATCGCGGCCGCCGAGAAGCTCATGGCCGCCACCGGCCTCGTGATCCTGCTCGACGAGGTGCAGGAGCGCCGTCAGGACTACCTGACCCGGGTCGACGAGCAGGTGCTCGGCAATGACGAGCTGCAGCAGATGGTGCAGGGTCTCGAGCGCCGCTACGACGCCTACATGGCCGGCCGCGACCCCGAGGACGGCTCGTACGACGAGGGCGGATTCAACGAGCGCGATCTTCCTAGCGCCGACGAACTGGCCGCCGAGCTCGAGCGCTACCTCGCCTCACGTCCCAGCGGCGACGAGGACAAGCCCGGCCGAGGGTGAGCCCGGGGTTGCCATCCGGCTCGTGAACTTCAGCCGAATGCACCTGCATGCCCACACGTGTGCGATACTAGGACTCTGACCCGTTGTCAATCGATCTTTCCGGAGATCTGACTTGACAAGGGTCTTACTAGTGTCCGAAATGCTCCGGGGCCTGCGAGCGGCCCCGTGAAAGGCGAAACGTGACTCCTGCCACGACGAAGAAGACCCGGACGACGAAGAAGACCGCCGACGCTCCCGAGGTCGACGCCCCGGTCGAGGAGGCCGCTGAGAAGCCGGTTCCCAAGACCGCAGCGCAGCGGGCCGCTGCCAAGCGCGCGCCCGCCAAGAAGAAGAAGGCCGATGACATCGTCGAAGACGACGAGACTCCTCCGCCCGCAGAACCGGACGAGGACGACGAGGACTCGAAGCCCAAGTTCACGGAACCTCTGCCGACCGGCGCCATCGTCATCTCGTCGAACGACGACGAGGACGTGCCGGTCTATTCCACGCAGATCACCGGTGCGACGGCCGACCCGGTCAAGGACTACCTGAAGCAGATCGGAAAGGTCGCACTGCTGAACGCGGCCGAAGAGGTCGAGCTCGCGATGCGCATCGAGGCCGGTCTGTTCGCCGAAGAGAAGCTCTCGACGATGACCGCCGCGGAGAAGGCCGGTCAGCTCGGACTCGACCTGCAGTGGGTCGCCCGCGACGGTCAGCGCGCCAAGAGCCACCTGCTCGGCGCCAACCTGCGACTCGTCGTCTCGCTCGCCAAGCGCTACACCGGCCGCGGCATGCAGTTCCTGGATCTGATCCAGGAGGGCAACCTCGGTCTCATCCGCGCGGTCGAGAAGTTCGACTACACCAAGGGCTTCAAGTTCTCGACGTACGCCACCTGGTGGATCCGTCAGGCGATCACCCGTGCCATGGCCGACCAGGCCCGCACCATCCGCATCCCGGTGCACATGGTCGAGGTCATCAACAAGCTGGCCCGCGTGCAGCGCCAGATGCTGCAGGACCTGGGCCGCGAGCCCACGCCGGAAGAGCTCAGCCGCGAGCTGGACATGACCCCTGAGAAGGTCGTCGAGGTCCAGAAGTACGGCCGCGAGCCCATCTCGCTGCACACGCCTCTCGGTGAGGACGGCGACAGCGAGTTCGGTGACCTCATCGAGGACACCGAGGCCGTCGTCCCCGCGGACGCGGTCGGGTTCACGATGCTGCAGCGTCAGCTCGAGCAGCTGCTCGACTCGCTCTCCGAGCGTGAAGCCGGCGTCATCCGGATGCGCTTCGGGCTCGGCGACGGCCAGCCCAAGACGCTCGACCAGATCGGTGACACGTTCGGCGTGACGCGTGAGCGCATCCGTCAGATCGAGTCGAAGACGATGGCGAAGCTGCGCCACCCGAGCCGCTCGCAGTCGCTGCGGGACTACCTCGAGTGATGCAGGCGAACGAGGGCAAGGCGCTCGAGACGAGCGTCGACGGCAAGAGCTACGCACGTATTCCGCTGCGAACCCGGGTCGTCATGCCTGACGACGACCTCGACTCCGTCATCACGGAGTACGCGAAGGATGCCGTGCAGCCGGGAGACCTGCTGTTCGTGACCGAGAAGATCGTGGCGATCACGCAGGGACGCTCGTACCGTCTCGACGAGATCACTCCACGTCCGCTCGCGCGCTTCCTCTCGCGGTATGTCGTACGCACCTCCTACGGCATCGGCCTCGGCATGCCGGAGACGATGGAGATGGCGCTGCGCGAGTGCGGCACCCTGCGCATCCTCTTCGCAGCGGGCGTCTCGGTGATCACGAAGGCCTTCGGCCGTCGCGGTGACTTCTATCGCATCGCGGGCGACAAGGCCCGCGCGATCGACGGCCCCACGAAGAACACGATCCCGCCCTACAACCAGGCGGTCGTGCTCGGACCGAAGAACCCGCGCGAGGTCGCTCTCCGCATCCAGAAGCTGGTCGGCGGACAGGTTGATGTGGCGGTCGTCGACATCAACGACATCGGCGGCAACATCCTGGGATCGACTCTCGACAAGGCCGGTGAGCGCCGGCTCGTTCAGATCCTCGGTGACAACCCCCTCGGCCAGGCGACGCAGTCGACGCCGATGGGAATCGTGCGCGAGGCCTGATCCTCGCGAGTCGCGCTGACAGCAAGAAGGCCCGGATGCTCAGCATCCGGGCCTTCTTCGTGCCCGAGTCGGGTCAGCACCCGGTCGGGTCAGAACCCGATGGCGGCCTGGTAGCGAGGCTTGTGGCCCGTGCGGATGCCCGTGACGCTCGGCTTGTTCTCGTACACGCCGGCTCCCCAGTTGCCCTCGACCAGGACAGGTCCCTCGGCGGTGACCACGACGTCCCAGCCGACGTACTGGACCTGAGGCACGACGCGGGCGACCCGGTCGACGAACTCGCGCACCTCATCCATCATCGGCAGCTGGAAATCGGCGATCGGGAAGCCCGAGTCGGGGTGCGTGACGTGGACGTGCCCGTGCGAGTCGTAGCCCGAGCCCACCGAATGTCCGTCCTCGTCGAGCATGGTGTAGAAACCGCCGAAGCTCATCTGGTCGCTGACGGCTCCGCGGCCGAACTTCTGCGCCATCGCGAGGATGTGCGTCTTCTCGCCGTCGAAGAACGCGGTGATGCGGGTGGTGTTCACCGTGCCGGGGCAGACGGCGGCGAGGTCGGCGTGCTGACGGATGACCTCTTCGACCAGCACCTGCTTCTTCGACAGCAGTTCCGCATGGAAGGCGTCCCAGTCGGTCACGTCGGCCGCGTGGTAGCGGTGCACGCCGGTGCCGGCCTGACCGTGCGTCTCCTTGACGACGATCGTGCCCTGGCGCTCCGTGAAGGCGCGCAGCTCCTCGGCATTGCCCTCGGTGATGAGCATCCACTCGCGTTTGAGGAACGCGTCGAAGACGGCGTTGAACTCGGCCTTGTCGTGGAAGAGGTGCCGGTAATCGGGGTGGTCGTACTTCTGCGAGATTTCGTTGGAGACCGGGTGCGTCATGAAGGTGTCGCGCTCGGCCTTGGTGAGGATCGCGAAGTCGTAGTCGATGTAGTCCTGGAATCCGACGTTGTGTCGACCCGCCGACCACAGCATGTCGACCACCACGAGGGGCACGGCCTTGCCGTGCTGGGCGGATGACTCCTTGGCCCTCTCGATCACCGAGGCGACGTCGATGCGGCGGGCGCGCGTCAGCAGATAGCGGACGCGGGGCACGAGGGAAAAGCGTGACATGGATCTCCAAGGTCGGGGTCCCATCCAGTCTACGGGGGGCACGCAGGGCATCCTGAGAAGGCGGAGCTAGGCTGGAACCGTGTGTGAGAAGACTTCCAGCTCCCGTCCGCGGGCGATGATCTCGCGGTCGGCTCTGGCCGCGTCCGCGTCCGCAGCCGTCGACGCGGGAGGCCGGATCGCGGATCTCCGCAAGGATGCCTGGGGCCATGGAGTGCTCGCGATCGCGCACGCCGTGACGGGTGCCGGCGCCGCGGCCGTGCTCGTGGACTACGCGGAAGAGGCCGAGATGCTGCGACTCGAGGGCATCGAGGCTGTCACCGAGGGCGTGGCCGACATCGACCCTTTCCTGCTCTACGGACTGCCGGATGCCGAGGGGACGCTGCAGACGATCCCCGTGATGCGCCTCGTCGGACGGATTCTGTCGACGAAGCCGCTGAAGGCCGGAGACGCGGTCTCGTACGGCTACACGCATCGGGCAACTCGCGACACCACAGCGGCACTCATCACCGGCGGATACGCGCAGGGGATCGTTCGGGCACTTGGCAATGCGGCCCACGTCGAGATCGACGGTGTGCAACGGCCGATCGTCGGGCGCGTCGCGATGGATGTCTGTGTGGTCGATCTGCAGGATGCGACCGATCCCCAGCCGGGTGTCGACGCCACCTACTTCGGCGGGACGGGACCTGCCGGCCCGGGGCTCGCGCGCTGGAGCGCTGTGACCGGACTCACCATCGCCGAGCTCATCGCCGTGGCCGGGTCGCACGCGGAGCGGGGGTGGGAGGCATGAGCCGCCCGGAACTCCGCATCCGCACCGATCGGTTCGTGTCGAACATCGCCGCCGTGCGCGAGCGCATCGCTCCGTCGGCGCTGATGGTGGTCCTCAAAGACGACGCGTACGGACACGGGCTCCGCTGGGCGGTGGAGGCAGCCCAGAGCGCCGGCGTCGAATGGTTCGGCTCTTATGACGTCGACAGCGGTGTCGAGGCACGGCGCGTACTGGGCGAGAGCGGGCGCGTGCTCGCCTGGGTCACATCGACCGATCCCGAGATCGACGAGGCGCTGCGGCAGGGCATCGACCTCGGTGTCGGCAGCGCCGAGTATCTCGAGCGGATCATCGCGCGGGCACATGATCTCGGACTTCGCGCCCGGATCCATCTCAAGATCGACACGGGGCTGCATCGCAACGGACTGCTTCCGCAGGAGTGGGCGCAGACGATCGCGGACGTCAGAGCAGGTGAGGCCGCGGGGCAGCTCGAGCTCGTCGGAGTCTGGAGTCATCTCGCCGAGGCCAGCGACGCCGAGGACGACGAGGCCCAGGCGGCATTCCTCGAGGCCGTCCGCGTGGTCGAGGAATCCGGGGGCACCCCCGAGGCGCTGCACCTGACCGCATCCGCTGCTTCCTGGTGGCGCCCGGAGCTGCGCGGTTCCGTCTCCCGCATCGGTGCGTTCTGCTACGGGGTCCGCTCGGCCGACGGCCCGCACCTCGAGGGGATCCTGCCCGTGGCCGAGCTCGTGGCCCCGGTCGTCGAGGTCCGCGATCACGATGCGGTGATCGCGATCGGCTCTTTCGACGGGATCCCGTCCACGCTCGTGGGAGCGACTGTCGGCACACCGGACGGACCGCGCGAACTGGTCCGCATCGACATGACGACGTCCGTGGTCGCCGCGTGGCCGGGCATGCAGGTGGGCGACGCCGTTCGGGTGTTCGGGGCGGGGGAGCACGGGGAATGCAGCGCGACCACGCTCGCCGAGAGCATCGACACGGTCGGGGAGGAGATCCTCACCCGACTGACACCCCGCGTGCGGCGCGTCGTCATCGAGTGACGACGAGGGCGACTACACGAAAGCGGAGCCCGTCACATGACGGGCTCCGAGGCGGATCAGACCGAATGGCTCAGTCGATCAGACGAGCGGTCTCATCGTGCCAGCTCGTGGCGACGCTGCGCAGCTTCTCTTCGTACTTGCGTCCGTGGTGGGCGCAGAAGAGCAGCTCGGAGCCGTTGACCTCGGCCGCGATGTAGGCCTGAGCGCCACACGAATCACAGCGATCCATGGCGGTCAGGCGGAACTCGACGGCGGAGGTCTCACGTTCAGTCGTTGCGTTCATCTCGGTGCCTCCTTGAGAGTGTCGGGTTCGCTGGTTGGGCGTGCTCAATGTAACCACGCTGTGGCTGCAGTAATGCCCGGTTTGCGGCGTGTTTCGCTCAGCGCGTACGCGCAGCGCTCGCAGTGGTCGCCCACGGGGAGTGTCTGCGGGCCGGGGGGAGGCATCGCGAATAGACTCGGAGATTGTGACCGCCGAGTATTCCGCCCATCATCTCCAGGTGCTCGAAGGGCTCGAGGCCGTCCGCAAGCGTCCCGGTATGTACATCGGTTCGAACGGATCCCCGGGCCTTATGCACTGCCTCTGGGAGATCATCGACAACGCCGTCGACGAGGCCGTCGCGGGCAACGGCTCGAAGATCGACATCATCCTGCACGATGACGGCAGCGTCGAGGTCCATGACCGCGGCCGCGGAATCCCCGTCGACGTCGAGCCCCGCACCGGTCTCACCGGCGTCGAGGTCGTGTTCACGAAGCTGCATGCCGGCGGCAAGTTCGGCGGTGGGTCGTACGCCGCATCCGGTGGTCTGCACGGAGTCGGTGCTTCTGTGGTCAACGCGCTGTCCGAGCGCCTCGACGTCGAGGTCGACCGCGGCGGCAAGACGTATGCGATGTCCTTCCATCGCGGCGAGCCTGGGCTCTTCGCCGACTCCGGCGAGAAGCGACCGGACGCGAAGTTCACGCCGTTCCAGGACAAGAGCGAGCTGCGGGTCGTCGGCAAGGCGCCGCGCGGCACCAGCGGAACGCGCATCCGCTACTGGGCGGATCACCAGATCTTCACGAAGGATGCCGCGTTCCAGCTCAACGAGCTGGTGACCCGCGCGCGTCAGACGGCATTCCTCGTCCCCGGCCTCGAGCTCGTCATCCGCGATGAGCGCGCGGCGAACGGAGCCGAGGTCGAGGGCCAGGCGATTGAGACCTCCTACCGGTACGACGGCGGCATCTCGGAGTTCGTCGAGTACCTCGCGAACGACGCTCCCGTCACCGACACATGGCGCATCCAGGGTGAAGGCACCTTCAAGGAGACCGTTCCGGTTCTGCAGGCCGACGGTCACATGATCGCGACAGAGGTCGAGCGCGTCTGCGCCGTCGATATCGCGATGCGCTGGGGAACGGGCTACGACACGACCACGCGGTCGTTCGTCAACATCATCGCCACACCCAAGGGCGGCACGCACCAGCAGGGGTTCGAGCAGGAGCTGCTCAAGGTGCTGCGGTCGCAGGTCGATCAGAACGCACGCCGTCTGAAGGTCGGCAGCAACGACAAGCTCGAGAAGGACGATGTCCTCGCGGGGCTCACCGCGGTGCTCACGGTGAACGTGCCGGAGCCTCA
Source organism: Microbacterium sp. LWH13-1.2 (assembly GCF_038397735.1). NCBI lineage: Bacteria > Bacillati > Actinomycetota > Actinomycetes > Micrococcales > Microbacteriaceae > Microbacterium > Microbacterium sp. LWH13-1.2. Next base: position 1,520,033 of record NZ_CP151635.1, on the reverse strand, counting down.
GTTCGAGGGGCAGACGAAGGAGATCCTCGGCACACCGGCCGTGCGCCAGATCGTGGCCCAGGTGATCCGCAAGGATCTCGCGGCGCGGTTCAGCTCGACGAAGCGTGACGACAAGAGCCAGGCGACGCAGCTGCTCGACAAGATCGTCGCCGAGATGAAGGCCCGCGTCTCGGCTCGCGCGCACAAGGAGACCCAGCGTCGCAAGAACGCCCTGGAGTCGTCGACCCTGCCGACCAAGCTGGTCGACTGCCGCACCAACGAGGTCGAGCGCAGCGAGCTGTTCATCGTCGAGGGCGACTCCGCTCTCGGTACGGCCAAGAACGCGCGCAACAGCGAGTTCCAGGCGCTGCTGCCCATTCGCGGCAAGATCCTGAACGTGCAGAAGGCGTCCGTCGGCGACATGCTGTCGAACACGGAGTGCGCCTCGATCATCCAGGTCATCGGTGCGGGGTCCGGTCGGAGCTTCGACATCGACGCCGCGCGCTACGGCAAGGTGATCCTGATGAGCGACGCCGATGTCGACGGCGCGCACATCCGCACGTTGCTCCTCACGCTCTTCTACCGGTACATGCGTCCGCTCATCGAGCACGGACGCGTGTTCGCCGCGGTGCCGCCGCTGCACAGGGTGATCGTGATGAACCCCGGCTCCAAGCCGAACGAGACGATCTACACCTACAGCGAGCAGGAGATGCACACGCTCCTGGCCAAGCTCCGCAAGGCCGGCAAGCGCTGGCACGAGCCGATCCAGCGCTACAAGGGTCTGGGCGAGATGGACGCCGAGCAGCTCGCGAACACCACGATGGATCGAGGCGGACGGCTTCTGCGCCGGGTGCGCATGGAGGACGCCGAGGCGGCGGGTCGCGTCTTCGAGCTGCTGATGGGCAACGAGGTCGCTCCACGCCGCGAGTTCATCATCGACTCCTCCGACCGTCTGTCGCGGGAGTCGATCGACGCCTGAGCGTCACCGCGCGAGCGACAGTGCCGCGCGGTACACAGCGATCAGAGCATCGCGGTGGGTGTCCTGCGCGACCTGATCGCGGTGGGAGATCGCAGCCGTGCTCATCGACCGGACAGCGGCCGGGTCGTCGCGCAGCGCGCGGAGAGCATGCGCGAGCCCCGACGCATCCGGGGTGTCGGTCACGATTCCGCCGCCGTCCGGGAGCATCTCGGCGAGGTCAGGGTCGGTGACGATCACCGGCAGCCCCGACGCGATCGCCTCGAGGATGACCATCGGCTGGTTGTCGAAGTCGAGCGAGGTAGACACCAGCACGTGAGCCTGACGCATGCCGTCGAGCACCCGGGACTGGGGGACTCCGCCGTGCACCGTGAGGCGCCCCGACGGCAGATCCGCCGCGGCATCCGCGACAGTGCGACGCGCGACACCGTCACCGAACATCTCGGCTCGGACTCCGGGCGACTGCCGCAGGGCGTCGACGAAGACCTGAGGCCGCTTCTCGGGCGACAGTCGGCCGCACCACACGACGCGGAGCTCTTCGTCCGGCGCGACGATCCGCGGCGTCGGCGCGCCGACCCGGTCGAGCACACTCGACTCGAGCCCGTTGGACAGCACGGTGAGCGGCGTCCGCACGCCCTGGGCGACCAGCTTCGCCGCGAAATGCGCCGATGGCACGATCACCTGGTCGGCGTGGTTCGCCTGACTCACCATGAGCCGCCACATCCGCTGGGCCATGCGCGTCTTCGCATACGCGGCGGTCGAGTCGATGCGCGCCCGGTCGTGGCTCAGACGTCGTCGATGCATCGCCGCGAGCAACGCCGTCGTGACCGAGGGAAGGGGAAGCACGGATCGCGTGTAGACGTCGATGCGCCCGTGCATGGTCTGCACGATCGGGATGCCGAGGGCCCGCGCGGCCTCGAAGCCGGCCAGCGCCGCGAACATCTCGGTGTGCACGTGGACGATCTCGATCCGGTGCATGCTCAGACCGTCGCGAAGAGCCGCCGCCGCCGCTGCCGGCGTCCACGTGAACGGATAGCCGTCCGGCGCGAAGCCACGGGCCGTGGGCAGCCGCACGACGTGCGGATCGGCACTGGGCTCAGCCAGAGGAGCGAACACGAAGACCTCGTGCCCGGCGTGCTCCAGAGCCTCCCTGTGCGCCTTGATCACGGTCTGCACGCCGCCCAGAGTCGGCAGGTAGTAGTCGGTGACCATGGCGATGCGCACTCGACCACAATAGGGCGGCTAGGGTGATGTGCATGTCCGGAGCCCGTGTGCTGGTGACGGGGGCGAGTGGGTTCCTCGGCGGCTACGTGGTGCCCGAGCTGCAGAGCCAGGGGTACGAGGTCTTCGCGGCGGGGCGCGACACCGCGGCCCTCACCCGGGTCGCGGACGGCGATCACTGCGTTCCCGGCGATCTCGTCTCGCTCCGCACCCGCGATCTCCCGATGGATGCCGTGATCCACTGTGCGGCGCTGTCGACGCCGTGGGGTCCGTGGAGGGACTTCCGCGAGGCGAACATCGAGGGCACAGGGCATGTCGTCGAATTCGCCCGCCGCAACGGCGTGCGAAGGATCGTGCACGTGTCGTCTCCGAGTGTGTACGCGGCGGCCCACGACCGCGTCGCGATCCGGGAGCCCGATGTCGATCGCAGCAATCGCCTCAACGGCTATATCCGGTCGAAGATCGCCGCCGAGGACCTCCTGCTCGAGGCGATGGATGCCGGGACGATCCCCGAGGTCGTGATCCTTCGCCCTCGAGGGCTCATCGGAGTGGGGGATCCGAGCCTCGTGCCGAGGCTGCTCGATGTGCACACGCGGATCGGCGTGCCGCTCTTCGACGACGGCGACAACCTCATCGACGTGACCGCGGTCGAGAACGTCGCTGTGGCGCTGCGACTGGCGGTGACCGAAGGAAACGGTGCCGGAGGGGTGTACAACATCTCGAACGGAGACCCTCGGCGATTCCGCGAGCTGCTGACGACACTGCTCGATCTCATGGGGCAGACGCCTCGGTTCCGGCCGATGAGCAGACGTGTCGCCTGGGCGATCGCTTCTGCTCTGGAGGGCGTGTGCGCGGTGCTGCCCGGGCGGCCCGAACCTCCGCTCACCCGCTACACGCTCAGCACCATCGCCTACTCGCAGACCCTCGACATCTCGCGTGCGCAGGAGGAGCTCGGATACCGACCCGAGGTGACGCTGGATGATGCCCTCGCCGCTGTCGCCGCCCACCTGAGGGCGAGCGCGTGACCGCCCGACTCCGCCACTACGTGTGCGGGAGCACCTCGCACGATGTCGGTGCGATGTTCCACGACGCGCCGCACGGAGTCCGTGAATTCCCGTCCGGAGTGTTCCTGTACGACGACTCGTACGGGCGGCGCGTGCTGTTCGACACGGGTTACGCGACGGGTGAGTGGCGCACGGGCTGGCGCGGTGCCGTCTACCGGCGTCTGCTCCCGCCGACCGTCGATGACGAGGATGACGTGGGCGCACGTCTGCGAGCGGACGGCGTCGACCCGGCATCCGTCACGCACGTCGTGCTGTCTCACCTGCATCCGGACCATGTCGGGGGAGTCCGTCGGTTTCCGCGCGCCACCTTCGTGCTGAGCGCCGGGCACGTGCGGACCCTCGCCGCGCCTCGGCTCCGCACGGGGGTGCTCCCTGGGCTGTTCCCCGAGTGGTTTCCGGGCACAGACGGCGTGGTGCTCGATGCCGACGCATTCTCGACGGTCGAGATCCGAGGTGTCGCACTGCGCGCTCACGACCTCTTCGGAGACGGCTCATACCTGGTGGTCGACCTTCCAGGCCATGCCGACGGGCACCTGGGTGCGCTGATCGAGCGCCGAGTGCTGCTGGCGGGGGATGCGGCCTGGGGAAGAGACCTGGTCGACGCATCCGCGGGTTTGAAGACGCTGCCCCGGCTCGTCCAGCACGATGCGGATCGGTACGCCGCGACAACCCGTGTTCTCGGCGACCTGGCGTCCGCCGGCATCCGGATCGTATGCAGCCATGACCCGCTCGGCGCGAAAGAGCTGCTGGACTGATGTCGAAGTTCGCGATCCTGCGAGAGTTCGTCGCGGTGCGGTGGCTGCGGCCGCTGCACACGAGGGCGGCGGTCGAGCGGCGGCAGCGACGCCTGCTGCGGTCTCACCTGAGGTTCCTGCGGCAGCGATCAGCGTACTTCCGCGAGCAGCTGGCGAGCCGTCACTTCTCCGAGCTTCCCTTGATGGACAAGAGCGTCATGATGAGCCGCTTCGACGACATCAACACCGTGGGCGCCGGACGCGACGAGGCGCTCGCCCTCGCGATCGAGAACGAGCGCTCCCGAGACTTCGAGGCGGATCTGGGTTCGAACTCTGTCGGGCTCTCGAGTGGGACGAGCGGTCACCGCGGCCTGTTCGTGGTCAGCAGCCCCGAACGCGATGCCTGGGTGGGGACGGTGCTCGCCCGCACCCTCCCTCGAGGCAGGCTGCTCGGGCATCGGATCGCGCTGTTCCTCCGGGCGGACAACAGCCTCTACGAGTCGGTCGCCTCGCGCGCGGTGTCGTTCCGGTACTTCGACGTGTACTCCGATATGGACGAGAACATCGCCCGGTTGCAGGAGTACCGCCCGACCATCCTCGTCGCCCCGCCGTCTGTCCTGAGACTGATCGCGCGAGCGGCCGATGCGGGCGCCTTCGACGTCGTGCCCCAGCGGGTGTACTCGGTGGCCGAAGTGCTCGAGATCGCCGACGAGCAGCGCATCAGGGAGTCGCTCGGACAGCCTCTCCTGCACCAGCTCTACCAGTGCACGGAGGGCTTCCTCGCGCACACCTGCGAGCGCGGGGTCATCCACCTGAACGAGGACAACATCCTCGTCGAGCGCGAGGCGCTGGATGCCGAGCGGTTCACGCCGATCATCACTGACCTCCGCCGACGCGCGCAGCCGATCGTGCGGTATCGGCTCGGCGACGTCCTCCGTGAGCGGGATCGACCCTGCCCCTGCGGCAGCGCGCTCACGGCGATCGAGCGCATCGAGGGCAGAGAGGGCGACACGCTGGTCTTCCGAGGCCTCGACGGGCGTGACGTCCCGGTCTTCGCCGATGTGATCACCCGTGCGCTTCTCTACGCGGACGGCTTCGACGAGTACCGCATCACTCAGATCGGCGCGTCGCGGCTGCAGATCGCCCTGGACACGGTCGATGATCGGTCTCGGCGCCGCGTCGAGGACGAGGTGGGCACGCTGGCCGACAGACTCGGCTGTGAGCGGCCCGAGCTCACGTTCGTGGACTATGTGAGAGACGGTTCGGTGAAGCTGCGCCGGGTGGTGCAGGAATGGGGGGACCGGAGATGGTGAGGAACTGCGAGATCGTCGGGTGGGGCACGTCGCTTCCCGCTCGGACGGTGCGATTCGGCGATGAGACGCGGTATCGCATCGAGGACGACGTGTCGCATCTCGACATGCTGACCGAGGCGTGCGAACGGGCGCTCTCGCACGCGGGCGTCACGGCGGATCAGATCGACCTCGTCGTGGGTGCCTCGGCAGCGGGCATCCAGCCCATCCCGTGCACGGCCGCGCTCGTGCTCGAGAGGTTGACGCTCACCGGTCATGCGGCCGCCTTCGACGTCAACTCGACCTGCACGAGCTTCATCACGGCTTTCGACGTCGCGTCTCGGTACCTGGACGCCGGCGACCACGAGACGATCCTCGTGTTCGCGGGCGATGTGGGAACACGCTTCCTGAATCCCGAGCAGCGCGAGAGCTTCGAGCTCTTCAGCGATGCCGGTGCAGCCGTCGTGCTCCGCCGCTCCGCAGACGCCGACCGGGGCGTGATCGCGAGCGCTCAGCGCACCTGGCCCGCCTACGCGCACGACACCGAGATCAGGGGAGGGCTGTCCGGCTCGCCCGCGCAGGCGTATGCCACGGCCGACCCCGCCGACTACCTGTTCGACATGGACGGACGCCGAGCGCTGCTCGGGATGATGCGCGTGCTGCCTGAGTTCTTCGACGCGTTCCACCGGAGCTCGGGGATCTCCTACGACGATGTCGCGCTCTGGGTGCCCCATCAGGCATCGGCCGCGCTCGGACCGATGCTCGATCGCCTCGGCATCCCGGTCGAACGCCGCATCGACGAGGTCAGAGAGTTCGGCAACATGGTGTCGTCATCGGTGCCGTTCATGCTGGCCCGCGCGCTCGAGAGCGGTCGGGTCGGCACCGGTGACACCGTGATCCTCTGCGGCACGGCAGCGGGCCTCACTGCCAACATCCTCGCGCTCCGACTCTGAGAGGCGGTCCGGGCGGGGACTGACGCCCGGCCCACCTGCCCTCACACCAGGGTGCGACCGATGCTGCCGATCACACCGTCGATCGGCTGCCCCGAGGCGTCGCGACGTGCACCCGCGTCGGGGAGCTTGCGCACGGCACCGGTCGGGTCGACGGCCTGCGCCGGACTCGGTCCCACCCAGGCGACCGTCAGACGGTCCTCGCCTTTCAGGAAGGCATGCGCGCGCACGCCACCGGTCGCCCGGCCCTTCGCGGGGTACTCGGAGAACGACGAGACCTTGGCGCGGCCCGGTTCGGTTCCCGGAAGGCTGCTGTCGCCTCCGGACACAGTGGCGACCACGGCGTCGGACTCGGGGGTCACCGCACCGAAGAAGAGCACCGAGGCACCTGCGCCGAGCTTGATGCCGGCCATGCCACCCGCCGGTGCACCCTGTGGTCGCACGGCGGACGCGGAGAACCGGAGCAGCTGGGCGTCGGTCGTCACGAAGACGAGGTCGTCATCGTCTCGCGCAGCCACCGCACCGACCACCGTGTCACCGGGCTTCATGCCGATGACCTCGAGATCGGGTCGCACGGGAAGCGTCGACGGGACGATCCGCTTCACGGTGCCCTGTGCCGTGCCGAGCGCGATCGGCACCTCGCTGTCGAAACGGACGAAGCCCAGGATGCGCTCTCCTCGGGTGGTGATCCCGAGGTAGTCGCGCAGCGGCGCTCCTGCGGCCAGCTGAACGGACGACGACGGCACCGACGGCAGGTCGACTGGCGAGAACCGCAGCACGCGACCCTCGGTCGTCAGCGCGCCGATCTCGGCACGGACCGTCGTCTCGATCGTCGTCAGGATCGCGTCGTGCTTGCTGCGGCGAGGTGGCAGCGAGAGCTCTTGGCCTTCGCCGAGATCCACCCGCACCGCTCGACCGGTCGTCGAGAGGACGAGCACGGTCGGCGCGTCCGCGATCTGCAGATCGACCGCTCCCTTCGTCGCACGGGGCTTCGGGGGAGCGGCGTTCATCAGGAGCGTGCGGCGAGGAGTGCCGTAGGCGTCTGCTGCGGCATCCAGTTCCTTCGCGACCGCAGCCCGGAGCAGCACGTCGCTGCCGAGGAGCTCGCGCAGCGCGGCGATCTCGGCGAGCAAGGCGTCGCGCTCCGTCTCGAGTTCGATGCGCGAGAACTTCGTCAATCGGCGCAGGCGCAGTTCGAGGATGTACTCGGCCTGCAGCTCGCTGAGGTCGAACACGGAGCGCAGCCGCGCACGCGCCTGCTCGGAGTCGTCGGACGACCGGATGACCTGGATGACCTCGTCGATGTCGAGGATCGCGATGAGCAGACCCTCGACGAGGTGCAGCCGCTCTTCGCGCCGCGCGAGCCGATACCGGCTGCGTCGCGTGATCACCTCGAGACGGTGCGCCACGTAGACCCGGAGCATCTCCTTGAGCCCCAGCGTGCGGGGCTGCCCGTCGACGAGTGCGACGTTGTTGATGCTGAAGGAATCCTCGAGGGGCGTCAGGCGGTACAGCTGCTCGAGCACCGCGTGGGGATCGAACCCGGTCTTGATGCCGATCGCGACGCGAAGTCCGTGGTTGCGGTCCGTGAGGTCCGTCACATCGCTGATGCCCTGCAGCTTCTTCGCCTGCACCGCATCGCGGATCTTCTCGATCAGCCGTTCGGGGCCGACCATGTACGGCAGCTCCGAGACGATGATGCCGGTTCGGCGCGGTCCGAGGGGCTCGACGGAGACCTTGCCTCGCACCTTGAGCGCGCCGCGCCCGTTCGTGTACGCGTCCTTGACGCCATCGAGCCCCATCAGGATGCCGCCCGAGGGGAAGTCTGGCCCCGGCACGAACTCCATGAGCTCTTCGGTCGTGGCTTCAGGGTTCTCGAGCAGGTGCGTGGCGGCGGCGACGACCTCGATCAGGTTGTGCGGCGCCATGTTGGTGGCCATGCCGACCGCGATACCGCTCGCGCCGTTGACGAGGAGGTTGGGGAAGGCGGCCGGGAGCACGGAGGGCTGCTGGAACTGGCCGTCGTAGTTGGGGATGAAGTCGACGACATCCTCGTCGAGGTTCTCGGTGAGCGCCATCGCCGGCGAGGCCAGACGCGCCTCGGTGTAACGAGCCGCCGCGGGACCGTCGTCGAGCGAGCCGAAGTTTCCGTGGCCGTCGACGAGGGGGACACGAAGCGCCCATTCCTGCGCGAGCCGCACCAGGGCGTCGTAGATCGCCGTGTCGCCGTGCGGGTGCAGCTTTCCCATGACCTCGCCGACGACACGAGCGCTCTTCACATGGCCGCGGTCGGGGCGGAGTCCCATCTCCGCCATCTGATAGAGGATGCGTCGCTGAACGGGCTTGAGACCGTCTCGAGCATCGGGCAGCGCTCGCGAGTAGATCACCGAGTAGGCGTATTCGAGGAAGGAACCCTGCATCTCGGTTTCGAGATCGATGTCCTGGATTCTCTCCGGGGCGAGCTCGGGAGGCGGGGTCTTCGGCATGGCCATCCTGAATGGGTGCGAGGCTGAGGGCGTACGGGAGCCTGTGTCAGACTGGCTCGGATGCCCATCATTCTACCGTCCGAGTCGCTCGCAGTCCGGAGCGTCGTCGGGGTGGCGGACGACGTGTTCGCCGCTCTGCGCGGCGAATTCGCGACCCTGCCGCGGGCCGCATCCGTCGTGCTCGTGCTGATCGACGGCCTCGGCGCGATCAGCCTGCGCGCCCATGCCGGGCATGCCCGTACGCTGACGGCGGGCATGGCGAAGAAGGATGTGGCACATTCGGTCTTCCCGTCGACCACCGCGGCGGCCCTCACGAGCATCCTCACGGGCGTGTGGCCCGGCGAGCACGGTCTCGTCGGCTACAGCGTGCTCGACCCCGCGCAGGATGCTCTGGTCAATCAGCTCACCGGCTGGGAGTCCGTAGGGATCGACCCCGCGACCTGGCAGGCAGCGCCGACGATCTTCGAGCGCGCCCGTGCCGAGGGACGACCGACCTTCGCGGTCGGCGTCGCCGCATACGCCGGAAGCGGGTTCACACGAGCGACGCTCCGCGGTGCCGACTTCGTCGCCGCGCAGACGCCGGCAGAGCGGGTCCAGGTCGCGTACGACCTGGCCGAACGGCATCCCGGTTCGCTGGTGTACTGCTACCTGCCGGAGGTGGACAAGGCGGGCCACCGCTACGGCCTCGATTCTGCGCAGTGGGTGTCGGCGCTCGAGGAGATCGACGCCGCGATGTCCTGGCGGGTGCCGCCGGGAGTCGGAGTGCTCGTCACCTCGGACCACGGCATGGTCGATGTACCCGCGCATCGGCAGATCGTGCTCGAAGCCGAGCATCTGGCCGATGTGCGTCACATCGGCGGGGAACCGCGGATGCTGCACGTCTACGTCGATCCCGACGTCGAGGCTGCGGCCGTCGCCGATCGATGGACGCGCGACCTCGACGGCCGCGCCGACGTCGGCACACGTCAGGAAGCGATCGCGGCGGGGCTGTTCGGCCCGGAGGTCACTGCCGCAGCCGCGTCGCGGATCGGCGACGTGCTCGTCGTCGCGCGCGGCAATGGCGCGGTGTATGACGGGACCGCGCAGGATCAGCGCAGCCGGGGCATGATCGGTCAACACGGCGGCCTCACTCCGGAGGAGCGCCAGGTGCCCCTGCTCCGTTTCGGTGCGTTCGCCCGCTGAGCGGCCTCTGCATCGAGCCGTGGAGCGCTCGGCCCGCGGACTCTACTCGTCGGTGCGTGCTCCGAAGACGATCTCGTCCCACGAGGGCATGGCGTTTCGCCGCTTACGTCGGCCGGAGTTGTCGTTCGCCGGCTCGGGGGTGACTTCCGGCCGGCCCTCCTCTTCGGGAACGGAGCTCTCGAAGGCGTCGAAGAGGGCGATCGGATCGCGGTCGTCCTGGTCGTCCTCGGACGTCTCGAGGACCGGTGCGGTCTCCCGCTGTCCCCGGCGGCGGCGGAGGGCCTCGAGCAGGTCGGCGGTCTCGGGGCTCGTCGTGGCCGATTCCGGTGCACGATTGATCGCGGCATCCTGCACTGCTGCGGTGGAGCGCTCGGGCGCGGCCACGTCCTCGATATCGGCCTCGGGGGCAGGGATCAGGCGCGGTCCGAAGGCGCCGGAGTCGAAGCGGCTGTCGTCCTTGTAGGGCGATGCCTGGCGTTCGGCTTCGACGGCGCGCAGCCGCGGGATGAGTCCCTCCGGGAGAGAGCCCTGACGCGAGAGCTGCGTCGCATCGGCGTTGAGCGGCGCCAGGGCACTGCGACGCGGATCGAAGCTCCAGCGAGCATCGTGATCGACCTCGTTGGCAGCGAACTCGAGTTTGATGATCCAGCCGCTCTCGTCCTTCCAGCTCGCCCAGCGTTCGGCGGTGGCCTCGAGCTCGGAGAGCTTGGCGCGGATGGCGGTGCCGAACGTCGGCTGCGCGTCGGGTTCGACGTCGCTCCCGATCAGAACGGGAACGGCGAGAGCCTGGCCGATCACGTGCTCGCGCTCAGCCAGCACGGGGCCCTCGAAGCGGATGACGTCGTCGACGCTGATGCCGAGGAGCTCAGCCACCTCGGGGGCCGTGAGCCCGGCGCGGATCTGCGCCTGGATGTCGCGCGGGCTCGCGGCGAGGCGCTGAGCAGTCGGCTCGCTCTGTCGCGTCGCACGCCGGATCTCGCGGTGAAGGACGTCGTCGATGGGCAGCGCGAAGCGCTCGCCCGACTCGGTCGCGAGTACGAGCAGACCTGCTTCTGTGCCGACGATGGTGACGTTTTCCATGCGAATGCCCCTCTGATGGGTGTGCGTTCATGGTGTCACGCGGTGCGCCTCTCAGCCGGGAATACTCTGGGCGTGCCGTGAGTTTGGTCTGTCGCAAGCTCGGGCATTTGCTTATTGCCTCGCAGTCGTGCAAACTATGGCCGCCGATTACCCCGACGGCGCACCACCCACTCGCATGAAAGTGGAGATTCACCACATGGCAACCGACTACGACGCTCCCCGCAAGAGTGAAGACGACTCCGAGTCGATCGAAGCCCTCAAGGAGCGTGTGCCGGACAAGAGCTCCGGCTCTTCGGGAGACGAGGATGCGGACAACCCGTCCAGCTTCGATCTTCCCGGAGCCGATCTTTCCGACCTCGAGCTCGATGTCGTCGTGCTGCCCGCGCAGCAGGACGAATTCACCTGCATGAACTGCTTCCTGGTGAAGCACCGTTCTCAGCTCGATCACGAGGGCTCCTCCGGCCCCATCTGCAAGGAGTGCGCCGCCTGAGCGCACTCGAACGAGATTCCACGCGCCCCCGACCTTCCGGTCAGGGGCGCGTCGTCTTTGTCCGTGGCTCGGCTGTCGTCAGGCCCGGGAGGCGAGGATCGCCGCCGCGAGGCGGTCCGGCGTCCTGGTCGAGACGGTCCAGGCGTCGACCGGGTCATCCGGGTCGATGTTGGGGACCACGACCACGCCGTCCACGCCGCCGCGGATGAGGTGCCACCCGTGGGCAGGCAGTCCGGGGCCGCGCGCGTGGCGCGCCTCCTCGCCGGTCAGCGCAGTCGGGGTGCCGAGGTGCCGAGTCTCGATGTGCGCCCGTCCCGCGCGCAGGACGTCGCCCTCGACCGACACCACGGGCGTGAGGGCGATGAACGCGATCACGAGCAGTGTCGAGACGACGGCGCCGACGATCAGAGCGATCGTGGAGCCGACCGGGACGAAGATGAGGGCGACCATCGGGCCCGCGAGTGCGACCGTCACCAGCAGCCACAGGCTGGGCGACAGTCTCTCGCGGTAGCGGGTCCGCGCGTCAGGAGCGATGTTCTGCATTAGCCTCGTGGGGTGACTGATTCCGTTGATGTCCCCATTATCGCCTCTGTGGTGCCCGGTTACGCGCACCCCGGCGACGCCGGAGCCGATCTGGTGGCGGCGGAGGCCGTTCACCTCGCCCCGGGGGAGCGAGCCCTCGTAGCGACGGGCGTGCGCATCGCGCTGCCCGAGGGATACGCGGCATTCGTGGTGCCACGCAGCGGTCTCGCCGCCAAGCACGGCATCTCGATCGTCAACTCGCCCGGCACGGTGGATGCCGGATACCGCGGCGAGATCAAGGTGAGCCTGATCAACACCGACAGCCGCAGCGCGTACGATGTGGCCGTCGGCGACCGCATCGCGCAGCTGATCGTCATGCCCGTGACGCGAGCCACGTTCATCCCGGTCGAGGAGCTGCCCGACAGCGTCCGCGGCGAGGGTGGCTTCGGTTCGACCGGCTACCAGGCAGGATCCCATTCCCCTTCGGCAGGACAGGCCAATGACTGACAACAACGCGACTCCCTCGAAGTCGGCCCCGGACGACCGGGCGACGCAGGGTCCCTTCGACGACTCCGAGGCGAACCCCGTGCGCCCGTACATCGACCTCGGCGGAATCAAGATCCTTCCGCGCGAAGGACTGAATCTCCGCCTGGAGGTCGAGGAGCAGTCCAAGCGCATCGTCGCTGTCGGTCTCGACTACGCCGACTCCTCGCTGCAGGTGCAGCCCTTCGCCGCACCGCGCTCCGGCGGGCTGTGGGATGAGACGCGAGTGCAGCTGCGCGACCAGGTGCGCGGCCAGGGCGGTCGCGTGGAGGAGCGGGACGGTCCTCTCGGCAAAGAACTGCTCGCCGAAGTGCCGGCGGCCGCGAACGAGGGCTCGGAGCTGCGGCTCGCCCGGTTCATCGGCATCGACGGTCCTCGCTGGTTCCTTCGCGGCGTGATCGGCGGCGCTGCCGCCTCCGATCTCGAAGCCGCGGCGAAGGTCGAGGACCTCTTCCGGTCTATCGTGGTCGTCCGCGGTGGGGCTCCGATGCCTCCGCGCGACCTGATCCCGCTGAAGATGCCCGCGACTCCCGGCTCCGCGTGACCACCCCGGCCCCGGAGCCCGAGCGCGAGCAGACCGCTTCCGACATCGTCGGCGCGGCGCTCGGCGGCGCCGCTCGGCGCGCAGGGCTCGACCCGACCGAGAGCGGTGCGACCCACAAGGTGGTCTGGTCCGCGATCGGCGGGTGGCGCGGCATCCTCGAGTCCGTCCTCCCGAGCCTCGCGTTCGTCGTCCTCTTCACGATTCGCCCCGAGCCGCTGATCCTCCCTCTGGGAGTGTCCGTCGGGCTCGCCGCCGTGTTCACCCTCGTGCGGCTGGTGCAGAAGTCCCCGCCGTCCGCGGCCATCGGCGGTCTGGTGGCCGCTGCGGCCGCTGCGGCATTGGCGCTCTGGACGGGGCGAGGTGAGGACAACTTCGTCCCCGGCCTGATCACGAACGCCGTGTACGGCACGGCGATGCTCGTCTCCGCGCTGATCGGATGGTCGCTCATCGGCCTCGCTGTCGGGTTCCTGATGGGGGAGGGCACCGCCTGGCGCGGTGACCGCCGCAAGCGCCGGGCCTTCTTCTGGCTCGGAGTCTCCTGGGCCGCATTGTTCTTCGCGCGACTGGCGGTGCAGCTCCCGCTGTACCTCGCCGGCGATGTCACGGCGCTCGGCACGCTCAAGCTCATCATGGGTCTTCCGCTGTTCGCACCGCTGATCGCGGTCACGTGGCTCGTCGTGCGCGCGCTCTACCCGCGCGCGTCGGATGCCGAGGCACCTGTCCAGTCGTGATAGATTTATCTTGACATCAAGATAAATTGCAGGCTTTCGCCCGGAGGCTGAGCGGAGCAGACTGGTTAGGTCTGCCTTGCTAGCCGCAGGGGCTCGCTGGCGAGCAAGATGGAGGCGCCTGTCGCTCCCATCCGAATAGAAGGAGACGGATTCGTGTCCACGGTGAACAGCTTCGGTGCCAAGAGCACCCTGACGGTCGGCAGCACCGACTACGAGATCTTCCGCATCGACACGGTGCCCGGTTTCGACAAGCTCCCCTTCAGCCTCAAGGTTCTCCTTGAGAACCTGCTTCGCACCGAGGACGGCGCGAACGTGACGAAGGCGCAGATCGAAGCCCTGGGTTCATGGGATGCCGCGGCAGAGCCGAGCACCGAGATCCAGTTCACGCCCGCCCGCGTGGTCATGCAGGACTTCACCGGTGTTCCCTGCATCGTCGACCTCGCGACCATGCGCGAGGCCGTGACCGCCCTCGGCGGCGACGCGAACAAGATCAACCCGCTCTCGCCCGCCGAGATGGTCATCGACCACTCGGTGATCGCCGATCTCTTCGGTTCCGAGAACGCGCTCGAGCGCAACGTCGAGATCGAGTACGAGCGCAACGGCGAGCGCTACCAGTTCCTCCGCTGGGGTCAGACCGCCTTCAGCGACTTCAAGGTCGTCCCGCCCGGAACCGGCATCGTGCACCAGGTGAACATCGAGCACCTGGCCAAGGTCATCTACGACCGTGACGTGAACGGCGTGCTGCGTGCGTACCCCGACACCTGCGTCGGCACCGACTCGCACACCACGATGGTCAACGGCCTGGGCGTGCTCGGCTGGGGCGTCGGCGGCATCGAGGCCGAGGCCGCGATGCTCGGCCAGCCCGTGTCGATGCTGATCCCGCGCGTCGTCGGCTTCAAGCTGTCCGGCGAGATCCCGGCCGGTGTCACGGCGACAGACGTCGTCCTCACCATCACCGACCTGCTGCGCAAGCACGGCGTCGTCGGCAAGTTCGTCGAATTCTACGGCGAGGGCGTGGCATCCGTGCCGCTTGCGAACCGCGCCACGATCGGCAACATGTCGCCCGAGTTCGGCTCTACGGCCGCGATCTTCCCGATCGACGACGTCACGCTCGACTACCTGCGTCTGACCGGTCGCAGCGACGAGGCCGTCGCGCTCGTCGAGGCGTATGCCAAGGAGCAGAAGCTCTGGCACGATGCCTCCCACGAGCCCACCTTCAGCGAGTACCTCGAGCTCGACCTCGGCACCGTCGTGCCGTCGATCGCCGGCCCGAAGCGCCCGCAGGATCGCATCCTCCTCTCCGAGGCGAAGACGCAGTTCGAGCACGACATCCTCTCCTACGCCTCCGCATCGACCTCGGACTCCGTGGTCGACCTCGAGTCGAAGCACTCGTTCCCGGCGTCCGACCCGGGTTCCGTCCCCGGTGAAGAGGAGCCCACGACGACCCGACCGGTGCACATCAACAGCGGCGCACCGGCCAATGCGTCCAAGCCCGTGCCGGTCACCACGCCCTCGGGTGAGAAGTACATCCTCGACAACGGTGCGGTGACGCTCGCGGCCATCACGTCGTGCACGAACACCTCCAACCCGTCCGTCATGATCGCTGCAGGTCTCGTCGCCCGCAAGGCGCTCGAGAAGGGCCTCAAGCAGAAGCCGTGGGTCAAGACGACGCTCGGCCCCGGCTCGAAGGTCGTCACGGACTACTACGAGAAGTCCGGACTCGACAAGGACCTCGAGGGCCTGGGCTTCTACACCGTCGGCTACGGCTGCACGATCTGCATCGGCAACTCGGGTCCGCTGATCGAAGAGGTCTCCGCGGCCATCAACGACCACGACCTCGCGGTGACCGCCGTGCTCTCGGGAAACCGCAACTTCGAGGGTCGCATCAGCCCCGACGTGAAGATGAACTACCTCGCCAGCCCGCCGCTGGTCATCGCGTATGCACTGGCAGGGTCGATGCACTTCGACTTCGAGAACGACGCGCTCGGCAAGGGTACGGACGGCGAGGACGTGTTCCTGAAGGACATCTGGCCCACCCCGGCCGAGGTCCAGGAGCTGGTCGACTCGTCGATCTCGCGTGAGCAGTTCATCAAGCAGTACGCCACCGTCTTCGACGGCGACGAGCGCTGGCGCAGCCTGCCCACCCCGGACGACGACATCTTCCAGTGGGACGAGAACTCGACCTACGTGCGCAAGGCGCCCTACTTCGACGGCATGACGATGGAGCTCACCCCGGTGCGCGACATCGAGGGCGCGCGCGTCATGGCGACCCTCGGCGACTCGGTCACCACCGACCACATCTCGCCCGCCGGAAACATCAAGGCAGGCACGCCCGCCGCTCAGTACCTCACCGAGCACGGTGTGGACCGCAAGGACTTCAACTCCTTCGGTTCGCGTCGAGGCAACCACGAGGTCATGATCCGCGGAACGTTCGCCAACATCCGTCTGAAGAACATGATGGTCTCGGCCGTCAACGACGGTCAGGTCGTCGAGGGTGGATACACCCGCGACTTCACCCAGGCGGGCGGCCCGCAGTCGTACATCTACGACGCGAGCATGAACTACCAGGAGCAGGGCACCCCGCTCGTCATCTTCGGTGGCAAGGAGTACGGCTCCGGCTCGTCGCGTGACTGGGCGGCCAAGGGCACGAGCCTGCTGGGCGTCAAGGCGGTCATCACCGAGAGCTTCGAGCGCATCCACCGCTCGAACCTGATCGGCATGGGCGTCGTCCCGCTGCAGTTCCCGGCCGGCGAGAGCTGGGAGTCGCTGGGTCTCGACGGAACCGAGGTCGTCTCGATCACGGGTCTCGAGGAGCTCAACAACGGCACCACCCCGAAGACGGTCCGTGTGACCGCCGCCCCGACCGATGACTCGCCCGAGGGCAAGCAGGTCGTCGAGTTCGACGCGGTCGTCCGCATCGACACCCCCGGTGAGGCGGACTACTACCGCAACGGCGGCATCCTGCAGTACGTGCTGCGTTCGCTGGTCTGATCGCACAGTCGGAAAGGGCTCGGTTCTTCGGAACCGGGCCCTTTCCGCGTGTCAGCGCCTGTGTCAAGGGGGAGTCGCTCTCCGAGCTTTCCCGGATGCCCGGGGTAGGATCGAGCAGGCGTCCGTACCGGAATCGGATGCCGCGAACGGTGCCTATGAGGAGGTGCAGATGCCGATTCTTCCGAGCATCTCAGGACCCCGTGACCTCGACTCGCTGTCTGAGGATCAGCTCATCGAGCTCGCGGGGGAGATCCGTGAATTCCTCGTCGAGAACGTGTCGCGCACCGGCGGGCATCTGGGACCGAATCTCGGAGTGGTCGAGCTGACGATCGCCCTGCATCGCGTCTTTTCCTCTCCCGACGACCCGTTCATCTTCGACACGGGCCACCAGTCGTACGTGCACAAGCTGCTCACCGGACGTCAGGACTTCTCATCGCTCCGTGTGCGCGGAGGGCTCGCCGGTTACCCGCAGCGCTCCGAGAGCCCGCACGACGTCGTCGAGTCGTCGCACGCGTCCAGCTCGCTGAGCTGGGCCGACGGCGTCTCGCGCGCACTGACCGCGACCGGGCGTGCAGACCGCCACGTGGTCGCGGTCGTCGGGGACGGCGCGCTGACCGGCGGCATGACGTGGGAGGCGCTCAACAACATCTCCGACGACAACGACCGCAACCTGGTCATCGTGGTGAACGACAACGGGCGTTCGTACGCGCCGACCATCGGCGGGATGTCCCGTTACCTCAACCGAGTGCGCACGGCCGCGGCGTACAAGGAGCTGCACCACAAATCGGACCGCCTCTTCCGCGCCTTCGGGCCCGTCGGCCGTGCCGTGTTCCGCGGTGTGCGGGGCGGGACCCACGGGTTCCTCTCGAGGTTCACGAACAACGAGGCGCTGTATTCCAATCTCGACATCAAGTACCTCGGCCCGGTCGACGGACATGATCTTCCCGCGCTCATGGAGACCCTCGAGCTCGCGAAGTCGTTCGGCGCGCCCGTCATCGTGCACACCATCACGGAGAAGGGGCGCGGCTACCAGCCCGCTCGAGATGACGAGGCCGACCAGTTCCATGCTGTCGGGCGCATAGACCCGACGACCGGTGAGACGCTCTCGTCGGGAGGGACCGGCTGGACCGATGTCTTCTCCGACGCTCTCGTGTCCGTGGGCGAGCGCCGCTCGGACGTGATCGCGATGACTGCGGCGATGCTGCGCCCGACGGGTCTCGCCCCGTTCGCCGAGCGATTCCCCGACCGCGTCTACGACGTGGGAATCGCCGAGCAGCATGCGGTGGCATCGGCCGCCGGTCTCGCCTTCGGAGGCCTGCACCCGGTCGTGGCGCTGTACGCGACCTTCATGGGACGCGCGTTCGATCAGGTGCTCATGGACGTGGCACTCCACCGTGCGGGCGTCACGTTCGTTCTCGACCGCGCGGGTGTCACCGGTCCCGACGGTCCGAGTCATCACGGCATGTGGGACCTGGCGATGCTGCAGATCGTCCCGCACATCCGCATCGCCGCCCCGCGCGACGGGGTGCGCCTGCAGGAAGCGCTCGACGAAGCCGTACTCGTCGAAGACGCCCCGACCGTGATCCGCTTCCCCAAGGGTGACGTCGCGCCTGAGCTTCCCGCCCTCGAGCGCCTGCACGACGGTGTCGACGTGCTCGCCCGTGGCGAGTCCGAGGATGTGCTGCTCGTCGCGATCGGGCCGTTCGCGGCGCTGGCGATGGATGTCGCCGAGCGACTGCGCGCTCAGGGGATCGGCGCGACGGTCATCGACCCCCGCTGGGCGATCCCTGTTCAGCCCTCGATCGTCAGCATGGCCGCGCGTCATCGCCTGGTCATCACGCTCGAAGACGGAATCCGCGTCGGAGGCATCGGCACGCGCGTGCGTCAGGTGCTCCGCGAGGCGGGCATCGACACGGCGGTCGACGAGCTGGGCCTGCCGGACGAGTTCATCGATCACGCCTCGCGCGATCAGATCCTCGCGGATGCAGGCCTCACCGCGTCGAAGATCGCGCAGGACGTCGTCGCGCAGGTTCTCGGGACTCGTATTCCGGTCGCTCGCCAGTCGGGGGAGACCGGCACTGTCGATCTTCCGCTGCACGAGCGGAGCTGATCCCGGGAGTGCTCGCCCGGTCAGTTGAGGGCGTGCAGCGCCGCGACGGCTTCGGCACCGCGGCCCGTGTCGCGGAGCGCGGTGGAGAGCAGATAGCCGTCGGTCAGGGCGTCGCCTGTGACCATGACTCGAACGAGCTCGACGCCGCAGGCACGTCGGACCTCGTCAGCGCTGGCGGCGATGACGCGGGTGTTGATCTCGTCATTGTGCGGCAGCTCGGCTCCGTCGAGGCTCCGGATGACGTCTCGCAGCGCCGCGCCGACGATGTTCGACGCGCGTTCGTTCACGTTCACCACGTCGAGCTCGAATACTCGCAGATCTCTGCCGGTGGCCAATGGTCGCCATTCGAAGGACGCGTGCACCCGGTGCTGATGCCCGCTGGCACCGGTCATCTCGCGGGCGGGCAGGTCGGTCGCGCGACAGCGGACGTCGATGAGCTTGTACCAGTAGAACAGCGGGAAGGCGCCGTGTGAACCGGGGTCGAGCACGACGACTTCGCCGACCGCGCCCCCGCGTGAGGTGGGCCGCCGCTGCGGCCGGTTGCGGATGATCGGCTTGCCGTTCCGCGTGCGGATCGCCGCCCACCCCTCATCCACCGTGACGACGAAGATCTTCAACAGGGCCGGCACGACCAGCAGGATCGTGAGGATCGCCGTGCCGGTCTTGAACAGACCCGACATTCCCTTACCACCGAGCATCGAGAGGAGCATGTCCATGACTCCACTGTGCCGCCTGCTGCTTCTGTGCACGGCCATTCTCCGCTCTCGGATGCCGGTGTTCACACGCTGTTCCGTCGGTGTTACCCACGACGCCGCGAGGTGGATACGCCGCGGGCGCGGGCGAGGCTCGGCGCGCCTCAGGCGAGGCTCCTCAGCCGAGGTCCGCGAGCACCTCGGCGAGCAGTGCTTCGGTCGTGACTCTCACGCGCTCGCGGTCGGCCTCGACGAGGCCGACCCTGGTGCGCCGGTCGAGGATGTCGTCGACGGTCATCGCGCCCTCGGCGCGCACCGCGAACTCGACCTGCACGCGGGGCACCGCGCCGTCGGTGTCTGAACCGGTGTGAGACCAGCTCGGCGCGGTGTCGGTGAGCCGGAGGGACGCCGTCCGACTCGGCGCGGCGTTCAGACCGCTCACGCGTGCCGCGAGGTCGACGGCGTCCTCCGCCATCCGCCGGTACGTCGTCAGCTTGCCGCCGAGGACGTTGACGAACCCCGCGTCGGAGGCGGCGACCAGATGACGGCGAGAGATGTCCGCGGTCGAATTCGCGCCCGTGTCGACCAGTGGGCGGAGGCCCGCGAACGCCCCGCGCACGCGTTCCCGGCCGATCGGCTCGGCCAGCACCCGGTTCAGGGTCGTGAGAAGGAAGCGGATCTCGCCCTCTGTCGGCGTGGCGATCCGCGGCACAGCGCCCGGAGCATCCTCGTCCGTCAGACCGACGATCACCCGTCCGCTCTGCTGCGGCAGAGCGAACACGTAACGGCTGATAGACCCTTCGTGCGGGATGGTCAGGGCCGCCGACGGGTGTCCGAGGTCGGCGGCGTCCAAGACGATGTGGGTTCCGCGGCTGGGGCGCATGGTGATCGACTCGTCGAGGGTCCCGGCCCATACCCCGGTTGCGTTGATCACCGAGCGGGCCCGGATGTCCAGGGCCTCGCCGGTCAGCGCGTCTTCGGCGATCGCCCCATCGCTGCGGAGCCGGCGCGCGCGGACCCGCGTGAGGATGCGTGCGCCGAGAGCCGCGGCCGTGCGGGCGACCGTCACGACCAATCGCGCGTCGTCGACGAGCTGTCCGTCGTACGAGAGCATGCCGCCCCGAAGTCCTCGGCGGTCGAGCGCGGGAACCAGATCATGGGCGGCGCGCGCCGAAACCAATCGCGGCCCGGGCAGCACTGTTCGTGGCGTGTGAGCCCGCATCCGCAGCAGATCGCCCATGGCCATGCCTGCGACGCCGGCGGCGCGCTGTGCGGCGGTCACGCCGACGGCGAAGGGCATCAGCTGGCCCAATGGCCGGATGAGATGCGGTGCGATGACCGTCATCAGCAGGTGCCGCTCGAGGGCGCTCTCCTTCGCGGTCGCGACGTCACCGGTGGCGAGATAGCGAAGGCCGCCGTGCACGAGCTTCGAGCTGAACCGGCTCGTGCCGAATGCGAGGTCATCCGCTTCGAGCAGCGTGACGGTCAGCCCTCGAGAGGCGGCGTCGAGAGCGACTCCCGTGCCGGTGATCCCGCCGCCGATCACGAGCACGTCGACGGTCTCGTCGGCGGCCCGAGCGAGGTCTGAGGCCCGACGCGCGACGTTGAGGTCGGGGGAGTGAGCGGTCACGGCCGGAGCAGCCCGTCGAGCGCGGCACGCAGCTCGCGTTCCCACGAACGCTCGGAGATGAGCTCCGAGACGGTGCCGTGCGAGAGCACCGCCGATTGCGCGATGAGCAGCAGCATCACCGCGATCTCGCTCGGTTCTCCCGCTCTGACGCTCCCCCCTTGCTGCGCGGTCCGGATAGCTGCGGCGAGCCATTGCAGGATCAACCGCTGGCTCGATCCGACGCGCTGCAGCGTGTAGCGCGTGAAGACCTCGGGCTCGTCCGCGAGCAGGCGCCCATAGACCTCGTCGGAGCGGAAGGACGCCGAGAAACGGAGCACGTCGTCGACGAGGTCGTGGCGGGTGAGGGGCTCTGTCGGGAACTGCGAGACGATGCGGGCGACCCGGCGGAGCAGGGATGAGCGCACGACGTCGTCGGCGTCGTTCCAGCTGCGGTAGATCGTCGGACGGCTGTGACCTGCGCGACGCGCGAGTTCTGCGATGGTGACTCCGTGCACCCCCCTGCGGCTGATCAGCTCGTCGGCCGCGTCGAGGATGCGCGCCTGGGTGGCGTCCCAGAGCAGATGCTGTGCGAGCCGCGCTTCTGCAGTCACTTGACGTTCTTCCATGATCTGTCACACTGTAACGCATGGGTCAGGAGAACGGCAGAGTCGCCGCACGCTCGGAGATGCGGTGGAACGGCTGGGGTGATCCCGCGAAAGCCGCTGATCTGCCCCGTGCCGTGCGGGCGCTGCTCCCGTTGCTGCTCGGGCGCATCCGCAAGCCCGCCGCGCCCGTCGAGCTCGGGGACGTGCTCCTCGATGCCTCTGCGCTGACTCCCGACGACATCACGGCGTTCACCGTCGTCGTGGGCGACGATCGAGTCGATGTCTCTGACGAGGCTCGGATCCGCCATGCAGGGGGCCGCTCCACGCCCGACCTGCTGCGAAGACGACTGCCGCATCAGGTCGCCCCGGACGCCGTGGTGCTTCCTGCCGATCACGACGAGGTCGTTGCCGTGCTCGCCGTCGCCGCCGATCGCGGCGTCGCGGTGATCCCTTTCGGCGGCGGGACAAGCGTGGTCGGGGCTCTCGATCCGCAACGCGGTCGTCACCATGCCGTGATCAGCCTGGATCTGCGCCGACTCACCGGTCTTCTCCGCCTGGATGCGGTCAGTGGCGAAGCCGTCCTCGCCGCAGGAACCACCGGGCCCGATGCAGAGGCGCTGCTCGGCGCGCATGGATACGAGCTCGGCCACTACCCGCAGAGCTTCCGCTACGCGACGATCGGCGGGTTCGCGGCCGCGCGGTCGTCGGGGCAGAACTCTGCGGGCCACGGGCGCTTCGACACCATGGTCACGGGCATCCGGGTGGCGACGCCGACAGGTGACGTCGATCTCGGGCGGTCGCCGGGGTCTGCCGCGGGGCCCGACCTGGTCCGCGTGTTCCTGGGTTCCGAAGGCATCTTCGGGGTGATCACCGAGGTCCGCGTCCGCATCCATCCGATTCCGCGTGAGCGCGTTCTCGAGTCCTGGACCTTCCCGGATTTCGCTTCGGGGGCCGATGCCCTCAGAGCGGTGGCGCAGCACGGCGGCGGGCCGACGGTCATCCGCCTGTCCGATGAGGCGGAGACCGCGGTCAGTCTGGCTCAGGTCGGGCGGATCGGCAAGGCGCTCTCGAAGGGTGCAGCGGTCGTCACCGTGTACGAGGGCGACGGCATCGCCGAGCGCCGGGCGCGCACGTCCGCGCTGCTGGCTACTGCTGGCGGATTCTCCTCCGGTGAAGGAGCGGCTGAGGACTGGCTCGACGGACGCTTCGACGGGCCGTATCTGCGCGACGCGCTGCTCGATGCCGGAGTCTTCTGCGAGACGCTCGAGACGGCGACCACCTGGGCGAACATCGGCATACTGAATGCCGCGATCACGGCGGCACTCCGCGACGGACTCACGGATGTCGGGGCCAAGCCCTACGTGATGTGCCACGTGTCCCACATCTATCCGACGGGAGCATCGCTGTACTTCACCGTGCTGGCAGGCATCCGGTCCGACCGGCTGGAGGTCTGGGGGCAGGTGAAGGCGCGTGTCAACGACGCGATCATCGCGAACGGCGGCACGATCAGCCACCACCATGCCGTGGGTCGCGATCACGCGCCGTGGCTGGAGCAGGAGATCGGCGAGACCGGCGTGAGGATCCTGACCGCGATCAAGCGAGAGCTCGACCCCACGGGGATCCTCAATCCCGGTGCCGTGATCTCCGCTGATCGGACGCGCTGACGTGGGCGACCACATCGCCATGCTGTCGAATCCCTCCGCTGGCAAGGGACGCGCCGGGCGCGAGGCAGCCGCAGCTCTCGCCCATCTGCGGGCTCGCGGCGCGGACGTGCATGTGTTCACCGGGCACTCCGCCGCATCGAGCCTCGTGCTCGCGGCGCAGGCTCTCGATGAAGCGCCTCGAGTCCTGGTGGTCGTCGGAGGAGACGGCACGCTGTCCGGCATCCTCGACCTGGTCTGCGGCGCCTCCGTACCCGTCGCGCTCGTGCCGGCCGGCACGGGGAACGACCTCGCACGGGCCCTGGGCCTTCCTCGCCACGACCCGGTCGCCGCGGCGGAGCTCGCGCTCTCCGGAGTCACCAGAGCGATCGACGTCGGAGAGATGCGCAGCGGAGGCAGAGTCGCGCTCTTCCTCACGATCGCCGCTCTCGGCTTCGACGCGAAGGTCAGCGATCTCACCAACCGACTGCGCTGGCCTCACGGCGTGCTGCGCTACTACCTCGCCCTCGCGATCGAGCTCCTGCGCCTGAGCCCGATGGAGTTCACGGTGTCCGTGGACGGCTCCGACGCCGTGGCAGCTCCTGGCACACTCGTGGCCGTCGGCAACACCGAGAGCTATGGAGGCGGCATGCCTGTGTGTGTCGGCGCGGAAGCCGACGACGGTCTCCTCGACCTCGTACAGGTGGCGCCGCTGAGCCGCCTTCGTCTGCTGCGGCTGTTTCCGCTGCTGCTCCGAGGCGCCCACCTGACGCGCCGCGAAGTGGCGCACAGACGTGCCCGTTCTGTGACGGTGAGTGCACCGGGACTCGTCGTGTACGCCGACGGAGAGCGGATCGGCGAGGACGAGTGCACGGTCAGCGTCCGCCCGGCCGCGCTCACCGTCCTGGTGCCTGCAGCGAAGGACACGGGTCGTGGCTGACAGCGGAGGGAAAGCACGCGAGAGCGCAGCGTTCGACGAGGACGTGATCGTGATCGGCTCGGGCTTCGGGGGATCCGTCTCCGCGCTGCGGCTCGTCGAGAAGGGATATCGCGTGCGGGTCTACGAGGCCGGACGCCGCTTCGAAGACGAGGACTTCGCGAAGACCAGCTGGGACGTGCGCCGCTACCTGTGGGCGCCCGCGTTCGGCTGCTACGGCATCCAGCGCATCCACCGTCTGCCGCACGTGATGATCCTCGCGGGGGCGGGCGTCGGCGGTGGATCGCTGAACTACGCCAACACCCTCTATCAGCCCGGGCGAGCGTTCTTCACCGACTCCCAGTGGAGCGCACTCGCGAACTGGGACGCCGAGCTCTCGCCGCACTACGCGACGGCCAAGCGGATGCTCGGCGTGGTCGAGCGGTACCCCCATTCCGGTCCCGTCGAGCGCATCATGGCCGGTGCCGCAGAGGATCTCGGTGTCGGCAGCACGTTCCGGCGTGCTCCCGTGGGGGTGTGGTTCGGCACGCCGGGGGAGCGCACTCCCGATCCGTTCTTCGAGGGAGAGGGCCCGGATCGCACGGGCTGCACGCTCTGCGGCAACTGCATGGTCGGATGCCGTGTCGGCGCGAAGAACACGCTGATGAAGAACTACCTCGCACTCGCGGAGCGCCGCGGCGCGGTGATCGAGCCCCTTCGCACCGTCACCGAGGTGCGCGAGCTGGCGGGCGGCGGGTTCGCCGTGACGAGCGTGCGCAGCGGTGCCTGGCTGCGTCGTGATCGCCGCACCGTGCGCGCCGGTCAGGTCGTGCTGGCTGCGGGCACCTGGGGCACGCAGCAGCTGCTGCATCGGATGAAGCACTCGGGCGTTCTTCCCCGTGTGTCGGACGCTGTCGGGCGACTCACGAGGACCAATTCCGAGGCTCTCGACGGCGCGATCTCGGCCCGGGTTCCGACTTCTCTCGACCTCGCGAAGGGCGTCGCCATCACGACCTCCTTCCACGTCGACGAGCGCACCCATGTCGAGAACGTGCGCTACGGGCCGGGCTCGAATCTGATGGGCGCGCTGGCGTCGATCCTGGTACCCGGAGATGTGCCGCTCGGCCGCCGACTGGGCGGTCTCGTCGGGCGATTCCTTCGGGCGCCGATTCGTCAGCTGCGTATGGGGTCTCTCCGGCGCTGGAGCGAACGCGGCATCATCGCTCTCGTCATGCAGACCGTCGACAACTCGCTCACACTGACGCTGCGGCGCCGATTCGGCCGACTGGTGATGACGAGCAGGCAGGGGCACGGTGAGCCGAACCCGAGCTATCTGCCGCAGGCGCACCGTGCGGCTGTGGCGATCGCCGCGCGCATGCAGAAGGACGGTGGCGTGCCCGCCGAGGCTCGGGGCTCATGGCCCGAGGTCTTCGGGATCCCTCTCACCGCGCATTTCCTCGGCGGCGCGGTGATCTCGGAGTCCCCCGCGACCGGTGTCGTCGATCTGTACCACCGTGTCTGGGGGCATCCGGGGCTGCACGTCGTCGATGGGGCGGCTGTGCCCGCGAATCCGGGCGTGAACCCGTCGCTCACGATCACGGCGCTCGCGGAGCGTGCGATGTCGTTCTGGCCGCGCTCCGGCGACGACGACGAGCGTCCCGTTCAGCAGACATGACGAAGGGGGTCGCGCCGAGCGCGACCCCCTTCGATGCTTCCGATCAGCGGTTCTCGATACCTCGGATCTGCGGGGTGTGGAACTCTCCGCCGAAGGCGCGCTCCGAGGCGCCCTCGCGGTCGAGGTAGGGCGAGGCCCCACCGTCGATGAAGGGCCAGCCGGCGCCGAGGATGAGGCACAGGTCGATGTCCTCGACCTCGGGCACTACCCCCTCATCGAGCATGAGCTTGATCTCGCTCGCGAGACCGTCCTGCACCCGCTGCAGGATCGTCTCGGCCGACGCGGGCGTCTTGCCGACGGCAGGCTTCAGCAGCTTCTCGGCCTGCTTCGTCCAGCCTGTGACCCGACCGCCCTTGTCCTTCTCGATCACGGCGTCGAGCTCCGCGAGAGCGTGGAAGTTCTCGTTCGCGTAGAAGCGCTCCGGGAACGCGTGCGCCATAGTGTCCTGCACGTGGGCTGCGACCTTCCACCCGACCAGGTCGATCAGCTGGAAGGGTCCCATCGGCAGTCCGAGCGGTGCGAAGGCCTTCTCGACATCGGTGATCGGAGTGCCTTCGTACACCGCGCGAGCTGCCTCGCCCATGACCTTGGCCAGCAGGCGATTCACCACGAACCCGGGAGCATCCGCGGTGAGCACCGCGTTCTTGCCCAGATTCTTCGCGACGACGAACGCGGTCGAGAGCGCCCCCTCGGAGGTGACGGGCGTCTTCACGATCTCGATCAGCGGCATCACCGCGACCGGGTTGAAGAAGTGGAAGCCGACGAGACGCTCGGGGTGAGCGAGCTCCGCGCCGATCTCCTCGACCGAGAGCGATGAGGTGTTGGTCGCCAGGATCGCGTCTTCGGCGATGATCTTCTCGATCTCGCCGAACACCTGCTGCTTGACGCCGACCTCTTCGAACACGGCCTCGATGACGAAGTCGCAGTCTGCGTACAGGCTCTTGTCGGTCGTGCCGGTGACGAGCGCTCGAAGCTTGTTCGCGGAGTCCGCATCCAGGCGACCCTTGCTCTCGAGCTTGCCGATCTCCTCGTGGATGTAGGCCACGCCTTTGTCGACTCGCGCCTGGTCGAGGTCGGTGATCAGCACCGGCACCTGCAGCTTGCGCACGAACAGCAGCGCGAACTGGCTCGCCATGAGCCCCGCGCCGATGATGCCGACCTTGGTGACCTTCTTGGCGAGGGCCTTGTCGGGTGCGCCGACGGGCCGCTTCGCACGCTTCTGCACGAGATCGAACGCGTACATGGATGCCGCGAACTGGTCGCCCGTCACGAGTTCGGCGAGTGTTTCATCCTCGCGCGCGAAGCCTTCGGCCTTGGTGCCGCTCTTCGCCCTGTCGAGCAGCTCGAGCGCGGCGTACGGCGACTTCGGAACGGTGCCGATCTTCGACTCGAGCATGCCGCGCGCCATCTTGATGGCGATCGGCCACTTGGTGAGTCGCTCGATCTTGCCCGGCTCGTTCTTGCGCTCGACCTTCTTGCCGCCGAGCACGGCGTCGGCCCAGGCCAGCGAGTTCTCGAGGTAGTTCGCTGCGGGGAAGATCGCGTCGACGATGCCCAGATCGAAGGCCTGCTGCGGCTTCAGCATCCGGTTCTGCTTGAGCGGGTTCGAGATGACGACTTCGAGGGCGTTCTCGATTCCGATCAGGTTCGGCAGCAGGTAGGCGCCGCCCCAGCCGGGGATGATGCCCAGGAAGACCTCGGGAAGCGCGATCGCCGCGGCGGACGCGTCGACCGTGCGGTAGCTGGAGTTGAGCGCGATTTCGAGGCCGCCGCCGAGCGCCAGCCCGTTCACGAACGCGAAGGACGGAACGCCGAGCTCGCCGAACTTGCCCAGCACCTTGTGGCCGAGCTGCGCGATCAGGCGCGCGTTGTCACGCGAGCCGACCTTGCTGATGTCCGAGAGATCGGCCCCGGCGGCCAGGATGTACTGCTTGCCGGTGATGCCGACGGCCTGGATCTCTCCGACGGCCGCGCGAGCGGCGAGGCCGTCGAGCGTGTCGCCGAGAGCGGTGAGGGTCGCCGGGCCGAGGGTGTTCGGACGAGTGTGGTCGCGTCCGTTGTCGAGCGTGATCAGGGCGAGGACCTTGCCCGAGGCGAGACGGATGTCGCGCACAGGAGAGTGCGTGATCACCTCGTCGTCGGTGAGAGCTTGGATGGGGGAGAAGTCGACGTTCGCGTACTGTTCGGAAATCGAGTGTGCCATCGGCGCTTACTTCCTCTTCTTGCCGTCGAAGTGCGGGTTCTCCCAGATGACGGAGCCGCCCTGGCCGAGACCGACGCACATCGCGGTCAGGCCGTAGCGCACGTCGGGACGCTCGGCGAACTGCGCCGCGAGCTGGATCATCAGACGCACACCGGATGCCGCGAGCGGGTGTCCGAGTGCGATGGCGCCGCCCCACTGGTTGACCCGGGGGTCGTCATCAGCGATACCGAAGTGGTCGAGCAGCGAGATGACCTGGATCGCGAAGGCCTCGTTGAGCTCGAACAGGCCGATGTCGGCGATCGTGAGCCCGGCCTTCTTCAGTGCCTTCTCGGTCGAGGGGATCGGGCCGATGCCCATGATCTCGGGCTGGACGCCCGCGAAGGCGAACGACACCATGCGCATCTTCGGGGCGAGGCCGAATTCCTTCACCGCACCGCCACCAGCGAGCAGCGACATCGTCGCGCCGTCGGTGAGGGGCGACGATGTGCCTGCGGTCACACGACCGTGCGGTCGGAACGGGGTCTTGAGCGCCGCGAGGTCTTCCATCGTCGTCTGCGGTCGTCGGCCCTCATCCTCGGTGGCCAGGCCCCACGCTCCGTCGGCGCTCTTGATCGCGACGGAGACGAGATCGGGCTGGATCTTGCCGGCGTCGTACGCCGCCTGCACCTTGTGCTGGCTCAGCATGCCGAACCGGTCGGAGCGCTCCTTCGTCAGGTGTGGGAAGCGGTCGAAGATGCGCTCGGCCGTGACACCCATGTTCAGGGCGCCGGGGTCGACCATGCGCTCCGCGACGAACCGGGGGTTGGGGTCGGCGTTGCCGCCGATCGGGTGGTGGCCCATGTGCTCGACGCCGCCGGCGAGGGCGAAGTCGTACATACCCACACCGATCGATGCTCCCATCGTCGTGACGCTGGTCATCGCTCCCGCGCACATGCGCTCCACGGCGAGGCCGGGAACCGTCTGCGGAAGCCCGGCGAGGATCGCCACCGAGCGGCCGAGGGTGAGGCCCTGGTCTCCCGTCTGGCTCGTCGCGGCGATGGCGACGTCGTCGATGCGATCAGCAGGGACGGCTGCGTTCCGCTCCATCAGGCCGATGGTCGCCTTCACGGCGAGGTCATCTGCGCGGGTGTTCCAGTACATGCCCTTTTCGCCGGCGCGCCCGAAGGGGGTGCGCACTCCATCGACGAAGAAGACGTCCGAGATCTCGGCCACTCTGCCTCCAAGTTTGTGCGGTGGCCTCAGTTTAGGGAGGGCCGGAAACCGGGAGGAATCGGTTGGGTCGAACCTACGAAGCGGGCGGCGGCGTCTCGTCGGGCGTTTGCGCTGCTTCTACAAAGGCGTCGGCGATCTTCTGTGCGGTCTGTGCAATCTGCCACGGGCGTGCGCCGAGCGCCGCGAGGGCATCTCCGATGGCCTCGGGGGTCGTGCCCGGCACATCCCAGGCCACGCGACGGAGGTAGTCGGGGGTCAGCAGGTTCTCGGTCGGCATCCCCAGTTCCTCTGCCGTCGCCTCGATCACGGGGCGTGCGGCCTTAAGCCGCGCATCGGCCTCGGGGTTGCGGTCCGACCACGCACGAGGGGGTGGCAGCGCATCGCTGGGGACGCGTTCGCGTGGAAGCTCCTCGGTCGCGCGCCCATCGACGAACGCCTGCCACCACCGGTCGAGCTGCGTGCGGCTGGCTCGACCCTGGAAGTCCTTGACTCCCGCGAGCGCCTGCTTGCTCTGCGGGTTCGCGAGGACCGCGGCGATCAACGAGCGATCGGGGACCAGGCGACCGGGGGAGACATCCTGATCCTGCGCGAAGGCCTCCCGTGCCTGCCAGAGCGATCGGGCGACGGCGAGGTTGCGGGCGCCGCGAACCTGGTGGAGCCCGCTCAGTCGGCGCCAGGGGTCTTCGCGCGGCGGCTTGGGGAGGCGCGTGAGCGTCGCGGCGAACTCCTCTGCCGCGTACTCGGTCTTGCCCTGCTCCTCGAGCTCGGCCTGGAGCGCCTCGTACACGTCGATCAGATGCAGCACATCGAGTGCCGCGTATTCGAGCCAGGCTGCGGGGAGCGGCCTCGTCGACCAGTCCGCGGCCGAGTGCTCCTTCTTGAGAGTGATGCCCAGGGTGTTCTCGACCACGGCGGCGAGACCGACGCGTTCGTGTCCGAGCAGACGCGAGGCGAGCTCGGTGTCGAAGATCGAGCGAGGAAGCAGATCGAGTTCGCGCAGCGACGGGAGATCTTGACTCGCGGCGTGGAAGATCCACTGCACGTCGCCGATCGCCTCCTGAAGCGGGCTGAAGTCGCCGAGCGGCGGCGGGTCGAAGAGGAAGACCCCCGCATCCCTGCGGAACACCTGCACGAGGTACGCGCGCTGCGAGTATCGGAATCCGGATGCCCGCTCGACGTCGACGGCGACAGGGCCTGTGCCTGCGGCCAGCGCGGCGCATGCCGCACGGAACTCCGAGACGTCGGAGATCACGGAGTATTCAGTCACGTGCTGCCTTTCGCGCGCCGATCACGGCGATGCCCTCGGAACCGGGCGGAAGACCCGCCAGCATTCCGACCAGTTCGACCCATGCTTCGACGTGGGGTGTGAAGGGGCCTTCGGGTGTCCAGGACGCCCTCAATTCTATCTGGGCGCCGTCGCCTTCGTCCGCGAGGCCGCCGAAGCCCTTCGAGAGCGTCTTGGTCGACGTGCCGGATGCGGAGTGGTATCCGGCGCCTCGGGAGTCCAGCGCGTCGACCAGCCACGACCATGTCACGTCCGCGAGAAGCGGGTCGGTTCCGATCTCGGTCTCGAGCGGCGCCTGGGCGAAGATCACGATCCGCCACGCTCCGTCCCATGCGGAAGGCGTGTCCGGATCGTGCAGCAGCACGAACCGGCCGGTTCCGTAGGCGGACTCTCCCTCGTCGTCCGGACGGACGTCGGCGGCGAGCGCGAGGGCGTGCGGGGCGAGGCCTTGAGGGGTGGGGATCTCACGGATCGTGATGTCCGCGCGGAACGCGATATCACGCAGCTCGGCCACTGCGGCGTCGAAGATCGTCCCGGCATCGGGGTGTGCGGTCACGGCAACAGGCTAGAGTCAGGAAGCGATGAAGAGTCTCAGGCACGCCGTTGCGCTCCTTGTCCCTGCACTGCTCGCGCTCGGGGCGGCGATGGCTCTGCTCGTGCTCAGCATCGCCAGGCGCGTGGTGATCCCGGCGAAACGCCCCGCGGATGCCGAGATCCTCGCCGTGGACACGGGCGCCCAGACGATCGAACTCACCCGCACGCGCGACACCGAGCTGCCGGGCCGCTACGGGCTGTTCACGTCGGGCACCTACGGCTACGTCAAGCTGGGGGCGGTGCTGAGCGCCGACGCCACGACCGTGCGTCGCAAGCTGTTGACGCAGATCGAACCAGGGGCTCGAGTCGACCGCGATGCCGCGTTCAGCGGCTGGTACTACGCCACCCCGAGCGAGCTGCACCTCCGGTGGGAGAACGTGCTCATCGGATCGCCCGCCGGACCGTGTCCGGCATGGTTCTTTCCGGCCGAGTCGTCGACCTGGGTCATCCAGGTGCACGGCCGAGGTGTCACACGCGCCGAATGCCTTCGTGCGGTGCCTGTGCTGCACGCGGCCGGCTTCCCGAACCTCGTCGTGTCCTACCGGAACGACGGTGAGGCGCCCCGCAGTCGCAGCGGAGCGTACGCCCTCGGAGCATCCGAATGGCGTGATGTCGATGCCGCCATCTCGTACGCGCTGCGCCACGGCGCTGACCGCGTGATCCTGATGGGCTGGTCGATGGGCGGGGCGGTCGCGCTGCAGACCGCCGTCTCCTCGGGCAACCGCGACCGAATCGCGGGCCTCATCCTCGAATCGCCTGTCGTCGACTGGCGCACGGTGCTGCGTTTCCAGGCGCGAGAGGCCGGCATGCGCGCTCCGCTGCCGGACCTCGCGATGACCGCCCTCTCGGTACCGCTCACGGCGCGGCTGAGCGGAGCGGAGGATGCGATCCCGTTCGATCGTCTCGACATGGTCGCCCGCGCCGAGGAGCTTGCGGTGCCGATCCTGATCCTGCACAGCGACGACGACGGATTCGTCCCTGCCGACGCCTCGCATGCGCTTCAGCAGGCCAGACCCGATCTCGTGACGATGCCCCGGTTCACGGTGGCACGCCACACCAAGCTGTGGAACTACGACCAGGTCGGGTGGAGCGACGCGATCGTCGGTTGGCTCCGCGCTCAGGGGTTCAGCGCTTCTGCCTGACCTGATTCTTCGCCCGCATCAGCATCCCGGTCATGCCGCCGATCCGCAGCGGTGAGACAGCTCTCGTGAGTCCGATCGACTGCGGGTAGTCGTCGGGGATCGCCAGCACTTCGTCTGCCGTGAGGCCCGAGATGCCCTGCACGAGGATGCTCGCGAAACCACGGGTCGTCGGTGCCTCCGGCGGAGCAGTGGCGTGCATCGTGACGATTCCGTCGTTCACCTCGACGTAGATGTAGACGGGCGACTGGCACTCGGCCACGCGCTCGCACATCTCGGGGTGGCTCGCGACCTCCGCGGAGACCTCGGGAAGCTCCTCCGAGTACTCCAGCAGGAGCAGCAGACGATCTGCCTCAGGGGTCTCGAGGAATCCGTCGCGGATCTCGGCCAGGGTGTCGGGAACTTCGCTGGTGCTCATCCCTGTCATTGTCACACGGTCAGAGGGAACCGGGCTCGGTGCCGGTCACGATCGGAACGCGCACGGCGCTGCCCCACTCTGTCCATGATCCGTCGTAGTTGCGCACGTTCTCGAAGCCCAGCAGATGCTTGAGCACGAACCAGGTGTGGCTGGAACGCTCGCCGATGCGGCAGTATGCGACGACGTCGTCGCCGTCAGCGAGTCCCGCGCCGTCGCGATAGATCGCATCGAGCTCGGCACGTGACTTGAAGCCGCCGTCCTCGGCGACGGCCTTCGCCCACGGCACGCTCTGCGCGGTCGGGATGTGGCCGGCGCGCAGCGTGCCCTCTTCGGGGTAGGCCGGTGCCGTGGTGCGCTCCCCGCTGTACTCCTCGGGGGAGCGGACGTCGATCAGAGGGCTGCCGATGTGGGCGAGCACGTCGTCCTTGTAGGCGCGGATGACGGAGTCGTCGCGCTCCACGATCGGATACTCGGTCGGCGTGGGCGTCGGCGCATCGCGGGTGATCTCACGCCCCTCAGAGATCCAGCGGTCGCGGCCGCCGTCGAGCAGACGCACGTCCTCGTGGCCGAAGAGCGAGAAGACCCAGAGCGCGTAGGCCGCCCACCAGTTGTTCTTGTCGCCGTAGATGACCACCGTGTCGTCGCGCGAGATGCCCTTGCCGCTCAGCAGCTTCGCGAAGCCCTCGCCGTCGACGTAGTCGCGCACGACCGGGTCGTTGAGTTCGGTGTGCCAATCGACCTTCACCGCACCAGGAATATGACCCGTCTCATACAGGAGCACGTCCTCGTCGGACTCGACCACCACCAGACCCGGGTTCCCGAGCCGCTCCGCGAGC
Source organism: Microbacterium sp. LWH13-1.2 (assembly GCF_038397735.1). Taxonomy (NCBI): domain Bacteria; kingdom Bacillati; phylum Actinomycetota; class Actinomycetes; order Micrococcales; family Microbacteriaceae; genus Microbacterium; species Microbacterium sp. LWH13-1.2. Next base: position 1,486,317 of record NZ_CP151635.1, on the reverse strand, counting down.
CATTCGGTGGTGACGAGGCGGCCGGGTTCGGCGTACTCGGCGAACTTGGGCGAGGTGGTGTCGAACTCGATGGCCACAGGGATCTCCTCAGACGGTGAGCGGCGATCATGCAGGGTGTTGACGGCGTAATGTGGAGCCGATACTTCGACGATAGATCCACGCCGTGCGCCCTGCACCCGATTCGTAAGACTTCGACACAGGTGCGCCCCCGATACAGGACCGTGATGACCGACACGCCCAGCCGCACGGGCATCGTGCACCTGACCGATCGCCAACCGACCGTCACCGGTCCCGAGATGCTCGCCAGCCTCGTTCCGCCGCCGCAGTTCGATGGAGCGACATTCGACAGCTATCGGGCGGACGAGGCGTATCCCTCGCAGGAGGAGGCGAAGGAGACGCTCATCCGCTTCGCCGGACGGGGCGCTCCGGTCAAGCGCGGTGGCTTCTTCAGCCGTGCGAAGAAGGAGCCCGAGATCAAGCCGGGCGTCTACCTCGACGGCGGCTTCGGCGTCGGCAAGACGCACCTGCTCGCATCGATCTATCACGCGATGCCGGCTCGGAGGAAGTACTTCGGATCCTTCATCGAGTACACGGCTCTCGTGGGCGCACTCGGCTACAAGAACACCGTCGACCTTCTGAAGGGCGCGGATCTGCTCTGCATCGACGAGTTCGAACTCGACGATCCGGGCGACACGATGGTGATGACCCGTCTCATCGGTGAGCTCGTGCCGACCGGCACCAAGCTCGCCGCGACCTCGAACACGCCGCCCAACGCGCTCGGCGAGGGGCGCTTCGCGGCGCAGGACTTCCTGCGTGAGATCCATGCCATGTCCGACAGCTTCCAGACGATCCGCATCGACGGGGTCGACTTCCGGCAACGCGCGCTCGACGGGCACGCCGTGGTCAGCGAGGCGGCGGAGTACGAGAAGGCCGTCGAGACGGGCGCCGCCGCGGGAACGGCATCCGACGATTCGTTCGGCGAGGTCATCCGCCACCTCGCGCGGGTTCACCCCTCGCGATACCTGCGTGTCATCGCAGGCCTCGATCTCGTCGGCCTCCGGGACGTGCACGTCCTGACCGATCAGTCGGAGGCGCTGCGGTTCGTCGCCTTCGTCGACCGCGTCTACGATGCGCAGATCCCGATCGTCGCGACGGGTGTGAGCCTCGATCAGGTGTTCGCCGAGGAGATGCTCGGCGGGGGATACCGCAAGAAGTACCTGCGCGCTATCTCCAGACTCAATGCACTTACACACGCGGATCGCAGTGTCGCGTAACGCGATGTTCACACACAGAGCCGCTCTGTAACGTCAGCGCAACAAACCTCACCCATTCCGGAAATCGGGCCTCGTCACACTGAAGCTCTCAGTTTCCCGAATGTGAGGTTTGACTATGGATGCTCCAGGCAACATCTCCTGGGCGATCACCGCGACCGCCCTCGTACTGCTCATGACGCCCGGCGTCGCCTTCTTCTACGGCGGCCTCGTCAAGGCCAAGAGCGTCGTCAGCATGATGATGATGAGCTTCGGCTCGATCGGTCTCGTCGCAGTGCTCTGGATCCTCTTCGGATTCTCGATGAGCGCGGTCGACAGCCCCACCGCCTTCGCAGGCAACCCCTTCGCCGACTTCGGCCTCTCGAGCCTCACGGCCGGTGAGGGCTCGAACGTCGCTCTCCTCGGTGTCGCCTACGGCGCCACCTTCGCGATCATCACGGTCGCCCTGATCTCGGGTGCTATCGCCGATCGCGCCAAGTTCGGCAGCTGGCTGATCTTCGCCGGTGTGTTCGCGACCGTCGGGTACTTCCCGGTCGCCGCATGGGTCTGGGGCGGCGGTTGGATCATGAACCTCGGCGCCACGCTGTTCGGCGAGGACAGCGGAATCGGCGTGATCGACTACGCCGGTGGTACCGCGGTGCACATCAACGCGGGTGCTGCGGCGCTCGCTCTCGCGATCGTCCTCGGCAAGCGCATCGGCTTCCAGAAGGGCATTCTCAAGCCGCACAACGTGCCGCTGACCCTCCTCGGCGCAGCGCTCCTGTGGTTCGGCTGGTTCGGCTTCAACGCCGGTGCGGAGTGGCTCGCGGAGGACATGGGCGGCGTCGGACTCATCGGTCTGAACACCCTCGGCGCCACGGCGGCCGCGATCCTCGGCTGGATCCTGATCGAGCGCATCAAGGACGGCAAGGCCACCTCGGTGGGTGCGGCATCCGGAGCGGTCGCGGGTCTCGTCGCCATCACCCCGGCGTGCGCCAACCTCACGCCCGGCTGGTCGCTTCTGCTCGGTGCCGTCGCCGGTATCGTCTGCGCACTCGCGGTCGAGATGAAGTTCCGTCTCGGTTTCGACGACTCGCTCGACGTCGTCGGCATCCACCTCGTCGGTGGCCTCATCGGAACCCTCTACCTCGGCTTCTTCGCGACCGGCACCGGGCTGTTCGTCGGCGGTGACTTCCGTCAGCTCGCCGTCCAGGCGATCGCCGCACTCGGCGTGCTGATCTACTCGTTCGTGGTGGCCTTCATCATCGGCTTCGCGATCGAGAAGACGATCGGCTTCCGCATCACGAGCGAAGACGAGATCGCCGGTGTCGACCAGGTCGTCCACGGCGAGGAGGGCTACGCGCTGGCCGACGCCTGAACTGCGGTTAGGGTGACCGTGTGAGCAACAGCAACGGCATCCTGGCACGACTCGCGGAGATCCTCTTCACAGCACTGGGATCTGACCGGGCGTCTCGGACGAAGACTCGTCCGAGACGCCCGGTCTCGCGTCTGCGTACTTCCGACGAGGTCCATGAGTGGGTTTCTCGAACCGAGCAAGGGCGGGGGCGTGGGGTCGAGACGGTGCGCATCGACCCCGACCGCATCGACGACCTCCGCATCGGGTACGCCCCCGACCGCGACGGCGCGCCCGATGCGGGCGAGATCATCTGGACCTGGGTTCCGTACGAGGAGAACGACGGCCGGGGCAAGGACCGGCCGGTGCTGGTGATCGGACGGGAATCCGCAGACCGCGTCTTCGCGGTGCGGATGACGAGCAAGGCGCACGACGGCGACCGCGACTACCTGTCGATCGGCTCGGGCGCCTGGGACTCGCAGGGGCGCGAGTCGTGGGTCGACATCGAGCAGCTCTACAGCGTGCACGAGACCGGGCTCCGCCGTGAGGCCGCGGTGCTCGACCGGTCACGCTACGGTCGGGTCGCGTCCGCACTCACGCGCCGATACGGGTGGGCGAACGCCTGACCGCCGGGACGCGTCTCCGGGCCCGGGTCCGGCTGAGCGCCCACACGAGCGCGCCGGACACGAGCAGAGCAAGGAGCAGCCCGGCGGCATGGGTCGCAAGCGATACCGCGCCTCGCTCCGGGAGCAGGAAGCCGTACGGAACCCATCCGTCGGTCGCCCCGCGCACGAGGACGACTCCGAGCCACAGCACCGGATAGGGGAGCACCGCCCAGAGGCGGCGCCAGGGCAGAGGGGAGCGATCGTCGACGAAGATCCAGTCGAGGACGAGAAGGATCGGGAAGATCGTGTGCAGTGCCTCGCTCGCCCAGGACCGTGGCCAATCCGTTTCGCCGCGGGCTGCGAACCATCTGTGAGTCGCGGCACGCGACGACACCACAGGAGGAATCATGCGTTTCATCCCCACCAAGGTCCACGGAATTCTCGACTACATCGTCGGAGTGGCGCTGATCGCTGCTCCGTGGCTGTTCGGCTTCGCGAGCATCGGCGGCCCCGCCGTGATCATCCCGATCGTGCTCGGCGTCGGGCTCATCGTCTACAGCCTGTTCACGAAGTACGAATGGGGTCCCTTCGGCTTCATCCCGATGCCCGTCCACCTCGTCTTCGACATCGTCGCGAGCCTGTTCCTGGCGCTGTCGCCGTGGATCTTCGGGTTCTCGACCGAGGCGCCGAACGTCTGGGTGCCGCACGTCGTCGTCGGCGTCGCGGTGATCATCGTCGTGCTGTTCTCGCAGCCGCAGCCCGCGAAGGTCAAGGCCGCACGCGCCTGATCCCGCTGAACTCTGAAGCCCCGCACGGAACGTCGGCCCCGTGCGGGGCTTCAGTTCTGCAATGCCGCACTCACCCAGCGCGCGTAGAGCTGCCAGGGGTCGGCCACGGTGCGGAGCCCGGCGATATGGGACTCGAGCTGCGGGGTGAGAGTGAACCACTCGCCGCCCTCGCGGATGTCGGCGAACTCCCGATGCCGCGCCTGCTCCACCGCACGCCCTCCCTGCTCGAACGCCAGCAGCTCGTCGTGACGGATGCTCGCAAGTCGCTGGCGCGGGCGTCCGCTCGTGCCGATCTTCACCCGACGGTCGTAACGGATGTAGTAGACGACCTCGATCACGGGGCGCGGGAGGTCGGGGTCGGGGGAGTCGCCGTAGCGCCACCCGCACCAGGCGCACATCAGAGCCGCCGCCACGCGCACCGCATCGCGGCGCCCGCAGAGGGCACAGGGGCTCGGCAGCGGGGTCGTCTTCACCATCGGCACGCTACCGGCGGCCACAGACGTCAGACCTCTGCGCGGCGCCGCTTCCGCCGCGAAGCGTCGGGTTCCACCGCTCGGCTAGCATGAGGCCGACTGCCTGAACTCACGAGGGGATCCGTGTGAACGCCGAAGCCATCGCCGTCGCCTCCGCGCGTCTCGACAGCATGCTGCGCACGGAGCCCGACCGGCTGCGCAGACGCAGCATCTCGCTCGGTGTGCCGCTGGCGGATGCCGAGGATGCGGCGCAGAATGCGGCCCTCCGCGCTTGGCGCTCGCTCGCAGCGCTCCGTTCTGCCGATGCCGGCCCGATGTGCGCCTGGCTGGACACGATCGTGCGGACGACCGCCATCGACATGAACCGAGCGCGCAAGGACGATCTCGGCGAGGTGCTGTGCGAGCGCCTCGCGTCTGCGCAGGACGTCGAGGCCGAGGCGGAGCTGCGGGAACGTCTCGAGGCTGCGTTCCGTGCGATCGACGCGCTCCCGGATGATCTTCGCCGTCCTCTCCTCATGAGCGTCGTCGACGGTCTCACGGCGCAGGAGATCGCACAGCGACTCTCGATCACGTCTGCCGCGGCACGTCAGCGTGTGTCCCGTGCACGCAGGGCGCTGCGGAGCTGATTCGCGGGTCTGTCACATCCGTCGCTCCTGTACGTCCTTCTCGGTGGGGCCGCTCTCCGCGGTCTCGCACACGACGAAGGAGCACATCATGCCCACGACCCCGGTCACCTCGCTCGACCAGCTCAACATCGCATTCGCCGAGCGCTTCAACGCCCGCGACGTCGAGGGCCTGCTGGCACTGAACCTGCCGAACGCGGTGTTCGCGCCGGCGCCGGGGCACCCCGTCGAGGGTGAGGACTCGATCCGCGGCGCGCTCGAGCAGTTCCTCGCGCTCGGTCTGCCGATCACCATGAACGTGCGGCACGTGTTCGAGGCGGGTTCGGTCGGCCTCGCCATCGCCGATTGGACGCTCGAGGGCACGGGACCCGACGGCTCGGAGGTGAAGCTCGGCGGCAGCACGGCCGACGTCGCCGTGCACGACGACGAGCACGGCTGGCGCTACGCGATCGACAACCCCTTCGGCACCGCCTGAGGACCGCCTTTGGGCGGCGCTCCTGAAGAGAGGCGCCGCCCACGACGGGCGTCAGCGCGGAACGACGAGCGGGGTGCCCGTCTGCGGGTCGGGGATGATCGAGCATTCCAGCCCGAACACCTCCTGGACGCGCTCGGACGTCACGATCGACGCGGGGTCGCCGGAGGTGACGATCCGGCCGTCGCGCATCATGATCATGTGGTCCGCGAACCGCGCCGCCTGGTTGAGATCGTGCAGCACGGCGACGATCGTGCGTCCTTGCTGATGCAGACCGTGGAAGAGCCGCAGCAGGTCGTACTGGTGCGCGATGTCGAGGAAGGTGGTCGGCTCGTCGAGCAGCATGGTCGGAGACTCCTGCGCGAGCAGCATCGCGACCCACACACGCTGACGCTGTCCTCCGGAGAGCTCGTCCACGAGCCGGCCGGCGAGGTCCGTCGTCCCGGTCGCGGCGAGTGCCGCGGCGACGGCCGACTGGTCGTCACGGGACCACTGCCGAAGGATCGTCTGGTGCGGATGGCGTCCGCGCGCCACGAGATCGGAGACGCGGATGCCGTCGGGGGCGATGGACGTCTGCGGAAGCAGGCCGAGGCGTCGCGCGATCTCTTTGGTGGGGACTTCGGCGATCGCCCGACCGTCCAGCAGCACCTGGCCGCTCCTGGGCTTCAGCAGTCGGGCGAAGGCTCGCAGCAGAGTCGACTTGCCGCAGGCATTCGGCCCGACGATGACGGTGAAAGCGCCTGCGGGGATGTCGACGCCGAGATGCTCGGACACCACACGGCCGTCGTAGCCGATCGTGAGATCTTCGGCGCGCAATCGCGCTGTGGTGGTCTCGGTGAGAGTCATCGTCTTCTCGCTTCCTGAATGAGCAGCCACACCAGATAGACGCCGCCGAGGCACACGGTGACGATTCCGACGGGGATCTGGGTGGGCGCGAACAGCCGTTGTGCCAGAACGTCGCTGGTTACCAGCAGCACGGCGCCGACCGCGGCGGACGCCGTGAGGGTCACGCTCGCGGACCCGGTCAGACGGCGGGCGATCTGCGGAGCGGTGAGGGAGATGAACGCGATGGGACCGGCCATCGCCGTCACGGCTGCCGTCAGGCAGACGCCGAGGATGATGAGGGTCAGCCGTGTCCCACCGGTTCGGACGCCGAGTGCCGAGGCCGTGTCGTCTCCGAGTTCGAGCAGATGCATCCGATCGGCGAGCGTGGCCACGGCGATGCCGATCGGAACGATGACGCATGCGGCGACGGCGACCTGTTCGGCGGTGATGAGGTTCAGTGACCCCGCGCCCCATGCGCTGGCGAGCATCGCGATCCGCAGGTCGGCGTTGAGGATGATCCACGTGTTCACCGACGCCAGCATCGAGGCGACGCCGATGCCGACGATGATGAGCCGGAAGCCTGTGAATCCGCGACGGAACGCGAGCAGGTAGACGAGCAGCGCCGTCACCGCGCCGCCCGTCAACGCGGCGGCGGCGGTCGAGGCGACGCTGATTCCCATGGTGGTGATCACGATGAGCGCACCGGTGTACGCTCCCGCGTCGAAGCCGATGACGTCGGGGCTGCCCAGTGGATTGCGGGTCAGCGACTGGAAGATGGCTCCGCCGATGCCGAGCGCCACACCGAACAACAGCGCGGCGAGGACCCGCGGCAGCCGCCACTCGATGATCACGAGTTCCGCGCGCGGCTCGCCGAATCCGAGGAGCGTCATGAGCACCTCTCCCGGAGAGATCGGGGCGTCGCCGAGAGTCAGGGCGAAGACGCCGACGGCGAGGGCGGCGAGCAGCGCGGCCACCGTCACGACGGTGGCGCGGACCCCGATGCGACGGGAGAAGACATCGGTCCGGGGTTCGAAGACCCGGCGACCGGCATCGACCTCGGTCGACCGAGGGAGCAGAGCGGTCACAGTCCGCTCACCTTCTTCCTGCGGACGAGGGCGATGAGCACGGGGGCACCGATCAACGCGGTGACGACGGAGACGGGGAGCTCTCCGGTGCGAAGGACCATCCGGCCCAGGACGTCTGCGGTCAGCAGCAGCAGCGGAGCGGCGAACACGGTGCCCAGAAGGATCCAGCCCTGATGCGGCCCGACGAACCAGCGGACGGCGTGCGGCACCATCAGGCCGACGAAGGCGATGGGCCCGGCCGCGGCGGTGGCGGCTCCGCAGAGCAGCGTGACGGCCAGGATCGACAGCACCCGCGTGAGCACGACGCGGGAGCCGAGAGCGGTAGCCAGGTCATCACCCAGCGCCAAGGCGTTGAGCGAGGGCGCGAGGCAGAATGCGAGCACGAGTCCGATCAGGAGGAAGGGGAGCACCGTGTAGACGTCCGGGGTGAGCGCCGACAGTGATCCCGCGTTCCACGAGCGGATCGAGTCGAATGCCTTCGGATTCAGCAGCCCGATCGCCGCGACGACGCCTCCCATGACGGCACCGAGCGCGACGCCGGAGAGCGTCATGCGCATCGGATCAGGCGCGGTCCGGCCCGCGGAGCCGATCAGATAGACAAGCACGGTCGCGACGATCGCACCCGCGAAGGCGAACCAGATGTACCCGCTGGCGGCGGTGAGTCCGAAGAACGCCACACCGATCGTGACCCCGAGGCTGGCGCCCGCGTTGACTCCGAGGATCCCGGGGTCTGCGAGCGGATTGCGGGTGAAGCCCTGGATGAGCGCTCCGGCGATGCCGAGAGCCGCACCGACCGCCAGACCGATCAGGGTGCGGGGGACGCGCATGCCCTGGACGATCGCGCCGGGGTCGCCTGCGCCTGTCGTCAGTCCGCGCCAGACCTCGTCGACGCTGATGCGCTGGGAGCCGAGGAAGATGCTGGCGACAGAGGCGATCACCAGTGCGATGGCGAGGACGAAGACGACCAGGCCCCGGTGCGTGGCCGTGACCGGGGTCGCCTGGTCCTCGGAGAGAACGGCGGTCATGAGTCGGTGATCACAGACCCAGCTTCTCGAGCTCGGCCTCGTAGGCTTCCTCGATGTCCTCTGCGGGGCGGGTCTCGTCGTCCCACATCGCCATCAGTCGTGCGTGAGTGGACTCGTCGAGCGACTCGTACCGCTCACGCCAGGCTTCGGCGTTCTCGGTCCAGTAGCCGATCACCTTGTACGCGGACGCGGGGAGCTTGAGCTCGTGCCGCAGGTGCTTGCGCACGCCACGGGTCGCCTTGGTCTCTCCGGCGACCCAGACGTATCCGGAGCCGCGGGGAAGCTCGGAGGCGCGGAGGATCTCCTCGATGCGGGTGGGGGCATGACCGTTGCCGCCGTGCACCCAGTGCAGCTCGACGCCCTCTGCCGGGGTGAGGTCCAGCTCGTCCTCGGGGGTGGAGACCTCGAGCACTACGCGCGTGCGGATGCCCGACGGGGCGTTCTCGGCAAGGCGCGCGGCAGCGGGGAGCCCGGTCGCGTCGGCGATCAACAGCTGCCACTCGATATCGGCGGGCGGGTCGTAGAGCCCCTTCGGGGTGTTGACGCCGACCACGTCGCCCTGCTTCGCGTGGAGCGCCCAGGCTGCGGCGACACCGCCGTCGTGCACGACGAAGTCGATCGTGAGCTCGCCGGCCGCGGCATCCCAATCCCGCACCGTGTAGGTGCGCATCGGTGCCGGCTCGACACCCTCGGGGAAGTCCCAGTACCCGTCATCCGTGGGGAAGGGGAGGTTCGGCTCGTGCTGGCCCTCGGCGGGGAAGAACACGCGGAAGTACTCGTCGCCGACGCCGGTCGACACGAATCCGTCGAGTCCTTCTCCGCCGAACACTATGCGGACCATGCCGGGGCTCAGGCGCTCGACGCGCTGGACGACGATGCGGTGGATCAGGTTGACGCTCATCCGAGCAGCGCCTTCTCGACCACGGTGAGGAAGCCGCGCATGCCGCTGGGCGAGCCGTAGATCATCTCGTAGTTGTACGGGAAATACGCACCGTCCTGGACGAACGACAGGTTCTGCCAGAGCTGGTTCTGCTGCAGCGCGGCGTCGTCCTCGATCCAGACCGTGCCGTCCTCGTCGGCTCCGGTGAAGACGACGTCGATGCCCTCGAGCTGACCGACCTGCTCGGCGCTGAGCTCGGTGTAGTCCTCACTCGCGGGGAGCCCCTCGTCGGTGGCGTTCATGAGCTCGTGCATCTCGAGGCCGAGGTCGGCGAACACCAGACACGGCACGCCGTAGCAGGAGGTGGTGACCTGACCCTCGAAATAGCCGACATCGGCGACGACGGGGTGGATCTCGGCAGCGTCGAGGCGTGCTCTGATGTCGGCGACGCGCTCCTCGTACTGGTCGAGCCAGGCCTGCCACTGGTCTTCGCGTCCGAGATCGGAGGCTGCCTGTGAGACGACATCGCGCCAGTCTCCGCCGTCGAAGGCGTTGTAGGTGTAGGTCGGTGCGATCTTCTGCAGCTTGCCGTCGAGATCCTCCTCGTATCCCAGCCCGTTGAGGATGAAGTCCGGTTCGGCTTCGAGCACCGCCTCGAGGTTGAACTCGGGGAAGTTGCCGAAGGTCTTCAGCCCCTCGAGCTTCTCCTGGGGGAAGAACTCGGGGAATGCGGTGAAGTCATCGCGGATCGGCTGAGTTCCGGCGAGATCGAACCCGAGGGTGATGAGGATGTCGAGATCGGTCGTGTAGAAGCCGAGAGCGGAGTGAGGCTCGGCGGGGATCTCGATGTCGACGCCGACGGGAGTGGTGAGTTCGACACTCGCAGCGTCGCCGGAGGAGCCGGCCGCGGTGGAGCCGGCGCACGAGGTGAGCAGGAGGCCGGTCGCGGCGAGCGCGATGAGCGAGAGAGGCGAGGAGCGCATGGATCGTCTTCCAGGAGAGAGTTCAGGAGGGCGCCAAGAAAGTTAGCTAAGGCTTGGCTTACCTAGTATGAACCGGCTCCGTGTCGCACAGGTGCCAGCCGGTGTCGCGCTCAGGCCGACTTCTTGGAGGCTTCGCTGCGCACGGAGGCGAACTCCCCGGGGGTGCGACCGAGCTCGCGCCGGAACGCCTGCACGAACGCACTCGGCGTCGCGTATCCGGAGCGACGGCTGACATATGCGACGGTATGGTCTGCGGCCAGCCATTCGATGGCGCGGCGCATGCGAGCGCGCGTGCGCCAGGTGGAGAAGCTGAGTCCGGTCTCGGCGACGAAGAGTCGCGAGAGGTTGCGGGCGCTGGCGCCCACCTGACGGCCCCAGTCCTCGATGGAGCGATCATCGGCGGGGTCCGAGAGGAGCGCTTCCGCGATGAGGCGGGTCCTCATGTCGAGGGGGAGTGGGAGGTCGATCGTCGAGACTTCGACCGGCTCGAGCAGGCTCAGCGCCAGCTCCTCGGCGTGCACGCGCGGGGAGGCTGAGAGATACGGGGGTGCTTCGAGTCTGTCGAGCACCGCACGGACCACCTGGGGAATCGCGACGGCTGTCGTGCGGGTGGCGATCGGGTGGATGTCGGCATCGACGAATGTGCAGCGGAACGCGGTGCCTGCCGCCGCCACCACCCGGTGCGTGACGCCTGCGGGGATCCAGAGCCCGAGGGACCCGGGAATGGCGAAGTAGCCGTCGTCCGTCTCAGCGGTCAATGCCCCCCGTGTGCCCCAGAGAAGCTCGTGCTGCTCGTCGTGGGAGTGCGCATCCCACTCGACGTGATCCGTGAGTTCGAAGGCGTGAGTGCCGATGCGCCAGACGGCGGACTCGTCGGGGTGCTGTCCGATCAGCGACATCGTCTCCCCGCCTGTCGTCTCGCAGTCCTGGTTAGGTCACCCTAAGCTAGCACGACGTGCGGGCCCGCTCAGCGCGTGGTGAACGACACCCCGGCGCTGAGCAGCTGAAGGCGGGCAGCGAGGAGATCGACGTCGAGAGCCGCGCCGGAGATCTGGAACTCGCCAGCGAGCTCACCGGAGACCACAGGAGCGCTGATGACGCCGATGAAGTCGACGAGCGCGATCTGATTGCCGGGCGCGGACGCGGTGGACGCATCCCTGGTCCACGTTGCGAAATCCTCGGCAGCAGGGTCGGACAGGGTCACGGCCACGACGTCGCCGCTCACTTCGACCTCCGCGATGGCGTTCCCGACCAGGCGCGCGGAGGGGGGAAGGAGCAGCTGGGTCTGCATCGCCTCATCGCAGGCGAGGACGTGCCCCTCGACGGCGATCGGACCGAACCGCAGTGCGTCGCACGGGGGAGTCGCCGAGCCGTCGCCGAGGTCTGCGCCCCCGGTCGCGGGATGCACGGCGTCGACCGCGTAGAAGCCCTCGGCTGCAGGTGCCGAGATGGCGCGAGCGAAAGCGTCGACGTCGGTGTCGGTGACACCTGCGCCGAAGGTCACGATGAGATCGCCGGCATCCGTCTCGGCGATGTCGATCACCTCGACGCCGGCGTTCTCGCCGTAGAAGGCGAGCGCGGTGCGGGCGGCGGCGAGAGTCGCCGAGTCCGGGTCGCGCTCCGCCGTGACCTGGATGACGAGCTGGTCGCCGGATTCTGATCCCGACGGCGGCATCGACTCCGACGGCGCGGGGCTGTCGGGCGTCGTGGGCTCGGACTCGCCCGAGAGGGCGCCTCCGAAACCGAGAAGGAGCACGATCGCGACCGCCCAGACGGCGCTGAGGACCGCGCCGATGGTGACGGCAGTGGTCGCCACCATCGTCGGCAACCCTGCGGCCTTCGACTTCACTCGTGCGACGAGACCCAGGACGACGCCTGCAAGCGGGAGGATGAACGCGAGAGCGAGCGCCACGATCGACAAGGTGCTGGATCGTGTGTCTCTGGTGGAGACGTGCGGGGAGTCGGTCATGGGAGCTCTCTTTCTTCGCGGGGAAGGCGGACGGCGGCCACATGCGGACCCGTGGAGCGGCTCGTGGATACGAGAAAGCCCCGCACAACTCTAGTTGTGCGGGGCTTGTGTCTGTGGGCGATACCGGACTCGAACCGATGACCTCTTCCGTGTGAAGGAAGCGCGCTACCAACTGCGCCAATCGCCCATACCCGTGGGGTACGTCAACCGATACTACCGGACGGTCGGAGGCGCTGCTGACCACCCTGAGAGACACGCGCGAGATTCGCTTCCGGTTTGGACAGTCGGAGATCATCGGCTAATGTTTCATAAGTGCCCGGGACAACAACCGGGAACAACGCGGATGTAGCGCAGTTGGTAGCGCACAACCTTGCCAAGGTTGGGGTCGCGAGTTCGAGTCTCGTCATCCGCTCAAGTGCAGGGGCCTTCTTCGGAAGGCCTTCGGCACGTGGGGTCAATCCACACGGTGGCGTGGCCGAGCGGCTAGGCACCGGCCTGCAAAGCCGTTTACACGGGTTCGAATCCCGTCGCCACCTCTCACAAACTGAATAGCCCACTTGGGCGCGATTGGCGCAGCGGTAGCGCGCTTCCCTGACACGGAAGAGGTCACTGGTTCGATCCCAGTATCGCGCACAGCAAAACCCCCGGAAATCCGGGGGTTTTTTGTTGTCTGGGGAAGCTCGGGCAACATCTGGGCAATACGATCCGGCAATAGTGCGCCCCGAGAACTTCTTGGTTACAACTTGATCTCAGCAGCGGGATCAAGTGAACGCCCGCTCCGACAAGGGGTGACCATGAAAGCTCAGGCAGCGACCGTCGCGCACGGTCCAGCGGGGGAGACGGCTGAGTACGTCTTCGTGACGCCAGAGATGGCAGTCGAGTGGTTGGCGGTGAACATCGACCGCAACCGGAACATGCGAAAGAGCCGCATCAACGGGTACGTCCGTGACATCCAGAGTGATCGTTGGGTGATCACGGGGGAGGCGATCAAGTTCGACACCGCGGGCCATCTGATCGATGGTCAGAACCGTTGTCAGGCGATCGTCGCAGCGGCGAAGGGCGCTTGGGTGCTCGTCGTTCGCGGTATCAGCGAGGACGCGCTTGTGGTCCTCGATTCGGGCTCAGCGCGCAACACCGGGGACATGCTCGTGATCACCGGTTTGGCTGACCGAGCAGACGCCAAAGACGTCGGCGCCATCGCACGTCTCTACTCCGCGTTCCAGGCCGGCGATGTGAAGCACGCCGCATCTCACATCGGAGGGAGCTCAGGACTCACGAAGTCCGAGATGGCCGACGCAGTCCTTTCGATCCCGAACATCGAGTTTGCAGCACGTCACGCCCGAGGCATGTACCGCTATCTGCGCCTGCCGGTGAGTGCGCTCGGTGTCGCCTACCTCGAGTTCTCAAAGCTCGACGTAGATGACACGGCTGAGTTCTTCAACCGAATACGGGACGGAGTCCAGAACGGTCCTGGCGACCCGTTTCTGACGCTCACCCGGCGTGTATCCAACGACCTGCAATCAGGCGCGTCACGGCGCATCCTCCCTGGTCAGGCGCTCTTCTACCTGTTCCGTACCTGGAACGCTTTTCGGGAGCGCGAAGCCCTTGTGAAGCTGCAGGTCGGCTCGCCCCAGGCTGGCTTCACGCCGATTCCGACGCCGAAATGAACTGGGATTCCATGTGGCGGCGCGTCTGCTCACTGAGCGTCGACTATAGAAGGACGCTGATGATCGCTTGCTCTCTCAAGCTGCTATCGTCAGGTCCGTGCCGTCAGATGCCCTCGCAACTTGGTCCGATCGACGCATGAGGGGGCTCCGCAACCTAGAGAACGTTCATCGGGCGGTAACTGGTGGAACGCCAGGGCGAAAGTGGTTCACAGAGGAAGTGAACCACTCGATGATCGTGCGCGTGGCTTCAGAGTTCCAGGCCTTCTGTCGAGATCTCTATATCGAAGGTGTCTCAGCTGTAGCCAGCACCCTGACTGATCCCGGCATGTCGAACCTTCTCAGTATCCAGATGAACACTGGTCTGCAACTAAACAAGGTGAACGCCCAGCCCTCGTCACTTGGTGCGGACTTCAATAGGTTCAATTTCAAGCTTTGGGACACGATCAAGACGAGGTGGCCGGCTCGAGGTCAACAGCTACAAGATTCCCTGGAACTGCTCAACGACGCCCGTAACGCGATCGCTCACCAAGATCCAGTGAAGCTTGCTCAGGTTCGCCTCAAAACGCCCCTAGCTATGAGTGAGGCAAAAAGGTGGCGTGGAAATATGGACGATCTTGCTCACAAGTTGGATAGTGTGGTAGGAGCAGCAATCAAAGACTTGACTGGAGCGGAGCCATGGTGATGACCGACTATCATGCTGGTGATCCGGTGCGGGTACGAGTCGGTCGCGGGACCGTAACGGCCCGTCTCGTGTCGCCGAAGGTCGATCGACGCGGGAGGATTCTTGTGGAGATAGATAACGGCTCGGCCGAAAGCGTTGTCGCTCCTGTGCGCCGCGACGATTTGATGGTTGCTGGCTAACAGCCCATCAGTCGTAGCAGGTAGACGTACCGACTAGCTTTCTAGACGTCGACCGGAAAAACCGGCGGCGCTGCCGGTTTCGAAGAAGAGGTTGACACCGAGCTAGTCGAGGTTGAAACAGAGTCTCACCCGCACCGGCCACCTCAACGTATGCTCGCACCATGGTGAAGTACAGGCTAGTCGGCGGTCCGCGGGCCGATGAAGTAGTAGAGGAACTGCCGGACGGATATCGGTCTCAAGGAACCGGGTCGGGGTCAGGCGGCGACGCGAACTTCGAGATTCTGATGACCGCGAAGTACGTCTACGAGGTGACAGCAAAGCGCGACGGTCAGTTGTGGTTTATCCGTATCCCACAAATCGACGGCGCAACTCAGGCACGTACGCGTGAGGAGATCCCAGCGATGGCACGCGACTACATTGCCATCGCTCTCGATGTGACTACGGACTCGTTCGACGTCGCCGTAACCGTCTTCAGCGACTAGGCAAAGACGGACGCGATACTCCCGATCGTAGTGACGACGAGACCGCTACCAAGTAGGACGAGGTTTCCCCGGTTGGAGTCCAAGATCCTCTGAAGAAGCCATTGGCTCTCGAACTGAGCGAGGTGCGGCAGGTTGTCGAGAGTCGCTCTCGTTGAGTCGAGTTCGGCAAACTCTTGGTCCTGACGCGCATGCATAACGGCGAATCTTGCAGACCACCTGTCATCCCAATCCTTCCGAGCCTGGTCTGGAACGGGGGTCGTGGCGGCTGAGACGATGTCGCGCCAGTCCTGAGCCTGCTGCTCGCTGAGCTCGCGGGATTCGGCATGTTGACGTGCTTCCAGGTTCTTGAGAGTGGCGAGACGATCCTTCGACCGAATGATGTCGCGCTGCGTGGTCACGACGGCGCTAAAGAGTCCCCACCCGGTCAGAGCGAGACCCAGCACGTACAAGATGATGGCGATCAGCCCGATGACACTCATGCTGTGACCGTACCGCCTAGTCGTAGGTGCGGTGTACGTGCCAGCCGTTCTGGCCCTTGTAGACGTCGAAAACGAGTGATAGGCCGTCCTCGTTGGTTCCTTGGAATCGCCAGCCGTAGAGACCCGTGTGGGGCTCGAGGGGCGCGGTCCACACTGAGTGGCGCAACCGTGTGGGCGTGTCCGTGATGCGCCATCGTTGGCCCGCGTAGACCATCCTCGTGGGGATGTCGTTGACCATCCATAGGGTTGTGGGGTGTTCGACAGTTACGGCTTCCATGGGTAAAGACTCTAGAACAGAGGTTCGAGTCTTGCTACCCTGGGTTGAGGCCGGAGGAAGGGATGCCGGCATGGGGACGAGTAAGCGGTTGGCCCCGTACTACGACATGCAGGCACAACACCAGGCGATCCTCTCGGCGGCGAGGTCTGGGCCGCTGCAATCGCTGTCTGACCGCGAGTTGGCTCTACGCGATACGCCAGTCACGGTCTATCCGCATGCCGCCCAACGTAGGGTGCGCGCATGGGTGAGGTTCGGCCCAGAGCCCATCTGTGTAGACGCGAAAGTCGTGCGGTCGACGACGCTTGCAGCAGGAATTGAGTTCAAGGCCGGCGACCGGGTGTTTCGCTGCTGGGTATGGGGCAACGCAGTCTCGTCCCAAGACGATTGGTGCGAAACTCTTTGTGCCGGGCCTGAGGCCGCTAGGGTCTGAGGTTATGACCTCGCCCGAAGACATCGATGCCTTCAAGCGCCACCCTCTTTGGGATGCCGTCGACGATGTGAAGAACGAACTACGCCGAACTCGTCCGCTGAGTGACATCGATCGAGCGACTACCGCTCGAGCCAAGAACGTCATGCAGTACCTGAGCGCGTTTGGTAACGTCTCGCCCGACTTGTTTCCGAGCCAACGACTTAATCAGGCCGCCATGTTCCACAACCTCGTTCAGGCGCTAGAAAGTCAGGTGCAGGGGTGGGATCAGTCGGGGGCTATGGCTCCGAACACGGTTACTCAAATCGACGCACTCTGCGATCAGATTCTGGGGGAGCTCAGCAGAGGATTCTGGCCGGCTCTCCCTAACCCGTCTCGCTCGGTTCAGGTCATCGACGCGGCGCGCAACTATGTCGAGACAGCAGAGTCATCGCTGCAAGCTCTTCAGGCAGACGCCGAGTTGGCGCACAGTGAGGCGCAAGCTGCTCTTCAAGCATCCTCCGCGGCGACCCAGATGGCGCAGAGCATCGCAGCCGAGGCGCAGTCGACGATCGACAGGTTTGTTTCCGAACAGACAGTGATCACCGATGAGTGGAACGCGACGCACAGTGACACTCTCCGCAAGATTGAGATCGACGCCGGCAAGCAACGAGAACAGGTATCTTCGCTTGCTCAGAGTCAACGAGACGAACTGGAGGCTCGGGCTGAGAAGTCCATCACCTCTCTGGCGAAGGACGCTGAACTTGGCCAGCAGCTAGTTCAACGCGTTGGCGACCAGGCGCGAGCTGGTGGGTACGACAAGTTTGCCCGGCGAGAACGTTTCGCTTACCGGCTTTGGATTGCAGCCGGGAGCCTTGCAGTCATCGCTACCCTCGCCTACCTCGGACTCGAGCTCCGAGAGATCGCCCGGCTTAACGAGGCGCCGGACCTGACGGTCACGCTTCTCAAAACTGGTCTCTCGGTCACGGCTATCGCATTCTCCGGGTTCTGTTTCCGAGAAGCAGGGAAGCGGCAGCGCAACGCAATCGAAGCGAACTACCGCGCTCTCGATCTTCTCGCGCTCGAACCGTTCACGGAAGGTATGTCTGAGACCGAAGCCACCGCGTTCCGGAGGATGCTCGGCGAACGAATCTTTGCGTCTTCTCCTGAACCGCAGGGCAGACGATCAGATGAGAAGGTGACGACGTTCCGCATTGACTTGGCTGACATCAAGACTGTCGCTGACACGGCTAAAGCGGTCAAGGATCTTAGTTTGTAGCCCCTCGCGGTCCGTTCGCCGCATCATCGCCGACTGCGAGCGATCTCTCGCTCTGCTCCGAGACGTGATGGAAGAACTGTGGAATGGCTTCTCTGGATGGTGGGCCACGATCAACTGGGCTTCATGCTTCCTTCCACGTTTATCAGCGGATTCAGTTAGATATGCTCGTGCGCATGCATGCGAATACAAACTTGACGGACGCGGTCAAGAAGCAGATCAAGAAGACGACGTTGGTGGTCGTCATCATCGCCGTTGTGTTCCTCGGGCTCACCGCGTTGCTCGTGTTCGGACCCGAGAAGGGCAGCGTTGAAGCGAAGACCTACGCCGTGGGGCTGGGAGTTCTCGCGATCTTGATGGGAGGGCTTAAGGAGATCGCGAGGATTCGGGAGCGTCAGATCCGGGTTTACACCGATGGCCTGTCGATCAATCCGAAAGCCGCTGGAATCAAGGAGCTTCGAGCATCCGAGCGTCTCGCTGGAGACGTCGCCGACGCGGGCAGCTTGTACTTGTGGATCTTCGGCATTGGAACGATCTTCTCTGCTTGGTTGAATCTGTTCTGATTGCCGAAAGGCCCCGTCTAGCTGAATCTGAGACGGGGCCTTTCCTGTCAGACCGTCCGCACGCCGCGGCGAATGGTCTGCGAGAAGTCCCGCGAGTAGTTCTGCACGCGCCCTTCCGCACGGTCATCGACATAGGCGTTGAACTCGTACCCGTCCACGACCAGTCGCATACTGTCACCAGCCGCAAGGCCGGATGGTGACGTCGAAGCGGCCCCGATCAGACTGCTCATGTTGGTGAACGAGATCTCGGGTCGGTAGGACTCGGCACCGAACGCGAACTGCTCCATCAGGGAGGCGCCGCCATCCTCCACGGCGGTCCACCCAGAACCAGCGAATGTTCCCCGCTTGGCGGGCGAGTGCGGGAAGAACCCGGACGCCCAGTCGAGGACACCGTTGATGGCGGATCCGACACTGCCCACCATGCTTTTGATGCCGTCAATGAAGCCCTGCATGAGCGCACGACCGGAGCTGACGAGCCACGCGCCCGCCCCAGACAGGATCGCCTGAATGCGGTTTGGGAGCGAAGCGAAGATCGTCACTGCTGATTCGATACCCGTGCGGATTCCGTCCGGCAGCGCAGTCCAGATCATCTGTCCGATGTTGAGGATGTTCTGCACTGCACCGGAGAAGAACGCGCCGATCTGTGACCAGCCGGAGTTCCAAGACGCGACTACCTGCGAGACCGTCTCGGTGAGCCAGTTGAGCGCAGGCATCAGCCAATCGGTGACCGCTCGCGCCATGTCCATGATCGGCCCGCCTGTCGCTTCCAGGGAGCTGGTCATCTCGTCGAAGGTCTTGTTTCCAGACAAGAAGCTGACGAGCTGCACGAACACGTTGTACAGCTCCGCGATGCCCTGGACGATCGGAACGAGGATCGGGATCAGGAACTTCAGCGCATCGGTGAGAAGCGGCAGGATGTCGACCACTAGCTGGATCAGTGGCGGGATGAGTGGCAGGAGAGCCAGCACCAGATCCGTCAGCGGGGGCGCCAACTCGACGAGGGCATCAACAAGAGCTTCTGCAAGGAGTGGGACGATTTCCGCGAGCTGGTCGCCCATCTCTGCGAGGACGTCTGACAGCACGGGGCCGATCTTCGCTCCGAGCTCCTGAAGCACTTGGAGAAGCGGTTTGAAGGTCTCACCCAGCCCCATCACCGAGCTCTGCAGTGCTTCCGACTCGATGAACATGCCGACGAGCAGGCCGATCACTGCACCCACGGGTCCGGAGATCACCGGCAGGAACCGTCCAATGATCGGGAGCGTGGCCAGCAGAGGCGCCATGGCACCCGCGAGAGCTGTAAAGACGGGCGTGAGCCCGTCGAAGCCCTTGAACGTGTCCTTGAGGTCACCGAAGCCTGAGACGAGTCGGTCGAGACCGTTCAGCGCTCCTTCCGCGAATTGAAAGTCGATCCCGTCGATCGTCCATTGCAGCTTTTCGACGACGGGCTGCACGCGGGCGGTGATTCCGTCCGCGATCGTCGTCAGCTCGTTGAAGAAGTCCCGCGCGAGTCCCAGGCCGGGACCGGCGAAGGCTTCACCGAGCCGAGACAGAGCTGCGCCCATGTTCGAGAACGCGCCACGTGTTGTGTTACCGGACTCGAGAGCCGCACCACCAATGTTGTTCTCAATCGCGCGGCGGAACGTCTCCGCATCCACCTCGCCACGAGACACCATCTTCTGCAACTCATCCGCAGTGACGCCATACTCCTTCTGCAGCCACTGCATGATCGGAATACCACGCTCAGTCAGACGATTCAGGTTCTCCATCCCCGCGTAACCCTTAGAGGTCACCTGGTTGATGATGTCGCCCATCTCACCCATCGACGTGCCAGCGATCGTCGCCGCATCAGCCGTCAACCGCAGATACCGCTCAAGCTCCTGACCCGGCTTGATACCCGCAGCCACCGCAGAAGCCGCAGTCGTAGCCGCAGCATCCAAACCAAACGCCGTACCCTTCACCGACGCGAGAGCATCCTGCATGATCGCCTGAACGGTCTGGGTATCGTGACCCAAACCCTTCAGCTTCGCCGTCGCATCCTCAATATTCAAAGCACGCGAAATACCGCCCGTGAGAGCGATGGCCCCCACTGTGCCGGCGAGCACCCCAACGCCGCCGACCACCTTCCCGATGCCACTCGCGAGCGACGAGAAGAATCCCTTTGACCGCTTCTCCGCGTTCCCGAACGCCGAGGTTGCTTCCTTGTCTACTGCTTTCGAGAACCCGGTCCCAGACGGGAGCAGGCTCACGTACGCCACACCAATTTCCTGTGCCATCCGGCACCCCCAAACGACCCGATCGGGCCTTCGCGGAGGTAGGCGACATCCCCCCGTTTGAAAACGACAAGGTGCCCCGGCCACGTGGACCAGGGCACCCTAGGTAGTGCTGTGTTTCTTCTGCTCTACTTCGTACTTTGCTGCAGGTAGGTGCGCAGGATTCCCTGCATACCCAGCCGGAGTTGCTTGTTCTCGGTGAACCCGTCGAAGAACCGGGCCATCATCACCGGGAGCAGCGGCAACACTCGAGCGAAGCGGTCGAGCGGGATCTCTGCCCGCATCACGTCTTCACGTTGACCCGGCTTGGCCAAGAGCATCTTCGCCGCGACCTGCAGTGCGAGATCCTCATCACTCATTCGCACCACCGCCACCCAGCCTGCGAGCAAGCCGGTCAACCGGATGCTCAGGCTTCTTCGAAGGCTTGATCACGCCCTTCACGAACACAAACAGCATCACGAGGATCACGACCGCAACTGCGATCGCTCCAATCCAGGACACGATTTCCCACGGATTCATAGCTCTCTCTTCTCTCTACAACGACGGGCGTGGGGACCCTCCCGCCCCCTGGCGAGGCCCTCCCATAGGTAAAGGGCCTTTTCACACACGGAGTTTTATAGATCCCCGTTTCGGATCTCCCACTCCGGATCGAACGGCGCAGCCGGAATCGGATGCGACTCGTCCTCCTCCACGTGACGGGCATAATCGCCACCTGGCCACCCGTACTCGAGCGCGTACGCCTCACGCAGTCCCACCCACGAGGAACGCTTCTCCAGCCACCGCTCGAAAGCCTTCTTCCTCAGCGGATACGGCATAAGCACGTCATCGGTCGGAGCCGGCGTCAGCGCCGACGCCGAAAGCGACTCCGCGATGATCGGATCGCGGTCAACGAGCTTCTTCCGACGCACGCCCGACCACCTCCGTCCGCGAATGACCGTCCCGGCGCAGCGGAGGCCAAGGCAAACCCTGTGCACGGCGGCTCGCAGCCACCGCTCGCAAGAGAACGTCGACCGGGGTCTCCGCGGCATGTGGAGCCTTCTTGCGCCTCACGATGCGCTTCGCAGCGCATAGACACCCCGCGCCGGGCGACTCGACGGAAGGTCATCTTCCTCAAGGCCCGGGACTTTCAAGGTCGCCAAGAGCCGCGCGAGTGCGAGCTGCTGCTGTCGAACCTCAACAATCGCCGGGTGGAGCCGGTCGCCCTGAGACGATCGGATCATCACACCGTCCTTGATCACCTGCTCCCGAAGGAGCTCGATCGTGTCGCGGACTCGACAAGCCTGCTCGAGCTGCGTGCGCTCATGTTCAGCGAGATCGAACTGCTGATCAATCGACTTCCAAAGCTTCTGGCCCGGTTTACCCAGACCACTCGGCATACGTGCCATGAATCACCTACTTTCTGCTGTCACAGCCCCCGCAAAGAGGCCCATCGTTTGGGCGTTCGGGGAGATATCGGCCCTTTACCTATGGGAGGGCCGTTGATGGGGAGGGGAGGAGGGTGCGGCCCGGGTTGTCTGTGGTTGCCGCTACGGTCTCCGCAACGCGCAACTCGCGCGCCCTATGAGAGGACGATTGATGAGCATTGCATCGGCGAAGAGCCAAGTCAGTGGAGTTGCGGGAGCGATCAAGGGCAACAGCTCGGCGATGACCACGCTGGGCAACATTGGGTCTGACCCTCATCCGGAGAAAATGCTCGCGGTTGGCCTGGCTCATGCCGGTAATGCGATCGAGGAGCTCATCAAGGTGGTGGAGAAGCTCGAGCGCGAGGTGGCCGAACTGCGTACCCGGGTGCGGTGACCGGGGCGAAGCACAATTAGGTCGGCCTCGCCCCGGTCAGATGGCCCCCTAAAAGGTCGGGGGCGTCATCCGCGGAAGCGGGGTGCGTCTCCGACTGAGTAGGTGGCCGCCCGGACGAACCCCTCGCGGATGTCGTTGGTGTAGCGGTGGAGTGCTGCCGCATCTCGGATCGCTTCGCCTGCTGACGGGTACGCCTGAGCTGCCTTGTCGACCACGTCAGCCCAGCCCGACTCGTTTGCTTTGCGGATCACGGCGTGCGCGAGGGAACGATCATCGGAGCGGATCGCTCGTTCGATGGTTCGCATTGCGTCCTTGTCGTCCTCGAGGCGGTCGGCTCGTTCCTCTGCGTCTCGCATTGCAACGAGGTCGCCACCGCTTGTTCCGATCCTGGCCACGAGTGAGCGCTGAAGAGACTCGGCCTTCGTGGCGATCGCGGTCTCTTCCTGCTTCTGAATCTTCGCCACGGACTCTGTGACGAGTCGGTGCGCATCGGCGAGGACTTCCTGCTTGCCGAGCGGAGTCAGGGACTGGTCGTTCTTGAGCTTTTCGTGAAGCTCCCGATATTGGGTGATCTCGCCGATCGCTTTGTTTCGGTAGCCGTCGATCTCGGTCTTGAGTGCGTCGAGTGCCATGGTTCTGGATGCCTTTCGTTAGTTGGAGTCGCGGCCGAAGAGGGCTGCGATTTCAGGGGGAAGTTTGTGGTGTGGTCGACGGGCGACCTTGGTCATGTCGCGCACAACTCGCTCGAGCAGTGCGTCGTATCGTTCGCCGTTCCAGTGGGAGTGGTCCGGGCAGTTGCGGATGCCGGCGTGTGCTCGGCTGATCAAGTCCTCAGTCATGCGTCTCTCATCTCCGATCGTTGGACGCGCGGGTAGACGGTGCAGTGTGGTTCATGTTGTTCCTGTCTGACCCACGCGCCTGAGCCTGTGCGGAACCATCGGACCCACGGCCAACACGTCGTGCATGTTGCTGGGGAGATGTTGATTGGTCGATTCATCCGCGTCCCCTCCGCCTCCGTGAGCGAGCGCGTTTCACGCCGTGGATGCGGTTGATCTCGGCTCGTACGTGCTCCTCTCGCGCACGGGTCGTCCAAAGCTGCGTGAGTGTGGGGGAGTTGATGAACCCGAGTGTTGGTCTCGGGCCATTCTTCGGGTGAGCAAACTCGATCCATTCCGCGATCGTGAGATCGTGGAGTGCCGCGAGTTGCGCGTTCGTGGCTGGTTCGTCGAATGACCTGTCGATCACGACCTTCGTGAAGTTGCGCCGTTCGCGTATGAACTGGATTTGAGCGGTCATGCCGTCACCGCCTTGCCGCCGCATCCTGACCGTGAGCACTTAGCTCCGACTGTTACTCCGTGCACGCACGTTCCGGGGTCGGTTTCCGACAGGTAGGCCGTGTGTAGGTGTGTAGGAAGTGTCGTTTGTGTAGGAAGCTCAGGTGCCGTTCCTACACTTCCTACGCTTCCTACAGGGGTGTTTCCTACGGGGATATAGAGTCCGCGGTCCGCTCTGCCGATTCGAGCCGCTCGGTATGCGCGCAGCAGATAAGTACCTGCGTCCTTTTCTGTGATGATGAGCTCTGAGGCGACGTCGGCGGCGCGGACTCCTTCTGGATGCTGTGTGACGTACGCGACAACAGCGGTCGATGTTCCACCTAGTCCCTCGGTCACTCGCTGATTCGCCAGGGCGACCGCAGCCTCGGTAAGAGCGCCGCCAACGAGCACCCATCTCACGCCGTCTCGGTGAACGGCGTACTCGCCTTCAACGGCGTCGCGTGACGTGACAGACAAGCTGCCATTGTTCTCGTTGCGATCGCGGCGAAGGACCAGGATCGAGTCTGCAGATCCTGCGAGCCCCTGCGTTCCTGACACGGAATCGAGGAAGTCGTCACCCGCTGCTTTGCGAGTGTGATGAACCACGATCACCGAACCGCCCGAGACGCTGTCAGCGACAGCCTTGAGACCGCCACCGATCCGATAGTCCTTCTGGTAGTCCGACTCGCCAGTGTTTGCCGGCGTTGCCACCTTTCCAAGCGTGTCGATGATGATGACCGGAGCCTCGTCGTGATGTTCGCCCATGAACTCTCTCGCCTGCTCGAGAACGGACCCGGGGTCAGCCTCGGTCTGGAAGTAGAGCTCCTCAGGTGCGACAACCACATCAAGGTGTTTGAGGCGATCCTGAAGTCGCCGTTGCGTATCTTCTAGAGCGAGGTACAACACGGGTCTCGCTCGGTCCACTGGCACTGCTCCGAGAGCTTCACCGCCAGTAGCGAGCTGGTACGCCAGGTCGAGCACGAGCCAGGACTTACCGATCTTCGGTGGTGCGGCAAGGATTGTCAGACCTTCGGGGATGATGCCGGGGATCACGTACTGAATTGGGGCGAACCTCCGAGACATGAGGTCCAGCATTGAGATGCGGTTTGAGCTGTTCACGCGACCTCCTTTCGGGTGTCTTGAGTTGAGGTGAACCGTATTGGCTCACGGATGTTGTCGAGGCTGGCGAGGTAGATCTGCCACGCCTCATCAAGGACGTCATCAACATCTGGTCGGTTCGCGAGATCCGCGGCCTGGTCGAGCCGCTCCAGAAGGTACTGCTGCCGGTCGTTGTCAACGAACGCGCGAAGCCACAGACGGTCGGCGTCGAGCTTCAGGAGTTGCACTTCCGTGTCTCGCGAGCGCCGTCCTTGCTCGTAGGCGACTCCCCATAGGGTGTTGATTGCGTCGGGGAGTTGCCAGAGCCGCAGCGAGCCGTCCGCGAGCCCCCACGCCCATGCGTCGATAGCGATCGATGCTTGTGCGCTGATTGTTGTGCGTGGATGATCGGCTCCGCTCGGTGAGGGTGCCGCGTTCAACTCACTGCCCGCGCGAAGTCGACGCGTTGCGCGGCCAGTTCTCCCGTAGGGTCAGCCACTCCCGTCGAAGTCATCACGCGGAGGCGCTGTTCACTGATGGCGCCCGTCCGAACTGAATTAATGAGCTGAATCGTTCGGGTGTACCCCAGCAAGCGGACTGACTTGCGGATGATGCGTGTCATCCGGGCGGGTGGGATGACGACGCCGTCTCCCGCGTACGCGTAGCGGATTAGACGCTCGATAGGCCCGCTGGTCATGCTGCATATCCGGCCAGGGGGCGCACCGACTTCTCCAAACTCGTCATGTCAATGCGAATGAGTCGTGGCCCGAATTTGACAGCGCGAATCGACCCGTCTGCGCAGCGTCTGCGCACTGTGTCTGTGCTCACGCCCATCACAACGGCTACCTCTGCAATGCTTCCCCAAGTAGTTTCCGACATTTCTTGTACCCCGATTCCTCATTCGAAGCCGGAGTGGGTAGCCTGAAGGGACCCACCCTGACACCTCAACCGTCTCCGTGGTAGCGCCCGCTTAACAGGTCAGAGCGTTAAGCGGGCGCGTTCGATAGCCCACGAATTTCCATGTACTGCGCAGCACTTGGCCGCATAACTATGTAAATGGATCTCTGTGAACTCTGCCACTTGCTCTGTGCATAAATCTGTGGATAAGAGAGGTTTCTCGGAGCGTCGGACAGATCTGATGGACGACGATTTGGCGAAATTCCGCTGATTCTCGGCCCGTATTAGTCTTGAGGCGCTTTATAGAATGTGTGCAAAACTACGCCTGCTATTGGCATGAATTGACCCGGATGGGATGGCGCGTCGAGGCCTGTTGTGCCGGCGCTCGTCTCGCGTTTTGGGCGATACGCCAGCCTGGGGATGCGTCCTGCTGGCTGGATTCGAACCAGCGACTATCGAGGTAGAAGCTCGATGCTCTGTCCACTGAGCTGCAGCAGGTGCCAAGGGGTCGCCCACACGAGCGCCACCTTGTTCGTTTAGCGAATGATCCTCTCGGGGTCGAGCACGGGCTTCAGAGTGAACTGATCCCGGATTGGATAGCGCCGGCCGATCGTGTAGGCGAGGTCGCTGAGAGCAAACATCAGCGCGAGCTGCTTGCGGCGCGGGCTCCAAAAGGAATTGTTTTCCCGAAACATGATCTGGTCGATCGCGAGCTCAATGAAGTCGCGATCATCGCATCCGGCCCACAGAGATGCTGCGATCTGACGGCCGACAGCTTCGACCTGCCCCGTATCGTCCAAGCTCGGCGGGCGCTTGTATGCGACCGCTTCCACGTCACCCGCTTGCGCCTTGAGTGGTGACTTCTCCGCCCGTTCTGACGCTTCACCGAAGACCCTTGTAGCGTCCAATCCCACTGCGGCGCACATCAGCAAGACCTGGTGGACAGGTATGGAAGCGCCAGACTTCGAGAGCCGCACGCTGATCTGGGGCTGTGTCATTCCCGTCGCGGCGGCAAGATCCTTCTGCAACATTCCTCGCAATCGCATTGCCTCGCGAATCATGTCCACAATCTCATCGTCAACTTGCGATCGCGACCTCTTAGCGGGCATCGCTTGGCTCCCATCCGCGGTTCACTCGAGCGACCATAGCGGCAAAGCGTCCCGCTTGCGACGGGTCCCAGGCATACTGCGGCCAGCGCCTGGAAAGGGTTTTGTTCGCGCAGCCGACACTCCGAGCGGCTTCACTTATGGACGCTCCGTCTTCGAGCAAGCGCAAGGCCTGCTCTAGCTGTGCGGTTGGAAGCGGGGTTGTCGCCGGGCGGTGGCTCTGTCGGGTCGAGTGCCGCCACCGGACCACCGTGCGGCTCGAGACGCCGCAAAACTGAGCGATCTCGCGAGCAGACAGCCCGGACCGCTCAAGAACGATGAATTGCTCGTGCACGCCCATCAGACGTCCCGACTAGAGAGTTCGTGAGTGACGTCGTGAGCCCGCTTGAGAGTCGGAGTCAACTCGCGCACGAACCTCGCGTAAAGGGTCGACGCCGTGGCGAAGACGTCGCTGAGACTCTTGAAAGAGTCCGTAGTCTCGCCGGGCTCTCGCCAGATCTCGTCGAGATCGAGGGAGCACTCGATTCGTGGAACACCCTTCACCACCTCGAGAAGGAAACCCTGGGTGACATCGCCGGCCGTCAGCGTGATTTGCTGCTCATGCGAGTGAGGCGCGAACCGAATGATCTCCGGGTCAGTGTGATCGAGCTCGCACCATGCGTACACGGTGCAGGATCGTGGCGTGTCTGTAATTGCGGATACAGTAACAGTGGTCATTTCGACTCCCAGTTGTGTGACCCGACCCCCGCTGAGTTGCACCTCGGTGGGGGTCTCTTCGTTGGGGTGTCCGCAGGCACGGACACCCTTCTCATGCGAGTTCGCTCATGCGCCTCGCGAGTTCTTCGTCGCGGCCAGCGGTGTGCTGGTACCTCATCGCTGCCGCGACCGTAGAGTGTCCGAGGCGCGACTGCAGCTCCTTGAGTGTGGCTCCGGCCAATGCCGCACGGGTTGCGCCGTAGTGACGGAGCGCGTGCCAGGGCATGTCTTGACGACCCGCCGCGATCCGAGCCGGGTTCCAGTGCTTCCAGAACGCTGATTGAGCCAGATGCCCACTTCCGTCCGCTGACGGGAACAGCAGCGAGTCGGCGGACCTTCCTACAAACTCGCTCAGGTGTTCTGTCACGATGTCGTTGACATGAGGAGGGAGAACGATGGCACGGACTCCGGCCTCCGATTTCGTTCGACCGACGATGAAGCCCTGCCCGGTTACGTGCGTTACCCCGCGGGAAACGTTGACCACGATCGACTGAGACTCATCGTCGCTGACGATCTCAATGTCTCTGCGGCGGAGCTCCGTCAACTCGCCGTAGCGCACGCCGGTCCATGCGGCCAAGACCACTGCAGCTCGGAAGCGAGGCGTGATCGCGTTGAGGATCGCTTGCAGCTCTGACGGAGTTGGGGGCTCAGTCTTCTTTCCTGTCGACGCGGAGGCGGCGCCCCGAATCTGGCAGGGGTTGACCTTGATGCGTCCGTCCGCGACCGCGGTTGTAAGTATTGATTTCAGGAGCTCATATGCTCGAGCGGCCTGGGTCTTCGTCCCGGCAGCGATGAGCGTTGAGTACCACGAACGAACTTGGTCCGGCGTAATGGCTGTCAGCCGCGAGTCCGCGAACGGGCGAAGCGAACCCGCAAGGAGGCGCCGATACTCAGCAGCCGTACGCGGGCGAAGATGCTCCCCGTGGCGGTTGGTGCGGGTGCTGACCCAGTCCTCGGCGTATGACCCGAAAGTGAGCGCTTTACCTTTGCCGGATGACTCCGCGCGAGCAGTGTCGAACTCTGACCAAGTGCCGTCGAGGATGCGCGCCTGCTGCACCGCGAGCCAACCGCGGGCATCAGTGATGCCATCGAACGTCTGCGGCGCGTTGTGACGCTCTCCATCTGGCCCCACGTACGAAGCCTGGTAGCGGCCCGACGAGCGTTGCCGGATCGCACCGAACGACTCTCGCCGCTTGCGCTTCTTGGGAACCATGGCCTGTCTCTCCTGGGCAATAACGGGCAATATCTTGTGCGGTGTATTGCTACCTCATGCGTCCCAGTGACCTTAACACAACCAGGCAAAATTCGCACCAGGACGGCGCAGATCGCTGCAACCATGCGGGGTGGCCCAGTATCACAAATACTGTTTCGATCCCAGTATCGCGCACAGAAGAAAACCCCCGGTCATCCGGGGGTTTTTTCGTACCCAGTGGGCGTCAGATCATGGCTGCTGGAATTACTCCGTAGCCAAGCTAGTCTTTCGCTTGGCTAGACACACTGGTATATTGGGAGCGTGGCCACGACTTCGGTCACTTGCCGGCTGATCCCCAGCGCCGGCACAGCGCCCCCGCGAATTCCCCAGATTCGCCGGGGCGCTTCTCTGTTCGGGGCGCTGAATCCGTGATCGCATCGGAAGCACCGTAGACGGAGGGTCGAGCGGAAGCATCCGCTCGGCCCTCCGTCTGCATGCGACGGTCAGTCGGCCTGCACGAGGATCTTCGCGCCAGCACCACCGCGCAGCGAGTGGATGGCGTCGACGACCTGCTCGAGCGCGACCTCCTGTACCCAGCCTGTGGTGTCGTAGACGCCGCGGGACATGGCCTCGATCACGGCGTCGAAGTCCTCGGGAAGGTAGGCCAGCGCGCCCGCGATCTCTGTCTCGGCCATGACGAGCTGCGTGGGCAGGAACTCCATGGGGCGCTCGTGGATCGCCACGACGATGACCCGTCCGCCGGGCACGAGGCTGGCCAGTGACGAGGTGACGGCTGGTCCCGCGCCGGCGGCGTCGAACGCGACATCCACACCGTTTCCGTCGCTCAGCGTCGCGACGGCGGCGGGGAGATCCTCGTTCACCGGATCGACGACCGTCGCGCCGAGCCCGGCGATGATGGCACGACGTTCTGCGCTCGGCTCTGAGACGAGCACCTTCTCGACACCGCGCGCCTTGAGAGCGAACCAGACGCCGATGCCGATGGGGCCGGCGCCGGCGATCAATGCGGTGCCTCCGGCGTCGACACCGCTGCGGGAGACGGCGTGCCAGGCGACCGACATCGGCTCGACGAGTGCGCCCATGCGCAGGTCGACGTTCTCGGGAAGAACATGCAGCTTCGTGGCATCCACCGTCGTGAACTCTGCCATTCCGCCGCCGTGCGAGCTCAGCCCATGGAAGCCGATCTTCTGGCAGGCGTTGAACATTCCCCGACGGCAGGCCGGGCATTCGCCGCAGTAGTAGATGGGCCAGACGGCGACGCGATCACCCACTGCGACGTCGTCGACGCCCTCGCCGAGCTCGACGATCGTGCCGGAGAACTCGTGACCGAGGATCTGGGGGAGCGTCGAACCGGTGACGGGGTGCGGGTGATCGAAGTCGAGCCCTGCGGCCTCGGGGCTGTAATACACGTGCAGGTCGGACCCGCAGATGCCGGCGAAGGCGTTCCGCAGCTTCACCTGCCCGGGGCCGGGCGTGGGCTCGGGCACCTCCTCGACCCTGAGGTCCTCTTTCGCGTGAAACTGTGCGGCCTTCATCCTCTTCTTCTCCTTCTCCGGGCGGCTGTCAGCGCAGCCACCACTCCGGTGACGCCGCGAGGATCAGCCTCACGGCACGTTCGATGTCGTCGTCCTCGCTGCGCAGCCACTCCTCGACGGCTCCGATGGTGCCCGCCGCGGCGTAGGCGATGGCGATCCGCATCGCGGCCGCATCGGCGGCGAACTCGGACGGGACGATCTCGGGGTGCAGCTCGACCCACAGCACGAGACCCGCGCTGATCGATCGCTCGAGATTGCTGCGCACGGGAGCTGCGAGCAGCGGATGCATCGCGCCCCGGTACACGTCCGCTCGCCGGTGCACGTGCTCGAGCAGTGCGCGCTCCGCGTCGCCGATCGCGTCGGCCTGGGGGAGAACCTCCATCGCCTCGTCGATCTCGGCGGACAGTGCGTCGGCGAGCAGACTTGCCGGGCTGTCGGCGTGGCGGTAGAAAGTGTCGCGCGTGACGCCCGCCTGCAGACAGATCGCGGATGCCGTCACCTCCGAGATCGGGGTGTCCCCCGCCAGGGTGAGGACTGCTGCGCGAAGGCTCTCGCGCGACCGTCGCGACCGTGCGTCCATAGTCCTACTTTATAAGACAACTGTCAGATAGAGTCCGATCACACACTTCGCATCTGTCACAACTGCACCATTGTCAACAAAGCAATATCTCGCATAGGGTGAAAAGACGTCGTATACCCACAACGGGTCTCGACGGACTCTGAGGGGGGTCACGGTGACAGGGGGAGGTGTTCGTCGTGGCTGGCGCAGATCCGCCGTCGCCATGATCACCGCCATCGCTGTGATCGCCGCAGGCTTCACCCTCGGCGCCCCGCAGGCCGCGGAGGCTGCCGTCGTGCAGTGGGGAACCAACTCCGGCACGGCACCGAACTACCAGGCCAACGTCAACGGCGACTTCATCATGGCCGGAAACGGCGTGCTCGCGTGCTCGGCGACGACGGCCACGACGAACGGCACCTGCGCAGATCTGCACGCCGCTTCCAGCACGAACGCGAACAACGTCAACGACAACTTCGTGATGACCCAGAACAACTCGGTCGCGGGTTTCACCGCGAATTCGAGCAGCGCGACGATGACGATCCCCGCCGGCGCCACGGTCGTGAAGGCGTTCCTCACGTGGAGCGCGAACACCGGCGTCTACACGGGGGACACACGTCGTCTCTGCGCCCAGTACTCCGCCGCGCGCGGTGTGGCCACGATGCCCTCCGGCAGTGCCACCGGCTACACCTCGCGAGCCATCCAGCTCAAGGTCGCGGGCAGCTCGGTCATCAACGTCTCGCCGCAGAGCATGCTCGCCGACCCCGCTTCGCAGGCGACGGCGCTGTACTACTCGGCGAGTGCCGATGTGACGTCTGCCTTTGCGTCGGTACCCACAGGATCCGAGGTCACGATCTCGGCCGGGAACATCTGGACTCCCACCGGTGCCGGCTGCTACGCGGGCTGGTCGATCAACGTCGTCTACGACTACGGCACGTTCATCGCCGACAACCCCGCATCCGTGCCGCACAACATCATCTACTACGAGGGCCACGTGCGGCAGGGCGCGAACGACGCCGACCTCACCGTCGCCTTCAACGGCTTCACGGCGGTGGCGGCGGGAACCCGCGCCGGATTCACGCTCTTCGAGGGCGATCGGAACATCACGGGCGACACAGCGTCGTACTCGCGCGGCGGCTCCACACCATACACGGAGATCGCGAATGCTGCGGGGGCGACGGGCAACGTCGGCATCTCGCGGGCGGTGGGATCAGTCAGATACACAGGTACCGCCGGCACGGCGTTCACCAACCAGAACGTGGACGTCGCGACCGTTCCGCTGACCAACGTCGTCGCGGGCGATTCGACCGTGAACCTGCGTCTGGGCACATCCGGCGACTCCTACCTTCTCCGCAACGCGATGCTCTCGGTTCCCACAGCCGGGCTGCAGATCGTGAAGACCTTCGACGGCACGGCGGACACCCAGTCGCGAACCTCTGGCGAACTGGCGACGTTCACGATACGCATCACGAACACGGGCGCGGGAACCCTGCGCAACATCGTGGTGACAGACGACCAGGCGAACTGCGCCCGCAACCTCGGCGCGCTCACCCTCGCACCGCTCCAGACGACCACGTATACATGTACTGCGACGGCCCCATCGGCGACGGGATACGTCTCGACGGCCGAGGCGACAGCCAGGACGGTGGTGGGAGACTTCCTCGCCCAGGACAACGACAGCACCACGGTGCTCCTCAGTGCGATCGGCCTCACCAAGACCAGCGCGCTCGCTCCCGGCGGCACGGGTCGCGCCGGAGACGTCGTGATCTACACGTTCACCGTGACGAACACGGGTCAGTCGACGCTCACCGACATCGTGATCAGCGACCCGTTGTCCGGACTGTCGGCGATCACGTTCGGCACCTGGCCGGGAACCGTGGGAACGCTGACGCCGGGGCAGTCCGTCACCGCCACAGCCAACTACACGCTGAAGCAGAGCGATGTGGATGCCGGTTCCGTGGCGAACACGGCGACGGTCAGTGCGGCAGATGACGACGGCGGCATCCGCCCATCGGGTTCAGCGAACCGGGTGACGCCGATCGCCGCGGCCGGCGCCGTCACGGTCACCAAGACCGGGGCGCTCGCGAGTGGGACGACCGGCCGAGTCGGCGATCGCATCAACTACACCTTCATCGTCCGCAACACCGGCAACGTGACTCTCGCGAATGCGTCGCTCGTCGACCCGCTGCCGGGTCTCTCGCCACCGGCCATCACCTGGCCCACAGCGACGGCCGGCGTCATCCCCGTCGGTCAGACAGCCACCGCGACAGCCTTCTATACGATCACTCAGGCCGATGTCGACGCAGGCAGCGTCCGCAACACCGCCACCGCCACAGCTCGTACACCAGCCGGCACCACAGTCTCCGGCTCCTCCCCGCAGGTCACCGTCCCCACGATCGCCTCAGCGCCAGGACTCACGACGACGAAGTCGGGATCCCTCACCCAGGGCAACGGCGGAGTGGGCAGCACGATCACCTACACATTCACCGCCCGCAACTCCGGCAACACGACGCTCACGAACGTCGCGATCAGCGATCCGCTCGCCGGGCTCTCGGCGCTCACGTACTCGTGGCCCGGAGTCGCAGGAACTCTCGCCCCGGCCCAGTCCGTGACGGCGACCGCGACGTACACCGTGACCCAGGCCGACGTGGATGCCGGAGCGGTGCGCAACACCGCCACCGGCACGGCGCGTACACCCGCAGGGGCAGTGCTCACGGTTCCCAGCAGCCAGTCGGTCGTCTCGACCGCTGCCTCTGCGCCTGCGGTGACCCTCACGAAGTCCGGTGCTCTCGCGCCCGGCAGCACGGGTAAGGCGGGTGACGTCGTCACCTACTCGTTCCGCCTCGCGAACAGTGGAAACGTCACGCTCACCGAGGTCGCGATCGCCGACCCGTTGGCAGGACTCTCCGCCCTGACCTACACCTGGCCGGGAGCCGCGGGAACGCTGGCGCCGGGGCAGGCCGTCACCGCGACCGCGACGTACACGTTGAAGCAGTCCGACGTCGACGCGGGGTCCGTCGCGAACGCGGCGACGGCGTCGGCCTTGCCGCCGAGCGGCGCGCGTCTGTCGCAGACGAGGTCGTTCACGCTTCCGGTCACCCCGACCGGCGCCCTGACCGTGCTGAAGTCGGGATCCGTCACGGCGGGGACGGGGGGAGTCGGCAGCACCGTCACCTACGACTTCTCGGCGACCAACAACGGCAACGTCACTCTGACGCAGGTCGCGATCGCGGATCCCCTTCCGGGTCTCTCGGCCATCACGTACACCTGGCCCGGCACGGCAGGAACCCTCGCGCTGGGTCAGACGGTGCAGGGCCGCGCGACGTACACGGTGCGTCAGGCGGACGTCGATGCCGGCACCGTGACCAACACGGCGACCGCGTCCGCACGCACCCCCGGCGGAGCATCGGTCACGGGAACGTCGCCGACGACCCGCGTGGGCACGGTGGCGGCTGCGCCCGCGAGCACGACGACGAAGACTGCCGCTGTGTCGGGCACTGCCGCGGTCGGGGATGTCATCACCTACACCGTGCGCACCACGAACTCCGGGAACGTCACGCTCACGGACGTCGCCATCACAGACACGCTCGCGGGCCTGTCGGCCTTCACCTACACGTGGCCCGGGACCTCGGGGAGGCTGGCACCCGGACAGACGGTGACGGCGGTCGCCACCTACACGATCAAACAGGCCGACGTGAACGCGGGCTCGGTGCGCAACGTCGCGTCATCCACAGCCCTGTACGGTGCGACACCCGTGACGAGCACCTCCGGCACCGTCACGACGAACACCGTGGCGGCATCAGCCGGAATCGTGACGACGAAGTCGGGCGCCCTGCAGAGCGGTTCCTCCGGCCGGGCGGGCGACACGGTCGTCTGGTCGATCACGCTGCGGAACTCCGGCAACGTCACTCTGACCGGAGTCTCGGTCGCCGATTCTCTTCCCGGAATCTCCGCACCGACCTACGGCACGTGGCCGAGCGGCACGGCAGGCGTCCTGCAACCCGGACAGACCGTCACTGCCACCGCGACATCCGTCATCTCGCAGACCGACGTGAACTCCGGTGCCGTGAGCAACACTGCCACGGGTTCCGGCGTCCCGCCCACCGGAGCCGCGGTGACGAGCACGGCTCCGGCGACCGTGTCCCTCGCCTCGGCCCCCGGTCTCGTCCTCACCAAGACCGGCGCGATCACCACCGGCAACGGCTCTGTCGGCAGCACGATCACCTATTCTTTCTCGGCGCGCAACACCGGAAACGTCACACTCACGGGCGTCGCGATCACCGACCCCCACGCGGGGCTCTCGACCATCGCCTACACCTGGCCCGGAACGGCGGGCACTCTCCAGCCCAACCAGACGGTCACCGCGACCGCCACGTACACGGTGCGACAGTCGGATGTGGATGCCGGGTCGGCCAGGAACACCGCGAGCGCGAGCGGCACCCCGCCGACGGGGGCCGCGATCACCGCATCCTCCGGCGAGGTGACCGTCGCGACGATCGCCGCGGCGCCCGGCATCGCGATCATCAAGACCGCCTCGGGCGGCGGCGGAGGCGTGGGCAGCGTCATCACCTACACCTTCCGCGCGAGCAACACCGGAAACGTCACGCTCACCGGGGTCGGCATCGCCGATCCGCTGGCAGGCCTCGGAGCGTTGCAGTACCAGTGGCCGGGTGCTGCGGGCACGCTCGCTCCGGGGCAGACCGTCGTCGCCACGGCGCCGTACACCGTGACGCAGGCAGACGTGAACGCCGGATCCGTCACGAACACGGCGACCGCCACGGGCACCGGCGGTGGAGCGACCGCGACCGCGGCATCCGGAGCCGTGACGACCCCGACGGCCACGAGCACACCCGCCGTCTCGGTCACCAAGACCGGAACGCTCGCAGGAACCGGTGCCGCAGGCGACACCATCACGTATGCCTTCACCGTGCGCAACTCCGGCAACGTCACCCTCACCGGGGTGTCTCTCGTCGACCCGCTGATCGGTCAGGCACCGGTGCCTCTGTCCGGTTGGCCCGGAGCCCCGGGCACCCTGCAGCCGGGCCAGAGCGTCTCCGGCACCGCCACCTACACGGTGAAGCAGACCGACGTCGACGCGGGCGCGGTGGCGAACACCGCGACGGCGACGGGCACACCGCCGCGGGGTGCAGCGGTGACCGGAACCGCTCCCTCCACCGTGCGGATCGCCGCGGTCCCATCGATCGCCGTGCAGAAGACCGGTTCGGTCACGACCGGGTCAGGCGAGGTCGGCAGCACCGTGACGTTCGCGTTCACGATCCGCAACTCCGGCAATGTCACGCTCAGCGGCGTCACGCTCACCGACACTCTCGCAGGGCTCAGCGCTCCGTCGATCACCTGGCCCGGTTCGCCGAACACCCTGACCCCGGGACAGACGGCTACCGGAACGGCGACGTACACCGTGCGGCAGGCCGACGTCGATGCCGGATCCGTGCGCAACACGGCGAGCGTCAGCGGTCGACCGCCGACGGGTGCCGTGGTGAGCGCGACGTCGACCGAGGCCGTGGTGCCCACGAGCGTCGCCGCACCGGGGCTGACCGTGGCCAAGAGCGCTGACACCGCGGCTGGGACCCGCGTGGGCGATGTCATCACCTACACGATCACGGCGACCAACAGCGGCAACCAGACGCTGACCGGTGTGACGCTGAGTGATCCGCTTTCCGGCCTCTCCGCGCTCGCGGTGACCTGGCCGGGCGCGAACGGCGTGCTGGCACCGGGGCAGACGGCGACCGCTCGGGCCACGTACGTCATCACCCAGACCGACGTGAACTCCGGATCGATCCGCAACCGCGCATCCGCAACGGCCACGGCGCCTGGCGGCGCATCGGTCAATGCGTCGTCCGCAGACGTGGTGACGTCGACGGTGACGGCTGCGCCCAGGTTGACGCTCGACAAGACCGCGAGCCTGGCGCCCGGCGCGACAGGTCGTGCGGGAGACCTCGTCACGTACAGCTTCACCGTGCGAAACGCCGGCAATGTCACCCTGACCGGTGTCGGCATCGCCGATGCGATGCCAGGACTCTCGGCGATCGCCTACACGGCCTGGCCAGGGGCGACAGGCACTCTGCAGCCAGGGCAGAGCGTGACGGCGACCGCGACGAGGGCGCTCACGCAGTCGGACGTCGATGCCGGCTCCGTCGCCAATACCGCGACCGCCACAGGCACGCCGCCCAGCGGTGACGCCGTGCAGGCGACAGCCTCGGCGACACTCCCGCTGATCGCCGGTCCGCTCCTCACACTCGGCAAAGCCGGGGTGTACACGCAGGGGAACGGCGCGGTGGGCAGCGTCATCTCGTACACGTTCACGGCCAGCAACGCCGGAAACGTCACGCTCACCGACGTCGCGATCGCAGACCCGCACGCGGGCCTCAGCGCGATCGACCTCACCTGGCCCGGAACCGCTGGAACGCTCGCACCGGGAGCGCAGGTCGTCGGCACCGCGACATACACGGTCACGCAGGCCGACGTCGACGCGGGCACCGTGCGCAACACCGCACGAGTGACCGGCACCCCTCCCAGCGGTCCTGCGGTCGGCGCCGACTCGCAGACCGTCTCGCTGGCGACCGTCGCCGCCGGCCCCGCGGTGGCGACCACGAAGTCGGCGGCCGTCCGCGGCAGCGGAGCCGTGGGCGACGTCGTCGACTACACGGTGCGGGTGACCAACACCGGCAACGTGACACTCCGCGGCGTCGTGGTGAACGACCCGATGGTGGGCCTTACGCCGTTCGCATACACCTGGCCCGGTGACGCTGGAGTGCTCGCGCCCGGAGCTCAGGTCGTCGCTCGGGCGAGCCACACGATCACTCAGGCGGACGTGGATGCGGGCTCGATCGTCAACGTCGCGACCGGAAGCGGGCTGTCGCCGAACGGCACCCCCGTGAGCGCGGCTTCCGGCACCGTCACCACGCCGACGGTCGCAGGAGATCCGCGGCTCCAGGTCGTCAAGTCCGGCACGCTGCCCGCGGGGGCCACCGGCGTAGCTGGGGAGACCATCACCTGGACCGTGTCGATCCGCAACACCGGGAACGTGACGCTCTCGGGCGTCACCGCCGCCGACTCGCTTCCCGGGATCAGCGAACTCACCTACGGCGCCTGGCCGTCAGGCACCGCGGGCGTGCTTGCACCGGGCGACGTGGTGACAGCGACCGCGACCTCGACCGTTCGTCAGACCGACGTCGATGCAGGTGCGGTGTCGAATGCGGCGACGGCGGCCGGCACTCCCGCGCGGGGTCAGGCCACCTCGGCGGTGGGCTCGGCAACGGTTCCGCTGACCTCGGCACCGGCGCTCACGATCCAGAAATCGGGCGCCTACACCGCGGGTACGGGGTCGGTCGGCGACACGATCACCTACTCGTACACCGTGCGCAACGCCGGCAACGTGACGCTCACCGGCGTCGCCGTGAGCGATCCGCACAGCGGACTCTCCACGATCACCTACGGCACCTGGGCATCCGGCACGGCAGGGACTCTCGCTCCTAATCAGACGATCACCGCGACGGCGACCTACCAGGTGCGCCAGAGCGATGTGAACGCGGGCTCCATCACCGATGTGGCCACCGCGTCGGGGCGTCCGCCCACGGGCGCGGCCGTGTCCGCGACCTCGCAGACCGTGGTGCTCGGCACCGCCACGCCTGCTCCGGCGATCCTGACGACGAAGACCGCGTCGGTCGCGGGCCCCGGACAGCTCGGCGACCTCATCACCTACACGCTCCGCGCGACGAACTCAGGCAACGTCACCCTCACCGGCGTCGCGCTGTCCGATCCCGCTGCGGGGCTGAGCCCGCTCGCCTACGGGCCGTGGCCGGGCGCCAGCGGCACCCTTCAGCCGGGGGAGTCCGTAACCGCGACGGCTACTCACCGCATCACCCAGGCAGACCTGGATGCAGGTTCCGTGTCGAACACGGCGACCTCGACGGGCGCGCCCCCGACGGGGCCGGCCGTTACGGATCCGTCCGACACGATCGTGACCGCGACGGCGCCCCAGACCCCCGACATCGAGGTGACGAAGACGGGGACGCTCGCCGGCGGAGCGACGGCTCGCGCGGGCGATGCGGTCGCCTACTCGTTCTCGCTGCGCAACACCGGCAATGTCACGCTCACCGGCGTCGCACTCGCCGATCTCGAGCCGGGCGTCTCTCCGCTGGTCTACTCGTGGCCGGGCGCGGAGGGGGTCCTCGCTCCCAACCAGGTCGTCACGGCGACCGCGACGTACGCGCTCACGCAGGCTGACATCGACGCGGGTGCCGTCGACAACGTCGTGAGCGGTTCAGGTACCGCTCCAGGTGGCGCGTCGATCACCGAGAACGACGACGTCACGGTCCCGATCGCTCCGTCGGCATCCATCGACGTCTCGAAGACCGGAACAGTGCTCGGCGACGGAGTGGGAGACGGCGAAGCGGGCGACCAGATCCGGTTCGACTTCGTCGTCGTGAACACCGGAAACGTCACGCTCACGGATGTCGAGCTCGCCGACAGCATCCCCGGTCTCATCCTGACCGTCACGTGGCCGAACGCCGAGGCGGCGGGCGTGCTCGCGCCGGGCGCCACGGCCACAGCCGCGGCGGTCTACGAGATCACCCAGGCCGACGTGAACAGCGGATCCGTGCCGAACTCCGTGACCGCGTCGGGTGCGCCGCCGACCGGGGCCGACGTGACGGACTCCGCCTCCGTCGAGGTGTCCACGGGCGCGCAGCGTTCCGAGCTCAGGCTCAGCAAATCGGGCACGACCCTGCCGAATGAGGCAGGACTCGGCGACGACATCACCTACACCTTCGTGCTCAGCAACACCGGAAACGTCACCGTCACCGGGATCGTCATCTCGGATCCGCTGGTCGGCCTGTCCGACATCGTTGCGGACTGGCCGGGTGCTGACGGCGTGCTCGATCCGGGGCAGAGCGTGACTGCCACCGCGTCGCTCGAGATCACCCAGGAACACGTCGACGCCGGGCGTGTGCTGAACATCGCGACCGCCTCGGGGACTGCACCCGCAGGCGCGGTCTCGACGACGTCGCCGCAGAGCATCGTGCCGGTGGAGGCTGCAGCGCCGTCTGTCGCGGTCACGAACAGCGGCTCGCTCCCGCCCGGGTCCGCGGCCGGGTCGACGGTGACCTGGACCTATACGCTCAAGAACACCGGCAACGTGACCCTGAGCGGTTCTGCGCTGTCTGACGCTCTCGCGGGCACGACCGCGCCCGCCTACCAGTGGAACGGCCAGGCAGGCATTCTTGCCCCGGGGGAGACGGTCGCCGCGACGGCCACGACAGTGCTGACCCAAGCCGACGTCGATGCCGGCTCGATCATCAGCCTCGTCACCGGGCGAGGATCTGCGCCCTCCGGCGCCGTCGTCACCGCGACCGCGCCGGCCACCGTCACCATCGTCTCGACTGCGGGGCTGACCCTGGAGAAGTCCGCAACTCAGACCGAGGACCTGGCTGTCGGCGACATCGTCACGTTCACGTTCGACGTCACGAATTCGGGCACGGCGACGATCGACGCCATCGCGCTGAGCGACCCGCTGCCCGGACTGTCGGCGATCACGTTCGGTCCCTGGCCCGCGGCGACGGGAACTCTCGCACCGATGACGACCGTGAGCGCGTCGGCGCAGTACACCGTGACTCAGGCGGACGTGGATGCCGGGGGCGTCCGCAACACCGCGACGGTCACGGGCCTCACCCCGTCCGACGCCGCGGTGTCCGCATCCGACACCGTGACGCTCGCCACCGAGACGAGGGCACCCGCGCTCGAATTGGTGAAGGCGGATGAACTCTCCGGCGACGGCGTGCTCGGAGACTCGATCGGATACTCGTTCACCGTGCGCAACGCCGGGAACACGACCGTCGCCGACATCGCGATCGACGATGAGCTCGAGGGAATCTCGGGCATCGTGTTCGGAGCATGGCCGAGCGGGGAGACGGGACGTCTCGCTCCCGGGCAGGAGGTGACGGCCACCGCGCAGTACACCATCGGTCAGGCAGACGTCGATGCCGGTGAGGTCGTCAACACCGCCACCGCGACAGGAACCGCCCCGACCGAGGTCGATGTGTCGTCGATCGAAGCCGAGGTGACGACCGAGCTCGCGGCGGCGGGTCCCGAGCTGACGGCGACCAAGCGCGGCACCCTCGCAGCCGGGTCGACGGGGCGCGCGGGAGACACCGTCGAATTCCGCTTCTCGGTCGTCAACACGGGTGACGTGACGGTCAGCGAAGTCGCTTTCGAGGACGCCCTCACCGGGCTGAGTCCTCTGGCGATTACCTGGCCCGATGCGGCACGCCCGGGCGTCCTCGTTCCCGGCG
Source organism: Microbacterium sp. LWH13-1.2 (assembly GCF_038397735.1). Classification (NCBI taxonomy): domain Bacteria; kingdom Bacillati; phylum Actinomycetota; class Actinomycetes; order Micrococcales; family Microbacteriaceae; genus Microbacterium; species Microbacterium sp. LWH13-1.2. The sequence goes on along the minus strand of NZ_CP151635.1, from coordinate 1,445,126 downwards.
CCGAAGCGACGGCGACCGCGACCTACGTGCTCCTGCAGTCCGATGTGGACGCCGGCGCGGTGTCGAACGCCGTCACGGTCACGGGTACGCCTGTGCGAGGGACTCTCGCGCCCGTGCCGGCTGCCGCGACCGTTCCCATCACCCCGGGAGCCGCGTTGTCTGCGGTGAAGACGGGTGTGCTCGCTGCGGGTGACATCGGCGCGGTCGGTGACACGGTGGAGTATGCGGTGGTGGTGACGAACACGGGCAACGTGACGGTCACCGGTGGCGTGCTGGTGGACCCGATGGAGGGGCTCTACGATGTGTCGATCGTGTGGCCGAACCCCGCCGCGCCTGGCCGCGTGGGTGTGGGGGAGCAGGCTGTCGGTCGGGGTAAGTACGACCTGACGCAGGCGGATGTGGATGCGGGGTTCGTGGAGAACACGGCGTCGGTGGCGGCGTCTGCTCCGGGTGGGGTGCGGGTGTCTGCGGATACGAACACGGTGCGGGTGAACACGGTGTTGCCTGCGGCGGGGTTGTCGGTGTCGAAGTCGGGTGTGGCGTCGGGTTCTGGTGCTGTGGGTGATGTGGTGTCGTATGAGTTCGGGGTGACGAATACGGGCAATGTCACGGTGTCGGGTGTGGTGCTGACTGATGCGGTTCCTGGTGTGGTGTTGTCGGGTGTGGTGTGGCCGGATGCGGGTGCGCCGGGGGTGATCGCTCCGGGGGAGACGGCGACGGCTACGGGGTCGTATGTGATCGTGCAGGCGGATGTGGATGCGGGTCGTGTGGTGAACACGGCGTCGGCGTCTGGTGTGCCGGCGCGGAGTGAGCCGATCACGGTGGTGTCGCCGGAGAGTGTGGTGGCGACGGTGGCTGCGGCTCCGGCGGTGAGTGTGTCCGACAGTGGTGCGTCGGCTCCGGGAGCGACCGGACGGGCCGGCGATGTGGTGACGTGGACGTATGTCCTCACCAACGACGGCAACGTGACTCTGACCGGCGCCGCCCTCGCTGACGCCCTCGCCGGCACGACTCCGCCGACGTACACCTGGACGACCCCGGTCGGAATCCTCGGCCCCGGTGAGTCGGTGCGCGCGACAGCGACCTACGTGCTGACCCAGGCCGATGTCGACGCGGGCAGCGTCACCAGCCTCGTCACCGGAACCGGAACGCCCTCCAACGGTGGAGCCGCGGTCTCGGCGACGACCCCGGCGACCGTGCCGATCGCGAGCGCTCCGCAGCTCGTCGTCACGAAGGACGATGCGGCGACCGGCGGCAGTGTCGGCGACACGATCGACTACTCCTTCACGATCGAGAACCGCGGAAACGTCACGCTCTCCGGTGTCGTGCTGTCCGACACACTCGCGGGGCTCAGCACGCCGGACATCACCTGGCCGACGACGAACCGCGTGCTCGCACCGGGCGAGGTCGCCACGGCCACAGCGACCTACGTCATCACCCAGAGCGATGTCGACGCCGGCAGCGTCACGAACACCGCTACGGCGAACGCATCCGTTCCCGGTGGTGCATCGATCTCGGCATCCTCCGACGCGGTCGAAACGCCGCTCGACGTTCCGGCCCCCGCGGTGGTCACGACCAAGTCGGCGGTCATCGCCAACGCAGCAGGCGGAGCGGTCGGCGATGTCATCGAGTACACCGTCACCGTCCGCAACTCCGGAAACGTGACGCTCGACGGGGTGGGCATCGTCGACGAGCTCGACGACCTCTCCGACATCTCGGTCGTCTGGCCAGGCGTCGAAGGCGTTCTCGCGCCGGAGCAGACCCTCGTCGGCACCGCTCGATACGTCATCACGCAGGCCGACGTCGACCGTGGATCTGTGTCGAACATCGCGGTGGGTTCTGGCACCGATCCCACCGGAACCACCGTCGAGGATCCCTCGGACCAGATCGTGGTGCCCGCGGTCACGGCGAGCGCCGACGCGACCGTCACGAAGAGCGGCGTGCTTGCGCCGGGAGCGACCGGCCGAGCAGGCGACACGGTGCAGTTCTCGTTCCGCATCGTGAACACCGGCAACGTCACGCTGTCGAGCGTGACCATCGACGATCCGCTGGACGGTCTGTCTGACATCCAGGTCACCTGGCCCGGAGCGGACGGCCTTCTCGCTCCCGGTGCGACCGCCGATGCCACGGCCGAGTACGCGCTCACGCAAGCCGATGTCGACCGAGGGCGTGTCGACAACACGGTCGCTCTGACGGCATCCGCTCCGGGTGGCGCTCCGGTCGAGCGCACGGCGACGGCGACAGTGCCGATCGCCGAGGCGGCGGAGCTCACGACCGTGAAGAGCGGGCAGCTGCTCGAGCCGGGGATCGGAGCGGTCGGCGATGTCATCGAGTACCGGCTGGTGGTGACCAACACGGGCAACGTGACGGTGCAGGACGGTCGGCTGATCGATCGTCTCGCCGGTCTCTCGCTGCCCGAGATCGAGTGGCCGGGTCCTGAGGGCGAGCTGCTGGTCGGCGACACCGTGGTCGGTATCGCGCGGTACACACTGACCCAGGCGGACATCGATCGCGGTTTCGTGCGGAACGTCGCCGGTGTCGAAGCGGTCACGGAGCAGGGGTCGATCGTCGTCGCCGACTCCAACCCGGTCGTGATCAACACCGTGCAGCCCGCGGCTGCGCTCACAGTCGTGAAGGACGGCGTCGTCGACGGCGATGGGGGTGCGGGTGGCTCTGTCGACTACACCTTCCGCATCACGAACACCGGAAACGTGACCGTCAGCGCGATCGCTCTCGCCGATCCGATGCCGGGCCTCAGCGTGCCCCAGGTCAGCTGGCCCGGGGCTGAGGGAGTGCTCGCGCCGGGACAGACGGCGATCGCGACAGCCCGCTATACGATCACCCAGACGGATGTGGATGCCGGATCGATCGCCAACGCGGCGACGGCGAGCGGCAGCTCGCGCGGTGGCCCTGTCACGAGCCCCGCGGGTATCGAGACGGTCGACACTCAGGGCATCCAGGCCTCGATCGTCGTGGACAAGACCGCGGCGCTCGCACCCGACGCCACCGGTATCGCGGGCGATATCGTGACGTGGAGCTACTCCCTGCGGAACACCAGCAACGTCACGCTCACGGGGGTGGCGCTGGCCGATCGCGTCACCGGTTCCACCGCCCCCGAGTACACCTGGCCAGACCCGGCTCGCCCGGGAGTGCTGCTCCCGGGCCAGACCGTGACGGCTGTCTCGACGTACGCACTCACCCAGGCCGACATCGATCGTGGAGGCGTCGCGAGCGCTGTCGACGGCGTCGGCACCCCGCCGCGTGGCGCTGACGTCAACGGCACCTCCACGGCCTCGGTCGAGATCGCCGCGCGTCCTGGCATCGCGGCGACGAAGTCCGGACTGGTCGATGGTGCGGGCGACGTCGGCGACCGGATCGACTACACCTTCGGCATCACGAACACAGGCAACGTCACGCTCACGCTCGTCGACCTCGTCGACGCGTTGGTCGGCGTGAGCTCGCCCACCTTCGACTGGCCGGGTGAGCCCGGCATCCTGCTCCCGGGTGAAACGGTCGACGCCGCAGCCGAGTACACGATCACCCAGGCAGATGTGGATCGCGGCTCGGTCACGAACATCGCCACGGCGAGCGGTAAGCCGCCGGTGGGGGACACGATCACGGCGAGCACGCCGCCGACGAACACGAGTGTCGCGGCGGCTGCCCCCGAGCTGCTCACCGGCAAGACGGCCAGTGTTCGCGGGGAGGGAGCGGTCGGCGACATCATCGACTACTCCTTCACGATCGAGAACACCGGAAACGTCACCGTGTCGGCGATCACGCTGACCGACCCGCTGGCGGGGCTCTCCGTCCCGAACGTGCGCTGGCCCGGCGATCCCGGAGTCCTCGCTCCGGGGGAGATCGCGACGGCGATCGCCAGCTATGCGATCGTGCAGGCCGATGTGGATGCCGGTGAGGTGGTCAACATCGCGACCGCCGCCGGATCCGCTCCGAGCGGAGCTGCCGTGCAGGATGCCTCCGACCGGATCAGCACCCCGACGGTCGCTGCGGATGCCGGGATCATGATCGACAAGTCCGGAGCACTGGCGCCGGGCTCCACCGGACAGGTGGGCGACGTCGTGCAGTTCGGCTTCACGATCGCCAACATCGGCAACCAGACACTGAGCGATGTCGACCTCTCCGACGCGCTGCCCGGACTCAGCGTCATCGATGTGGTCTGGCCGAGCGACGACCCCGCAGCGGCGGGTGTCCTCCCTGTCGGCTCCACCGCTCGCGGTACCGCGACCTACGCGCTCACCCAAGCGGATATCGACGCCGGGTCGGTCGCGAACGCGGTCGAGGTCTTCGCGACCACACCGGCCGGCGCCCCGGTCGACGCCGCGGATGCCGCCACGGTCACGATTCCTCGGACTCCCGCGTTGTCTGCGGTGAAGACGGGTGTGCTCGCTGCGGGTGACATCGGCGCGGTCGGTGACACGGTGGAGTATGCGGTGGTGGTGACGAACACGGGCAACGTGACGGTCACCGGTGGCGTGCTGGTGGACCCGATGGAGGGGCTCTACGATGTGTCGATCGTGTGGCCGAACCCCGCCGCGCCTGGCCGCGTGGGTGTGGGGGAGCAGGCTGTCGGTCGGGGTAAGTACGACCTGACGCAGGCGGATGTGGATGCGGGGTTCGTGGAGAACACGGCGTCGGTGGCGGCGTCTGCTCCGGGTGGGGTGCGGGTGTCTGCGGATACGAACACGGTGCGGGTGAACACGGTGTTGCCTGCGGCGGGGTTGTCGGTGTCGAAGTCGGGTGTGGCGTCGGGTTCTGGTGCTGTGGGTGATGTGGTGTCGTATGAGTTCGGGGTGACGAATACGGGCAATGTCACGGTGTCGGGTGTGGTGCTGACTGATGCGGTTCCTGGTGTGGTGTTGTCGGGTGTGGTGTGGCCGGATGCGGGTGCGCCGGGGGTGATCGCTCCGGGGGAGACGGCGACGGCTACGGGGTCGTATGTGATCGTGCAGGCGGATGCGGATGCGGGTCGTGTGGTGAACACGGCGTCGGCGTCTGGTGTGCCGGCGCGGAGTGAGCCGATCACGGTGGTGTCGCCGGAGAGTGTGGTGGCGACGGTGGCTGCGGCTCCGGCGGTGAGTGTGTCCGACAGTGGTGCGTTGGCTCCGGGAGCGACCGGACGGGCCGGCGATGTGGTGACGTGGACGTATGTCCTCACCAACGACGGCAACGTGACTCTGACCGGCGCCGCCCTCGCTGACGCCCTGCCCGGTGCGTCGGCTCCCGTCTACGTGTGGCCGGGGTCGGAGGGTGTGCTCGTGCCCGGGGAGTCGGTGCGCGCGACAGCGACCTACGTGCTGACCCAGGCCGATGTCGACGCGGGCAGCGTCACCAGCCTCGTCACCGGAACCGGACAACCCCCGATGGGTGCTCCGGCCGCGGCCACGACGCCCGCCACGGTGTCGCTCGTCGCGGCTCCCGGCCTCGTTTTCGAGAAGACGGGCAACCTGGATGCCGCAGATGCGAACGAGGCCGGTGACGGCGTGACCTTCGATTTCCGCATCGAGAACACCGGGACCGTGACGCTCTCGGGCGTGGCGATCACGGATGAGCTCGTCGGCATCGGAACGATCACCGTCGACTGGCCAGCTGCCGCAGGCGTGCTCGCACCGGGCCAGATCGCACGCGGCACGGCCCCCTATGACATCAGCCAGGAGGACGTCGATCGGGGATCCGTGCAGAACACGGCATCCGTCCGCGCCACGACACCGGCCGGCGAGGTCCTCTCGACCCGCTCGACCATCGAGCCCATCCCGACCGCCGAGCACGCTCCGTCGATCCAGACGGTCAAGGGCGGCGCGTACATCAGCGGCACCGGCGGTGTGGGCAGCATCATCGAGTACACGTTCGACATCACGAACACCGGAAACGTGACCCTGCGACTGATCCGACTCCAGGACGACCTGGAGGGTCTGGGCACCCCGCAGATCGAGTTCCCGTCGGCCACCGGCATCCTTCCGCCCGGCGGAACCGCGACCGGCGTCGCCCGGTACACGGTGACTCAGGACGACGTCGATGCCGGATCGATCACGAACGTCGCCACGTCGTTCGGAACCTCTCCGCGTGGGGTCGTCGTCTCAGACAGCTCCGCCCCGTTCACGATCGCGACGGACGCACCGACCAGCCCCGGGCAGGCGATCCGCGCGACCCAGTCCGCCGAACTCGCTGCCGGAGACGTCGGAGTCCTCGGAGACTCGATCGACTACACCTTCACGATTCAGAACACCGGCAACACGACCCTGAACGGGGTGACCCTCAGCAACACGGTCTCGGGACTCACCGGCTTCGTCTACACATGGCCGGACGCGGCGAACCCGGGGCGTCTGCTGCCCGGGCAGACCGTGACGATCACGGCGTCGCATCTGATCACTCAGGCGGATGTCGATGCGGGCACCGTCCGCAACACGGCCACGGGATCCGGCACGCCGCCGACGGGCGCTGACGTGAGCAGTCGCACGCCGATGACGATCGTGCCGCTGGCGGGCGGGACGGGGTCGATCGACGTGTCCAAGACGGGTACGCGCCTGGGCGACGGCAGCGTCGGCACGCAGATCAGGTACGACTTCGTGATCACGAACACCGGCACCTTCTCGCTCTCCTCGGTCGCGCTCACCGACTCGCTCGACGGGCTGTCCGACATCTCGTATGGGGCATGGCCCGACGCGGTCGGAACTCTCGCGCCGGGAGGATCCGTCACCGCGGCTGCGACCTACACGCTGCAGCAGTCGGACATCGACGCGGGAGAAGTGCGCAACACCGCCTCGGCGAGTGCGCTGACGCCCGGCGGTGACTCGGTGACATCGGACTCCCCGGAGTCGGTCGTCACGACCATCGCCGCGGCCCCGGCGATCGACGTCGAGAAGTCCCAGGTGCTCGCGCAGGGAGCCAACGGTCGCCCCGGCGACCTCGTCGAGTACACCTTCACGTTCACGAACACCGGGAACACCACGCTTCGCGGCATCACGCTGTCCGACGGTCAGGCGGGTCTCACCGGGCTCGGCATCGCATGGCCGGGTGAGATCGGTGTGCTGGCTCCCGGGCAGTCGGCGACCGCGACCGCGACCTACGCCCTGACCCAGGCGGATGTCGACGCGGGTGTCATCACCTCGGTCGCGGTCGCCACGGGAGACGGCGGCGGCACGATAGTCCGCGACGAGGCCTCGGGCGAGACCGTCATCACCGCGGCACCCGCCCTCACCCTCGACAAGACGGCCGAGCTCACCGGTGCGGCGCAGCAGGGCGGCGGCATCCGGTACCTGGTGACGGTCACCAACACCGGCAACGTCACGCTGTCCGATGTCGCGGTCACGGATGACCTCGCCGGACTCGGTGCTCCGACCGTGACCTGGCCCGGTACGCCGGGTGTGCTGGCAGCGGGCCAGAGCGCGACCGTGACCGCCGACTACGTCATCACGGCGGCGGACGTCGTGCGCCAGCACGTCGAGAACACCGCCTCCGTGGTGGGCACCGCGCCGGACGGCTCGACCGCCGAGGCGTCCGACTCGGTGCGGGTGGAGGTGCCCGGCGCTCCGAGCATCAGTCTCGGCATGAGCATCGCGGTCAAGGACGGCCAGCAGGGCTTCGCGGGCGACACCCTGGTCTTCCGTTACACCGCGACCAACACCGGGACCACGACTCTCACCGGCGTGCGCATCACCGACCCGTACCCGGGACTCTCGGCGATCACGTACGTGTGGCCCGGCGAGCCCGGCGTGCTGCTCCCCGGCCAGAGGGTCACAGCGACCGCCACCGTGATCATCACCCCGGCGATGGAAGGTACTGTGGTGAACTCGCGCGCCGTGGTGACGAGCGTCGAGGCGGACTCCGGGGTGCAGGTGCTCGACGTCGCCTCCGACGCGGTGAACCTCCCGCAGCCGACCCCGACGGGCCTGCTCCCCTTCACGGGCGGCGGCGACCCGCTGCCGTTGGTCGGCGGCTCAGCGCTGCTGCTGCTCGCCGGACTCGTCCTGATGCTCGCCGCCCGCCGTCGTCGCTCGATGCGACCCCAGAACCTCTCCTCCTAGCAATTCGCACCGAAAGGCCACACGATGCTGAACCTGAGCTCAACCGCACCGACCACCGCAGGACGCCGCACGGCGACCAAGGGGGTGGTCGTGGCCGGCATCGCCGTGGCTCTCGGCCTTGTCCTCGCCGGTTGCACGGACTCCGCCCCCGAGCCCACGCCCACGCCCACCGCGACGGAGCAGGCCGAAGCGGGCGTGACGGACATCACAGACACGCCCGGCTCTGGAGAAGGGCTCGTGGGCGCGCTCTCGGATGCCGAGGTCAAGACGTGCGAGCTCGCAGGAGACCACTGGGAGATCGCGGGATCCGTGACGAACTCGAGCGAGGCTGCGGCGTCGTACCGGATCTACGTCTCGCTGCTCACCGAAGGCGGTGACACGCGGTCGCTCACGCAGGTCGACGTCGAGCCGATCGACGCCGGCGCGAGCGCCGACTGGGAGACGTCGGTCGCCGTCGAGGATGAAGCCCTCGACTGCGTGCTCCGCGTCGAGCGCTACGCCTCCTGAGCGGACGGAAGCGCGGTCACGACGCCGGCTGAGACGATCGCTTGACGACCTCGTAGGCGGCGAGAGCCGCCTTGCGTGTGGCAGCCAGATCGACGATCGGCTCGGTGGGCGCATCCGAAGCCCACTCCGAGATGTACAGGCTGTGCGGGTCGAACTTCTTGGCCTGGAGCTCGGGGTTGAACACCCGGAAGTACGGAGCCGCATCGGCACCTGATCCGGCGACCCATTGCCAGTTGAACGGGTTGCTCGCGCCGTCGGCGTCGACGAGCGTGTCCCAGAACCATTCCTCGCCGCGCCGCCAGTCGATCAGGAGGTTCTTGACGAGGAATGACGCGGTGACCATGCGCACGCGGTTGTGCATGAAGCCGGTGTGCCACAGCTCGCGCATCCCGGCATCCACCAGCGGCACTCCGGTGTCGCCGCGCTGCCATGCCTCGAGCTGAGAGGGGTCGAGTCGCGGCCAGGGGAACGCGTCGAACTGACGGCGCAGGTTGACGATCGCCAGATCGGGGGAGTGGAACACGGTGTGCCACGCGAACTCGCGCCACCCCAGCTCCGAGAGAAAGCCTGCGGCACCGTGGGCGTCGACCGCTTCGTGCCAGACGGTGAACGGACTCAGCTCGCCCCAGCGGAGTCGGGGCGAGAGCAGTGAGGTGGCGCCGGCGGACGGCTCATCCCTCGCGCGGTCGTACAGGTCGATGTCGTCGTGCAGGAACGTTCTCAGCCGGGCCCGAGCGGCGGGCTCGCCGGGCTCCCACGTCTCGCGCAGGCCGCCGGCCCAGTCCGGTCGCGTCGGCAGGAGGTTCCAGTCGTCGAGGTCGTCAGAGGTCGGGCGGTGCGAGGGCCCGTCGAGGCTTCGCGGTGCGGGGAGTGGCGCGCGGGGCGCGGGCAGGGCGAGGCAGGCGCGCCAGAACGGGGTGAACACAGAGAAGTGGGTGCCGCTCCCGGTCTTCACCGTCCATGGCTCGTGCAGCAGGGAGCCGGCGAAGGATGCGACCTCGATCCCGTCATCGCGGAGCGACGCCTTCAGCGCCGCGTCGATGTCGCGCTCCGCTCCTCCGTACCTCCGATTCCAGAACACGGCGCTCGCTCCGGTATCCGCCACAGCCTCGTGGACGACACGCTCGGCGGGTCCGCGGCGCAGCGTCAACGTCGCTCCGTGCTCCCGCAGTCGTCCGCTCAGCGAGGCGAGCGAATGGTGCAGCCACCAGCGTGCGGCGCCACCGAGCGGGCGGATGCCGGGTGACTCCTCGTCGAGCACGTAGAGCACGACGATCGGCTCGTCGCGATCGATGGCCGCCCGCAGCGCCGGGTTGTCGGCGAGGCGGAGGTCGTCACGGAGCCACACGATCGAGGGGGAGGGCATGGCTCCATTCTCACCCGTGCGACGGAATCGGCGGGCGGGGGTTGCGGGCCGCCTGCTTCAGCGGCTACGACGCCGGGCGCGAGTCGCGAGGGCAGGATCGGGAACAGTCGCCCACAGGGCCCACAGCACGAGCAGCGGCTGGAGGAACAGCCGCCCGAATCGCCTCGCCTCGGTGTCGAGACCTGGGGTGGAGCGGTGGGTGCGCCACTGGTGCACGTTCCCCGGCAGAACCGCGATGAAGAACGCGGCGGTCGCGATGCCGATGCGGCGTCTCTCCTTCGGCAGCGCGACGAGCCCGACCGCGAGCGCGACCTCCGCGGCACCGGAGGCGATCACGATCGCGTCCTTGTCGAGACGGGTGGCCTTCGTGGCCCAGTCCGGAACGACGACCCGGAAGCCGCGGGTGCTCACGAAGTGGACGATGCCGATCGCACCCAGGGCGAGTGCGAGGATCCAACGCGCCAGTGCTCTGATCATCCGCTCACGCTACCCCGACGGTATCCGAGGGTTCGCTGTTCGCCGGGGCGCGTCGCGCCGGGTCAGTCGGCGGCGAGCAGGCGATCAGCCTCCCACTGCCGGAACCCGTCGGCTATCTCGAGGGCATGCGTGTGATGCAGATAGTGCTCGCCGTCGAGGGGAATGACGGTCCCGTCGTCGATCTCCGCCGCCTGACGCTCGTGCAGGTCGATCCAGTCCGGATTGCCGGCGTTGTCGGCCACCACGAACAGCAGGAGCGGGAGTCCCGTGGAGAAGCCGGTGCCCATGGCATCCGCGAAGTTGGTCCTGATGTGCGTCATCTCGTCGAGGTAGGTGGGGGTGAGGGAGTTCCGGTTGCTGAGGAGCGACATCTGCTCACGCGTGTGGTCGTCGTATTCGAGTCCGTCGAGGCCGTCGCCGGTCGCGCCCGCGACGAGGCGGATCAGGCCGAGGTTCTTCGCCGCGGCCAGCAGACCGGTGGGGAAGACCGTGTCCATGTTCGGCTGCCCCGGCACGCTGGTGTCGATCCCGACGAACGCCGTCACCTCATCGGCGTACCTGTTCGTGTACTCGATCGCGTACAGGCCCGCGATCGAGTGCCCCATCAGCACATAGCGGTCGACGTCGAGTGCCTGCAGCGCCTGATGGATCTCGTCCACGATGTTGTCGGTCGTCCGTGGGCTGTCGGTGCCATCGCTCAGGCCGTAGCCGAACGGCTCGACGACGATGACCCGGTGATCGTTCGAGAGATCTGTGACCAACGGCTCGAAATCGAGGGCGGGCGAGGCCGTGCCGAAGCCGGGGAGCAGCACGACGTCCTGGTCGCCCTCGCCGGTGATGACCACGTTCATCGACCGACCGTCGACGCTCACCGTCTGACCGTATGTCTCGATCCTGCTCCGCTCCGCCTCGGTCGACACGGCATTCACCACGGTGGTGGTCGTCAGCCCGACCGCCAAGACGGTGCCGATGGCCCCCGCGACGATCAGGGCTCTTCTGAGGGACTTGCGCACGATGGCCTTCCCGGCGCGCACGGGTGTCGGGAAGGGGGCGCGCGCCTGTCCTCCCAGCCTGGATCGTGAGGCCCACGGACGCATCAGCCCACCGCGGACACCTCTGTACCGCGTTCGCTGTACGCGGGAGTCATCCGGTGGGCGGATCCGCAGAGGTCGCGGGCGCGAAATACTGGATGCATGCCGACCACCCGTGCCGCCCGAGACGGGTTCCGGATGAGCGATGTCCTCGTGGTCGCGCTGATCGTGATCTTCGCCGTTCTGCCTTTCCCTGACGAGACCTTCCGGACCCGCGGGATGCTCCTCATCCCGGCGCTCGCGCCGGCCGCGATCATGCCGTTCCGGCGCCGATGGCCGCTCGCCGCTCTGAGCGTCAGCCTGGCGTGCGTGGTCGCCGTCGCCGTGACCGGGTCGATTTCGCCGAGCGCGCTCCTCGCCGTCGCGATCGCCAGCTTCGCGGTGCTCGATCGTCTCGGGCGGCACATCGGACTGCTCGCCCTCGGCGCGTCGGTCGCGGTCGCCTTCTTCGCCGAGGGATGGGCGCTCGGCGGCGATCTCTTCGATTCGACTGCCCTGCAGTTCATCCTGATCATCCTCCTGGGCGGAGCGCTGGGAGACACGGCCCGGTCACGACGGGAGTTCGCCGCGGCGATGACCGAGCGCGCAGAGCGGGCCGAGCGGAGCCGCGACGACGAGGCGCGGAGGCGAGTCGCCGAGGACAGAGTGCGGATCGCTCGCGACCTGCATGACGTGGTCGCGCATCAGATCGCCGTGATCAGTCTGAACGCCGGAGTCGCCTCCTCGTCCCTCGAGACCAGACCCGAGCGTGCACGTGAGGCACTGACGACGGTACGCAGTGCGTCGCGGACGGTCCTGGCCGACATCGGCGGACTCTTGACGCTCCTGCGCGCCGACACCGACACCGACGGACGCGAGGGTGAGCTGAGCCCGCAGCGCGGGCTGGCCGACCTGGATGCGCTCCTCACCGGTTTCCGTGGTGCCGGACTCCGCATCGATCTGCGGAGTCCTCAGCACGGTCTGGCTCTGTCGCCGGCCGGCGATCACGTGGCGTATCTGGTGCTCCAGGAGGCCCTCACCAACGCGCACAAACACGGCCGAGGCGGCACCGCGACCGTCGCCCTCCGCACGGAAGGCGCCGCGGTGCACCTGGCGGTCGTGAACCCGACCGCCCACGAGTCATCGGATCCTCCCCGTGCGGGCCACGGGCTGCGCGGACTGCAGGAGCGCATCGTCGCCGTCGGCGGTGCCGTGCACTTCGGCAGCGAGGGCGGAGTCTTCTCACTCGAGGCCTGGATCCCGACGGACGCGACAGCGACGCCATGACGATCTCGGTGCTCGTGGTCGACGACCAGCCTCTGGTGCGGCATGCCGTGCGGGACATCCTCAGCGACGGCGGTCTTCTCGTGGTCGGAGAGGCGTCCAATGGCCGTGATGCGGTGAGTGCGGTGATCGACACCGCGCCGGACGTCGTGCTGATGGACATCCGCATGCCCGAGCTCGACGGGATCGCCGCCACGGCACTCATCTGCACGGATGCACCCGCCTTTGCAGACGGGGATTCCTCGAGCCGGCCGCGGGTGCTGATCCTGACGACCTTCGAGGACGACGAGAACGTCGTCGCAGCGCTGCGCGCGGGCGCGAGCGGATTCATCGGCAAGGGCGCCGAGCCCGACGAGATCGTCCGCGCAGTGCGCACCGTGCATCAGGGTGAGGCACTGCTCTCCTCCTCCGCGACCCGGGCGCTGATCGAGCGTGCGGTGCGCCGTGGCGGAGCGCCGCGTTCGGAGCGGTGGGTGTCCGTGCTCGCCCCGCTGACGCCACGGGAGCGCGAGGTTCTGGAGCTCGTCGCCGAGGGACTCACGAATCACGAGATCGCCACCCGGCTGACGATCTCGCCGCACACCGCGAAGACCCACGTGAATCGGATCATGGCGAAGGTCTCGGCGAGCGACAGGGCGCAACTCGTGATCCTCGCCTACGAGTCGGGGCTGGTGACAATCGGAGGGTGATCTCGGGTCACTGGTCTTTGCCACACTGAATGCATGACCGTCCTGCGCATCAGCATCCTCTTCCTGCTCGCCGCTGTCGCCGAGATCGGCGGGGCCTGGCTGATCTGGCAGGCGGTCAAGGAGAACCGCGGGTGGCTGTTCGCGGTGCTCGGGGTCATGGCGCTCGGCGCGTACGGCTTCATCGCGGCGCTCCAGCCCGACGCGAACTTCGGGCGCGTGCTCGCCTCGTACGGCGGCGTGTTCATCGCGGGATCCCTGGCATGGGGGATCATCGTCGACGGCTTCAGACCCACGATCTGGGACTGGGTCGGCTCGGCGATCGCGCTGGTCGGTGCGGCGATCATCATCCTGGCGCCGACAGCCGCGAACACCGCGACCGAGGCGGTGTCGTAGCGGTCAGCAGCCCCCGGGCATGCGAGTAGCCTAGATCCAGACCCAGATGGAGTGTGCAGTGCCTGAAAATGCTCAGCCGAAAGACGGCTTCGCCCTGTTCTCTGACCGTTCAGTCGTCGCGATGCGCGTCAACGGAGCCCTCAAGGACCTCGCCACGACAGTGACGGATGCCGACGAGGTCGAGCCGATCACGATCGACAGCCCCGACGGGCTCGACATCCTCCGTCACTCGGCGGCGCACGTGCTCGCGCAGGCGGTGCAGCGGATCAACCCGCAGGCGAACCTCGGCATCGGCCCGCCCATCACCGACGGCTTCTACTACGACTTCGGCGTCGAGACGCCGTTCACGCCCGAGGACATCAAGGCCATCACGAAAGAGATGCAGCGCATCGTCCGTGAGGGCCAGCGCTTCGTGCGCCGTGTCGTCACCGACGACGAGGCACGGGCGGAGCTCGCAGACGAGCCGTTCAAGCTCGAGCTCATCGGTCTCAAGGGCGGCAAAGAGGCGGCAGAGGGTGCATCCGTCGAGGTCGGCGAGGGCGAGCTGACTATCTACGACAACACGACCCGTGACGGCGAGGTGGTCTGGAAGGACCTCTGCCGTGGGCCGCACCTGCCCAACACCCGCATGATCGGCAACGGCTGGGACCTCACCCGGATCGCCGCCGCCTACTGGCGCGGAAGCGAGAAGAACCCGCAGCTGCAGCGCATCTACGGCACGGCGTGGCCGTCGAAGGACGAGCTGCGCGAGTACCAGCACCGTCTCGAGGAGGCCGCCAAGCGCGACCACCGTCGCCTCGGCAAGGAGCTCGATCTGTTCTCGTTCCCCGAGGAGATCGGCTCTGGTCTCTCTGTCTGGCACCCTCGCGGCGGTGTCGTCCGCGGCGAGATGGAGCAGCACGCGCGCAAGCGCCACATCGAGGGCGGCTACACCTACGTGTACACGCCGCACATCTCGAAGGAAGACCTCTTCCTCACCTCGAACCACCTCGTCACATACAAGGAGGGCATGTACCCGCCGATCGTCATGGACGAGGAGCGCGACGACGAGGGCAACATCACCAGACAGGGCCAGGACTACTACCTGAAGCCCATGAACTGCCCGATGCACATCCTGATCTACAAGGAGCGTGCGCGCAGCTACCGCGACCTGCCGCTGCGTTTCGCCGAGAACGGCACCGTCTACCGCAACGAGCTGTCGGGCGCGCTGCACGGCCTCACCCGCGTGCGCGGATTCACCCAGGACGACTCGCACCTCTTCGTCACGCCCGATCAGCTCGAGGCCGAGGTCTCGAAGGTCCTCGAGTTCATCCTGTCGATGCTGCGCGATTTCGGTCTCACCGACTTCGAGCTCGAGCTGTCGATGAAGGACGACGAGAAGTCCAAGTGGATCGGCTCCGACGAGTTCTGGGAGTCGTCGACCGACGCGCTGCGTCGCGTCGCTGTGGCATCCGGTCTGAAGCTCACCGAGGTTCCCGGCGAGGCGGCGTTCTACGGTCCGAAGATCGACCTGAAGACGCGCGACGCGATCGGCCGCACCTGGCAGCTGTCGACCGTGCAGGTCGACCCGAACCTTCCTGAGCGCTTCGAGCTCGAGTACATGGACAAGGACGGCCAGAAGAAGCGGCCGATCATGATCCACCGCGCTCTGTTCGGCTCGATCGAGCGGTTCTTCGCCATTCTGCTCGAGCACTACGCGGGCGACTTCCCCGTGTGGCTGTCTCCCGTGCAGGTCGTGGGCATCCCCGTGGCCGACGAGTTCGCCGACTACCTCAGCGAGGTCATCGACACACTCCGCACACAGGGCGTGCGCGCCGAGCTCGACGCCTCCGACGACCGGATGCAGAAGAAGATCCGCACGCACACGACCGGCAAGGTCCCGCTGCTGCTGATCGCGGGCGAGAAGGATCGCGATGCGGGCACCGTCTCGTTCCGCTACCGCGACGGCACGCAGGAGAACGGCGTGCCGATCGCCGATGCCGTGTCTCGCATCCGTGCCGCGATCGATGCGCACACGCTCGTGCAGACAGCAGGGGACCTGGCGTGACCACGGAGCCTCCACCGTGGGAGGACGCCGGCGAGTTCGCCGGCGTCCCCGACGAGTTCCAGCGGCTGTGGACCCCGCACCGGATGGCATACATCCAGGCGGGCCCCGAGCCGTTGCGCGAGGAATGCCCGTTCTGCGAGGCTCCGAAGTTCCCGGATGCCGAGCGGCTGATCGTCGCCCGGGGTGAGACGGCCTACGTGCTGCTCAACCTGTTCCCGTACAACTCGGGGCACCTCCTGGTCTGCCCGTATCGCCACATCGGCACCTACGACCAGGCCACGCCCGAAGAGGTCGCCGAGATCGGTGCGCTGACCCAGATCGGAATGCGCGTTCTTCGTGAGGTGTCGCGCTGCGACGGCTTCAACCTCGGGATGAACCAGGGCGCCGTCGCGGGCGCCGGCGTCGACGGCCACCTGCACCAGCACATCGTGCCGCGGTGGACGTCGGACGCCAACTTCTTCCCGATCATCGCCAAGACCAAGGCGCTGCCCCAGCTCCTCGGCGAAGTGCGAGAAGCCGTGGCCAACGCCTGGCCGAAGGCCTAGCTCGGGTCAGCGCACCTGGCGTGCGGTGAACTGCATCCGCGGGTTCGCGTAGAACTCCTGCGCCTCGACGAGCTGCAGCTCGCGCGCACCGGACTCGAGGGTGGCGGCGAGCAGGTCGAAGACGCTGGACGCCGTGCGCTCGAGCGCCGTCTTGGCGTCGCCCGTCGCGACATAGTGCGCCGTGA
This sequence comes from Microbacterium sp. LWH13-1.2, assembly GCF_038397735.1. Lineage (NCBI taxonomy): Bacteria > Bacillati > Actinomycetota > Actinomycetes > Micrococcales > Microbacteriaceae > Microbacterium > Microbacterium sp. LWH13-1.2. The sequence continues at coordinate 1,428,524 of NZ_CP151635.1, read as the reverse complement.
ACAGAGCCGCGGTCACGTCACCCGAGCCGTTGGCCTTCATCGGCAGGCGTGGCGTCTGAACGATCCAGGCTCCGGTCTGGTCGGCGACGAGCATCTCGATTGTGCCCTCTTCGCGGTCGGGGCGCTCGACGCTCGTCACGAGCACCGTGCGCGGTCCCATCGCCATCGCCAGATCGACCGAGGCCAGAGTGGACTCCAGCGTGTCAGGCTCGGTGTCAGTGAGGAAGCCGAGCTCGAACTGGTTCGGAGTGATGATGTCGGCGACGGGCACGACCTTCTCGCGCAGGAGGATCGGGATCGCCGGTGCGACGAAGCATCCGGACTTCGCGTTGCCCATCACCGGGTCGCACGCGTACACCGCGTCGGGGTTCGCCGACTTGACGCGGGCGACGGCGTCGATGATCACGTCTCCGATGCCCTCGCCGCCCTGATAGCCGCTGAGCACCGCATCGATCTCGCCGAACACACCGCGCTCCTCGATGCCCGTGATGACCTCACGCACGTCGTTCGGATCGATCAGCGGGCCGCGCCAAGCGCCGTATCCGGTGTGGTTCGAGAAGTTCACCGTGTAGACCGGGAGAACCTCGACGCCGATGCGCTGCAGTGGGAAGACCGCGGCGGAGTTTCCGACATGACCGTACGCGACGGCGGACTGGATGGAGAGGACCTTCATTCCCCGATCCTTTCAGTGAGGGCGGGAGTGCTCCCGCGGCGGTGGATCATCGTGCGGCCGAGACCAGGTCGGCGACGAGCGTCGCGGTGTCGTCTTCGGACAGGTCGTGCACCGTGAGGCGCAGGTGGCGCGATGGGTCGGCGCGCTCATCGAGGGCGAAGTCGTCGCCGGTGCGTGCGAGCCAGCCTCGGCGCATGAGCCGCTCGGCGACGAGGCGCGCAGGCTTCGGCAACTCGATCCACAGACTCAGGCCGTCGGTGGTGGGGGAGTCGAGGCCGTGCTCGCGCAGGCGCGAGGCGAATTCAGCGTTGCGTGCCGCGTAGTGCTCGCGGGCGTCGGCGATGCGCGCGAGCACCGAGTCGTCGGTCAGCTGTGTGAGCGTGAGACGCTGCAGCAGGTGGCTGACCCAGGTGGTCCCGGGGCTCAGGCGCATGGCGAGGCGCTCGGCAGTGGTGGCATCCGTCGCTGCGATCGCGAGGCACATGTCGGGGCCCAGGAACTTCGACACCGAGCGCACCAGTGCGAACCGGCGGTGATCGGGGCCGATCAGCGACTCGTAGGGGCGCTGCGACAGCAGCGAGAAATGGTCGTCCTCGATGATCAGCACGTACGGATGCTCGGCGAGCACGGCACGCAGCTCGGCAGCTCGGCCGGCGGTGAGGCTCGCCCCGGTCGGATTCTGAGCGCGCGGCGTGCAGATCACGGCGCGTACGCCGGCGTCCAGGGCGGAGCGCAGTCCCTCGACCGTCATCCCCTGCTCGTCGACCGGCACGGGTACGGCCCGATACCCGCCGAGCCGGACCGTGTGGATGCTCGCCAGGAAGCAGGGATCCTCGAGCGCGACGGCGTCGTCGCGCATCAGCGCCTGGGCGAGCAGGCGCTCGACGGCGTCGACGGCGCCGCTCGTGATGGTGATGCCGAAGTCGAGGTGACCGAGATCCTGCGCGATCCATCCGCGCGCCCAGTCATCGAGTCCGCGGTCGATCACGGGCTCGCCGTAGAGCACCGGCCGGCCGGCCACCGTCGCCAGCGCGGCCGACGGATCGGGGATCAGACGGGGGTCGGGGTTGCCCGTCCCGACGTCGCGCAGCACGGTGTCGGAGGCGTAGCCCTCCTGGGCGACCGATTCGAGACCGGCGACGACCGTGCCGGCACGCCCTCGCGAGATCACGAGCCCGGCCTGGGCGAGCTGCCGGTACGCGGCGACCGCGGTGTTGCGGTTGACGCCGAGTGTGGTGGCGAGTTCGCGCACGGGAGGCAGGGGACTGCCGGCGCGAAGCACACCGCGGTCGCGCAGGCTGCGCACGCTGTCGGCGATGTCCGCTGCGGTCGTTCCGGTGATCTGGTCGCTCATGTCTCCTCACCACCGATTCTAGGTCGTTCCGGACAGTGCTACTGTTTGGCCTAGATCAAACGAGACATCGTTCGACACACTCATGCACATCGTGCTTCCCCGACAGGAGCTCTCATGACCGAACAGACCACCACCGGATCCTCGCGCGTCAAGCGCGGTCTCGCCGAGATGCTCAAGGGTGGCGTGATCATGGACGTGGTCACCGCCGACCAGGCGAAGATCGCCGAAGACGCGGGCGCCGTCGCAGTCATGGCGCTCGAGCGGGTTCCCGCCGACATCCGTGCGCAGGGCGGTGTCTCGCGCATGAGCGATCCCGACATGATCGACAGCATCATCGCGTCCGTGTCGATCCCTGTGATGGCCAAAGCGCGCATCGGCCACTTCGTCGAAGCGCAGGTGCTGCAGGAGCTCGGCGTCGACTACATCGACGAGTCCGAGGTGCTCTCGCCCGCCGACTACGTGAACCACATCGACAAGTACGGATTCACGGTGCCCTTCGTCTGCGGAGCCACCAACCTCGGCGAGGCTCTCCGCCGCATCAACGAGGGCGCCGCGATGATCCGCTCCAAGGGTGAGGCCGGCACGGGGGATGTCTCCGAGGCGATGAAGCACATCCGCAAGATCCGTGGCGAGATCGCCGCTCTCACGGCCCTTCCGAAGGACGAGCTGTTCGTCGCGGCGAAGGAGCTGCAGGCGCCCTACGAGCTCGTCGCCGAGATCGCCGACACCGGAAAGCTCCCGGTCGTGCTCTTCGTCGCGGGTGGCGTGGCGACTCCGGCGGACGCCGCGATGATGATGCAGCTCGGCGCCGACGGCGTGTTCGTGGGATCCGGCATCTTCAAGTCGGGAAACCCCGCGGAGCGCGCCAAGGCGATCGTCAAGGCGACGACGTTCTTCGACGACGCGAAGGTGATCGCCGAGGTCTCGCGCGGACTCGGAGAGGCGATGGTTGGCATCAACGTGTCCGATCTCCCCGCCCCGCACCGCCTGGCCGAGCGTGGCTGGTAGTCCACGGGTCGGCGTCCTCGCTCTGCAGGGCGACGTCCGCGAGCACGCCGCCGTGCTCGCGGGCCTCGGCGCTGAGGTCACGCTGGTGCGTCGCCCGGAGGAGCTGGCGGTCGTCGACGGCCTCGTCATCCCCGGCGGCGAGTCGAGCGTGATCGACAAGCTGTCGCGCATCTTCGGGATGCAGGAGCCGATCCGCGCCGCGATCGCGACGGGTCTTCCGGTGTACGGCACGTGCGCCGGGCTGATCCTGCTCGCGGACGAGGTGCTCGACGGTATCGAGGGGCAGCAGTCGTTCGGCGGCATGGACGTGAGCGTTCGCCGCAATGCCTTCGGTCGTCAGACCGAGTCGTTCGAGATCGGCCTCGACGTGCCGCTGCTGGGCGACGTGCCGGTGCACGCGACATTCATCCGTGCGCCGATCGTCGAGCGCGCAGGCGACGGGGTCGAGGTGCTCGTCTCGCTGCCGGACGGCGGGATCGTCGCGGTGCGTCAGGGGGCGCTTCTCGGCACCAGCTTCCACCCCGAGGTCGACGGAGAGACCCGATTCCACGAGGTTCTCCTCGAGAACGTCAGGGATCGCGCCGCTCGTCGATGACACGCTCGCGGGCGACCCGCCACGCACCAGGGGTGACAGGCCGGAGCCCGAAGTCGGACTAATCTCTTTCGAGTGACTGGATCCAGGGCTGAGGCCGCGTACGCGCGTGCCGTCACCGCATTCAGCACCCCGACCCTCGATCTCCTGCACGGTCGGTTCGCCCCGTTCGTGGTGGCGTCGCTCACTCTCCTGTTCCACGCGGACCGGGCGTCGGTCGCGGTCGCGGACGCCCATGCCGAACTGGGCGAAGTGCTCGACGAGCTCCGCGCGGCGGGCCATGACGAGGACGACAGGAAGCTGCCGTCCGGAAGCGCCCGCGACGTATGTCGGAACTGGGTGCGTCTCGGCTGGCTGATCCAGCAGATCGACGACGACGTCGAGGTCTATCGCCTGTCGGCCCACGCCGTCGCCGCGCTCGAGATCTCGGGCCGCACCGGCGGTGGGCGCACTCGCGTGTCGAACTCCCGTGTGCGCACTCTGCTCGACGCCGTCGAGCACCTCTCGGTCAGCGCCGAGGTCGACCCGGTTCGCCGCCTGTCGCGACTGCACGCGGAGCGCGATCTGCTCGATGCCGAGATCGCTCGCATCGAGGAATCCGGACATGCAGAGCCTGCAGACGACGAAGAGCTTCTCGAAGAGGCGGAGAACGTGCTGCATCTGGCCCGTGAGCTGCCTGCCGACTTCACTCGAGTCGCCGAGTCGCTCCGGTCCATGCAGCGTGACGTCGTCGCCCACCTCCGGAGGGACGAGAGGCCGACGAGCGAGGTGCTTCGCGAGTACCTTCAGCGCGCGCAGGATGTGATGCAGTCGACCCCGGAGGGACGCGCCTTCGCGGGAGCTCTGCGCCTGATCGGCGACCCCGACCGCATCGACGCCCTCACCGAGCAGCTCAGAGGCCTCCTCGACCAGCCGTTCGCGCGCATGCTCGACGGCACGCAGCGCGCGGAGCTCGATGCGATCGCGCGACGCGTGGAGCTGGGGGTGGAAGAGGTTCTGGCCGCGCAGCGTCGCGCCTCGCATGTGATCACCGGCCAGGTGAAGACCCACGATCCGCTGCGTGATCGCCAGATCGACGACCTCCTCCGAGACGTCATCGCAGGGCTCCACGGGTGGGTCGGGCCGGCGACGGCCGTCGACCCGGTGCGCAGCATGCCGCTGATCGACCTCGGTCATCTGCGCCAGACCACGAGCGACATCCGTCCTCCGCGCGCTCCGGCGCCCCTCGCCGACGCGGATGATGTCGACTTCCTCGATCACGACACGCGCGCGTGGGGCGGACCGAGGTATGCCGAGCTCGAGGCGTATGTCGCCGGGCTCGGACCGGACTTCGACCTCGCCGAGGCCTTCCGCGAGGTGCCTGAATCGGCTCGACGCCCTGTCGACCTCCTCGGTCTTCTCGAGATCGCCCATCGGAACGGTCTCACCGACGGAGAGGGGATCTCGACGGTCGAAGCGCTGCGACCCGACGGGACGACTCGCCGATTCGCCTTCGGCACCGTGATTGCCCGCAGCACGAAAGAGGATGCAGATGAGTGACGACGACCTCACCACAGCCGTCGTGGACGAGGGCTTCATCGCCCCCACGGCGATGGAGGACGACCTCGAGGCGCACTTCCCGGGTGACCGCGGCACGCTCGATCCCGAGATCAGGCGCGTGCTCGTGCACCTGCTCCAGCGCCGTTTCCTCTCGATGGAGCGCAACCGTCGCGAGTGGACGCTGCTGCTCGAGCACCAGCAGGTGATCGAGTCGCGACTCAATGACATCTACCTGCGGCTGATCATCGATCACGCACGAGGATTCGCGTACAAGCAGCAGTTGCGTTCCGATGAAGTCGAGATGCCCGTGCTGCTGAAGGATTCTCCGTATTCGCGAGCGGAGACGCTCGTCCTCGTGCATCTGCGAACCGTCTATCAGCGCGAGTCCGCATCCGGCGAGGGCTCCGTGCGGATCGACATCGAAGATGTCGAGCAGACGGTCCTCAGCTACTTCGCCGATGTCGACGGTGGAACAGCGAAGCAGCAGCGGGCGATCCGCAGCGCGCTGGACCGGTTGGACCGAGAGGGAATCGTGCAGGAGGAGACCAGCGGGCGGTATCGGATCACCGCTCTCGTCGAGGTGGTGCTCAGCGCCGAGACGCTCAAAGAGCTGCGGGAGTGGCTGCGAGCCCAGGCGGTGGTGGCACGATGACGATGATGGACACGCTCTTCGGGATGATCCCCGCGAGCTCCCGAGGCCAGCAGTGGGTCGCCGAAGAGCTGCAGCTCATCAACTGGGGCGGCTACGACGGTGGGCCGCACCGGGTGCGGTTCTCACCGGATGCGACCCTGCTGTGCGGCGGTTCGGGGTCGGGCAAGTCCACGCTCATGGACGGCTACATCGCGCTGATGATGCCGCACACGACACCGTTCAACGGTGCCTCCAACGGCGGGGTGACGGGGCGCCCGCGCGGTGAGGAGCAGCGCAACATCCTGTCGTACGGTCGGGGCAAGATCGACGAGTCCCGCACCGACGAGGGAACCAGGCTCCGCGTGCTGCGCGGTGACGGCGAGGACACCTGGAGCGCCGTCTCGATGACCTGGCTGGATCACGACGGGTCGCGCTTCACGGCGGTGCGCGGCTGGTACATCCCGGCGGATGCCCGGACGCTCGAGGACACCACGAGGCTTCGCGCCACGATCGACGGCGCCTTCGATCTCACGCACCTCGAGCGGGCCGTGGCTCAGCGTCTGAACGACGCGTCGGTGCGGGCCGTCGGGCTCGATCCGGTCGCGACCGATCGCGAGTTCTCGGCGCGCCTGCACGCGGTGCTCGGAATCGGTGCCGCAGGATCCGGTGCCAAGGCGATCAGCCTCCTCGCCCGGATCCAGGCCGGCCAGCAGATCACCACGGTCGACGACCTGTACAAGAAGCTCGTGCTCGAGGAACCCGAGACGATGGCGACCGCGGACGCGGTGGTCGCTCACTTCGACGAGCTCGAGAGCACGCGTACGAGGATGCTGGTCGCGAAGCAGCAGGTGGCGGCTCTCGAGCCGATTCGGGGGATCTCCGAGCGCATCGAGGCAGCGTCTGAGCGGATGCGGGTCGTGGACGAGGTCGGAGTCTTCTCCGAGCCGACCTCGCTCGCGGCACTGTGGAGCGCTGAACGTCGTCTCGACCTCCTGCGCGAGGTGGAGACCGACCTGCGCGACCGGACCCAGGCCCTCCAGCTGGCAGTGCGAGAGAAGAACGCCCTCATCGCCGCTGCTGAGGTCGAGCGTGAAGGGCTTCTGGACGTGCTGCGGCAGTCGGGAGGCGATCGCCTGGAGACTGCTCAGCGTGAGCTGCGCGGCGTCGAACGCCGGCTCGAGGACATCCAGCGCGAGCGGTCCCGTTTCGACGCCGTCGCAGCCGAGCTCGGCGCCGACGTGCATGACGCGGCCGGATTCGAGGACCTGCTCGCCCGTCTCGGTCGAGACCTCCCGCAGGCCGGTCTCCGTGCTGCGCGTACCGCATTCGCCGATGCCGAGTCTGCGCGCAGAACTGCTGCGAGCGAGCTCGCCCGGGTGCAGGCCGAACGGGAGCGCGCCCGAGAACTGCGCGGGAGCATTCCTGCGCATCTGGACGAGTCGAGAGCCATCCTCGCCCGGGCTGCCGGACTCGCTCCGACGGATCTGCCGTTCGTCGGAGAGCTGATCGAGGTGCGCACAGAGTTCGAGCCCTGGCGGGACGCGTTCAACCTCGCGCTCGGCGGATTCGCACGGACGCTGCTGATCGACGTCGCGAACCTCGGACGCTTCCGTGCCGCCATCGACTCCGTCCGCACCGCAGAGCGGATCACCTACGAAGGCGTGCACACCGGTCTCCCCGAGTCGAGCACCGCTGACCCGCGAACGCTTCCCGGCCGTCTCGACCATCGGTCCACCCCCTTCACCGGGTGGCTCCAGCAGAGACTCCGCGAGCGGTTCGAGTACGTGTGCGTCGACTCCTCGTCCGAGCTCGCTGAGCATCCTCGTGCGCTCACGCTCGCGGGACAGGTGTCTCAGGGCGACCGGGGGTCGCATGGCGGTCACGGACGCGCGAACCTGCTCGGATTCTCGAATGCGCGCCGCCTGCGTGAACTCGACGAGCAGATCGCCGAACTCGAGAGTCGACGGGATGCTGCCGCCTCGGCGGCCGCCGAGGCGGAGGCTGGCCTCGACCGGATCGAGGCCACAGCGAAAGCGCACGCGAAGATCGAGGACCTCACGTGGGATCAGATCGACGTCGAGGCCGTCGCGGCGCAGCGCGCGCGCTGGCTCGCGGTCGAAGCGGAGGTCACCGACGAGAACCCCGAGATCGCCGAGCTGCGTTCTCAGGCCGAGGAGCTCCGCAGGCGGGCAAGCCGTCTGCGGGATGAGAACTCCCGCCTGGGCGGTGACCTCACGGTCGCTCAGGATCGATGGGTGGAGGTGACCGACCAGGTCGACGCCTGTCAGCGGATCGTCGACGCGGCAGAGGCAGCCGATATCGCTCTCGAGAAGCGGCACCGTTCCTTCCTCGACGCGCGCTTCCTCGGTGCCGACTCGGCCGTCAGCGTCACCGCGTCGGAGCGGCTCGCCCACCTCGATTCCGCGCTGCGTACAGCGGCGACCAGGCTGCTCGAGGATCGCACGTCGGCTGCTGCGGCGCACGCCGACCAGCGCGAGCAGATGCGACGCCTGATGACGGGGTTCCTCGAGCGTTGGGACACCCTGACGATCCTGGCCGACCCCGATGAGTCGGTCGCCGAGTTCGAGGGCATTCTCGAGGCGCTCGAGACCAACGGCTTGCACGAGCTGGAGTCCGAGTGGCGAGACAGTCTGCTCAAGCTCTCCGGCAACGATCTGACCAGCCTCGATTCGACGCTCGGTCGCTCGCTGCGCGAGATCAAGAACCGCATCGACCCGATCAACAGGATCATGGAGGAACTGCCGTTCTACGACGACGAGCATCGCCTGCAGATCACGCCGCGCGAGAATCAGTCCGAAGCGCGCAGGCGATTCCGTCGGGAGCTGCGCGAGGTGCGCGGCCTCATCGATGCAGCGGCGACGGATGCGGATCGCGAGAGCGTCTACCGGAGGATGAGTCGCCTGATCGGCCGGATGCGGCGGACCGCGCCTGATTTCGCGGAGCTCATCGATGTGCGCAACCACGTCAGGGTGAGTGCCGAACGGATCCATGCCACCACACGCGAGCACGTGGCCCTCTACGACCACATCGGCGAGAAGTCCGGGGGAGAGTCGCAGGAGCTCGTCGCGTTCATCGTCGGGGCGGCGCTCCGATATCAGCTCGGCGACGCGGGGGCTGAGCGTCCGCGATACGCGCCGGTGTTCATGGACGAGGCACTCATCAAGGCAGACGCGCACTTCACGAAGCGTGCGATCGGTGCGTGGCGGGGTCTCGGCTTCCAGCTCGTGATCGGCGCGCCGAACGACAAGTACAGTGCGATCGAACCGCATGTCGACGTCGAGTACGACATCCTGAAGGACACCCGTGGTCGCTCGTGGGCTCGGCCCAAGGTCGGTCTGCCCGCCGGAACCGAGTGATCGCACTCGACGCGGCTCACCCGGCCACGAGGTCCCGGATCGCGTCGACCGTGCGAGCGATGTCATCTCCGGTCGTCGCCCAGGACGACATCGAGCAGCGCAACGCCGCGCGACCTCGCCATTCGGCGCCGGTCAGCGCGGCGGTTCCCTCGAGGAGAACGGCCTCGCCGAGGGCGCGGGTCGCGTCGTCGTCATCGAGCCGGAACATGACCTGCGTGTAGCCGACCTCGTTGAGGATGCGGATGCCGTCGATCGTGGCGAGTCCCGCGGCCATCGCGACCGCGTTCTCATGCAGCCTGTCGATCAGGTGAGCGATGCCGACCTTCCCCAGACTGCGCATCGCCGCCCAGACGGGGACGCCGCGCGCGCGGCGCGAGAGCTCGGGGGTGACGTCCCAGGGATCCAGGCTCGTGTAGATCAGGTAGTCGCCGCCGGTGCGGAACGCGGCGATCGAGTCGGCGGGGTCCCGGACGATGGCCATCCCGCAGTCGTAGGGCACATTGAGGGTCTTGTGCGCGTCGGTGGCCCAGGAGTCGGCGTCGGACATGCCCGCTGTGAGGGGTCGGAGCGACTCGGATGCCCCGGCCCACAGGCCGAACGCCCCGTCGACATGCACCCAGGCGCCGTGCTCGTGGGCGATCGGCACGAGGGCAGTGAAGTCGTCGAACGCCCCGGTGTGCACTTCGCCGGCCTGAAGACAGACGATGGCCGGTCCTGAGCCGGCGTCGAGCACGCGGCTCAATGCGTCGGGGCGCATGCGTCCCTCGTCGTCGGATTCGACGACCGTGATCTCGGTGCGGCCGATCCCGAGAAAACGGGCCGCTCGGTCGATCGATCCGTGACGATCCGCGCCCACGACGAAGCGGATCGGCGGAGACTCCCGCAGCCCCTGTTCGCTGAGGTTCCATCCGATCCGGGCGAGCACGGCGTTGCGGGCCGTAGCGAGGCAGGTGAAGTTCGCCATCTGGCCTCCCGTGACGAACCCGACGCTCGCGGAATCGGGTAGACCGAGGATGTCGAGCATCCATCGCCCAGCAACTCGCTCCAACGCCACGGTCGTCGGCGTGAGCAGCGCCGACCCCGAATTCTGGTCCCAGGCAGAGACGAGCCAGTCGGCAGCGAGAGCGGCAGGATGCGTGCCACCGATCACGAATCCGAAGAAGCGTCCGCCGGGGATGGCGACGAGGCCGGGGTCTGCCCGAGACACGATCTGCTCGATGACGTCCTCGGCATCCAGTCCCTCGGCCGGCAGCGGTCCACCGAACGCGTCGAGCATCTCGGCGAGAGTCGCACGCGGCCATACAGGTCTGTCGTCGAGCGATCTGAGGAACTCGAGTGCCGCGCGGTGGGCGGCGTCCAACCCTCGGATCCTGTCGTCGTCGGCGCTGTGGTCCATGAGTCAGGACTACACCCGTGACCCGCGTCACACCAGGGGGATGCTGTCCGTCAGCCTTCGGTCACGCTCGCCAACCACCGGAGAGCGGGTACGGCCTGCTGTCGCTGGAACGCGCGCAGCCCCGGCAACTGGGGGATCTCGGGTTGGGCCTGGTTGAACCAGAGGAATGACGCGAACCCCGAGATGACGGGGAGCAGCGCGTGCTGCGTCGGTGCGCCGTGGGCCTCGAAGATCCGCCAGGCATCCTCACATCGGGGGCCGCCCGATGCTTCGACGCTGGGGAGGAAGCAGGGAAGATCGACCCACGCCGCGCCGCGGCGCGCGTGCGGCCAGTCGAGAAGACGCGCCTCGCCGTCGCTGATCAGGATGTTGTCGGCTCGCAGATCGTCGTGGACGATGGCATCGCCGTGCAGAGCGTCGCGGAACTCCTTCTCGACCTCCTTCAACTCCGGCATCCGTGCGCGCAGGGACATCGGCAGGCCGGCGAGCAGGAGCGGATCCTCTGCGATCTGCGCCCATCGTGTGAAGCCCGGGATCATCCTGTCTTCCGCCCTCTCCATCCCCTCAGGCGCAGACGTGGCCGACAGTCGAGCCATGCTCGCAGCGATGATGACGAGATCGTCCGTGCTCCAGGGCGCACCAGGATGCCTGCCGTCGATCGCTTCCAGCACGAGCGCGACACCGTCATCCGTATCGATCGTCGCCCGCACCGACGGACCGAGATGCGGTGGGAGCATCGAGACGGCGCGGATCTCCTCACGGAGGAAACGCAGGGAGTCCGCGTGCCAGGCGGCACCGCATGCCTTGACGAAGGCGCGCCCGACCGTCGTCACCACGACGCCGGCGTACGAGGCGCTGAAACCGCCGTGTGCGGGGGAGTCGGAGACGAACCGGCCGCCGATCGCTCCCATGACCCCCGATCGGATACCAGGGGGAAGGGACGTCCACTCCGGGCGGAGGCGGTCGGCGCCTGAGATCATGATCGGGTGCGTCCTCTGCGGTCGGTTGATCCGATCGACGCTATCAGCGGTCGACAGCAGTACCTCTACACGTGTGCAGCCGCATGGCGCGGGCATGGTTCGATAGAATGGACGATGCCCTGGGCCGAGCCCACGGGCGGATACGACGAGCGGAGACTTATGTCCGGGCATTCCAAGTGGGCCACCACGAAGCACAAGAAGGCCATCATCGACTCCAGGCGCGCCAAGTCCTGGGCCAAGCTCATCAAAAACATCGAGGTCGCCGCCAAGCTCGGCGGAGCCGACCTGCAGGGAAACCCGACGCTGTTCGACGCCGTGCAGAAGGCGAAGAAGACGTCTGTCCCGAAGGACAACATCGACCGCGCGGTGAAGCGCGGAGCAGGCATCGGCGGCGAAGCGGTCGAGTACACCTCGATCATGTACGAAGGCTACGGACCCAACGGCGTCGCGATGATGATCGAGTGTCTGACCGACAACAAGAACCGAGCAGCCGCGGAGGTGCGCACTGCGCTCAGCCGCAACGGCGGCACTCTCGCCGATCCCGGCAGCGTGGCGTACAACTTCAGCCGCAAGGGTGTCATCGTCGTCGGCTCCGAGGGGACGACCGAGGACGACGTCATGATGGCAGCCCTCGAAGCGGGCGCCGAAGAGATCGAGCCCCACGCCGAGGGCTTCGAGATCATCACCGAGGCGACCGATCTCGTGACCGTCCGCAGCGCTCTGCAGGAGGCCGGCATCGACTACGAGTCGGCCGATGTGGAGTTCGTGCCGAACCTCAAGGTCGAGATCGACGCCGACACGGCGCGCAAGATCTTCCGCCTCATCGACGCGCTCGAAGACAGCGAGGACGTGCAGAACGTCTTCACCAACTTCGACCTCACCGCCGACGTGCAGGCAGAGCTCGAGAACGACGACGCGTAGGCGCGGCGAGCGTCGGGAGTCGATGACGACGAATAGCCTGGGGGAGTGACCTCCTCGCTTCGCGTGCTCGGCATCGACCCCGGCCTCACCCGCTGCGGCGTCGGCGTCGTCGACGTCGACGGGTCGCGCCGCGGCACACTCGTGCACGTCGGCGTCATCCGGTCGGCGCCCGACCTGCCGATCGGCGAGAGGCTCGCCCTCGTCGCCGCCGGCATCCGCGACGTCATCGCGGCGCACAACCCGGATGCCGTGGCCGTGGAACGCGTGTTCGCTCAGCAGAACACGCATACAGTGATGGGCACGGCTCAGGCGAGCGGTGTGGCGCTGCTGCTCGCGGCCGAGGCGGGTCTTCCTGCTGCCACGCACACTCCGAGCGAGGTGAAGGCCGCGGTCACCGGTTATGGCTCGGCGGACAAACGGCAGGTGCAGTCGATGATCGCGCGCATCCTGCGTCTGGATGCTCCTCCTCAGCCCGCCGACGCCGCGGATGCCCTCGCGATCGCGCTGTGCCATGCCTGGCGTCGAGGAGCCGCCGGTGCGCCGGGGCAGGGGGCTCTCACGCCCGCCCAGCGCGCCTGGGCCGATGCGGAGCGTGTCGCTCGAACATATATACGACCGGGTGCGTAGGCTGAGGGGATGATCTCCTCGCTGCACGGCGCCGTCCTCCACTCGACCGCCGATCAGGTCATCATCGACGTCGGAGGCGTCGGGTTCTCGGTCGCCGTCCCCGCAGACGTCGCTCACACGGCGACCGTCGGCGAGAAGCTGCTGCTGCACACGAGTCTGATCGTGCGAGAGGACTCGCTGTCGCTCTTCGGCTTCGCCGACCGCAGCGAACTCGAGATCTTCGGTCTGCTGATCAGCGTGACGGGGGTCGGGCCGAAGTCCGCGCTCGGTGTGCTGTCGCATCTCACCGTGGACCAGATCGCCGATGCCGTGACGGCCGAGGACGACGCACCGTTCCGACGCGTCTCCGGCATCGGACCGAAGACGGCCAAGCTCATCGTCCTGCAGCTCGCGGGCAAGGTGCACCCGGTGAGCTCGCCGACGAAGCAGACGACGAGCGGACCCGTCGACGTGGTGGACCAGGTGACCGCCGCTCTGGTCGGCCTCGGGTGGTCCGAGAAGGTCGCTGCAGAGGCCGCCGCGCAGACCGCTGCAGAGGCCACCGACGCCGAGCGCGCGACCGTCGCGCCGCTGCTCCGTCGGACCCTGGCGCTTCTGGGGCCTGCGCGTGTCTGACGCCCTCGACGCCACGGAGCCCTCCGACGACACGGAGCTTGCGATCGAAGGCGCACTGCGCCCGACGAGTCTCGGCGAGTTCGTCGGCCAGCAGAAGGTGCGCGGTCAGCTGCAGCTGCTGCTCGACGCAGCGCGCATCCAGAACCGGCCTCCCGACCACATCCTGCTCGCGGGTCCTCCCGGACTCGGCAAGACCACGCTCGCGATGATCGTCGCTCATGAGAGTGAGCGCCCTCTCCGGCTCTCGAGCGGTCCCGCGATCCAGCACGCCGGCGATCTCGCGGCGCTGCTGTCGAGCCTGGTGCCCGGCGAGGTGCTGTTCATCGACGAGATCCACCGCATGGCGCGCTCTGCGGAAGAGATGCTGTACCTCGCGATGGAGGACTTCCGCATCGACATAATGGTGGGCAAGGGGGCGGGGGCGACGAGCATCCCGCTGGAGCTCGCGCCGTTCACCCTGGTCGGAGCGACGACCCGCTCGGGCCTGCTGCCCAATCCGCTGCGCGACCGCTTCGGCTTCACGGGCCACCTCGAGTTCTACGACGAGTCCGATCTCGAGCGGGTCATCGATCGCTCGGCGCAGGTGCTCGGGGTAGACGTCCCCCGTGACTCGCTCTCCGAGATAGCCCGTCGGTCGCGAGGGACGCCCCGTATCGCGAACCGGCTGCTGCGGCGCGTGCGGGACTACGCCCTCGTGCACGGGGGAGGAGCGGCGACGCTCGAGGGCGTGCAGGCGGCCTTGGAACTCTACGACGTCGATCCCATCGGTCTCGATCGGCTCGACAGAGCCGTTCTCGAGGCCCTCGTGCGACGATTCCGCGGAGGCCCCGTGGGCCTGAGCACGCTCGCGGTCGCGGTCGGCGAGGAGGCCGAGACTGTCGAGAGCGTCGTCGAGCCGTACCTCGTGCGGATCGGTTTCCTCGGGCGTACGCCCCGAGGGCGCGTCGCGATGCCGGAGGCCTACGCACACCTCGGCGTGGCGCACCCGGACGGGGCCCTTCGCCTCGATGACCTATAATCACTGAAGACTTCCCCCGATAGAACTGCGCGCCCTCTTCCGGTGTGCGCACCTGAGAAAGGCCCCCTGCCACCATGCCCATGGAAATCCTCCTCTTCGGCCTTCTCGCCGTGCTCGTCGTCTTCATGTTCGTCAACGGACGCAAGCGCCAGAAGCAGATGAAGGCGGAGCAGGAAGAGAAGGCGACCAAGACGGTCCCCGGTGTGAAGGTGCTGCTCCAGGGCGGCATCTACGGCACGATCGTGGCCTACGACCACGATGACCTCGACTCGCCCGCGCTCGTCGAGATCGCTCCCGGCACGGTCATCGAGGTGCACAGCCAGGCCATCCTCCGCATCGTGGAGCCCAAGGACGCCGTCATCGACGAGGTCGACGACTCGGTCGTCGTGGTCGACGACGCACCTCTCGACGACGCTCCGGCGATCGAGACCACCGAGGAGACCCGTCGTCGTCTCGAGCGCGACGCCGACGACAAGTAGTCTTCACCGCTGCACCACCTCGGCACTCCGGCATCTAAGAAAGCTGATCACACGTGGCCACTTCTTCCCCGGTCCGTCACGCCTGGCGAGTCCTTCTCGGTCTCGTCCTGGTGACGGGCCTCCTCTTCGGCATCAACGCACTGGGCGTCTACGTCTTCAAGCAGAGTTCCTGGGCGCCTGAGCTCGCGCTGGATCTCCAGGGCGGAACGCAGATCGTACTCAGCGCCGAGACCGAGGACGGAGCGGCGCCCTCGTCGGAGCAGCTCGACCAGGCGGCGGCGATCATCCGTCAGCGCGTCGACGCCTCTGGCGTGGCCGAGGCCGACATCACGACCGAGGGCGGGCGCAACATCGTCGTCCAGATCCCGGGCGTCGCCGACCAGCAGACCCGTGAGCGCATCCAGTCGAGCGCCCAGCTCGAGTTCCGCCCCGTGCTCGCCACGACCGCAGGGGCGAACACCTTCGTGGGCGAAGACGGCAACGAGACCGCGTTCCCGACGCCGGACGACTCGCTCAGCGATACTCCGACGGCCGAGCCGACAGACGCGAGCGACCTGTCCTGGGTCACTGACAAGCTCGCCGCCGAGTTCCAGGCCTACGACTGCACGAATCCCGAGAACGACCCTTCCCGTGCCCCGCAGGACAAGCCGCTGATCGCGTGCGATCCGACCGGACAGGCGAAGTACCTGCTCGGCCCGACGGAGCTCACCGGAACGGCGATCACGGACGCCACGGCGGGGCGCGACCCGAAGTCCGGTGCCTGGCTCGTGCAGCTCACCATGAACGGTGACGGCACCGAGGCATTCGGCAAGGTCAGCACGCGTCTCAACCAGAACCGTCTCGACGGCCTGTCGCCTCGCGACCAGTTCGCCTTCGTCCTCGACGGCTCCGTGATCAGCGCACCGCGGATGAACGGGCAGATCCTCGACGGTCGCCCCAGCATCTCGGGCGACTTCACGCAGGAGACGGCGACCACTCTCGCCGATCAGCTGAAGTTCGGTGCTCTGCCGTTGAGCTTCACGGTGCAGAGCTCGGACACGATCTCGGCGACCCTCGGCACCCAGCAGCTGCAGATCGGTCTCATCGCCGGTCTCATCGGTCTGGCGCTCGTCGCGATCTACTCGCTCATCGTCTATCGAGCGCTCGGTTCGGTGATCATCGCATCGATCGCGGTGATGGCCGTGCTCACGTACGTCATCATCTGCATCCTGGCGTGGCGACTCGGCTTCCGCCTCTCGCTCGCCGGTGTCGCGGGTCTGATCGTCTCGATCGGATTCACGGCCGACTCGTTCATCGTGTACTTCGAGCGAATCCGAGACGAGCTCCGTGACGGCAAATCGATCACCTCGGCGGTCGAAGACGGCTGGGGCAGAGCCAAGCGCACGATCTACATCTCGAAATCGATCAACATCCTTGCGGCCGTGGTGCTGTACATCCTCGCGGACGCCACAGTGAAGGGCTTCGCGTTCACGCTGGGTCTCACCACCCTCATCGACGTGTTCATCTTCGTGATCTTCACGCACCCCGTGATGCAGCTGCTCGCGAGGACGAAGTTCTTCGGCGGTGGCCACAAGCTCTCGGGCCTCGATCCTGAGTCGCTCGGGGCCGTATACCGCAGCCGCTCGCAGTTCCGCCAGGTCTCGACGGCCACGGCCGGTCGGGGAGCGAAGAACGCCCGTTCACGGGGCGAGGCAGATCGCCGCCAGACCATCGCAGAGCGCAAGCGCGCCGAAGCACTCGCCGGTGAGAGATCCACCAGCACCGGAAGTGAGGGGGACGCGTGATGGCTTCCATGAACGAATTCGGAAACAATCTCTACACGGGCAAGACGTCCTTCCCGTTCGTCGCGAAGCGCCGACTGTGGTTCATCATCGCGATCATCCTCGTCGTGGGCTCTGCTCTCGTGCCGCTGATCCGGCCGATCCAGTTCTCGATCGAATTCACCGGAGGATCGCAGTTCACGGTCCAGGCGCCGGACTCCACCGAGCAGCAGACCGCGACGGATGCCGTGCAGTCCGTCGTGCCGGGTGCTGCGACCAAGGTGGTCGTCATCAGCGGCAGCGACATCCGCGTGCAGACCGACCAGATGAGCGCGGAGGAGACCCAGCAGGTCTCCGAAGCGCTGGCGGAGGCCTATGGCGTCGAGCCCGAGAGCGTCACATCGTCGTTCATCGGCCCGGCCTGGGGGGAGAACGTCACGAAGCAGTCGTTGTGGGGGCTCGCGATCTTCCTCGCTTTGACATTCCTGATTCTCGCGATCTACTTCCGCACCTGGAAGATGTCGGCTGCCGCGATCATCGGCCTGCTCGACGTGCTCGTGATCACGGTGGGCGTGTACGCGCTGGCCGGCTTCGAGATCTCGCCCGCCGCCGTCATCGGCTTCCTGACGATCCTCGCGTACTCGCTGTACGACACCACCGTCGTGTTCGACAAGATCCGCGAGAACACCACGGAAGACGGCGAGAATTCCTCTCGGACCTTCGGCGAATCGGTCAACCTGGCGGTCAACCAGACACTCGTGCGATCGATCAACACCTCGGTGGTGGCCGCGCTGCCGGTGGGCGCTGTGCTCTTCATCGGAGCCTTCTGGCTCGGTGCCGAGTCGCTGACCGACATCTCGCTGTCGATCTTCGTCGGCATCCTGGTGGCCACGTACTCGACCCTCTTCGTCGCCGCCCCGCTCTACTCGCTCTTCCGCGAGAACGAGCCGCAGATCAAGGCCCGTGACGAGAAGGTGCGCGAGTCCCGCGAGAAGGCAACTGCAGAGGCCTGATCGTTCCCGTTCTACGGGGCCGCACCCCGCAGAGCACGCGTAAGCTGTTGTGATTCGGAGGTGAGCGGATGGCGGAACCGCAGACGGCGTCGCAGGGATCCAGCCTGAGACGACTGGTTCCCCGCATCTTCTCCCGCGCGCCCAGGGTCAACGACCTCGACAACCTGATCCGCACCGTGCGTGCGAACCATCCACGGGGTGATCTCGCGGTCATCGAGCGTGCCTACACCGTGGCGAAGGACAAGCACACGGGTCAGCAGCGCCAGAGCGGTGAGCCGTACATCACGCACCCGCTCGCCGTCGCCCAGATCCTCGCAGAGATGGGCCTCGGTCCTCGAGCCATCGCGGCGGCACTCCTGCACGACACCGTGGAGGACACCGGCTACGCGCTCACCGACCTCACCGCCGAGTTCGGCGACGAGGTCGCCATGCTCGTCGACGGCGTGACCAAGCTCGACAAGGTCAAGTACGGCGAGAGCGCGCAGGCCGAGACCGTTCGCAAGATGATCGTCGCGATGTCGAAGGACATCCGCGTGCTGCTCATCAAGCTCGCCGACCGGCTGCACAACGCGCGGACCTGGGGCTTCGTGCCGCCCGAGAAGGCGGCGAAGAAGGCCAAGGAGACGCTCGAGATCTACGCGCCGCTGGCCAATCGCCTCGGCATCCAGGCGATCAAGTCGGAGCTCGAAGATCTGTCCTTCGCCGTGCTGCATCCGAAGATCTACAACGAGATCCACAATCTGATCGCTCAGCGCACTCCGCAGCGCGAGAAGTACCTCGCTCAGGTCGTCGAGGAGATCGACGAGGACCTGAGGGATCTGCGCATCCGCGGCAAGGTCGTCGGGCGTCCGAAGCAGCTGTACTCCGTCTACCAGAAGATGGTGGTCCGCGGCCGCGAGTTCGACGACATCTACGACCTGATCGGCATCCGCGTGCTGGTCGCGTCCGTGCGCGACTGCTATGCCGTTCTCGGTGCTATCCACGCCCGCTGGACACCGCTCCCCGGTCGTTTCAAGGATTACATCGCGACCCCGAAGTTCAACCTCTACCAGTCCCTGCACACGACCGTGATCGGTCCGTCGGGGCGCACGGTCGAGATCCAGATCCGCACGCACGAGATGCACCAGCAGGCTGAGTACGGCGTCGCGGCCCACTGGATGTACAAAGAGCGCATGAACGGCGGCAAGGCCGAGGTTCGCGCGTCGGACAGCGACATGGCCTGGCTCGCGCACATCTCGGACTGGCAGGCCGAGACCGCCGATCCCGGTGAGTTCCTGGACTCCCTCCGCTTCGAGATCGGGGCGAAGGAGGTCTACGTCTTCACACCGAAGGGACGCGTGGTCGGGCTCCCCGCCGGCGCGACTCCCGTCGACTTCGCCTACGCCGTGCACACCGAGATCGGCCACCGCACGATGGGTTCCAAGGTCAATGGGCGCCTCGTGCCGCTGGAGTCCGAACTCAAGAGCGGTGATGTCGTCGAGGTATTCACCTCGAAGAACCCTGACGCCGGTCCGAGTCAGGACTGGCTCGGCTTCGTCAAGAGCACCCGCGCCAGGAACAAGATCCGCGGGTGGTTCACGAAGGAGCGCCGCGAAGAGGCGATCGAGCAGGGCAAGGAAGCGATCGCGCGCGCGATGCGCCGACAGAACATGCCCTTGCAACGTCTGATGAGCCAGGATTCGTTCGCCGAGGTCGCCCACCAGCTCCGCTATGAAGACGTCTCGGCGCTCTACGCGGCGGTCGGAGAAGGCCATGTCTCGACGCAGTCGGTGCTCGAGAAGGTCACTGCACTCGTCGCCGCGACAGACCCGGCCACCGGTCCGATCGATCTCCCGGGCAGCATGCCGTCGCGAGAGCCGCGTGCCGGTGACTCGGGCGTGCTGGTGCGAGGGGCTTCCGACATCCTCGTCAAGGTCGCCAAGTGCTGCACGCCCGTTCCCGGTGACGAGATCGTGGGGTTCGTGACGCGCGGAAGCGGCGTCTCGGTGCACCGCACGGACTGCCCGAACGTGAAGGCCCTCGCCGGCGAGGAAGATCGCTTCGTCGAGGTGTCCTGGGCGCCGACGACGAAGAGCGTCTTCCGCGTGCAGATCCAGGTCGAAGCGCTGGACAGGTCGGGCCTGCTCTCAGACGTCACCCGCGTGCTCAGCGAGCACCACGTCAACATCCTCTCGGCGACGGTCAGCACGACCGACGAGCGCCTCGCGATCAGCCGTTTCGTGTTCGAGATGGGTGACGCCGTGCACCTCGATCGGGTACTGAACGCCGTGCGACGCATCGACGCGGTCTACGACGTGTACCGCGTCACGTCGTCCTGACGAGCAGCCTCTCGAGCGCTCCGCGGCCGGCGCGCTTTCCCGGTACTCGCGACAGTGCGTCCAGATGTGCGATGGCTTCGGAGACCAGCTGCGGGTCGACGAGGGACAGCAGCACCATCCAACGTCGCAGTGACTCGTCGCGGTAGAGACCGAGTGCGAGGTCGGTCATCGTGCGAGCGGGCGTCATGACCGGCACTCCACCGATCCAGACGAGATCGGATGCGGGCAGCGCGGTGTCGTGCAGGGTGACACGCGCGGGAACGGCGGGGCGGATCCGCCTCTGCACCGCCCGTCTGACGTGGTGACGGGCCGGGGGAGCGTCACCGGCACCGTGGATCCACGCGGCCGTCGGTCCCGACGCCGCGGTGTCCGCCGGGATGAGAGTCGCGACCGCAGCTGCTCGCGCACTCGCACTCTCGACCAGATCGGCCGGGATGTACCCCTCACCGAGTTCGATGAGATGACCGTCGAGCCGTGCAGCGCTGAGTTCGGGGGCGGTCAGCCGGCCACCCGGCAGATACAGGAACGCGGGATGCATCCCGCCAGTCTGGCGCGTTGCATCCCGCGTTCCGGGTCGATCCGTGGATCTGTGGAGAGGGTCAGCCTCCGAGCGCGCTGAGCCAGGTGCGGCGTGCTTCGAGAGCATCCGCTGCGGTCTTGGCTGCCTTCTTGTCGCCCGACTTCTCTGCCGCGGCGAGCTCGGCCTCGAGCTTCTCGATGGCCTCGAGCAGCTGCGAGCTCATGTCGTTGGCGCGCGCCTTGGTCTCGGGGTTGTTCTTCTTCCAGTCGACCTCTTCGCGAGCCTTGAGCGCCTGTTCGATCGTGCGCAGGCGATCGTCGAGTGCACGCTCCTTCTCACGGGGGAAGATGCGGCCGAGTTCATCCCACTGGCGCTGGATACCCGTGAGCAGCGCGCGGGCGCGCTTGATGTTCGGCTCGTCGGCAACCGCTTTGGCCTCTTCGAGGAGTGCCTGGCGCGCCTCGATCTTCGGACCGGACTCGGCTTCCTCCGCGGCGGACTGCTCGGCGCGCGCCGCGTACAGCGCGTCACCGGCAGCCTTGAACCGTGCCCAGAGAGCGTCGTCCGCCTTGCGGCCAGCGCGGCCTGCGGCCTTCCACTCGTCGAGGAGATTCCGGTACGACGGGATGCCGTCGACGCCGCGCGGGGCGAGGGCCTCGGCTCGTTCGACCAGACGGGTCTTGGCGTCGCGGGCGATCTTGTGCGTGTCGTCCAGCTCGGAGTAGAAGGCACGGCGTGCCTTGTCGACGGTGCCGCGCGCGTCACGGAATCGCTTCCAGAGCTGCTGCGACACGCTCTTCGACAGGCGAGGACCGTTCTGCTGATGTGCCTGCCAGGCGTCGAAGAGCTCGCCGAGCTCGGCCGTGACCTGCTTCCACTGCACCTTCGACAGATCGCGCGCAGCGATCGCCTCGGCGCGCTCGACCAGTGCCGTGCGCTCGGCGACGGCCTGGTCGACGAGCTCCTTGGCCTGCTGGGCCTCCTGCGCGGTCGCCTCCGACAGCGACGCGGTCAGCGTGTTCAGCCGCTCGCGGAGTCCGGCGAGATCACCGACCGCTGCGGCGCCCGTCGCCTCGTCGAGCAGATGACCGGCCTGCTTCACTAGATCGGCTGCGGACGCGCCACCGGACTGATGGCGCTGCTCGAGGGCGTGGACCTTGAAAGCGATGTCGTCGTACTTGCGCACGAAGTAGGCGAGTGCCTCGTCGGGAGTGCCGTCGGGGTACTGCCCGACGACGCGCCAGTCTTCGCCCTCGCGGACCTCGACCGTGCCGTCTTCGGACACACGACCCCACTTGGCGGCGTCTGCGGCAGACGACGCGCTGACGGGCGCGGCGGTGGCAGCCGGAGCGGCAGCGGCGGGCTTGGGCAGCTTCCGCGGCAGCGGCGCGGCGGGTCGGGTGGGAACGGGGGGAGTCGGCTTCGACGGCTCTGTGGCAGACACGGTGATTCTCCTTGCGCGGTAGGGCCCGCGGGAGGCGGAAAGGACGAGCTTCAGCCTAGTACGCCAGGGGGCATCCGATGTGGTGGCCGCTTCTCGCAATGATCGTTACCGATCTGTGAGCAGAACGTTCGACGCAGGAGACATTGCACGTCACATGGGGGAAACACCGTGCTCCTATCGTCGCCTTCACGACGTCCCCCGGCGAATGGAGCAGCATGTACGAGGCCATCCTCACCACCGAGGAGATCGTGGTCGTCGGAGCGGGCATGGTGGCGCACCGATTCGTCGAGAGCCTCATCGGCAGGGCTGAGAAGCCGATGCACGTCACGGTGATCGGCGATGAGGGAACCCTCCCGTACGACCGCACGGAGCTGACCGGCTTCGTCCGCGGTGGGACGTCGAAGGGGCTGGAGCTCGACCGTTCGGTCTTCGACGACTTCCGGGTGCGGTTTCTCGCCGACGACCGCGTCCTCCGCATCGACACCGCGGGACGCACGGTGACGACGCGATCCCGTCGGGTGATCCGCTACGACACCCTGGTGCTCGCGACGGGTTCATACGCGGTCACCCCCGAGGAGATCGACGGCACGGATCTCGTCGGGTGCTTCGCGTATCGCACACTCGACGACCTGGAGCGACTCGGTCGCTATGCCGCCGCGCGTGGGCGCGTGGCCGGCCGGCCTCTTCGCGGCGCGATCATCGGAGGCGGTCTGCTCGGGCTCGACGCCGCTGATGCGCTGGTCGCGATGGGCATCGAGCCG
The DNA here is from genome assembly GCF_038397735.1 of Microbacterium sp. LWH13-1.2. Lineage (NCBI taxonomy): Bacteria > Bacillati > Actinomycetota > Actinomycetes > Micrococcales > Microbacteriaceae > Microbacterium > Microbacterium sp. LWH13-1.2. The sequence continues at coordinate 1,405,498 of NZ_CP151635.1, read as the reverse complement.
AGCGTCTTCCCGCACGCCGAACACCACACCTCCCCGCAGCTGGGTCCGTCCGACGAGAGCGAGATCACCGCGTTGATGGAGGCGAGGGGCATCGAGGTGCGTTCGGGCGTGCGCCCCACCCGCATCACCGCGGAGCCGTCCGTCGGCGTGAGTGCGCTGGAACTCGATGACGGGTCGATCGAACCGGTCGACGTCGTCCTGTTCGCCGTGGGAGTGCGGCCGCGCGACGAGCTCGCGCGCAACGCATCGATCGAGGTCGCGCCGGCAGGCGGCATCGTGATCGATGAGCGCTGCCGCACCTCCGAGCCGCACATCCTGGCGATCGGCGAGGTCGCGTGGTTCGAGGGGCGCTGCGTCGGTCGCCTTGCGCCGGGCCTCGCGATGGCCGAGGTGGCGACGACCAGGGTCCTCGGAGGAGACGCCATCCTCCGCAGCCAGGCGGACCCGTCGATGCTCGGTCTTCGCAGCGTTCGCATCGCGGACATCGGCGAGTCGGGGACGGCCGATCCCGAGGCACAGGAATGGAACATCTCGTCGTCCCGCGCCGGTGGCAGCGGCATCACCGCAGGTCGGACGCCGCGAGTGCGCGCGCTCCAGGCGATCTGATGTGGACGGCCTTCGTGCGCGCCGAGCGCGGGCCGCTTCGGTGACATCGCCGGACTCGCCCCTGATCGGCTGCACTGTCATCTTGGTGGGCGACGAGCATAGCGCAGACATCGCTGCGATGCTCACGGGCGGGGGCGCCGTCGTCCGCGGTGTCCGGGTCTCAGAAGGAGCCGCACGAACGGGCGAGAAGGAGCGGCTCATCGGCACGGTCTCAGGCGCCGAACGCGGCGAAGCCGATGCCGTGCTGTTCTTGTCGCCCGCGGCAGCGACGTCGTGGGCAGCGGTCGCCGAGCAGACAGGCTCACTCGGCCGTATCCGGCGCCGCATCGACTCGGGCCGACTGCTCGTGGTGGTCGGCGGGGCGAGCGGCGCGGCGGCGATGAACCGGATGCAGGTCCGCACCGCGATCGCGAACGCCGATCAGGCCGGAACGTTCGCACGCCACGTCGTCGAGCATTTCGAGGGCGGTGGCGCTCCGTCGCTGCCGACCGACTCGGGGCGGATGCAGGTCAGAAGCAGGGGAGTCGTGGTCGACGACGGATTCATCCCGCTCTCACGATCCGCCACCGCGCTGATGGACGCACTGGCAGCGGCAGGCGGGAGCGTTCTCTCGCGCTCGGAACTCGGCGACGTCCTCCCCGGGGCGGAGCGCACCGCTCACGCGGTGGAGGTCGCGGTCGCACGCCTGCGCGAGGCTCTGGGAGACAAGGCTCTCGTGCACACGGTCGTGAAGCGCGGGTATCGGCTCGCCGTCATCGACGTCTGATCGGTCGGAGAGCGGCAGGCATCGAGAGCGGGCAGCCGCACGGATGCGGGATCGACCCGACTCTGCTACTCGACGGGCGCGTCGGTGGGGACGGGTGCGTCGGTGGGAACGGGCTCGGGGACGGTCGTGTCCGTCGGGAGCGGAGCCTCGGTCGGCTCGACGCTGGGAGTGGGTTCGGGTGCCGGCGGATTCGCCTGCGCGTAGGCGACCTGGCTGCCGATGGCGGCCACGACGATCAGGGACCCGACGATGCTCGCGATCGTGTTGTCTCGGACACGGCGGCGGATCTGCCCGTCGTGCCAAGCCCTGCGGGCGTTGTGGAGACGCGCGCGCTCCGCTTCCATGCGCGACTGCGCGCTCTTGGACCCGCGTCCGGCCATTGCGTGCTCCCTTACTGGACGTGAATGTGCACCGTCGCCTGAGAGCCTACCGTCGCGGCCGGCGTACTGATCCTGCCCGCAGTGTCAGCGCGCCGCGTTAGCCTGGACGGATGACCTCCGCCGCTGCACTGCTCTCCGGGCAGACGCCCCTCGCGGTGCGCATGCGCCCCGTCTCCCTCGACGAGGTGGCCGGACAGAAGCATCTGCTGCGGGCGGGTTCGCCGATCGTGGCCCTCGCGGATCCGGCGGCGACGTCGCCCGGGGCTGTGTCGATCATCCTCTGGGGTCCACCGGGCACCGGCAAGACCACGCTCGCCCAGGCCATCGCACGGTCGTCCGGGCGGCGGTTCGTCGAGCTCTCCGCGATCACCGCCGGCGTGAAGGACGTGCGCGAGGTGATGCAGGAGGCGATCACGCAGCGCGACCTGTACGGGCAGACGACGATCCTGTTCCTCGACGAGATCCACCGCTTCACCAAGGCGCAGCAGGACGCGCTGCTGCCGGGGGTCGAGAACGGCTGGGTGCTGCTGATCGCGGCGACCACCGAGAACCCCTCGTTCTCGGTGATCTCACCTCTGCTCTCCCGATCTCTGCTGCTGACGCTGCAGCCGCTTACCGACGACGACATCGGGGTCCTCGTAGACCGGGCCGTCAGCGACGCACGCGGGCTCAACGGTGCGGTCAGCCTCGCAGACGACGCACGCGCCGCGCTGATCAGGCTCGCCTCCGGTGACGCCCGACGGGCGCTCACGGGCCTCGAAGCCGCGGCCGCGGTCGCCCTGTCCAATGGCGAAGACGGCGCGGTGCCGGCTGCGACCGCCGACGACGTGGCACAGGCCGTCGACAAGGCGCTGCTGCGTTACGACCGCCAGGGCGACGAGCACTACGACGTGATCAGCGCGTTCATCAAGTCGATCAGGGGATCCGACCCCGACGCGGCGCTGCACTATCTCGCTCGCATGATCGAGGCGGGGGAGGATCCGCGCTTCATCGCGAGGCGTCTGGTGATCTCGGCCTCCGAGGATGTGGGGCTCGCCGACCCGCAGGCGCTCACGATCGCGGTCGCGGCCGCCGATGCGGTCGCTTTCATCGGCATGCCCGAGGGAAGGATCCCGCTCGCCGAGGCCACGGTCTATCTGGCGACCACCGCGAAGTCGAACGCCGCGTACACCGGAATCGACGCGGCGATCGCGGACATCCGCTCGGGCGGGTTCGGTCGGGTCCCGCTGCATCTGCGCGACGCCCACTATCCGGGGGCCAAGCGACTCGGTCACGGTCGCGGTTACGTCTATCCGCACGACAGCGAGTTCGGCATCCTCCCGCAGCAGTATCTGCCGGACGAACTGCAGGGCAGGCGCTACTACGAACCGAAGAACCTCGGGGCGGAGCGGGACATCTCGGCGCGCCTCGAGCGCATCCGCCGCATCCTCGACGGCCGCTGAGCCGGAATCTGTTAGACTGGATCGGCTCGAAACCGAGTTTTCGGGCATCTCCTCGTTCACACCACACCTTGCTGGCGCCCCGGCGTGCGCTCCAAGGCAGAACGCGGACGATACGTCCGTGAGTCGTGAAAGACGCGACCACGTCATCGGAAGGAAAACTTCGTGACCACGAAGTCCCAGGACCGCCGCAAGGTTCGTCTGAGCCGTGCCCTCGGCATCCCGCTCACCCCGAAGGCCGCCCGCTACCTCGAGAAGCGTCCCTACGCTCCGGGTGAGCACGGCCGCACCAAGCGCAAGGCTGACAGCGACTACGCCGTCCGTCTGCGTGAGAAGCAGCGTCTGCGCGAGCAGTACGGCATCCGCGAGAAGCAGATGCGCAACACGTTCAACGAGGCTCGTCGTCAGGACGGCCTGACCGGTGAGAACCTGGTCGAGCTGCTCGAGATGCGTCTCGACGCTCTCGTCGTGCGTTCGGGCTTCGCCCGCACCACCGCACAGGCTCGTCAGCTCGTCGTGCACCGTCACATCCTCGTCGACGGCCAGCTCGTCGACCGCCCGTCCTTCCGCGTGAAGCCGGGTCAGCTCATCCACGTCAAGGCCAAGAGCGAGGGCACCGAGCCCTTCCAGGTCGCAGCGGCCGGCGGTCACGCCGAGGTCCTGCCTCCCGTTCCCGGCTACCTCGAGGTCGAGCTCGACAAGCTCCAGGCTCGCCTGGTTCGTCGTCCGAAGCGTGCCGAGGTCCCCGTGACCTGTGAAGTGCAGCTCGTCGTCGAGTACTACGCAGCTCGCTGAGTTCAGCTTTTCCGCAGAAGGCGTCGGGGTTCACCCGACGCCTTCTGTCGTTTCCGCATACGATGGAGGCACCGCGCCTTCGCGGGTCAAGGGCAAGGATGGCGACATGAAGAACGTGCTGTGGTTCCTGATCGGAGTGATCGGCGGCTTCGTCGCGGCTCATTTCATGAACAAGGACCCGCGCGGTCACGACATCCTCGCCGAGGTCGACGCGCGGATCAACGAGTTCACGGCGATCATCGGCGACTCCTACCGCGACGAGAAGGCACGTCTCACCGACCCCGATGACGACTGACCGGCGCGCCTCAGCGCACACGGTTCTCGTCATCTGTTTCCCACTCAGCACGCAAGGACACCTGGCACCCCTATGAAAACTGCGGAGATCGCGCAGCGCTACCTCGATTACTTCGAGAAGAACGACCACGTCATCGTCCCCTCGGCCTCCCTGGTCAGCGACGACCCGTCCCTGCTGTTCACGGTCGCCGGAATGGTGCCGATGATCCCGTACCTCACGGGCGTCGTCCCCGCACCGCATCCGCGCATCGCGGATCTGCAGAAGTGCATCCGCACCAACGACATCGAAGAGGTCGGCAAGACCGCGCGTCACGGCACCTTCTTCCAGATGATGGGCAACTGGTCGTTCGGCGACTACTTCAAAGAGGGCGCCATCCGCTACGCGTGGGAGCTGCTGACGAGCTCCGAGGCCGACGGCGGCATGGGGTTCGACGAGAAGGACCTCTGGGTCACCGTCTACGAGACGGATGACGAGGCCGAATCCATCTGGCGCGACATCATCGGCCTGAAACCCGAGCGCATCCAGCGCCTCGGGCGCGCCGACAACTACTGGAACACCGGGCAGCCCGGCCCCGGCGGCCCGGACTCCGAGATCTTCTTCGACCGCGGCCCCGCATACGGCAAGGACGGCGGTCCTGCGGCAGACGACTCGAGGTTCCTGGAGATCTGGAACCTCGTGTTCATGCAGGACTTCATCGAGAACATCCGCGGCAAGACGGAATTCGACATCGTGGGGGAGCTGCCCCAGAAGAACATCGACACGGGCATGGGACTCGAGCGCGTCGCGTTCCTCAAGCAGGGCGTCGAGAACATGTACGAGACGGATCAGGTGCGCCCGGTGCTCGACCGGGCCGTCGAGCTCTCGGGTCGCCGCTACGGGGCGGTGCACGAAGACGACGTCCGCTTCCGCGTCGTCGCCGACCATGTCCGCTCCTCACTGATGCTGCTGTCCGATGGAGTCCGGCCGTCCAACGAGGGTCGCGGATACATCCTGCGCCGCCTGATGCGACGCACGGTGCGCTCGATGCGTCTGCTCGGCGTCGACGAGGCGGTGTTCCCCGAGCTCTTCGCCACCTCGCGTGACGCCATGAAGTCGGCGTACCCCGAGCTCGAGAAGGACTGGTCGACGCTGTCGGCCGCTGCCTTCGCCGAGGAGGAGACCTTCCGGCGCACGCTCGCTTCCGGGTCGACGATCCTCGACCTCGCGCTCGACGAGACGAAGAAGGGCGGAGCGACGACCCTCAGCGGTCCTGAGGCGTTCCTCCTGCACGACACCTACGGCTTCCCGATCGACCTCACCCTCGAGGTCGCGGAGGAGGCAGGTCTCGACGTCGACCGTGCGGCTTTCGACACCCTGATGCAGGAGCAGCGCTCCCGCGCCAAGGCCGATGCACGCAACCGCAAGCGTCAGCTCGCCGATGTCTCGGTCTACCGTGACCTGCGCGCGCTGGGCGAGACCGGCTTCGACGGTTACTCCGAGCTCGAGGTCGACTCGCGCATCCTCGGGATTCTCGTCGACGGCCAGCCGGCGCGCAGCGCCGCGGAGGGGCAGATCGCCGAGGTCGTGCTCGCCGAGACGACGCTCTACGCGGAGTCGGGTGGACAGGTCGCCGACAAGGGCGTGATCGTGGGCCCCGGGTTCGAACTCGACGTGCTCGATGTTCAGCGCCCGGTTCCGGGGCTCATCAGCCACACAGTCGAGGTCACGCGTGGCGTCGTCACGGTCGATGATGCTGCCACGACGGTGGTCGACGCGGCCAACCGCCGCGCCGCCCGGCAGGCGCACTCCGCGACGCATCTCGTGCATGCCGCGCTGCGCGACACGCTCGGCCCGACCGCCACGCAGGCGGGCTCGCTCAACCGCGCCGGTTACATGCGCTTCGACTTCTCGTGGTCGCAGGCGCTGTCGGCAGACACGCGCACCGAGATCGAGGAGATCACCAATCGCGCGGTCAACGACGCCCTTGAGGTCTCGACCCGCATCCTGACCCTCGATGAGGCGAAGGAGGCGGGCGCCATGGCACTGTTCGGCGAGAAGTACGGCGACGTCGTGCGCATGGTCGACATCGGTGGTCCCTGGTCGCGTGAGCTCTGCGCAGGAACCCATGTGAGCTCGAGCGCCGAGATCGGTCTCGTCAGCGTCGTCGGCGAGTCTTCGGTCGGCGCGTCGAACCGTCGCATCGAGGCTCTGGTCGGACAGGACGCATTCCGCGAGCTGGCCGCCGAGCGCGCTCTCGTCTCGCAGCTGACCACCTCGCTCAAGACCCCGCGCGATCAGCTCGCCGAGCGCATCGCGGACCTCTCCGCGAGCCTGAAAGCGGCGGAGAAGCGCATCGCGCAGTTCGAGTCCAAGGAGCGCGCAGGTCAGGTCCCGGCCATCGCGGAGTCCGCGGATCGTGTCGGAGCCTTCCGTGTCGCGGCACGGTCTCTCGGTGAGGTCGCCTCGGCCGACGACGTGCGTGAGCTGGTGCTCGGGGTGCGCGACCGTCTCGGATCGGACGCTGCGGTCGTCGCTCTCGGCGCCGTGGTGAACGGTCGCCCGGTGGTCGTCGTCGCGACGAACGATGCCGCCCGCGCGGCAGGCGCGAAGGCCGGTGCGCTGGCAAAGCGCGCCGCTTCCGTGCTCGGCGGCGGAGGCGGCGGTCGTGACGACGTCGCCCAGGGCGGCGGCACGGACGCCGCGGCTCTTCCCGCTGCTCTCGAGGCCGTGTCGCAGGAGCTGCAGTCAGCGTGAGCGGATTCCGTCGCGGTGTGCGGCTCGGTATCGACGTCGGACGTGCACGTGTCGGGGTCGCTCGCTGCGACCCCGACGGCATGCTCGCCGTCCCAGTGGAGACGGTCCAGCGCAACGACTCGGCGATCGACCGGATCGCGGAGATCGCACAGGACTTCGACCTGCTCGAGTTCGTGGTCGGCCTTCCGGTGAATCTGCAGGGTGCCGACACGGCATCCACGACCGATGCGCGGGAGTTCGCGGCGGCGCTGCAGTCGCGGACGGGCACGCCCGTCCGTCTCGTGGACGAGCGTCTGAGCACGGTCACCGCACACGCCGCATTGCGCTCTTCGGGCAGATCTCAGAAGAAGTCTCGTAGCATTGTGGATCAGATCGCCGCGGTGGTTCTGCTGCAGCAGGCGATCGACACGGAGAAGAGCACCGGAAACCCGCCCGGTGACACGATTCCGCTCGACGAGGAGTCCCCACGCTAATGCCCGAACGTGAGAGTTCTTCACCTCAGCACGATCCGGACGCCCGCCTCGGCGACCTGTTCGAGAATCTTCCCGATCCGTCGCAGCAGAGCCCGACGGTCGACAACACGCCACCGGCTCCCGGGTCGCGCCGAGCCGCCCGCGAGGCGGCTGCGGCGCAGGCGCCCGGCGGTCAGGCGCCTGTGCCTGAACCGCAGGAGCCCCGTTCGGACGACGACGCCTCGACCCGCGCACTTCCCGTGACCGGTCCCGCCCAGTCGCCCGACATCCGCGCCGACGACTCCGCGACACGCGGCGGTGACCACGTCTCCGCAGCTCGCGACGGCGTCCTCACATCCGACGCAGATCGTGACGGACCATCCGCGCCCGTCGTCGCAGATGCAGCCGTGCCCGCGACCGCCGCAGCCTCAGGCGCTGCGGGTTCCGGTGGACGCCTCGAAGATCTCTTCCACGCGCACACCGATGAGGACTCCGGGAGTCGCCCTCCGAAGAAGAAGAAGCGCCGCACCGGCTGCCTCGTGGCGCTGATCATCGTGCTCGCCGTGATCGGAGGCATCGTCGGCACCGGAATCTGGGCCTGGAACACGTACGGCGACAAGATCAGCGACGCACTCGGATGGGGTGAGCCGGCCGACTGGGAGCCCGGCATCGCGTCCGGCGAAGTGCTCGTCACCGTCCAGGAGGGCGACACCGGCTCACCCGTGTCGACTGCACTGTACGAAGCGGGTGTCACCCGTACCGACGAGGTCTTCTACGATTACCTCGTCAAGGAGAACATTGCCATCACGTTCTACCCCGGCATCTACCGGCTTCAGGAGAAGATGACGGCCGCGGCCGCGCTCGAGGCGCTTCAGGACCCCGCGAACAAGCTCGAGAACTCGGCGAGCGTCGGCGAGGGCGCGACGATCGAGTCGTCGCTTCCCGGCATGGCGGAGTCTCTCGGGATGCCGATCGAAGACCTCCAGGCCGCTGTGGACGCGGATCCCGCGACCTACGGTGTGACCGCGCAGACTCTCGAGGGCTGGCTCTTCCCCGCCGTCTACACGTTCGATCCCGGCGTCACCGCGACGCAGGTGATCCAGCGCATGGTCGACCGCACCAAGGAGTCGCTGGATGCCGCCGGCGTTCCCGCCGAAGACGCGCAGCGTGTGCTGACGATCGCGTCGATCATCCAGCGCGAGGGACTCACGGCGGACTTCCCGAAGGTGTCGCGCGTGATCCAGAACCGCCTGGACATCGACATGAAGCTCCAGATGGACTCGACCGCGCAGTACGGCTACGGCTCGCTGCACGAGGGCGTCGTCTCGAGCTCGGCCGAGGCGCTCGAGGATCCCAACGACTGGAACACCTACGTGCACACGGGGTTGCCGATCACGCCGATCGCCAGCCCGAGCGATGCCGCCATCGATGCGGCCATGCACCCGGCTGACGGTCCGTGGCTGTACTTCGTCACCGTCAACCTCGCCACGGGAGAGACCCAGTTCTCGGTGACCTACGAGGAGCACCTCCAGGGCGTCGAGAAGTGGGAGAAGTGGTGCCAGGAGAACCCCGACGGGGGATGCTCGGCCGGATGACGCCTCGGCATCTCGCGGTGTGGGGCGACCCGATCGCACATTCGAAGTCGCCGCGGCTGCATGCGGCCGCGTACGGCGTGCTCGGCCTCGACTGGGAGTACTCGAGTCGGCAGGTCGACGAGAGCGTTTTCGACGATGCCCTCGCGTCGCTCGATGACTCCTGGCTCGGTCTGTCGCTCACGATGCCGCTGAAAGAGCGGGCCCATCGGGCCGCAGCGACACGCGACACGCACGCCGAGCTCACGGGCGCAGTCAACACACTGCTCCTGACGGACGTCGCGCAGGGCTTCAACACCGATGTCGGCGGAATCATCGACGCCCTCGGCGAGCACGGCCTCGGCGAAGTGGGCCGCGTCCGCGTCCTCGGCGCCGGTGCGACTGCGGCATCCGCAGTCGTCGCGTGCGTCGAACTCGGCGCCCGGTCGATCGAGGTGCGCGCACGTCGCCCCGAGCGCGCCGCGACGCTCATCGCGCTCGGCGCGCGACTCGGAGTCGATGTGACCGCAGACGCGTTCGCCGCGGACGCAGACCAGGTCGATCTCACCGTGGCGACCCTTCCGAGCGGTTCGGCCCTCGACGACGCGACCGCTGTGCGTCTCGCCGAGCGAGGCGGAGCGTTGTTCGACGTCGCCTACTCGCCATGGCCCTCCGCACTCGCCACCGCCTGGACGGGCGGCCAGGCGATCTCGGGCGAAGGGATGCTGCTCTGGCAGGCCGTACGGCAGATCCGGATCTTCCGACACGGGGATCAGACCATCGCATTGCCCGGCGAAGATGGCGTGGTCGCCGCGATGAGAGCAGTTCTGTAACCGCCGACGACACGCGGCACGAGTCAGGTCGAAACGCGTGGGAGACTAGAGCAATGCTCCGCGTGCTCACGGCCGGCGAATCGCACGGCCCAGAACTCATTGCCGTCATGGAGGGTCTGCCCTCGGGCGTCCCCGTGTCCTCAGAGGCGATCCAGGCCGATCTCGCACGTCGCAAGCTCGGCTACGGCCGCGGCTCGCGTATGAAGTTCGAGCAGGACGAGCTCACCATCTCCGGCGGTGTCCGTCACGGCAGGACGCTCGGCAGCCCGATCGCCCTGCGCATCGGGAATACCGAGTGGCCGAAGTGGATCGAGGTCATGAACCCCGAACCCGTCGAGCTCACCGACAAGTCGAGGGGTCGCAGCGCGCCGCTCACCCGACCGCGCCCCGGCCATGCCGATCTCGTGGGCATGCAGAAGTACGACTTCGACGAGGCGCGCCCGATCCTCGAGCGTGCCAGCGCCCGCGAGACCGCCGCCCGTGTCGCGCTCGGTGCGATCGCCCGGTCGTTCCTCGGCGAACTCGGCATCCGTCTCGTGAGCCACACGCTGTCGATCGGTCCCGTGCAGGTGCCGCCAGGTTCCCCGCTTCCGACTCCCGATGACGTGGAGACGCTCGACGCCGACCCGCTGCGCTGCTTCGATCCGGCCACGTCCGCCCTCATGGTGGCCGAGGTCGACGACGCCAAGAAGGACGGCGACACCCTCGGCGGGATCGTCGAGGTCCTCGCCTACGGCCTGCCTCCCGGGCTGGGCTCGCACGTGCACTGGGACCGCCGCCTCGACGCGCGTCTCGCGCAGGCGCTCATGAGCATCCAGGCGATCAAGGGCGTCGAGGTCGGTGACGGCTTCGAGACGACCCGTCGCCGGGGTTCCGCAGCTCACGACGAGCTGTTCGCCACTGCCGACGGCATCTCGCGCGGCTCTGACCGTGCGGGAGGCACCGAGGGCGGGATGTCCACCGGCACTGTGCTGCGCGTTCGCGCCGGAATGAAGCCCATCGCGACCGTCCCGCACGCCCTCCGGACGATCGACATCGCCTCCGGCGAGGATGCCACGGCCCACCACCAGCGCTCGGACGTGTGCGCTGTGCCCGCTGCCGGTGTCGTGGCCGAGGCCATGGTCGCCGTCGAACTGGCGAACGCCGTGCTCGAGAAGTTCGGTGGCGACAGCATCCGCGAGACGCGTCGCAACCTCGACGGGTATCTGGCCGGCATTCCGGCCGAGCTGCGGACGACCCCGGCGTCCGAGGCGGCGCTCATCGCGCATGACGAGCGAAGCTGAGCAGCTGACGCTGGTGCTGGTCGGTCCGATGGCGGCCGGGAAGACCAGCGTCGGTCGCCGCGTCGCCAAGAAGCTCGGCGTGCCGTTCATCGACACCGACAAGCGCGTCGTCGCCGCCCACGGCCCGATCCCCGGGATCTTCGCCGACCACGGCGAGGCACATTTCCGCTCGCTCGAACGGGCGGAGGTCGCCGACGCGCTGAGGGCGGGCGGGGTGATCTCGCTCGGAGGCGGCGCGGTGACGGATCCCGGGACGCGGGCGCTGCTGCGCGAGCATCCCGTCGTCTTCCTGACCGTGTCGCCGGAGGCGGTCGTGCACCGCATCAATGCGGGTGGCCGACCGCTGCTCGCGGGGGACGATCCGGTCGGGCGCTGGACGCAGATCTTCGAAGAACGTCGAGGCTGGTATGACGAGGTGGCATCCGTGACGTTCGACACGTCGCGACGCCCCATGCAGCGCATCGCCGACGACATCGTGGCATGGAGGAGAGAACGAGCATGAGCACCACCACCATCAGTGTGACGGGGGAGACCCCCTACGAGATCAGCATCGGACGCGGGATCCTCGATCAGGTCTCTGCCGCCCTGGATCCGGGCGTGCGGAAGATCCTCGTCGTGCATCCGCCGACGCTCGCGGCCCGTGCCGCGGAGCTGCGCGATCGACTGCTCGCGGACGTCGAGAACGGACCGCGTGAGGTGCTTCTGGCCGAAGTGCCGGATGCCGAGCAGGGCAAGCGCATCGAGGTCGCGGCGTTCTGCTGGCAGGTCATGGGCCAGGCCGACTTCACACGCACGGATGCCGTCGTGGGATACGGCGGCGGCGCGGTCACCGACCTCGCAGGGTTCGTCGCGGCGACCTGGTTGCGCGGCGTGCAGGTCGTCCAGGTGCCGACGACCGTGCTCGGACTGGTCGACGCGTCGGTCGGCGGGAAGACGGGGATCAACACCGCGGAGGGCAAGAACCTCGTCGGTGCGTTCTGGGCTCCGCGCGCGGTGATCGGAGACCTCGACGAACTCTCGAGCCTCAGCCCGAACGAGGCGACGGCCGGATTCGCCGAGGTCGCGAAGGCCGGTTTCATCTGGGCGCCCGAGATCCTCGACATCATCGAAGCCGACCCCGCTCGGGCCGTCGACACCACGACCCCGGAATTCCGGCGCGCGGTCGAGCTCGCGATCGACATGAAGGCGAAGGTCGTCTCCGACGACTTCCGCGAGGCGGGGCAGCGCGAGATCCTCAACTACGGTCACACCCTCGGCCATGCGATCGAGCATGCGGAGCGCTACCGCTGGCGCCACGGCGCGGCTGTCTCCATCGGGATGCTGTACGCGGCAGAGCTGTCGCGACTCGCCGGACGCCTCTCGGACGAAGCCGCAGAGCGCCACCGCACGATCCTCGAGTCGCTGGGCCTTCCGACCGGATACCGCGCCGGTGCGTGGCCGCAGCTGCTGGCCACGATGCAGCGCGACAAGAAGAGCCGCGGCGGCATGCTGCGATTCATCCTGCTCGACGACATCGCGAAGCCCACGGTCCTGCAGGCCCCCGACGAATCGCTGCTCTTCGCTGCGTACCAGGAGATCGGCGAATGACGCGCCGCATACTCCTCGTCAACGGTCCGAACCTCAACCTGCTCGGCAGCCGTGAACCCGATGTCTACGGCACGGCGACGCTCGCTGATGTGGAGCGCCTGACCGCCGAGGCCGCCGCAGCCGTGGGCTTCGAGGTGCGCGCCGTCCAGAGCAACCACGAGGGTGTGCTGATCGACGCCATCCATGCCGCCCGGGCGGACTGCGCGGCGATCATCATCAATCCCGGGGGCCTCACCCATACCTCTGTGTCGCTGCGGGACGCACTCACCGGCGTCGCACTGCCTTTCGCCGAGGTTCACATCTCCGACGTGTACTCCCGCGAGGAGTTCCGGCATCATTCCTACCTCCACGACGTCGCCGCAGTCCGTGTGATCGGCGAGGGAGTCGACGGGTATGCGAACGCTGTGCGGCAGCTCGCAGCGCTCATCCCGTAGAATCGACTGTCGGCCCACCCAGTCCACCGGGACGAGAACGGCCCCCAGACTCTAGAAACGGAAAGTCCAGCGCATGGCATCTACCGCAGACATCAAGAACGGCGTCGTCCTCAACATCGAGCGCCAGCTCTGGAGCGTCGTCGAGTTCCAGCACGTCAAGCCCGGCAAGGGCGGCGCATTCGTCCGCACCAAGCTCAAGAACGTGATGAGCGGCAAGGTCGTCGACAAGACGTTCAACGCCGGTGCGAAGATCGAGATCGAGAACGTCGACCGTCGTGATTACACCTACCTGTACACCGACGGTGACGGCTACGTGTTCATGGACCAGACCGACTTCGATCAGATCACCGTGAGCGCGGCGACGGTCGGTGACGCGAAGAACTTCCTGCTCGAGAACCAGCAGGTCACGATCGCGCTCAACAACGGCAACCCGCTCTACATCGACCTGCCGGCGTCCGTGATCCTCGAGATCACGTACACCGAGCCGGGTCTGCAGGGCGACCGCTCGTCGGCGGGCACGAAGCCGGCGACGCTCGAGACCGGCTACGAGATCCAGGTCCCGCTGTTCGTCGAGACCAACACCAAGGTCAAGGTCGACACGCGCACGGGCGACTACCTCGGTCGCGAGAAGTAAGGCGTGAGCGCCCGAACGAAGGCGCGCAAGCGCGCACTCGACATCCTGTTCTCAGCTGACGTCCGTGGCGACGAGGTCGCGGTGACTCTGGCCGCCGAGGCGCAGCGCGCAGCGAGCGAGCCTGCCCGCGAGGCCTCCTGGCTGTATGCCCGCGAGGTCGTCGACGGCATCATCGATCACCGCGACGAGATCGACGAGCAGATCACCACGCACAGCCGTGACTGGAAGATCGAGCGCATGCCCGCCGTCGACCGGGCTCTGCTGCGCATCGGCGTCTGGGAGATCCTCTTCAACGACGCGGTCCCCACCGCGGTCGCCATCGATGAGGCGGTCGAACTCGCCAAGGAGTTCTCGACCGACGATTCGGGTGCGTTCGTGCACGGCGTGCTCGCACGCGTCTCTCGCGCAGCCTGAGCGAGGCATCAGGCGGCGGCGACCTCGATGTCCGGGGCCGCGGGAAGGATGGGGCCATGCCCGCGCCGCACGTCGACCTCCGCGACCTCATGCAGATCACGGATGTGGGCGGATACCAGCGCGGTCTGGCCTACTTCCGCGAGGGCAACGTGCTCGACGTGGTCTGGCATGAGGATCTCCTCGAGCTCGAAGGTCACGTCAGCGGCAGCGGCGACGCCCAGTACCAGACCGAGATCGTCTTCTTGTCGTCGAACGGCACGCGGCGGGTCCGCACGACGCGCTGCTCGTGCCCGGTGCGCAGCGGGTGCAAGCACGTCGTCGCGACGCTGCTCGCATCGAACGTCCATGAGTACACCGAGCAGGCCGCGGCGCTGAAGAGGCCGGCCGAGCCGGTCGACACGCCCTCGCCGGCCCCGACCACGGCGACGCCTTCGTGGCGCAGCCTGCTCGACCCGGCCGTCTCCCGGCATCCGCAGCCGCTGGCGCTCGGAGTCGAGCTGCGTCACCGGGAGTCCAGATCCGAGAACCACTGGGGTCCGCGCCCGGTGCGTGCGGCGACCGCTCGGGATCTCGCCCGGCCGACCGGGGAGCTGCTGCTCGCCATCCGTCCGCTGATGCGCAGCGCGCAGACGGGGTCCTGGATCCAGGGCGGTGCGGGGTGGGATGCCGTGCGTCGGGACGCCGCTCAGTTCGGACGCATGCAGAATCGCTGGTTCGGCGACCTGCTGAGCATCTCCCGCGATTCATTGCTCTCCGGCAACGCCGGCGACTGGCTCGTGCTCGATCAGGTCGAGTCGCCGCTGCTGTGGGGCCAGCTCCGCTCGGGTGCGGAGCTCGGCATACCGCTCGTCGCGAGCCAGAAGAACGCATCCGTGCGCCTCGCCACGTCGTCCGGGGTGTCGGCGCGCATCACTCGGGTCGACGACGGTTCGCTGTCCGTGGCAGCAGAAGTGCAGATCGACGGTGTCCCTGTCGCCGCATCCGCGGTTCATCCGATCGGCCGCACCGGCGTGTACTCGGCGGGACTGGTCGGCGTGCGCATCGAGATCGTGCTCGCGGAGGCGCCACTGAGCGAGCAGATCCGCGCACTGCTCGCCGCCCCCGACGAGATCCTCGTCCCGGCGTCGGACGAGCAGGCGTTCATCTCCGACGCCTACCCGCTGCTCGCGAGACGCGGCGTGGTCCACACGGTCGGCGCCGTCTCGCTGCCGGAGGTTCCCGATCCGGAGCCCGTCCTGACGATCACCTACGAGCGCGGTGACGTCGTCAGCTACTCGTTCGAATGGTCCTACGGCCGATTCGGACGGGTGCCGTTCGCCTGGACCGACGCCGCCGTGCGCGACGCCGTCGCCGAGACCACCGTGCGAGCACGGATCGAGGAGGCGTGGCAGGAGTTCAGGGCGACGAGATTCCGGCCTGCCGGCTCGTTCCACGACATCGACGCCGCGGCGTTCGTCGCCGAAGGCGTCCCCGCCCTCGAGGCGGTGGGCGTGACCGTCGAATCGGTCGGCGCCCCCAAGGAATACCGCGAGCTGACCGGCGCCCCTGAGGTGAAGGTCACGACAGTCGAGACGACCGACTCGGACTGGTTCGACCTCGGCATCCTCGTGACGATCGACGGCAGACGGATCCCGTTCGGTCCGCTGTTCACCGCGCTGAGCAAGGGCCGCAAGAAGCTGCTGCTCGCCGACGGCGGGTACTTCTCGCTCAATCACCCGGCTCTGGATCGTCTCCGCGACCTGATCGAAGAGGCCGGTGAGCTGCAGGAATGGGAGACCGGGCCCCGGATCAGCCGGTATCAGACCGACCTCTGGGAGGAGTTCGAAGACCTCGCAGACGAGTCGGAGCCAGCGGTCAACTGGCGCGCCACGGCCGAAGGACTCCGTCAGGCGACCGGGGTGCCCGAGACGCCGGTGCCCGCGGGCGTGCAGGCCGAGCTGCGGCCCTATCAGAAGGCCGGATTCGACTGGCTCGCCTTCCTCTGGCGGCACCGGATGGGCGGCATCCTCGCCGACGACATGGGCCTCGGCAAGACGCTGCAGCTGCTGACCTTCATCCAGCATGCGAAAGACCAGGGTGAGACGCGTCCGTTCCTGGTGCTCGCTCCCACGTCGGTGCTGAGCACGTGGCGGTCGGAGGCAGCGCGGTTCACCCCGGGACTGCGGGTGTCGATCGTCGACAGCACCAGCGGCAGGCGCGCAGACGCTCTCCGCCACGCCGCGGAGTCGGCCGACCTCGTCGTGAGCTCCTACACCGTCGCCCGGCTCGACGAGGAGGAGTTCCGCTCTGTCGAGTGGGCAGCGCTGATCCTCGACGAGGCCCAGTTCGTCAAGAACCCGAAGACGCGTCTGCACCGGGCCATCGCGACGTTCCGATCCGACGTGACGTACGCGGTGACCGGCACCCCCATGGAGAACAGCCTGTCGGAGCTCTGGTCGCTGCTCTCTCTCGCGGCTCCCGGACTCTTCCCGTCTGCGCGGAAGTTCCGCGACAGGTACATCCAGCCGATCGAGAAGGGCAAGGTCCCCGAGAACGAGGAGGGCGGCGACTACCGCGCCCGGCGACTCGCCCAGCTCCGTCGTCGTGTCCGGCCTCTCATGCTGCGGCGCACCAAGGAGCTCGTCGCCTCGGATCTGCCGGCGAAGCAGGAACAGCTGCTCGAAGTGGAGCTGAGCCCCGAGCATCGCGCGCTCTACGACGTGGTGCTGCAACGAGAGCGTCAGAAGGTGCTGGGCCTGCTCGACGACCTCGACCGCAACAGGTTCATCGTCTTCCGTTCGCTGACTCTTCTGAGGATGCTGAGCCTCGCTCCCGGTCTGGTAGACGAGGCGGACGCGGAGATCGGCTCGAGCAAGCTCGACACGCTGCTCGAGAGGGTGATCGAGCTGCAGGCGGAGGGCCACCGGGCACTCGTCTTCAGCCAGTTCACCTCGTTCCTCGATCTCGCGGCCGCGCGCCTCGAGGCTGCGGGCATTCCGTACGCGCACCTCGACGGCTCGACGCGGCACAGGGAGCAGGTCATCGACGCGTTCAAGGCCGGGGAGCAGCCGGTCTTCCTGATCAGCCTGAAGGCCGGAGGCTTCGGTCTGACGCTCACGGAGGCCGACTACGTCTTCCTGCTCGATCCGTGGTGGAACCCGGCCGCTGAAGAGCAGGCGATCGACCGCACCCACCGGATCGGGCAGACGAGTCAGGTGTTCGTCTACCGGATGATCTCGACCGGCACGATCGAGGAGAAGGTCCTGCAGCTGCAGCAGCGCAAGGCGCGCCTCTTCACCGCGGTCATGGACGACGACGAGCTGTTCGCGCAGTCCATCACGGCCGATGACATCAAGGGTCTGTTCGAGGACCGCTGATTTGTTCCGGCCCGGTCACCGCGACCGCTCAGGGGCCCATCGATAGAATCGAACGGTTCACTTCAGGAGGAATGCATGCGGATAACGGGACTCGGCCACGCCGGGATGTTCATCGAGACGGTCGGCGGGAACATCATCTGCGACCCCGTTCTCGGGCCCTCCTTCTTCGGCTCGTGGTTCCCGTTCCCCGACAACCGGGGCCTCGACTGGGAGCGATTCGGTCGTGAGGCGGACTTCCTCTACATCTCTCACCGCCACCGCGACCACTTCGACCCGAAACTGCTCGAGCGGTACATCCGCAAGGACATCGAGGTGCTCCTGCCCGAGTATCCGATCGATGACCTCGAACAGGACATCAGGGCGCTCGGCTACACGAACATCACCTACGCGCCCGCCGGGGAGATCATCGAACGCGGCGACCTGAAGATCATGATCACGCCGCTGCGTGCCCCGAGCGACGGTCCGATCGGCGATTCGTCGCTGAGCGTCGACGACGGCACCGCGTCGATCCTCAACCAGAACGACTCGCATCCGCTCGATCTCGACACGCTCCTGCACTTCGGGAAGCCCGACGCGTACTTCACGCAGGTGTCGGGGGCCATCTGGTGGCCCATGGTCTACGACCTGCCGATGGACGCCAAGCAGAACTTCGCGAAGCTCAAGCGCGATGCCCAGAACAAGCGTGCGATGTACTACATCGACAAGGTGGACGCCCCGCACGTGTTCCCGATGGCAGGACCGCCGATGTTCCTGCGCGACGAGCTCTTCGACTTCAACGGGATCGGCCGTAGCGGCGAGTCGATCTTCACGGATCAGAAGCAGTTCCTCGCGCACATGAACGAGCTGTCGCCGCAGTACGACGGTCACCTGTTCGTTCCCGGCACGGTCGTCACGGTCGACGGGGGAGACGTGGCCACGGAGCAGTCGCTCTACACCGAGGCTGAACTCGCCCACATCTTCGACGAGAAGTGGGACTACCTCGAGGAGCAGCGGGCGTCGCGGCAGCAGGAGATCGCGGACGAGGAGGCATCGCGCGCCGAGGTCCTTCCCGCCGCCGAGATCCTCGAGGCCCTCAAGGGCTGGTGGGAGCCACTGCTGAAGAAGTCGCGCACCATCCGTCTCGGCGTCGGCGGATGCGTCCGGTTCAAGATCGGCGACCTCGACATGGTCGTCGACTTCCCCCGCGCCAAGGTGCGCGAGTACGCGGGCGAGGAGTGCATCTACTGGTACACGATCCCCGCCGATCTCGTCTCGACGAACATCCGCGACCGTGAGATCGACTGGTCGAACTCGATCTTCCTGTCGATGCAGTTCCACGTCGGACGCAGCGGCAAGTTCAACGAGTTCCTCACGACCTTCCTCAAGTGCCTCTCGGTCGACCGCATCGAGTACGTGGAGAACTGGTATCAGGAGCAGACCGACCAGACCGAGGACGCCGAAGTCGGCGACTGGGTCGTGCAGCGTCGCTGCCCGCATCTGCGCGCAGACCTCACGAAGACCGGAAAGGTCGACGAGGACGGCATCCTGACGTGCAGCATGCACGACTGGAAGTGGGACCTGAAGACCGGTCGCTGTCTCTCGACCAGCGGTCACCCGATCCGCTCGACCAAGATCGACGAGGTCACCGACGCCGTGCTCAGCGAGGCCGGCTGACGTGCCGCGTTCCCCGCACCCGCAGGGTTCCGGTCGTGACGCACGTACGTCGCGCCTCGAGTACAAGGGACCATGGCGGGGTGCTCGCTGGATCGTGCGCTCGGATTCCGAGCGCCTCGTGCGCATCGCCGCCGAGTTTCTCACCGAGGCGGGATTCGAGGCGCGATCCGATGGATTCGCCGACAGGCTGCGCGAGCGCGGCTCGGAGTGGACGGCGACAGCCCTCGAGATCGGCGATGAGAAGCGTTCGCATCGCAGCTGGTGGCGCGGCCTTCTGACCGACGAGCTGCCGTTTCCGATGCCGCATGCACTCCAGCATGTGCTTCCGCCGACCCTGGTCGTCGCCGCCGCGCGCCCCGTCGCGGCGGGAGTCGCCGAGCTCGTCGTCTTCCCCCACACGTCCGCGCGCGGCGACGCCACCCATGCGCGAGCTGCGGCGCCGCGGGTCGCCGCCGCGCTCGAGCAGATCACCGCGGCGGCGGGAGCTGAGGGCGCGATGCTCTCGCACGAATCGCTGCGCGGCATCGCGAACGACGGCTCGCCCGCCTCCCAGGCGGTCGTCCGCGACGTTCTCGGCTGGCGCTGACCGCGCGCTAGACTGGACGCATCAAGCAACCTTTAACACCGTCCTGTGAGGCGGAGAAGGGAGCGGCTGATGAGTGCACGCACCGTTCTGCACGAAGCCGATATCTCGCGGGCACTCACCCGCATCGCACACGAGATCCTCGAATCCAACCGAGGGGCTGAGAACCTCGTCCTGCTGGGCATTCCGACCCGCGGCGTCACTCTCGCCCGTCGCCTCGCCGCTGTCATCGGCGAGATCGCACAGACCTCTGTGCCGGTGGGAGCGCTCGACGTCACGATGTTCCGCGACGATCTCGCCAAGCACCCGACGAGGTCGCCGCGTCCGACGGACATCCCCGTCGGTGGGATCGATGGACGCACCGTGGTCCTCGTCGACGACGTGCTCTTCTCGGGTCGCAGCATCCGCGCAGCCCTCGACGCGCTGCAGTCGATCGGCCGCCCGGCAGTCGTGCGCCTGGCGATCCTCGTCGACCGCGGCCACCGCGAGCTGCCGATCCGCCCTGATTTCGTCGGCAAGAACATCCCCTCGTCCCGGCAGGAGCGCGTGAACGTGCGCCTCACCGAAGACGACGGCGCCGAAGAGGTGACGATCGAAGCATGAGGCATCTCCTCGACACCCGCACCCTCGACCGCGAGACCGCTCTGCGCATCCTCGACGTCGCCGAGGACATGTCCGCCACTCAGTCGCGCGAGGTCAAGAAACTCCCGACTCTGCGCGGCAAGACCGTCGTGAACCTCTTCTTCGAGGACTCGACACGAACCCGTATCTCCTTCGAGGCCGCCGCGAAGCGCCTGTCGGCCGACGTGATCAACTTCGCAGCCAAGGGCTCCAGCGTGTCCAAGGGCGAAAGCCTCAAAGACACCGCGCAGACGCTGCAGGCGATGGGGGCGGATGCCGTCGTCATCCGCCATCCCGCCTCCGGCGCCCCGCAGACTCTCGCCACGAGCGGCTGGATCTCCGCAGGCGTCGTCAACGCCGGGGACGGCACGCACGAGCATCCGACGCAGGCGCTGCTCGACGCGTTCACGATCCGCAAACGACGCTTCGGCGCGGACAGCCGCGGTCGCGACCTCTCGGGCGTGACGGTCGTCATCGTCGGCGACGTTCTGCACTCGCGGGTCGCGCGCTCGAACGTCTGGCTGCTCGCGACGCTCGGGGCCGAGGTCACGCTGGTGTCCCCGCCGACGCTGGTGCCGCAGAACGTCTCGCTCTGGCCGGCGAGGGTCGTCTACGACCTCGATCAGGCGCTGGCGGAAGGCCCGGATGCGGTGATGATGCTGCGCATCCAGCTCGAGCGGATGAACGCCGCGTATTTCCCGACTGAGCGGGAGTATTCCAGACGATGGGGTCTTGACGCTCTGCGAGTCGCAGGTCTTCCGGACGGTAGCATTGTGATGCACCCCGGACCCATGAACCGGGGTCTGGAGATCTCCTCCGAAGCCGCCGATTCCCCGCGCTCCACCGTGCTGGAACAGGTGACGAACGGAGTGTCCATCCGGATGGCAGTGCTGTACCTGCTTCTTGCAGGAGAACGAGACGACGAACGAGGGGGAGACCAGTGAGCGAGACCCTCGTCATCACCGGCGCACAGCTTCTCGGTGCGGAGAGCGCCGACATCATCGTGGAGAACGGGGTGATCGCCGAGATCGGAACCGGTCTCTCGCGCACGGGGGCCCGTGTCATCGACGCGGCGGGCCTCGTCGCGCTTCCCGGTCTCGTCGATCTGCACACCCATCTTCGCGAACCGGGCTACGAGGCCTCCGAGACGATCCTCACCGGGACCCGAGCGGCGGCGGCCGGTGGCTTCACCGCCGTCTTCGCGATGCCGAACACGTCGCCGGTCGCAGACACGGCCGGAGTCGTCGAGCAGGAGCTCGCGCTCGGGGAGGCCGCAGGCTACGCCACGGTCCAGCCGATCGGCGCGGTCACTGTCGGGCAGAAGGGCGAGCGGCTCGCCGAGCTGGGCGCGATGGCGACATCGCGCGCCCAGGTGCGCGTCTTCAGCGACGACGGCTTCTGCGTCTTCGATCCGCTGATCATGCGCCGTGCGCTCGAGTACGTGAAGTCCTTCGACGGCGTCATCGCCCAGCACGCGCAGGATCCCCGTCTCACCGAAGGCGCCCAGATGAACGAGGGCACCGTCTCGGCCGAGCTCGGACTCGCCGGGTGGCCGGCGGTCGCGGAGGAGTCGATCATCGCCCGCGATGTGCTCCTCGCCGAGCACGTGGGCTCGCGCCTGCACGTCTGCCACCTCTCGACCGCCGGTTCCGTCGACATCATCCGCTGGGCCAAGAAGCGAGGCATCAAGGTGACCGCCGAGGTCACCCCTCACCATCTGCTGCTGACCGATGAGCTCGTGCGCGGCTACGACGCCCGGTTCAAGGTCAACCCGCCCCTGCGCCGCGAAGAGGATGTCCTCGCCGTGCGCGAGGGCCTCGCGGACGGGACGATCGACATCGTCGCGACCGACCACGCCCCGCACCCGAGCGAGCACAAGGCGTGCGAGTGGCAGGCCGCCGCGAACGGAATGGTCGGGCTCGAGAGCGCACTGCGCGTCGTGCACCAGTCGATGGTGCAGACGGGCCTGATCGGCTGGGAGGACGTGGCACGCGTGATGAGTGCGGCTCCCGCGCGGATCGGTCGCCTGTCAGGCCACGGCACGCCTCTCGAGGTCGGTGCGCCGGCGCAGATCGCGCTCTACGACGCGTCGGTCGCAGGGGTCTTCACCGAGGCCGACCTGCACGGCCGCAGCGTGAACTCTCCCTACCTCGGACGCGACCTGCCCGGACGCGTCGAGTACACCGTGCACGGCGGCGTCCTCACCGTCGACGCCGGCGCCGTGGTCCCGGAGCTCCGGGCATGATCCCCAGGGATCTCGCGATCGCGCTGATGATCGCGCTGGCGGTCCTCGTGCTGCTCACGATGCTGTTCGCCTGGCGACGACGACTCCGACGCGATTCCGGACTCACGGCGCCCCTCGGTGTTCCCGAGCACGCGCAGGTGCTCGACCGGCACGAGGTGCTGTACGTGTCGACGACCAGGCACGATCAGCCGCTCGAGCGCCTGACGCTGTCGCCGCTCGCGTACCGCGCCCGGGGCGAGGTCGCGGTCACCGACCGGGGACTCGCGCTGTGCCTCGACGGAGCACCGACGGTGTTCCTGGCCTCGGCTCGCCTGGCGAGCGTCGACCGCGCGACGGTCACGATCGATCGCGTCGTCGAGCCCGGCGGGCTCGTCCGCGTGGCCTGGAGCGCCGACGACGACACGATCGTCGACTCCTACCTCCGTCTCACCGACGGAGACCCCCAGAACTTCATCTCAGAACTGCAGCGACTCGTCCCCGCCTCCGGCGCCTCGGACGACGAAGCCGCCCCCGACACAGGAGCAACGTCATGACAGCCCTCCCCGAACCCGCCGTCCTCGTCCTCGAAGACGGGACCCGTCACACCGGCCGCGCCTATGGCGCGCTGGGAACCACCATCGGCGAGGTCGTCTTCGCCACCGGCATGTCCGGCTACCAGGAGACGCTCACCGACCCGTCGTACGCCGGACAGATCGTGCTGCAGACGGCGCCGCACATCGGCAACACCGGCATGAACGACGAGGACCCCGAGTCGCGTCGCATCTGGGTGGCCGGCTACATCGTGCGGGACCCCTCACGCGTCGTCTCGAACTGGCGCGCGAACGCCTCGCTCGACGAGGTGCTGGTGCAGGACGGCATCGTCGGCATCAGCGGCATCGACACCCGCTCGATCACGCGCCACATCCGGTCGGCCGGCTCCATGCGCGGCGGCATCTTCTCGGGTGAGGCCGCGCGGCTCGACGAGGGGGAGCAGCTGCGCCTCGTACGCGAGGCCCCGGAGATGGCCGGTCAGAACCTCTCGGCTCAGGTCTCCGTCGACGTCGCGACGGTGACGACGGCGATGGGGGAGAGGGTCGGCAACCTCGCAGTCCTCGACCTCGGCGTCAAGCAGGCCACGATCGACAACCTCGCAGCCCGCGGGTTCGAGGTGCACGTCCTGCCGCAGAACGTCACGATCGATGACATCCGATCGATCGATCCGGTCGCGGTCTTCTACTCGAACGGCCCCGGCGATCCCGCGGCATCCGGCGACCACGTCGAACTGCTGCGCGCAGTCCTCGACGACGGCCTCCCGTTCTTCGGCATCTGCTTCGGCAACCAGCTGCTCGGTCGCGCGCTGGGCCTCGGCACCTACAAGCTGCCGTTCGGTCACCGCGGCATCAACCAGCCCGTGCTCGACAAATCGACCGGTCGGGTCGAGATCACCGCGCACAACCACGGCTTCGCGGTCGACGCACCGCTCGAGGGCTCCTTCGACAGCCCGAACGGCTACGGCAAGGTCGAGGTCAGCCACGTCGGTCTGAACGACAACGTGGTGGAGGGCCTCCGCGCCCTCGACATCCCCGCGTTCTCGGTGCAGTACCACCCCGAGGCGGCCGCAGGCCCCCACGACGCCAACTACCTCTTCGACCGGTTCCGCGACATGGTCATCGCCAGCAAGAAGGACGCCAAGTAATGCCCAAGCGCGACGACATCAACTCCGTTCTCGTCATCGGCTCCGGCCCGATCGTCATCGGTCAGGCCTGTGAGTTCGACTACTCCGGCACCCAGGCGTGCC
Organism: Microbacterium sp. LWH13-1.2; assembly: GCF_038397735.1. Taxonomy (NCBI): domain Bacteria; kingdom Bacillati; phylum Actinomycetota; class Actinomycetes; order Micrococcales; family Microbacteriaceae; genus Microbacterium; species Microbacterium sp. LWH13-1.2. Next base: position 1,381,041 of record NZ_CP151635.1, on the reverse strand, counting down.
GCGTCCTCCGCGAGGAGGGCGTGCGGGTCATCCTGGTCAACTCGAACCCGGCGACGATCATGACCGACCCCGACTTCGCCGATGCGACGTACATCGAGCCGATCACCTGGCAGGTCATCGAGACCATCATCGCCAAGGAACGCCCCGACGCGATCCTGCCGACCCTCGGCGGTCAGACGGCGCTGAACGCCGCGATCGAGCTGCACAACCACGGCATCCTCGAGAAGTACGACGTCGAGCTGATCGGTGCGAGCTTCGAGGCGATCAACAAGGGCGAAGACCGTCAGATCTTCAAGCAGCTGGTGCTGGATGCCGGCGCAGACGTGGCGCGCAGCATCATCGCGCACACCATGGACGATCTGCTCGAGGGCGCCGCCGAGCTCGGCTACCCGCTCGTCGTCCGTCCGTCGTTCACCATGGGCGGCCTCGGCTCCGGCTTCGCCTACGACGAGGAGGACCTCCGCCGCATCGGTGGCGCCGGGCTCCGGGACTCGCCGACCACCGAGGTGCTCCTGGAGGAGTCCATCCTCGGCTGGAAGGAATACGAGCTCGAGCTCATGCGGGACACCGCCGACAACACGGTGGTCGTCTGCTCGATCGAGAACGTCGACCCGGTCGGCGTGCACACGGGCGACTCGATCACGGTCGCCCCGGCACTGACGCTGACCGACCGCGAGTACCAGAAGCTCCGTGACATCGGCATCGACATCATCCGCGCCGTCGGCGTCGACACCGGCGGATGCAACATCCAGTTCGCCGTCGACCCCAGCAACGGCCGCATCATCGTGATCGAGATGAACCCGCGCGTCTCGCGTTCGAGCGCCCTTGCCTCGAAGGCGACCGGGTTCCCGATCGCCAAGCTCGCCGCCAAGCTCGCGCTCGGTTACCGCCTCGACGAGATCCCGAACGACATCACGGGTGTGACGCCTGCGAGCTTCGAGCCCACGCTCGACTACGTCGTCGTCAAGGTGCCGCGGTTCGCGTTCGAGAAGTTCCCGGCCGCTGACGCCACGCTCACCACGACCATGAAGTCCGTCGGCGAGGCCATGGCGATCGGACGCAACTACGCGACCGCCCTGCAGAAGGCGCTCCGCTCGCTCGAGAAGCGCGGCTCCAGCTTCCACTGGGGCACCGAGGAGCGCTCGGTCGAAGAGCTGCTCGAGACCTCGAAGGTGCCGACCGACGGACGAATCGTCACGCTGCAGCAGGCGCTCCGCAAGGGCGCGACCGTCGAGCAGGCCTTCGACGCCACGGCGATCGACCCGTGGTTCATCGACCAGATCGTGCTGATCAACGAGGTCGCCGAGATCGTGGCCGCAGCGCCGGAACTCGATGCAGCGACGCTCCGATACGCGAAGGAGCACGGCTTCTCCGACGCGCAGATCGCCGAGCTGCGTGGCGAGAAGGAGGCGGAGATCCGCGGCGTGCGCCACGGGCTCGGCATCCGCCCGGTGTTCAAGACCGTCGACACCTGCGCCGGCGAGTTCCCGGCTCTCACGCCCTACCACTACTCGAGCTACGACTTCGAGACGGAGGTCACGCCCTCGGATCGCACCAAGGTCGTCATCATCGGATCGGGTCCGAACCGCATCGGCCAGGGGGTCGAGTTCGACTACTCGTGCGTCCACGCGTCGTTCGCACTCTCGGATGCCGGCTTCGAGACCATCATGGTCAACTGCAACCCCGAGACGGTGTCCACCGACTACGACACGTCGGACCGGCTCTACTTCGAGCCGCTCACGCTCGAAGACGTGCTGGAGGTCCTCGATGCGGAAGCCGCCAGCGGCACCATCCTCGGCGTCGTCTGCCAGCTCGGCGGACAGACTCCGCTGGGGCTCGCGAAGGGCATCGAGGCGGCCGGCTACCAGGTGCTGGGCACCAGTCCTGAGGCGATCGACATCGCGGAAGAGCGCGAGCTGTTCTCGCAGCTCCTCGACGCCGCAGGCCTCATCGCCCCCCGCCACGGCACCGCTGTGGACGCGGATGGCGCGGTGGCCGTCGCCGAGGAGATCGGATACCCGGTGCTCGTGCGTCCGAGCTTCGTGCTCGGCGGACGCGGGATGGAGATCGTCTACAGCTCGGAGTCGCTGCGCGAGTACTTCGTGCGCACGGCGGGCGAGGTCATCATCGAGGAGGGCAAGCCCCTGCTCGTCGACCGGTTCCTCGATGACGCGATCGAGCTCGATGTCGACGCCCTCTACGACGGCACCGAGCTGTTCATCGGTGGCGTGATGGAGCACCTCGAAGAGGCCGGCATCCACTCCGGCGACTCGAGCTGCACCCTTCCTCCCGTCTCGCTCGGGCGCACCGATATCGATCGCGTCCGCGAGGCGACGCTGGCGATCGCGAAGGGCGTGGGCGTCCGCGGCCTGCTGAACGTGCAGTTCGCGATCAGCGCCGGCGTGCTCTACGTGATCGAGGCGAACCCGCGCGCGAGCCGCACGGTGCCCTTCGTCTCCAAGGCGCTGGGCATCCCGATGGCCAAGGCAGCGAGCCGCGTGATGGTGGGATCGACGATCGCGGAGCTGCGCGCCGAGGGCATGCTGCCCGAGCAGGACGGTTCTCGCGTGCCCCTCGACGCCCCCGTGTCGGTCAAGGAGGCCGTGCTGCCCTTCAAGCGGTTCCGCACCGCAGACGGCAAGACGGTCGACTCGATCCTCGGACCGGAGATGCGCTCGACCGGTGAGGTCATGGGCATCGACCGCGACTTCCCGACGGCGTTCGCGAAGAGCCAGGCTGCCGCGTACGGCGGGATGCCGACTTCCGGCACGGTGTTCATCTCGGTCGCCGACTCCGACAAGCGCGCGGTCATCCTTCCGGCGCACCGCCTGCAGCAGCTCGGTTTCACCATCGTGGCCACCGAGGGCACGGCCGAGATCCTGTCGCGCAACGGCATCGCCGTGACCGTCGTCGAGAAGTACAGCGAGACCCAGGAGTCGGGTGCCACGAACATCGTCGACCTGATCAACGAGGGTGCGATCGACATCGTCGTGAACACCCCATCGGGTGGAGCGGCCCGTGCCGACGGGTACGAGATCCGCGCAGCAGCGGTCGCGGCCGACAAGGCGCTGTTCACCACGATGGCCGTCCTCGGCGCTGCGGTGAGCGGCATGGATGCGGCCCACGAGGGCTTCCAGGTCAAGAGTCTGCAGGAGTACGCCCTCGACCGGAAGGCCGCTTTGTGAGCGCACGCTTCGGTGAGCGGGTCCGTGCCGCCGTATCGGCGCACGGCCCGCTCTGCGTGGGCATCGACCCGCATGCGTCGCTCCTGCAGTCCTGGGGACTCACGGATGACGCTCGCGGGGTCCGTGACTTCGGGCTGCGGACGGTCGAGGCCGCCGCAGGCCGGGTCGGCGTCGTGAAGCCGCAGGTGTCGTTCTTCGAACGCTTCGGTTCCGCGGGGATCGCCGCGCTCGAAGACGTCCTGTCCGCGGCACGGGCCGCCGGTCTGATCGTGATCGCCGACGCGAAGCGCGGCGACATCGGATCCACGATGGATGCGTACGCCGAAGCCTGGCTCACGCCAGGGTCTCCACTCGAGGCCGATGCGCTCACGGTCAACCCGTTCCTCGGTGTGGGGGCGCTGGACGGCGCCTTCGCCCTCGCGCAACAGCACGACAAAGGGCTGTTCGTCCTCGCGGCGACCAGCAACCCCGAAGCAGAGGGCCTGCAGCGCGCGGTCTCGGAGACGGGGCGCGCGGTGTCGGCCGACATCATCGCCGTGGTCTCGTCCCGCAACGCGGAGCAGTCGAACACGGGGGAGTGGGGGAGCTTCGGCTTCGTCATCGGCGCCACGGTCGACTGGGCCGACGCCGGCATCGCCGCTTTCGCGCCGACGGCGCCCATCCTCGCGCCCGGGTTCGGGACGCAGGGTGCGACCCCCGCAGACCTCCACCGACGATTCGGCGCGATGAGCGGAGCGGTCATCGCCAGTGAGAGCCGCAGCATCCTCTCGGCAGGGCCCGCCGGCCTCGCCGCCGCCATCGACGCTCGCGTCGCAGAGTACAGGGAGGCCGGCCGTGGCTGAGTCTCGTCCGGTTCCCGAGGTCGATCGTGCCGCCGCCGCCCGCAAGGCCGTCGAGCGACGACGTGCACGTGCCTCGCTCAAGCGCGATCTGACCATGCGCGTCGTGACCCCGCAGACCGTCCTCGACCGCGCGACGGCCGACCCGGACTCGGTCGAGGGCTCGATGCGGATCACCGACTTCCTGCTCGCCCTCCCGGCGATCGGCGCGGGAAAGCGCGACCGTATCCTCGACGAGCTGCACATCTCGCCGGTCAAGCGCCTGGGGGGCCTGGGCGTCCGTCAGCGCGTCGCCCTTTCGCAGTGGCTCGACTCGCGCTTCCCCGTGCTCGAGCCGCGCGGAGCCCGCAGCCGTCTGCTCGTCCTGGCGGGTCCCACCGCGGTGGGCAAGGGAACGGTCGCCGCCCACATCCGCGAGAACAATCCCGAGATCCACCTGTCGGTCTCGGCGACCACCCGACCCGCTCGCCCCGGCGAGGTCGACGGAGTGCACTACTACTTCGTCGACGACGCCGAGTTCGACCGGTTGATCGCCGAGGACGAGCTGCTCGAATACGCCGTCGTGCACAACCGCTCGCGATACGGCACGCCCCGGGCACCGATCGATGCCGCGCTGGCCGAGGGCAAGACGGTTCTGCTCGAGATCGATCTGCAGGGCGCGCGTCAGGTGCGCAAGGCCGAGCCCGCCGCGACCCTGATCTTCCTCCTGCCGCCGACGTGGGACGAACTCGTCCAGCGACTGGTCGGACGAGGCACCGAAGGCGCCGAGGAACGGGCTCGTCGCCTTCGCACCGCGAAGGTCGAACTGGCCGCGCAGAACGAGTTCGACCACCTGATCGTGAACGAGGACGTCGCCACCGCTGCCGCGGAGGTCGTAGAATTGTCTTCGAGCTCTGCGCGCTGAGCGTCTTCGCGCGCCCGCTGCACCGTCTTCGCGACGATCCCGTCGCCTGATCAGGAGGTCCCACCATGGCCGGACACCACACCAACGGAATCATCGATCCCCCCATCGACAACCTGCTCGACCGTGTCGACTCGAAGTACGAGCTCGTGATCTACGCCGCCAAGCGCGCGCGCCAGATCAACGACTACTACTCCGACCTGCACGAGGGAAACCTCTTCGACAACGTCGGTCCGCTGGTCGACTCCTCTGTCGAGGACAAGCCGCTGACCATCGCTCTGCACGAGATCAACGAGGACAAGCTCCGTCTCCGTCACGCCGAGTGACGTCCGATGACCGCACCGCCGGCTGATGTCGGCGGTGCGGTCCATCATGGGAGCCACCCCCTTCTTTCCGTCCGACCCCGTTCTGGAGCCCTGATGAGCGCCCTGCGTCTGTTCACGTCCGAGTCCGTCACCGAGGGGCACCCGGACAAGATCTGCGACCAGATCTCGGACAGCATCCTCGACGGGCTCATCGCGAAGGACCGGGATTCCCGCGTCGCGGTCGAGACCCTCGTCACCACGGGTCTCGTGCACGTCGCCGGCGAGATCCGCACCGAGGCCTACGTCGACATCCCGACCATCGTCCGCCAGGTCGTGAACCGCATCGGGTACACCTCGAGCGAGACGGGCTTCGACGGCGACTCCTGCGGCGTCAGCATCTCGGTCGGCGAGCAGTCGACGGACATCGCGCACGGCGTCGACAGTGCCCAGGAGCACCGGGACGGCGGATCGATCGATCCCCTCGACGGGCTCGGAGCGGGCGATCAGGGCATCATGTTCGGGTTCGCCACGAACGAGACGCCGCAGCTGATGCCGATGGCCGCGTGGACGGCGCACCGCATCGCGGAGCGGCTGACCGAGGTCCGCCGCTCCGGCGCTCTGCCGTTCCTGCGGCCCGACGGCAAGACGCAGGTCACGCTCGGGTACGACGGCTTCACGCCGAAGACCGTCGACGCCGTCGTCCTCTCGACGCAGCACCACCCCGACATCTCGCAGGACGAGCTCAAGGCGCAGGTGCGCCAGCACGTGATCGCCCCTGTCCTCGAGTCGACGGGGCTCGATCTCGACGACATCACGTACTACATCAACCCCGCAGGCCCGTTCGTCACCGGTGGCCCCAAGGGCGACGCCGGTCTCACCGGGCGCAAGATCATCATCGACACGTACGGCGGCGCAGCTCGTCACGGTGGTGGCGCGTTCAGCGGCAAGGACCCGTCCAAGGTCGACCGATCGGGTGCCTACGCGACCCGGTGGGTCGCGAAGAACGCGGTTGCCGCTGGTCTCGCCGACCGCCTCGAGGTGCAGGTCGCGTATGCGATCGGCGTGGCACGCCCCGTCGGCCTCTACGTCGAGACCTTCGGCACGGGCAAGGTCTCAGACGAGGTCATCACGCGTGCGATCAGCGAGGTCTTCGATCTGCGCCCGCAGGCGATCATCGAGCAGCTCGACCTGCTCCGCCCGATCTACGCGCAGACCGCCGCCTACGGACACTTCGGGCGCGAGCTGCCGGAGTTCACGTGGGAGCGCACCGACCGCGCTGAAGAGCTGCGACGCGCCGCCGGCCTCTGACAGGTGGCCTGATGCCATCCGACGGGCCGATGCCATCTGAGGAGCCTCTGTCTTCCGGTGGGCGTGAGCTCTCCGACCGGCCGGAGCCGCCGCGTTCCGACGGGCAGGAACCGACATCTGCCGGTCGGCCGGATCCGGCGTCTTCCGACGGGCAGGTCACCGATGACATCGCTCCGATGACGACGCAGAGCCGACGCATCGCGCGGGTGCTGCTGGATTCGCCGCTCCCGCAGCTCGACAGACTCTTCGACTACGCGCTGCCGGACGAGCTCGGCGACGTCGCGCCGGGAGTCCGGGTGCGCGTGCCTCTCCGCACGGCAGGTCGGGTGATAGACGGCTACGTGATCGAGGTCGACACCGAAGACGACGCCGATCGACCGCTGTCCGAAGTCGACGGCATCGTGTCGCAGGTGCCGGTGCTGCCCGACCGCCTTTACCGTCTCGCGCGCCGTGCCGCAGACCGAGCGGCGGGTTCGGCGTCCGACGTGCTCCGACTCGTCATCCCGAAGAGACAGGTGCGCGTCGAGAAGGCCTGGAAGGCGGACTCGCCGCCGCTCGTTCCCACCGACGAGGCGCTCACGGGGGCGGTCGGACTCATCACGTCATACGACGGGCTCGAGGAGGTGCTTGAATCGGGCGGGCGCGCCGCCGTCGAGGCGATCCCGGTGCACCACGACGGCGCGCCTGGCTGGGCGGCGCTGCTCGCGTCATCTGCAGCACGCATGCTCGCTGCCGGCAAATCGAGCATCCTGGTCGTTCCGGATCACCGCGATCTCGATCAGCTCCTCGCCGTTCTCGCCACGACCGTCCCGGCCGAAGCCGTCGCCCGCTACGACTCGCGGCAGACCAACCCCGATCGCTATCGCTCTTTCCTCCGCTCGCTCGAAGACGCGCCGAGCATCGTCGTCGGCAACCGCTCCGCCGTGTACGCCCCCGTGCGCGCCGGGCTCGTCGCCGTATGGGACGACGGGGATCCGCTGCTCGGAGAGCCGCTCGCGCCCTACATCAACGCCAGGGACACGGCGCTTCTCCGTCAGGAACAGGAGGAGTCAGCGCTCCTGTTCGTCGGGCACACGCGCACCACAGACGTCGAACGTCTGGTCGCCCACGGCTGGCTGCAGGATGTCAGGGCGGCGCGGCGGGTCCTCCCGAGAGTGGTGCTGAGCACACCTCAGGAGATGGACGCCCCCACAGCGCAGCGGATGCCGTCGTCCGCGTTCCTCTCGGCACGCAACGCCGCGGCAGAGGGGCCAGTGCTGGTGCAGGTCTCCCGACCCGGGTTCGCGCCGTCGCTGGTCTGCGCCGAGTGCCGGGCTCCTGCCCGCTGCGCCCACTGCGGCGGTCCTCTCGGCGCGAAGCATCGCGGTGCGGTCCCCGTCTGCGCCTGGTGCGGGCGCGGTGCACGGGCGTGGGCCTGCCCTGCGTGCTCGTCGACGAAGCTCCGTCTCGCCTCGTCGGGCAGTGAGCGCACGGCCGACGAGCTGGGCAAGGCGTTCCCCGGCATTCGCGTGATCGTGGCCGACAGCGCGCACCCCGTGGAGCATGTCGCAGACAAGCCGTCGCTCGTGGTCGCGACGCGTGGAGCGGAACCGCTGGCCGACGGCGGCTACCGGGCGGTCGTCCTGCTCGACGGTCCGCGGATGCTGCAGGCACCCGATCTCCGCATCGGAGAGGCGTGCCTGCGCTGGTGGTCCAATGCCGCAGCTCTCGCGGCTCCCGGTGCCCCGATCCACCTCGTCGGAGTCGACGGCTCGATCGCTCGGGCACTCGCCACCTGGAACCAGTCCGGTTATGCGCGGTCCGAGCTCGCCGAACGCGCACCCCTGCATATGCCGCCGGCCACTCGCGTGGCGCTCGTCGAAGGCACTACGGCAGCCGTCGCCCGCGCACTGGCATCGCTGCAGGAACTCAAGCTCCCGGGAGATGCGGTTCTCGGCCCCGTGCCGATCGAGTCCGACGACCATCCGCCCCGGGTCCGCGCGCTCGTGCGCTTCGAATACGGCGCAGGTGCGAAGGTCGCGACGACGCTTCGCGCCTCGGTCGTCGCCGAAGCCGTGAGCGCCCGTCGGGGCAAGGGCAAGTCGACTCGGAGCGCGCTCTCGGTTCGGCTCGATATCCTCGACCCAGAGCTCTGATCGCGAACACGCCGTCAGTCCTCACCCGATCCACCCCCGCATCCCTCCGGAGCACCTTCATGCGTCTCGTCTTCGCCGGCACACCGTCGGCAGCCGTCCCCACCCTCCGTCGCCTCGCGACGGAGCACGACATCGCCGCGGTCGTCACGCGGCCCGACGCGCCGCTGGGTCGCAAGCGGGTGCTGACGCCGTCGCCGGTCGCCCAGGTCGCCGCCGAGCTCGGTCTGCCGATCATCAAGGCTGCGCGGCTGGACGCCGAGGCCACGGATGCCATCGCCGCCCTCGCCGTCGACCTCGGCGTCATCGTCGCCTATGGCGGACTCGTCCGCGAGCCGCTGCTCTCGACCCCCGCGAAGGGCTGGATCAATCTGCACTTCTCGCTCCTGCCGCAGTGGCGGGGAGCGGCCCCGGTGCAGCGAGCCCTGATCGCCGGCGACCAACAGCTCGGCGCCAGCGTCTTCCAGCTGGTCCCCGCGCTCGATGCGGGTGACCTCTTCGCCACCCGCGTCGTCGACGTCCCCTCCGAGGCCACGGCCGATGCCGCGCTCGAGACCCTCGCGATCGACGGCGCGAAGCTGACGTCCGAGGTCGTCGCCGCGATAGCCGACGGCACGGCCCGCTCGGTGCCGCAGGAGGGCGAGCCGACGGTGGCGCCGAAGCTCACCTTCGACGACGGACAGCTCGAGTGGAGTGATCCGCTCGCCCGTGTCTTCGCGCGCTTCCGCGGAGTCACTCCCGAACCCGGTGCCCACACGACCGTCGACGGCACGCGGCTGAAGATCCTCGAGGCCGTGCCTGCAGCCGACGGGTCGGCGCTGGAGCCGGGCGAGATCGTCGCGACCAAGACGGCGCTGCTCATCGGAACCGCGACAGCACCCCTGTCGGTGACGCGGGTGCAGCCCGCAGGAAAGGGCGCCATGAACGCGGTCGATTGGTGGCGTGGTCAGCGGGACACCGAGAACGCGCGGGCCGGAGCATGAGCGGCGAGCAGAGCGACCGTCCGCGTCGCCCCGGCCGCACCGGAGACCCCCGAGCTCGTTCGCAGGGACGCCGCGGTTCGTCGCAGGGCCAGCGCGCTCAGTCCTCCTCCGGTGCCCCGCAGCCGCGCGATGCCCAGCAGCGCGGCCCCCAGCGCACGGGCCCGCAACGCACGGTTCAGCCGGCCCGCCGAGTCGCATATGACGTGCTCCGTGCGGTGTCGGAGTCGGATGCGTACGCGAATCTGATCCTGCCCCCGGCGATCGCCGAAGCGGGTCTGAACCCGCAGGATGCGGCGCTGGCCACCGAACTCGCCTACGGCACGCTCCGGCGTCGCGGCACCTACGACGCGATCATCTCGTCCGCCGCCGACCGTCCTGCCGAGGAGATCGATCCGGCCGTGCTGGATGCTCTCCGGTTGGCGACGCATCAGCTGCTCGCGACGCGGGTCGCCTCGCACGCCGCCGTGAACGAGTCCGTGAACCTGGTCGCAGCGACGCAAGGCCGAGGAGCCTCGAGCTTCGCGAACGCCGTCCTCCGTCGGATCTCACGCGAGACACCGGGGGAGTGGGAGCAACGAATCGAGGGCTCCGCCCGCTCTGACGATGAGCGGCTCGCTCTGCGATCGGCCCATCCGGTATGGGTCATCCGCGCTCTGCGCCGCGCGCTGGCGGCCGAGGGCAGGGCCGATGAGCTCGATGACCTCCTCGATGCAGACAACGCCTCGCCCGAAGTGACGCTCGTGGCGCTCCCCGGCCTCGCCGAGCCGGGAGAGCCGCGTCGGCCCTATGCGCCGACGGCGTACGGTTCGCCGGGCGGAGACCCGCATCGGGTGATCTCCGAGTCAGGGGGCACCGTGCGCGTGCAGGACGAGGGGTCCCAGCTGGTCGCTCTCGCACTGGTCGAGGCCGCGCCGATCGCGCCGGGGGAGCGATGGCTCGACCTCTGCGCGGGCCCGGGAGGCAAGACCGCGCTGCTCGCGTCGATCGCCCGAGAGCACGATGTGACGCTCGAAGCCAACGAGGTCGTTCCCACGCGCGCCCGGCTCGTGCGCAATGCGCTGAAGGCGGTGCCCGGCGACGTCGTGGTGCACGAAGAGGACGGCCGATCCTTCGGCGCCTCGCACAGCGGCGTGTTCGATCGCATCCTCGTCGATGCCCCCTGCACCGGTCTCGGGGCCTTGAGAAGGCGCCCTGAGGCACGGTGGCGCAAGAGCCCGGCCGACGTCGCCGAGCTGGTGCCGCTGCAGGTCGAGCTCCTGAGCTCTGCGCTCGATGCGCTCGCCCCCGGTGGCATCGTCGCCTACGCGACCTGCTCTCCGCATCTCGCCGAGACCACCGGCGTGGTGCAGGAGGTGCTGCGAGGGCGCAGCGACATCACTGAACTCGACGCGCGGGCCGTGGTCGCGGGCGTGTCCGAATCGCCGATCGACCTCGGAAGCGACGGGTCGGGTCGCATGCAGCTGTGGCCGCACCGTCACGGCACAGACGCCATGTTCCTCGCGCTTCTTCAGCGCACAGTGACACCGTCGAGCGGCGCGAACGCCGAAGAAGGAGACTAGAGACGTGGATCTTCCTCGCGCACCGCGCATCAACCCCAGCATCCTCGCCGCCGACTTCGTGAACATGCAGCGTGATCTCGCGAGGATCGCCACGGCCGACTTCGCGCATGTCGACGTCATGGACAACCACTTCGTTCCGAACCTCACCTTCGGGCCGCAGATGGTCGAGAGGATCCAGGCGACCAGCCCGATCCCTCTCGACGTGCACCTGATGATCACCGACCCCGAGCGATGGGCACCCGGCTATGCCGAGCTGGGAGCGGCGAGTGTCACGTTCCACCTCGAAGCGGCCGCCGACCCGATCTCGCTCGCCCGTACGCTTCGCAGCATGGGCGCTCGCGCAGGGGTCGCGATCAAGCCCGACACTCCCGCAGAGGGCCTCTACAGCGTTCTCGAGGAGTTCGATCAGATCCTCGTCATGACCGTCGAGCCCGGATTCGGAGGTCAGGGATTCATGCCCGAGACGATGCCGAAGCTCCGGGCCCTCGCGGATGAGGCGAAGCGTCGGGGCTCGAACGTCTGGTTGCAGGTCGACGGCGGCATCTCGGATGCGACGATCGAGGCCGCTGCAGCTGCCGGAGCCGACACTTTCGTCGCCGGGTCCGCCGTGTACGGCGCTGAGGACGTCGAAGCGGCCGTCACTCGGCTCAGGGACCGCGCCAGAGCCGCTAGCCTGGAATCGTGAAGACTTTCGACGAGCTGTTCGCCGAGCTCAGCCTCAAGGCCGAGACCCGACCCGAGGGATCGGGGACGGTCGCAGAGCTCGACGGCGGTGTACACACCATCGGCAAGAAGATCGTCGAAGAGGCCGCCGAGGTATGGATGGCCTCCGAGTACGAATCCGACGAGGACGCCGCCGAGGAGATCTCCCAGCTGCTCTACCACGTGCAGGTGATGATGATCGCGAAGGGCCTGAGCCTTCAGGACGTCTACCGACATCTGTGAAGCGCTCCGCCACACTCGCTTCGATCTGAAGGCATCCCATGCTGCGTATTGCTGTTCCCAACAAGGGCTCTCTCTCCGAGACCGCCGCCGACATGCTCGCGGAGGCCGGTTACGCCGGTCGTCGTGACCCCAAGACCCTCCACGTCGTCGACACCGACAACGACGTCGAGTTCTTCTACCTCCGTCCCAAGGACATCGCCACCTACGTCGGCTCGGGAGCCATCGACGTCGGCATCACGGGTCGCGATCTCCTGCTCGACGCCCGGATGCCGGGTGCGCGTGAGATCGAGGCGCTCGGCTTCGCCGGCTCCACGTTCCGCTTCGCTGCGCCCTCCGGCCGTTACACCGACGTCTCCGAGCTCGACGGGCTCCGCATCGCCACCTCGTACCCGGGGCTGGTCGATGCGTTCCTCGATGAGCGCGGCATCGCGGTCGACCTCGTGCCGCTCGACGGTGCGGTCGAGTCCGCCGTACGCCTCGGCGTCGCCGACGCGGTCGCGGATGTCGTCGAGACCGGCACGACACTGCGTCAGGCGGGGCTCGACGTCTTCGGGCCTGTCATCCTGCAGTCCGAAGCCGTCCTGATCGCCGGGCCGCAGGACGCAGAGGGCTCCGAGACGCTGCTGCGTCGCCTGCGCGGAGTGATGGTCGCCCGCCGATTCGTGATGATCGACTACGACCTGCCTCTGGCGCTGCTCGATGACGCGGTGAAGATCGCCGGGGGCATCGAGTCGCCGACCGTCTCTCCGCTGCGCGACCCGGAGTGGGTCGCGGTGCGCGTGATGGTGGCGCGGGCACGGGTGAACCCCGTGATGGACGCGCTTTATGCGCTCGGCGCCCGCGCGATCCTCGTCACGGCGATCCACAACGCGAGGCTCTGATGACGCTCGCGAGCCGAGTCATCCCGTGTCTGGATGTCGCCGACGGGCGCGTGGTCAAGGGCGTCAACTTCGAGAACCTCCGGGACATGGGCGACCCCGTCGAGCTCGCGCGGCACTATGCGGCGCAGGGCGCTGACGAGATCACCTTTCTCGACGTCACCGCGACCGTCGATGCCCGCGCGACGACGTATGACGTGGTGCAGCGCACGGCGGAGCAGGTCTTCGTCCCGCTGACGGTCGGCGGAGGAGTGCGCAGCGTCGACGACGTGGCGCGTCTTCTCTCGGTCGGAGCCGACAAAGTCGGCGTCAATTCCGCCGCGATCGCGCGACCGGAGCTCATCGGCGAGATCGCCGATCGCTTCGGCGCGCAGGTGCTCGTGCTCTCGCTGGACGTCAAGCGCGCGAACACGACCCACTCCGGGTTCGTGGTCACCACGCACGGCGGACGCACGCAGACGACTCTCGACGCCCTCGACTGGGCGCGAGAGGCCGCCGAGCGCGGTGCCGGAGAGCTCCTGGTCAACTCGATCGACGCCGACGGCACTCGCGACGGCTTCGACCTCGAACTCGTGAAACTCATGCGCGAAGCGGCATCCGTGCCGGTCATCGCCTCGGGCGGCGCCGGCAAGGTCTCCGACTTCGCTCCTGCCATCAAGGCGGGGGCGGATGCCGTGCTCGCAGCCAGCGTGTTCCACACCGGTGCTCTCACCGTCGGAGACGTGAAGGACGCGCTGCGCGCCGAAGGAGTGATCGTCCGATGACCGACATCGAGGATCGGATCGCCCAGGTCGCCTTCAACACCGACGGGCTCGCCCCTGTCATCGTGCAGCAGTGGGACACCGCAGAGGTCCTCATGCTCGCGTGGGTCGATGCCGAGGCGCTGCGCAGGACCCTCACATCGGGTCGCGCCGTCTACTGGTCGAGGTCGCGGCAGGAGTACTGGCGCAAGGGCGACACCTCCGGCCACATCCAGGTCGTGCATGAGGCCCGCCTCGACTGCGACGGCGACGCGATCCTGCTCCGCGTCGACCAGACCGGACCTGCCTGCCACACCGGCACGCGCACCTGCTTCGACTCGAACGACCTCGAGGCCGTCGAAGGGGGCGCATCCGCATGACGATCGCCCGTCGAGGCCGCTCCATCGCCGTCTCCGGCTTCCTGCTGTCCGGCGCGATCGGGATCATCTCGTCGACCCAGACCTGGCTGACCGTCGAGCGCACGGACGCCGGTGAGGCGATCCTGGTTCCGGGAGCCTCTGCGCTGCCGCTTCTCGCGCCGCTGAGCCTGGCCGTGCTCGCGCTCGGCATCGCGCTGTCGATCGTCGGCCCGGTGGTCCGTCTCGTCTTCGGTGTGCTCGGTGCCGCCAGCGCCGTGTTCCTCGGGTGGACGACCTTCCAGCTGCTGCTCTCCGAGCCGTTGAGCGCGGTCGGACCGACCGTGACCGAGACCACGGGACTCGCGGGAGAATCGGCGATCGCCGACGTCGTCGCGGGCATCGAGCTCTCCGCCTGGCCGGTCATGACGCTGATCGGGTGGGCCCTGCTGCTGGTCGCTTCGCTCGTGGTGCTGGTCACCTGGCGACGCTGGAAGAAGGGCGGCCGCCGCTATCGCACCGACGCCGCGCACGTCGAGGCCGCCGCAGGCCCTGTCGACGCGATCGACTCGTGGGACGACCTGTCACGCGGAACCGACCCCACACGATGACCCCGATAGACTTGAACCGACCCACCACGTCGTCCCCCGGAGGAGACCATGACCAACCCGATCGCTGACCCCGGCCACGGACACTCGCCGGCAGCATGGACCGCCGTGATCATCATGCTCGCGGGCTTCACGATCGGCACGCTGGCGTTCTGCCTCGCCGAGTTCAGCCCCGTGTGGGTCGCCCTGATCTGGGTCGGCGCCGCCATCGTCCCGATCGGCGCGCTCGTGGGCTGGCTGCTCGCGAAGGCCGGTTACGGCGTGAAGGGCCCCAAGTACTCGCCGAAGGCGCACTAATGGTCCTCGCCGACCTCACGGCCGGCGCAGTCGCTGACGCAGAGCGTCGCGCACTCACCCGGCCGCTGGCCGAGGTCGAGCGCGACGCTCTGGCGCGCCCCGCCGCGAAAGACGCCCTCGCCTTCCTCGCTCCTTCCGAGCAGGTCAAGATCATCGCCGAGGTCAAGCGAGCGAGCCCGTCTCGAGGGGCCCTCGCCGAGATCCCCGACCCGGCGCTCCAGGCTTCGCTGTACGAGACCGGGGGAGCCTCGGCCATCAGCGTGCTCACCGAGGAGCGCCGCTTCGGCGGCAGCCTTGCCGACCTCGAGGCGGTCACCGCCCGTGTGTCGCTGCCGGTGCTCCGCAAGGACTTCATCGCGAACCGGTACCAGGTGCTCGAGGCGCGTGCCGCGGGCGCCGACCTCGTGCTGCTGATCGTCGCCGGACTCGAGCGCGCGGTGCTCGACGACCTCTTCGGGTTCATCACGGAACTCGGCATGACGCCTCTGGTCGAGACTCATTCGGCTGATGAGCTCGAGGTCGCGATCGACCTCGGTGCCCCGCTGATCGGGGTCAACGCTCGTGACCTGAAGACGCTCGAGCTCGACCGCGACCTGTTCGGCCGCCTGGTCGAGCGCATTCCGGACTCCGCCGTCAAGATCGCCGAATCCGCTGTGCTCACCCCTGCAGACGTCGCGCACTACCGCTCGGCGGGGGCAGACGTCGTCCTGATCGGTGAGGCGCTCGTCACGGGCGACCCGGTCTCCACTCTCAAGAGCTTCCTGGAGGCGTGATGAGCCTGCGTGATCAGCATGGTCCACTGTTTGGCGACTACGGCGGACGGTACATGCCCGAATCGCTGATCGCCGCGATCGACGAGCTCTCCGCGGCCTACGCCGACGCGATCGCCGACCCGGCCTTCCGCTCCGAGCTGGCGTCTCTGCTCAGCTCGTACGCGGGACGCCCGTCGCCGCTGACCGAGGTCGCGCGGTTCGCCGAGCACGCCGGCGGCGCGAGGGTCTTCCTCAAGCGTGAAGATCTGAACCACACCGGCTCGCACAAGATCAACAATGTGCTGGGTCAGGCGCTGCTGACCAAGCGTCTCGGCAAGACGCGCGTGATCGCCGAGACGGGCGCAGGGCAGCACGGTGTCGCCACGGCCACCGCGGCCGCGCTCTTCGGGCTCGAGTGCACGATCTACATGGGCGAGGTCGACACCGAGCGTCAGGCGCTCAACGTCGCGCGGATGCGCCTCCTGGGCGCCGAGGTCGTCGCCGTCACGTCAGGATCCCGCACGCTGAAGGACGCCATCAACGACGCGTACCGCGACTGGGTCGCGACCGTCGAGACCACCAACTACATCTTCGGCACCGCCGCGGGACCGCACCCGTTCCCCGCGATGGTGCGCGACTTCCAGAAGATCATCGGCGAGGAAGCGCGTCAGCAGCTGCTCGACGAGGTGGGACGCCTGCCCGACGCCGTCGTCGCGTGCGTCGGCGGAGGGTCGAACGCCATCGGCATGTTCGATGCCTTCCTCGACGACGATGGCGTCAAGCTCTACGGCGTCGAGGCCGCAGGTGACGGCGTCGACACGCCCCGTCACGCGGCGTCCATCGAGCGCGGACGACCGGGCATCCTCCACGGCGCGAAGACGTACGTGCTGCAGGACGAAGACGGACAGACCGTCGAGTCGCACTCGATCTCGGCCGGGCTCGACTACCCGGGCGTGGGTCCGGAGCACTCCTGGCTCGCCGACATCGGACGAGCCGAGTACATCCCCGCCACCGACGACGAGGCCATGCAGTCGCTGCGACTGCTGAGCCGCACCGAAGGCATCATCCCCGCGATCGAGTCGGCGCACGCGCTGGCCGGAGCACTGCGCATCGGGCGTGAGCTCGGGCCGGATGCCGTGATCGCGATCTGCCTCTCGGGTCGCGGCGACAAGGACATGGACACCGCTGCTCGCTATTTCGACCTCTACGACGCCGCAGCGCTCGCGCACGACGTCGACGAGGAGAGCGCTGCAGAGCAGTCGGCCTCGAAGGGGGAGCCGGAGCTGTGAGCCGCGTAGAACAGGCGATCGCCGCCGCACACGACGCGGGGCGCAGCGCGTTCGTCGGGTATCTCCCGGTGGGATTCCCCGATCTCGAGACGAGCATCGAGGCCGCGATCGCCCTCGCCGAGAACGGCGTGGACATCATCGAGCTCGGCCCGCCCTACAGCGACCCTGTGATGGACGGCGCCGTGATCCAAGAGGCCACCACCGCAGCGCTCGCGAACGGGTTCAAGATGAAGGACCTCTTCACGGCGGTCCGGGCGATCGCCGCCGCCACCGATGTCCCTGTGCTGGTCATGACGTACTGGAATCCGGTGTTCCAGTACGGCGTCGACCGCTACGCCGACGATCTTCTGGCGGCCGGCGGGGCAGGGCTCATCACCCCCGACATCACTCCCGACGTCGCAGGCGACTGGATCGCCGCGAGCGAGAGGACGGGCCTCGACCGCATCTTCCTCGCCGCCCCCACATCGACCGACGAGCGTCTCGAACTCGTCGTGAAGTCGTCGACGGGCTTCGTCTACACCGTGTCGACCATGGGCATCACGGGGGAGCGCACCGAGCTCGATCGAGCGGCGCGCACCCTGGTCGGTCGCCTGCGCGCACACGGCAGCATCCGCGCCTGCGTCGGCATCGGCATCTCGACCGCCGAGCAGATCGCCGGTGTCTCCGAGTATGCGGACGGCGCCATCGTCGGCACCGCACTCGTCCGCGCCCTTCGTGACGGCGGCATCCCCGCCCTCGCCGAGGTCACCCGAAACCTGGCCGTCGGCACGTCGTCGTCGCGCCCCGCACACGAGAACTAGAATCGCACTCATGTCCCTCGCGCTCCACAGCACCTTCAGCGGCGTGCTCGCCAGCATCCCGAGTCCCTCGGTCTCCTACATCGACCTCGGCCCGCTCCGGATCCATTTCTACGCGCTCTGCATCATCGCCGGCATCATCGCCGCCGTGCTGCTGACCAATCACCGCCTCACCAAGCGCGGGGCAGAGCCGTGGGTCGTGATCGACATCTCGATCCTCGCCGTTCCGATCGCGATCATCGGCGCCCGCATCTTCCACGTGCTCACTCACCCGAACTTCTACTTCGGCGAGGGCAAGAACACCTGGAACCCGTTCGAGCCGGGCTCCGTCTGGGCCATCTGGGAGGGTGGCATCGCCATCTTCGGCGCCCTCATCGGCGGCGCCATCGGCGCGTACCTGGGCTGCCGCTGGACCGGCATCCGCTTCTGGACCTTCGCCGACGCACTCGCACCCGGCCTCCTGCTCGCACAGGCCATGGGTCGGTTCGGCAACTGGTTCAACAACGAGCTCTACGGCCTTCCGACCGACCTGCCATGGGGTCTTGAGATCCCCGCCGACAACTCGGCGTTCCCCCCGGGCCTTCCCGAGGGCACGCTGTTCCACCCGACCTTCCTCTACGAAGTGATCTGGAACGTCCTCGGCGTCATCGTGCTCCTCTGGCTCAGCCGCAAGGCGACCGCGTTCCAGTGGGGAAAGCTCTTCGCGATCTACCTCATCTGGTACAGCGCCGGCCGTGTCGTGTGGGAGTCGATCCGCATCGATCCGAGCGAGATCATCCTGGGGCTCCGCAGCAACGTCTGGGCTGCGATCATCGGCATCGTGGTGGGTCTCGCGATCCTGGTGGTGCAGTCCCGCCGTCACCCCGGACTCGAGCCTTCGCCGTACCAGCCCGGTCGCGGCCGGAAGGACCTGGACGCTGATGTAGAATCGCAGGACAATACCTCCGATTTCGTGGACGTGAGTGAGCCTCCGTCCGAAGAAGTCGCCGCAGGAGCCAGCGCCACAAGCACCGCTCCCACGGACACGGAAGGCGCTCGATAGCCGACCGGTCCGTGCGGACCCCATCGCATCCACCCGGCCAATGACGTCCCCGGGTCATCTGAAGTTCTGAGGACGGTACTGGTGTATTTTCAGCCTCCCTACGGCGCCTCCGGCGCTTACCCGCCGAAGCAGGGCATGTACAACCCGGCGTTCGAGAAGGACGCCTGCGGCCTGGCCATGGTCGCGACCCTGCGTGGCGAAGCGGGCCACGACATCATCGCGCTGGCGCTCGAAGCGCTGCGCAACCTCGAGCACCGCGGTGCGATCGGCTCCGACGCCGGCACCGGAGACGGTGCGGGCATCCTGACGCAGATGCCCGACGCATTCCTGCGAGCAGTCACTGATTTCGAGCTGCCCCCGGTCGGCGAATACGCCGCGGGTCTGGCATTCCTCCCGCGTGACTCCAGCGAACGCCGCCAGCAGAAGGCCGGCATCGAGAAGATCGCCCGCGCCGAGGGCCTGCGCGTCCTCGGCTGGCGCGAGGTGCCCACGGTCAACGACAACCTCGGAAAGCTCGCCGACGAGGCGCGCCCCGCGTTCGAGCAGCTCTTCGTGAGCGCTGGGGGAGCGACGCACTCGCAGGCCCCTCTGACGGGGATCGCCCTCGACCGCGTCGCCTACCGTCTGCGCAAGCGCGCAGGGCACGAGCTCGGCGCCTATTTCGTATCGCTGTCGGCCCGCACCCTCGGGTATAAGGGCATGGTCACGACCCTGCAGCTCGAGCCGTTCTACCCCGACCTGCAGGACGAGCGCTTCATGTCCGAGCTCGCGGTCGTGCACTCGCGCTACTCGACCAACACGTTCCCGTCGTGGCCGCTCGCGCAGCCGCTGCGCATGCTCGCGCACAACGGCGAGATCAACACGGTCGGCGGGAACCGCAACTGGATGCGCGCACGCCAGTCTCAGCTCGAGTCCGAGCTGCTCGGCGATGTCGCGCCCCTGCTGCCGATCTGCACCGATGGAGCCAGCGACTCGGCGTCCTTCGACGAGGTGCTCGAGCTGCTGACCCTCACAGGACGCAGCCTGCCGCACGCCATCATGATGATGGTCCCCGAGGCCTACGAGAAGCAGTCCGACATCTCGCCGGAGCTGCGCTCGTTCTACGAGTACCACTCGAACCAGATGGAGCCGTGGGACGGCCCCGCAGCCCTCATCTTCACCGACGGCACGGTCGTCGGGGCTACCCTCGACCGCAACGGTCTGCGCCCGGGGCGCTGGACCGAGACGACCGACGGACTGATCGTGATCGGCTCCGAGACCGGTGTTCTCACGTTCGAGCCCGAGCGCATCAAGCGCCGCGGGCGTCTGCAGCCCGGCAAGATGTTCCTCGTCGACACGTCGCAGAAGCGCATCATCGAGGACGAGGAGATCAAGCACGATCTCGCGACCATGCACCCCTGGCAGGAGTGGCTGGATGCCGGATCCGTGCGTCTCGCCGATCTCCCTGAGCGAGAGCACATCGTGCACCCGCCAGCATCGATCACCCGTCGTCAGCGCACCTTCGGCTACACCGAGGAAGAGGTGCGGATCCTCCTGACTCCGATGGGGCAGACCGGAGTAGAGCCCCTGGGTGCCATGGGATCGGACACCCCGATCGCGGTTCTGAGCAAGCGCCCGCGCCTGCTCTTCGACTACTTCACTCAGCAGTTCGCGCAGGTCACCAACCCGCCGCTGGACTCGATCCGCGAAGAGGTCGTCACCAGTCTGAAGCTCGGCCTCGGCCCCGAGAGCAACCTGCTCAGCTGGGGACCGGACCACACCCGCACAGTGTCACTCGATTTCCCGGTGATCGACAACGACGAGCTGGCGAAGATCCGCCATATCGACAAGGCGCTGCCGGATCGCTCGAGCGTGACGATCAGGGGCCTCTATCACTTCGACGCGGGGTCCAACACGCTCGAGAAGCGTCTGACCGAGATGTGCGACGAGGTCGACGAGGCCATCGAGCAGGGCGCCGAGTTCATCATCCTGTCCGACCGCGACTCGAACAAGGATCTGACCCCGATCCCGTCGCTGCTCATGGTTTCGGCAGTGCATCACCACCTGATCCGTCGTGAGAACCGCATGAAGGTCGGTCTGATCGTCGAGGCCGGCGACGTCCGCGAGGTCCACCACGTCGCGACGCTCATCGGCTACGGCGCATCGGCGGTCAACCCGTATCTCGCGATGGAGACGGTCGAGCACCTCGTGCGCACCGGCTACATCACGGGTATCAGCCCCGAGAAGGCCGTGCGCAACCTGATCTACGCGCTCGGCAAGGGCGTGCTCAAGATCATGTCGAAGATGGGCATCTCCACGGTGTCTTCCTACGCCGGTGCTCAGGTGTTCGAAGCCGTCGGTCTGAGCGAGGAGTTCATCGACCGCTACTTCACTCGCACGGAGTCGAAGCTCGGCGGAATCGGCATCCAAGAGATCTTCATCGAGAACCAGGCGCGTCATGACTACGCCTATCCCGAAGACGAGGCTGCTCGTGCCCACGAGCGTCTCTGGACCGGTGGCGAGTACCAGTGGCGTCGTGACGGCTCGCCGCACCTCTTCAACCCCGAGACGGTGTTCAAGCTGCAGCACGCCACGCGTGAGCGCCGCTTCGACATCTTCCGCGAGTACACGAAGCTCGTCGACGACCAGGCCGCCGAGCTCAAGACGCTGCGAGGACTGTTCACGCTGCGTACCGGGACCCGCAAGCCGGTGCCGCTCGACGAGGTCGAGCCCGTGTCCGCGATCGTCAAGCGCTTCTCCACCGGGGCCATGAGCTACGGCTCGATCTCGAAAGAGGCTCACGAGACTCTCGCGATCGCGATGAACCGGCTCGGCGGCAAGTCGAACACCGGTGAGGGCGGCGAAGACACCGACCGTCTGCTCGACCCCGAACGTCGCAGCGCGATCAAGCAGGTCGCCTCAGGACGCTTCGGTGTCACGAGCCTGTACCTCACCGAGGCCGACGACATCCAGATCAAGCTCGCCCAGGGCGCCAAGCCCGGCGAGGGCGGTCAGCTGCCTCCGCAGAAGGTCTACCCCTGGGTCGCCCGCACGCGCGGCGGAACGCCGGGCGTCGGCCTCATCTCACCGCCGCCGCATCACGACATCTACTCGATCGAAGACCTGAAGCAGCTCATCTTCGACCTGAAGCGGGCGAACCCCGAGGCGCGCATCCACACCAAGCTCGTCAGCCAGTCGGGCATCGGAGCAGTCTCCGCGGGTGTCGCCAAGGCGCTCAGCGACGTCATCCTCGTCTCGGGTCACGACGGAGGCACGGGTGCGAGCCCGATGAACTCGCTCAAGCACGCGGGAACCCCGTGGGAGCTCGGCCTCGCCGAGACGCAGCAGACACTCATGCTCAACGGCATGCGCGACCGCGTGGTGGTGCAGGTCGACGGTCAGTTGAAGACGGGCCGCGACGTGATCATCGGCGCGCTGCTCGGCGCGGAGGAGTTCGGTTTCGCGACGGCACCGCTCGTCGTCAGCGGCTGCATCATGATGCGCGTCTGCCACCTCGACACGTGCCCCGTGGGCGTCGCCACCCAGAACCCGGTTCTTCGTGAGCGCTTCACGGGTAAGCCGGAGTTCGTGGTGAACTTCATGGAGTTCATCGCTGAAGAGGTGCGCGAGCTGCTCGCAGAGCTCGGGTTCCGCTCGATCGACGAGATCGTCGGACGCGCAGAGCTGATCGAGGCGAACGCCGCACTGGAGCACTGGAAGGCCGAGGGTCTCGACCTGAGCCCGGTGCTCGAGGGACCGGCGTTCCCCGCGAGCGAGCCGCGTCGCAACCGCCGTGCTCAGGACCACGAGCTCGAGAAGCACTTCGACGTGCAGCTGATCGACATCGCGAAGTCCGCTCTTCTCAACGGCGAACCCGTGGTCGTCGAACTGCCGATCGCCAACACCGAGCGTGCGGTGGGAACGATGCTGGGCCACCAGGTCACCTCGCGTCACGGTGCGGCGGGGCTTCCCAGCGGCACTATCGACGTCACCCTGCACGGCACCGCCGGTCAGTCGCTCGGCGCGTTCCTGCCCTCGGGCATCGTGCTGCGCCTCGAGGGCGATGCCAACGACTACGTCGGCAAGGGACTCTCCGGTGGTGACATCACGATCCGTCCCGCACGGGGCTCCGCCATCGAGCCGCACGAGAACGTGATCGCCGGCAATGTGATCGGCTACGGCGCGACAGCGGGAACGATGTTCCTGTCAGGTGTCGTCGGCGAGCGGTTCCTCGTGAGGAACTCGGGCGCGACCGCGGTCGTCGAGGGCGTGGGAGATCACGCGCTCGAGTACATGACCGGCGGCGTCGCGGTGATCCTCGGCTCGACGGGTCGCAACCTCGGAGCCGGCATGTCGGGGGGAGTGGCCTACATCCACTCGCTCGACACGGGCAAGGTGAACGCACAGTCGCTCGGCAGCGGCGAGCTCCGGCTCGAGCCGCTCGACCGCGCCGATCTCGAGGTGCTGCGCAGCCTGATCGTCGCACACGTGGAGAAGACGGCATCGCCGCTCGGATCCGACATCCTGGCGCGGTTCGATGAGACCGCCGGCCAGTTCACGAAGGTGCTTCCGCGGGACTACGCCGCAGTGCGCAGCATGCGCGAGGAAGCAGTCGCCGAGGGCATCGACCCCGACGGCGACATCGTCTGGAACCGCATCCTGGAGGTGACCGGTGGCTGACCCCAAAGGCTTTCTGAAGACCACGGAGCGTGAGCTCCCCAAGCGTCGCCCCGTGCCGGTGCGCATCATGGACTGGAAAGAGGTCTACGAAGCGGGCGATCAGGCGGTGCTCAAGCGCCAGGCCGGTCGATGCATGGACTGCGGTGTGCCGTTCTGCCACCAGGGCTGCCCGCTCGGCAATCTGATCCCCGAGTGGAACGACCTGACCTGGCGCGGAGAGGGACGAGCGGCGATCGATCGTCTGCACGCCACGAACAACTTCCCGGAGTTCACCGGCCGTCTGTGCCCCGCCCCGTGCGAGAGCTCGTGCGTGCTCGGCATCAACCAGCCCGCGGTCACGATCAAGCAGATCGAGGTCTCGATCATCGACGAGGCCTTCGCCAAGGGCTGGGTCGAGCCGCAACCTCCTGCTCGACTGACCGGCAAGACGGTCGCCGTCGTCGGCTCAGGGCCCGCAGGTCTCGCAGCCGCTCAGCAGCTGACCCGTGCGGGCCACACGGTCGCGGTCTTCGAGCGCGACGACCGCATCGGCGGGCTGCTGCGCTACGGGATCCCGGACTTCAAGATGGAGAAGGGGCAGCTGGAATCGCGCCTTCGCCAGATGCAGGAGGAAGGCACGCGCTTCCGCGCGGGTGTCGAGATCGGCAAGGACATCTCCTGGGCCGATCTGCGGGCGCGCTACGACGCGATCGTGATCGCCACCGGATCGACTGTCCCGCGGGATCTGTCCATCCCCGGACGCGACCTCGACGGCGTGCACTTCGCGATGGAGTACCTCGTCGAGTCCAACCACGCGGTGGCCGGTGACAAGGTTCCCGAGCAGATCACGGCCGAGGGCAAGCACGTCATCGTCATCGGCGGCGGCGACACCGGAGCCGACTGCATCGGCACCGCGCACCGGCAGGGTGCACTGAGCGTGACCAACCTCGCGATCGGCAAGCAGCCGGGAACCGAGCGTCCGGGACACCAGCCCTGGCCGATGATGCCGACCCTCTTCGAAGTCGGATCGGCCCATGAAGAGGGCGGTGAGCGGGTCTTCCTCGCGTCCACGGTCGAGTTCCTCTCGAACGACGTCGGCGAGGTCCGTGCTCTGCGCGTCGCCGAGACCGAGTACATCGACGGCCGGCGTGTGCCCAAGAGCGGCACCGAGCGCGAGATCCCCGCTGACCTCGTGCTCATCGCGATGGGCTTCACCGGCCCGGAGCAGGACGGCTACACCGAGGACACGCTTCCGCAGCTGACCGATCGCGGCGCCTTCCGCCGCGACGACAGCTACGAGTCCACTGTTCCCGGCGTCTTCGTGGCCGGTGACGCGGGCCGCGGGCAGTCGCTCATCGTCTGGGCGATCGCCGAAGGCCGTGCGGCCGCCGCGAACGTCGACCGGTTCCTCATGGGAACCACCGTGCTGCCCGAGCCGGTGCGTCCGCATGAAGTCGCTATCGGCCTCCAGCCCGCGTAGGCTGAGCCGCGGCACCGTCGCCTGATTTCCATCCCCCACTACCCTGGAGCAATCTTTGAGACGCGCGAAAATCGTCGCCACCCTGGGCCCCGCCACATCCACGTATGAGACCGTACGTGCACTCATCGACGCCGGCGTGGACGTCGCCCGTCTGAACCTCAGCCACGGTGACTACTCCGTGCACGAGAACAACTACGCCAACGTGCGTCGGGCAGCCGACGACGCGGGCCGCGCTGTCGCCATCCTCGTCGACCTGCAGGGACCGAAGATCCGCCTCGGTAAGTTCGAGGCAGGCCCCTACGAGCTCGCCAAGGGCGACATCTTCAAGATCACGACCGAAGACATCATCGGCAACAAGGACATCTGCGGCACGACCTTCAAGGGCCTGCCCCAGGACGTCAAGCCGGGCGACTTCCTGCTGATCGACGACGGCAAGGTCCGCGTCGAGGTCGTCGAGACCGACGGCGTCACCGTCACCACGCGCGTCATCGTCGCCGGAGCCGTGTCCAACAACAAGGGCATCAACCTTCCCGGTGTCGCCGTCAATGTTCCCGCGCTGAGCGAGAAGGACGAGGACGACCTCCGCTGGGGCCTGCGCATCGGCGCCGACCTCATCGCCCTGTCGTTCGTCCGCAACGCGGAAGACGTCAGCCGCGTGCACGAGATCATGGCCGAGGAGGGCGTCAAGGTCCCTGTCATCGCCAAGGTCGAGAAGCCGCAGGCCGTCGATGCGCTCGAAGAGATCGTCGACGCGTTCGACGCGATCATGGTCGCCCGAGGCGACCTCGGTGTCGAGCTCCCGCTCGAGGCCGTGCCGATCGTGCAGAAGCGCGCCGTCGAGCTGGCACGTCGCATGGCGAAGCCGGTCATCGTGGCGACGCAGATGCTCGAGTCGATGATCAACAGCCCCGTGCCCACCCGCGCCGAGACCTCGGACGTCGCGAACGCGGTGCTCGACGGCGCCGATGCCGTGATGCTCTCGGGCGAGACCAGCGTGGGCGATTATCCTGTCGTCGTCGTCGAGACCATGGCCCGCATCATCGAGTCGACCGAGGAGCACGGACTGGAGCGCATCGCGCCTCTGACGACCAAGCCCCGCACGCAGGGTGGAGCGATCACCCTCGCAGCCCTCGAGGTCGCCGAGTTCGTGGAGGCCAAGTACCTCTGCGTCTTCACCCAGTCGGGAGATTCGGCGCGTCGCCTCTCGCGTCTGCGTTCGCGCATCCCGATGATCGCGTTCACTCCCGAGCCGAACATCCGTCGCCGCATGGCGCTGACGTGGGGCATCCAGTCGAACCTCGTCGACATGGTCCAGCACACCGACCTGATGTACCTGCAGGTCGATGACTACCTGCTCTCGAGCGGTCTCGCCGTCGAGGGAGACAAGGTCGTCGTCATCTCCGGTTCCCCTCCCGGAATCGTGGGTTCGACCAATGACATCCGCGTGCACAAGGTCGGAGACGCCGTGAACGGCGCGGCTCCGATCTACAAGGAAGCCACGGTCTGACCGGATATCGCAGCGAAGGGGCGGAACGATTGTTCCGCCCCTTCCTCGTACCCCGGGGCGGCACCGCACCGAGCGTCGCCTCGGGCGTATCGTCGAGCGGGACGCACCCGCGTCGGCGAGAGTGGCAGGGGAGTGGATCATCTTTCTCGTGAAGAGGGCTGGCTGGTGGATCGCCGATTACGCCTATGCCGTCTATTGGCAGTTCCGGGCGGCGTTCGATCGACAGGATGCAGACGACTTCGCGAGCGGTGACGCTGCACCGCTTCTCATCCTTCCGGGGGTCTACGAGACCTGGAGGTTCATGCAGCCGCTGATCACTGCACTGCATGACCGCGGTCATCCCGTCCACGTCCTCGACGGTCTCGAACGCAATCAGCGGCCCGTGCACGACGCCGCGCGGGTCGTGGAGGAGTTCCTCGAGACGAACCGGATGACCGATGTGATCCTGGTCGCGCACAGCAAGGGCGGGCTTGCGGGAAAGCTCGCGATGGCCGGTGTCTCCGGAGGCCGCATCCGCGCGATGCTCGCGGTCGCGACGCCGTTCGGCGGATCCCGCTATGCGCGGCTCCTCCCGGTCCGCTCGCTGTGGGCGTTCTCGCCCTCGGACCCGTCGATCGTGGAGCTCGCGAAACATCTCGAGGTGAACGAGAGGATCGTGTCGGTGTACGCCGCCTTCGACCCGCACATCCCCGAGGGGAGCGAGCTGGTCGGTGCACGCAAGAACGTGCGCATCGAGACCGGAGGGCACTTCCGCATCCTCGCGGATCCCCGCGTCCTCGCCGAGGTCGCCGCCCTCTCCGAGGGCTGATCCGGACTAGGGGCAGTCGCTCGTCGGAGCGGCGCCCGACGTCACCTCTGAGAGCCAGATCAGCATCTCGGGCAGCGCCGCGTATGCGGCGAGGCCGTGGTCGACGTCCGGATACCGATGAAAACTGACATCGACCTCCTGCGAGCAGAGGAGCGTCACGTAGTCAGCCGTCGCCGCCGGCTTCACGAGTTCGTCTGCCAGCCCCTGCCCGACGAACACGGGAACCGTGATGGGTGTGGAGCCCGCGCTGTTCTCCTCGAGCAGAGCCTTCCAGGGTTCGGTCGTGGACGGGTCGCTCGTCACGTAGCCGCCGACGAGCGGATCGGCTATCGCGTGGATCTCCTTGTTCTCGGAGAGCAGGCAGAGCGCCGCCATGTCGGGGGTTGCTGCGGCCCCCGCCGGGGTGAGGATCTCCGCGAGCTCGTCGGCGGAGTACCTGTCCGAGTACGCCGCCTGGTAAGCGGGGATCGCGTAGGAGGCGATCGTGACACCGGAGACGTCCACGATGTCATCGCTCATCAGCTCGGTGAGGTCGGCGGCGGGAGCGGCGACGGCCACTCCGAGGAGCGTCAGCTCCGGCGCGTAGTCCGCAGCACGCTCGGCTGCGAACAGCACCGCCTGCCCGCCCTGCGAGTGTCCCCAGAGCAGGAACTGCGCGCCGATCTGCGCATCCTCGATCGTCCGTGCGGCGCGCACCGCATCGAGGACGCTGTTCGACTCGGGGATGCCGAGCAGATAGGACGATGCGCTCTGCACGCCGAGACCGGGATAATCGGTGGCGACCACCGCGTATCCCTCGAGAAGGAGCTCGTGGACGCCCTCGATCAACTGGAAAGGATCGATGCCGAGCGACGGCGCGCACTTCTGCGCTGCCCCTGTCGTGGGGTGTCCCCAGGAGACGACGGTCCGTCCCTGCGCAGGAGCCGGCGTATCGGGGACGATCACGACAGCGGACACCGGGATATCCGTTCCGGACAGGTCACGGGAGTGATAGATCATGCGCCAGGCGGTCGAGCCGAGCGGAGCGCTGGCGATCGGCTCGACGCGGATGATCTCTCCGGGATCACCGGCGGGAAGTGGATCCGGAACACGGTAGAACGCGGGATCGGTCTGTAGATCGGCCTCGCCCTCGACGTGTCGCCGGATGGCGTCGACGGCGAAGACGCCGGCGATCAGGGCGACGACGAGCAGAGCGATGAGGAACCCACGGCGCCGATTCCTCGTGCGGTTCCAGATGTCGGTGGATCGGCGCGAGAGCATGGGATCTGTCTAGCGCATCATTCCGGCGTGCGACAGGTGCAGGATCGGCGCCCGGGCGGCTACTCTGGTCGAGGTGCTGCCGTGGCCGACACGTCGTCGCCCGACCTATGGATGACGTGACTCTCGAACCCGACACGCACGAGCGCCCCGACAGCGCCCGGCTCACCCTCGGGGTCCCCGAAAGCGATCTCGCGATCGCATCCGCTGATTCGGACGTCGAACCACTCCCGGCCATGAAGCCGGGAAGCATCGGCGTCCGCTATCGCCTCAAGCGCCGGTTCCGTTCCTGCGATGCGTTCGCCTGCGTGCCGACGTACCTTGCGCAGACGCGGAGAGGCGACACCGTGCTCGGCGCGGACGGTGAGCGCATCCACGGCGGACGCGCGTACGGCCCCGTGCTGATCGACGGCGCTGCGGTCGAGGCGTCGAACGAGAACCTCGACGCGCTCATCCAGAGCCTCGTCCCCGCCGATGTCATCCAGGCCGACAGCCCTGCATCCGCGGAGCACGAACTGCTCCGGGCGATGCGTCCTTCTCTGGAACGGTACCTGCTCATCGACGGAGAGATCTGGATCCGAGTCGCATCCGCATCGGGGGAGTGAACGACCCGACATGCGGACCGGACCGAGGGGTCGGTGCCGCGTAGAGGTTCGATCACGTCGTATGTGCCGGCGGTGGGACTCGAACCCACACGCCCTTTCGGACAAAGCATTTTGAGTGCTCCGCGTCTGCCATTCCGCCACGCCGGCTCGTGTATCGCGTCTTCGACTGTAGCGCAGAGCGCGCACGATCACGGGCGCGCGCCGCGCCCATCGGGACCTCGGAGACCGACTCCACTAGGATGGACCTGTGACCGAGCAAGAACAGGCAGCTGAGCAGCCCACGTCATCCGCACCCCGACGCGTCGTCGTCGCCGAGGACGAGTCGCTGATCCGTCTCGACATCGTCGAGATCCTCCGCGACAACGGCTTCGATGTGGTCGGAGAGGCCGGTGACGGTGAGACCGCCGTCGCACTCGCGACCGAGCTGCGCCCCGACCTCGTCATCATGGATGTCAAGATGCCGCAGCTCGATGGCATCAGTGCCGCCGAGAAGCTGCACAAGGGCAACATCGCCCCCGTCGTGCTCCTCACGGCCTTCAGCCAGAAAGAGCTCGTCGAGCGCGCGAGCGAAGCCGGAGCACTGGCCTACGTCGTCAAGCCCTTCACCCCGAACGACCTGCTGCCGGCGATCGAGATCGCTCTCGCACGCCACGAGCAGATCATCACGCTCGAGGCCGAGGTCGCCGACATGGTCGAGCGCTTCGAGACCCGCAAGCTCGTCGACCGGGCGAAGGGTCTGCTCAACGAGAAGATGGGCCTTTCTGAGCCCGAGGCGTTCCGCTGGATCCAGAAGGCGTCGATGGACCGCCGTCTCACGATGCAGGACGTCGCGAAGGCGATCATCGAGCAGCTCGCGCCGAAGAAGTAGTCTGTGTTTCCGCTCGACGCGGAGCACGTTCTGCGGCCGGTCAAGACTGGCGACGGCTCTGCGCTGGCGCGGGCATACTCCGCCAATCAGGAGCATCTCGCACCCTGGGAACCGCTCAGGGAGCCGGAATTCTTCACGCCGGAATGGCAGGAGTTCCACGCCGAGCAGTGCGTGATCGAGGCCGACGCCGGTCGGAACATCCGCTTCGTGATCGAGTCTTCCGACGGCGAGATCCGTGGACGGATCAACGTCAACAACATCGTCCGCGGTGCATTCTGGAGCGCGGATCTGGGCTACTGGATCGACAGGACGCGACTTCGTCGCGGACTCGCCTCCCGTGGCGTTCGACACGTCGCGGCCTATGCGAGGGACGAGGTTCGGCTGCACCGACTGCAGGCGGCGACGCTGCTGCACAACACCGGATCGCAGCATGTCCTCGCGGACACCGGCTTCAAGCGCATCGGCATCGCACCCCAGTACCTGCGCATCGCGGGGGAGTGGCAGGACCACCTGCTGTTCCAGCTGCTGCTCGATGAGCCGCTCAGTGCGCCCCGGGAGCGTCCTTGATCATGTTGGTGATGCGGATCGTCGAGCACCGGCGCCCCTGATCGTCGGAGACGACGATCTCGTGCACCGTGATGCTGCGTCCCAGATGCACGGGTGTGCAGACCCCCGTCACGATGCCGGACCTGGCGGAGCGCGTGTGGGTGGCGTTGATGTCCACTCCGACCGCGAGCCGGCCGGGGCCCGCGTGCAGGTTCGCGGCCATCGAGCCGAGCGACTCGCCGAGAACCACGTAGGCACCGCCGTGCATGAGGCCCACGGGCTGCGTGTTGCCCTCGACAGGGAGTGTCGCGACACAGCGCTCGGTGGTGAATTCGAGGAACTCCATGCCCATCTTCTGGGCGAGCGCGCCCATCCCGCGGGCGGTCGCCCAGTCGAGTCCTGCACTCGTCGCGGTCTCGGTCATGGATCCTCCTCAGCGGGTGTCTGTCGTCCTCGTTAGGCTGACAGGGTGACGGACTCCGCAAAGCCTACCCTCATGGTCGTCGACGGCCATTCGCTCGCCTATCGTGCCTTCTTCGCTCTTCCGGTGGAGAACTTCACCACGAAGGACAACCAGCACACGAACGCCATCTACGGCTTCCTGTCGATGCTGGTGAACCTCATCAAGGCGGAGCAGCCGACCCACATGGCGATCGCATTCGACACCTCGCGCCATTCCTTCCGCACCGATCAGTACCCCGAATACAAGGCGACCCGGTCGGAGTCGCCCCAGGAATTCCGTGGCCAGATCCCCCTGCTGCAGGACTGCCTCGCCGCGATGTCGATCCCGGTGCTCACGAAAGAGGGCTTCGAGGCCGACGACATCCTCGCCACCCTGTCGACCCAGGGTGCTGAGCAGGGCTACGACGTCCTCGTCGTCTCCGGAGACCGGGACACGATCCAGCTCGTCACCGATGATGTGACGCTGCTCTACCCCTCGGTGCAGGGAGTCTCGCAGCTCAAGCGCTACGACCCGGTGACCGTGCAGGAGCGCTACGGAGTGCGCCCCGAGCAGTACCCCGACATCGCCGCCCTCGTGGGCGAGACCAGCGACAACCTGCCCGGGGTGCCCAAGGTCGGCGAGAAGACCGCCGTCAAGTGGCTCACGCAGTTCGGTTCCCTCGACGATCTGCTCGAGCGAGCCGAGGAGATCAAGGGCGTGGTGGGAGGAAACCTCCGCGACCACATCGACGACGTGCGACGCAACCGTCGGCTCAACCGACTGCTGACGGATGTCGAGTTGCCCGTCGCTCCCGACGACCTGGCGGTGGCGCCTATCGACGCTCAAGCGGTCCGCGACATCTTCGCCCGTCTCGAGTTCCGCACGCTCCTGCCACGCGTCTTCGAGGCCGTCGGAGCCGGCGAGGTCGCCGACGATCCGGCCGCCGCAGTCGTACTGCCGGAGCCCGCTCAGGTCACTCCCGCCGAGTTCGTCACGTGGGCGGACGCCCAGACAGGCGATGTCTCGGTGCGGTTCCTGGTGCAGGGCGGGGTTCCGACGCGATTGGGGGCCGCGACCGAGAAGGAGCTCCGGGAACTCGACTGGACAGATGACGCCGTCGAGGTGCTGCGCCCGTGGTTCGAGTCGACGAGCCCGAAGGTGCTCCACGACGCCAAGCCCCAGGTCAAGGCGCTGCTGCGACAGGGAGTCCGCGTGCACGGACTCGCGTATGACACCAGCCTCGCCGGCTGGCTGCTGCGCCCGAGCTTCCCCGACAAGACGCTCGGCGACCTCGTCGAGAGGTACCTCGGCGAGAAGCTCCCCGAGGCGGACCCGTCCCAGCTGGTGCCCGAGACCGAAGGCGCCACTCCCTCGCAGGAGGCCTGGTTCGCTCTGCGTGTCGCCACCGCGCTGCGTGAGGACATCCCCGAGTCCGTGGCCACCGTGCTGACCGACATCGAGCTTCCCACGCTGCTGACTCTCGCCGACATGGAGGTGGCCGGCGTCGCCGTGTCGCACGAGGTGCTCTCCACGTTCTCGGGCGAACTCGCCACGCGCGCCGAGGGGCTCGCGCAGGAGGCGTTCGGAATCGTCGGCCGCGAGTTCAATCTCGGCTCGCCGAAGCAGCTGCAGGAGGTGCTCTTCGATGACCTGCAGCTTCCGAAGACCCGCAAGACGAAGACGGGGTACTCGACGGATGCCGCGGTGCTGGCCGATCTGCAGGAGTCGCACCCGCATCCGTTCCTGGGACTCCTGCTCCAGCACCGCGAGGCCACGAAGCTGCGGCAGATCATCGAGTCACTCGACACGGCGATCGGCGCCGACGACCGCGTGCACACCACCTACGTGCAGACGGGCAGCCAGACCGGCCGACTCTCGAGCACCGATCCGAACCTCCAGAACATCCCTGTGCGCACGGAGGAATCGCGCCGCATCCGCAGTGCGTTCCAGGTCGGGGAAGGCTACGAGTCGCTGCTCACCGCGGACTACTCGCAGATCGAGATGCGCATCATGGCGCACCTCTCCGGAGACGAAGGCCTCATCGAGGCGTTCAACAGCGGCGAGGACCTGCACCGGTTCGTCGGGGCGCGCGTGTTCGGTGTAGAACCCGGCGATGTGACCGCGGCCATGCGCACCAAGGTCAAGGCGATGTCGTACGGGCTCGTCTACGGCCTCTCGGCATTCGGCCTGTCGAAGCAGCTCCGCATCGAGCAGTCCGAGGCGAAGCAGCTGATGGTCGAGTACTTCGCGCGGTTCGGTGCGGTGCGCGACTACCTCCGTGCGTCGGTGTTGAAGGCCAAGGAGGTCGGGTACACCGAGACGATCTTCGGACGCCGCCGTCCGTTCCCCGACCTCG
This sequence comes from Microbacterium sp. LWH13-1.2, assembly GCF_038397735.1. Lineage (NCBI taxonomy): Bacteria > Bacillati > Actinomycetota > Actinomycetes > Micrococcales > Microbacteriaceae > Microbacterium > Microbacterium sp. LWH13-1.2. Next base: position 1,347,618 of record NZ_CP151635.1, on the reverse strand, counting down.
CGAGCCCGAACCGCGTGCTGCGGGAGAACGCCGAGCGAGCAGCGCTCAACGCACCGATTCAGGGAAGCGCCGCGGACATCATGAAGATCGCCCTCCTGCACATCCATGAGGATCTGCGCACCGAGGGCCTCAGCTCACGCGCCCTTCTGCAGATCCACGACGAGCTCGTGGTCGAGGTGGCTCCGGGGGAGTGGGATGCGACCGAGCGGATCGTCCGCGCCCGCATGGGCGATGCGGCCGATCTCACAGTGCCGCTCGACGTGCAGGTAGGACGAGGACACGACTGGAACGAGGCCGCGCACTGACCCTCGGCGACGCGCACCAGACCGATATCCTGCGTCGAGGGTGCAGGGCTACGCTGGAGGGATGACCTCATCACCCCGCATCCCGTCTGCCATCGACAAAGTCGCCGATGAGTGGGTCGACACCATCGCGGTGCTCGCTCCGACGCTCGGCACCTACATCGGTCGGGACGAGGTCAACGATCGCTTCGGCGACTTGAGCCCCGCCGGTCACGAAGAGATCGCTTCAGTCACCCGTGCGACGCTCGCGAAGCTCGACGCCCTCGAACCGGTCGACGCGATCGACGAGGTGACCAAGACCGACCTCTCGGCTGAACTCAGCCTCGATCTCGAGCTGCATGACGCGAAGTGGCACCTGCGAGACCTCAATGTGATCGCCTCGGCGGCGCAGGACGTCCGCTCGGCGTTCGACCTGATGCCCACCGCGACCGCAGATGACTGGTCGGTCATCGCCACGCGACTCGCTGCGGTGCCCGATGCGCTCCGCGGCTACACCGAGACGCTGCGGGCCGGTATCGCCGCCGGCGTCACGCCCGCGCGTCGTCAGGTCGTCGAGGTCGCCACTCAGATCGATCGCTACACGGCCGACGACGGATTCTTCGCCGCCTTCGTCGCGGACGCCGCCCCACAGGAGGGCAACCTCCCGGCATCCCTCGCCCGCACCCTGGCCGACAACTCGGCAGCGGCGCGCGTGGCCTACGACGAGCTGCGGAGTTTCCTCGCGGAGGAGCTCGCTCCTGCCGCGACCGAGGTCGACGCCGTGGGCCGCGAGCTCTACGCCCTGAACTCGCGCCGCTTCCTCGGCGCGACGATCGATCTCGACGAGACCTACGAGTGGGGACGCGAGGAACTCGCGCGCATGGTCGCGGAACAGACCGCGATCGCGAACGAGATCCTTCCCGGGTCCACGGTCGAGGAGGCCGTCGCCCACCTCGAGGCAGATCCTGCCCGCAAGCTCGTGGGCACAGAAGCGCTGCAGCGCTGGATGCAGGAGACGAGCGACCGGGCGGTCGCCGAGCTCGGCGCCACGCACTTCGACATCCCCGAGGCCATCCGAACGCTCGAGTGCATGATCGCCCCGACCCAGGAGGGTGGCATTTACTACACGGGACCGACAGACGACTTCTCGCGCCCCGGCCGCATGTGGTGGTCCGTCCCGGAGGGTGTCACCGAGTTCGACACATGGCGCGAGCTCACGACCGTCTATCACGAGGGCGTTCCGGGCCATCACCTGCAGATCGCCCAGGCGGTCTACAACCGCGCCGAACTCAACTCGTGGCGCCGCCTGCTCGCCGGCACCTCCGGCCACGCCGAGGGCTGGGCCCTGTACGCCGAGCGTCTGATGCAGCAGCTGGGCTATCTCGACGATCCGGCGGATCGACTCGGCATGCTCGACGGGCAGCGGATGCGCGCGGCACGCGTCGTGCTCGACATCGGTGTGCACCTCGGCAAGCCCCGTCTCGACGGTGAGGGCGCCTGGGATGCGGACTACGCGCTCGACTTCATGCGCAAGAACGTGAACATGTCCGACCAGTTCGTGCAGTTCGAGGTGAACCGCTACCTCGGCTGGCCAGGACAGGCGCCGTCGTACAAGGTCGGACAGCGCATCTGGGAGCAGGTGCGCGATGCCTATCAGACGGAACGCGGAGCGGACTTCGACGTGAAGGAGTTCCACAAGCGGGCTCTCGACATGGGCGGTGTCGGCCTCGACACGCTTCGCACAGCTCTTCTCGCACGGTGAGGGAATGTGCCCAACCCGACCGGTGTTCATTCAGTTGAATAGAAAGGGCTGACATGAGCATCGAGTTCGGGCTGGACACCTTCGGGGATATCACGAGGGGCGCGGACGGCGAGCTCCTCACAGGAGCACAGACGATCCGCAACATCGTCGAGCAGGCGGAGATGGCCGACAGCGTCGGCGTCGACTTCTTCGGAGTGGGGGAGCACCACCGCACCGAGTTCGCCGTCTCGGCTCCCGAGATGGTTCTGGCCACCATCGCCGGCCGCACGAAGGACATCCGTCTCGGTACCGCGGTGACCGTGCTGTCGTCCGACGATCCGGTGCGCGTTTTCGAGCGCTTCTCGACCCTCGACGCGCTCTCGAACGGACGGGCCGAGGTGGTTCTCGGGCGTGGATCGTTCATCGAGTCGTTCCCCCTGTTCGGCTACGACCTCCGCGACTACGATGCTCTGTTCGAGCAGAAGCTCGAGTTGTTCGTCGAGCTGCTCAAGGAGGAGCCGGTGACGTGGTCGGGAACCATGCGCGCCTCACTCGAGAATGCGAACGTGTTCCCCAAGAGCGAGAACGGTCTGCGCACCTGGGTCGGCGTGGGCGGCAGCCCGGAGTCTGTCGTGCGCGTCGCCAGGCACGGACTCGGTCTGATGCTCGCGATCATCGGAGGTCCCGCGGGTCGGTTCCGGCAGTTCGTCGACCTCTACCATCGGTCCGTGGCGTCGTTCGGCACGGCCTCTCACCCGATCGCCGTGCACTCGCCGGGGCACATCGCCGACTCGGACGACGAGGCATGGGAAGCCGCGTACTCCGGCTTCGAAGCGATGAACAACACCATCGGACGCGAGCGCGGGTGGCCTCCCTACAGCCGAGCACGGTTCCAGAACGACATCGGGCCGGCCGGCGCGCTGTACGTCGGCTCGCCTGATCGCGTCGCCGCGAAGATCGCCGACACGGTCACGACACTGGGCCTCGGCCGTTTCGACATGAAGTACGCCACGGGAACGCTGTCGCACGAGTCGATGATGCGCAGCATCGAGCTCTACGGCTCCGAGGTCATCCCGCGCGTGCGCAGATTGCTCGCCGACCGCGACTGACTGACCCACGGGCTCGGCGGCCTGGTGCGCGCCCCTACGATGTAGGCATGGCCAACACCGCGCTGCCGAGCCGGGCATCGATCGCCGGTCGCCTCGACGACCTCCCGTTCACGCGTCGCCATCTGCGACTCCTCACCGGATCCGGTGTCGGCTGGGCGCTGGACGCGATGGATGTCGGCCTCATCTCGTTCATCCTCGCCGCCCTCACCCAGCAGTGGGGACTCACGAAGACGGATGCCGGATGGATCGCATCCGTCGGGTTCATCGGCATGGCGCTCGGTGCGACCCTCGGCGGCCTCCTCGCCGACCGGCTGGGGCGACGCCAGGTCTTCGCGCTCACGCTCCTGATCTACGGAATCGCCACGGGCGCGAGTGCCCTCGTCGGCGGACTGGCCGCTCTCCTCGCGCTGCGATTCCTCGTCGGTCTCGGACTCGGCGCGGAGCTCCCCGTGGCCTCGACATACGTGAGCGAGTTCGCTCCGGCGCGGATCCGCGGTCGACTCATCGTGATCCTCGAGGCGTTCTGGGCCCTGGGGTGGACAGCAGCGGCGCTGATCGGCTTCTTCGTGATCCCCGCATCCGTCGACGGATGGCGCTGGGCCTTCGCGCTCGGCGCGATCCCCGCCGTCTATGCGCTGGTCGTTCGCTGGGGTCTGCCGGAGTCCCCGCGATGGCTCGCATCCCGCGGGCGCATCGCCGAGGCCGACCGCATCGTCTCGACGTTCGAGGCGGATGCGGGCGTCGAACCGGGACCCGCCATCAGACGAGAGCCGGTCTCGCGTGCGATCGCGATCACGACGAGAGCACGCCTCATGACGCTCTGGAATGCGGAGTTCCGCATCCGCACGCTGTGCCTGTGGATCGTCTGGCTCTGTGTGAACTTCGCGTACTACGGCGCGTTCATCTGGATTCCCAGCATCCTGGTCGACGCAGGATTCGATCTCGTCCGTTCATTCGGATTCACGCTCATCATCACGCTCGCGCAACTGCCCGGTTACGCCGTGGCCGCCTGGCTGATCGAGGTGTGGGGACGCCGCACGACCCTCTCGGTGTTCCTCGTCGGGTCCGCCGTCTCGGCCGTCTTCTTCGGCACATCGACCACCGAGGCCGCGATCATCGCCTCTGGCATGGCGCTCTCGTTCTTCAACCTCGGCGCGTGGGGCGCACTGTATGCCGTGACCCCTGAGGTCTACCCGACGTCGCTCCGCGGCACGGGTGCGGGCTGGGCGGCGGGTGTGGGCCGTATCGCATCGATCGTCGCTCCTCTCGCCGTCCCCGTCATCCTCGTCGCCGGAGGGGCGCCCGTGCTCTTCGTGGTGTTCAGTGCCTGTTTCGTGGCCGCGGCCGCCGCCGCGTGGGGTCTGGTCGACCGCGGGGGAGTCGCACTCGACGACCGCTGATGAGGCCGCCTGTCGGTGGACGGGAATAGGCTGTCGAGGTGACAGACGTGCGCTACGTGGCCATCGGCGATTCCTTCACCGAGGGAGTGGGTGATGTGCTGCCGGACGGGCGAGAGCGCGGCTGGGCCGACCTGGTCGCCCAGGGGTGGGCTGACGCGGCAGGACACCCGATCAGCTACGCGAACCTCGCTATCCGCGGAAAGCTCGCGTGGCCCATCGTCGAGCAGCAGCTCGAGCCGGCACTGGCGCTGCGGCCCACACACCTCTCCTTCAACGGCGGCGGCAACGACATGCTGCGTCCGCGCACCGACCTCGAGCACATCGCGGACGCGTTCAGCCGAGTGCTCCGACGCTGTGACGAGGAAGGCGTGACGCTGATCCTGCTGTCGGGTGCGAATCCGAGCGGTCAGCTGCCGATGGGGTCGCTCGTGCAGCGCCGCGGCGACCAGCTCTCCGATGCCGTGCTCCGCAGGGTCGAGGGGCGCGATGACGTGGTGCGAGCGCTCAACTGGCCCGACAGGGAGCTCGCCGGCGCGAAGTACTGGTCGGAAGACCGCCTGCATATGAACGCGGCCGGCCATCATCGAGTCGCCGCTCGCGTTCTGCACGGCCTGGGCTTCGAACCGCCGTCGACCTGGTGGTCGCCGACGTCGCTCACCGCGGGCGGACCCGCGGGTCTCGCCTACTACCGGGAGTTCGTCGGCCCCTGGGTCAGGCGACGCGTCACTCGTACGTCGTCCGGTGACGGCCGAGCCGCGAAATACCCGGAATGGGTCGAGAGAGCACCTCAGAAGTGACCGACATCGAGATGCGCCGCATCAGCGGTGGGACGGTGACGCTGCACGACGCGCGTCGCAAGGTCGAGCGCACCGTGGATGTCGAGGATTTCGAGATCGGCGTGTTCCCGATCACCGAAGAGCAGTTCGCCGAGGTGCTGCCGATCCCTTCGAGACATCCCCGTCGACCGGCCGCAGATCTGAGCTGGCTTCGCGCGGTGCATTTCTGCAACGCGGCATCGGAATGGGAGGGGCTCGATCCGGTATATCGCTTTGACGGCGAAGACGTCTCCTGGGATGTCACAGGTGATGGCTATCGGCTTCCCACCGAGTCGGAATGGGAGTACGCCTGCCGGGCCGGTTCGAGCGGGCCGCACTATGCTCCGCTGGCAGACTCGGCATGGACGAACGCAGACGGGGTCTCGACACCGCAGGACGTGGGTGGCAAGCTGCCCAACCTCCATGGGCTGTTCGACACTCTCGGCAACGTGTGGGAGTGGTGCTGGGATCTGCTCGATCCCGCGCGTTACGACGACTACCGCGTGTTCCGCGGAGGAGGTTTCGCTGACGACTCATGGAGCGTCCGTGCATCCGTGCGACGCGGGGGAGCCCCGCGAATGCATCACGAGGACGTCGGACTCCGCGTGGCCCGCGGCGCCTTCGACACCCCTGGACAGGCGCAGGGGTGGTCAGATCGCGCCGACCGTGAACGAGCCGCGTTCGATGGCCCGGTGCCGTTCGGCTGGACACCGTTGCGACGTGCAGGGCGCTGATTCGACCGCGGCGAGCTGAACGCGTCGCGAACTCGACGCGCGCGTATGGCCTTGTTTTGCCGGGGCTCTGCGCGGGTGGAAAGCTGAGAGCATGACCTCCCGCTTCTCTCTCATCGTCTCCCAGGGCCGCGTGGCCGACCGCACGGACGGTGCGCTCGTCGGAGCCCGACGTGTCGGCGCCGCGCTTTCGGCTCTTCTCGGTGTAGAGCAGAAACTCGTCGGATCGCCGTCCCCGGCGATCACGGACGATTGGTCGGTCGCTCTGCCCCAGGCTGAGAGCACGCTGCTCGGGCTGCGAGATGCTGTGCGGGACGCACTCGATGCCGGTTCGATCCCTCTCCTCGCGACCAACACGTGCGCCGCAAGCCTCGGCACACTCCCGACGGTGGCCGAACGGCATCCGGATGCCGTCGTGCTCTGGATCGACGCGCACGGCGACTTCAACACACCGGCGACGACCGACTCCGGCTACCTCGGTGGCATGGTGGTCGCCGCGGCATGTGGGCTGTGGGAGAGCGGGCACGGCGCAGGACTCGATCCTGCACAGGTCATCGTAGTCGGAGGCCGCGACATCGACATCGCAGAGGGCGAGCTGCTCGCCGCCGCAGGCGTCACCGTGCTCGCCCCGTCGGAGAGCACGCCTGATCGGGTGGCGGAGCTCGTCGCCGGTCGCCCCGTCTGGATCCATGTGGACTGGGACGTTCTCGAACCCGGCTACGTGCCGGCTGCCTATCGCGTCTCCGAGGGTCTGCTGCCGCACCAGATCGCGTCGATCTTCGCTGCCCTGCCCACCGACTCCGTGAGGGGAGTGGAGTTCGCCGAATTCGAAGCCGGCGATCCCGAGGTCCCGGAGCGAGTGAGCATCGAGCTCATCCTCGAGACCTTCCAGCACCTCGCGCGTTGAGGCGGAGCGGCCTCAGTCGCGCGGCATCTGCTTGATCATGTATCGGTTCGGTCCCGGAGACTCGGCGAACCCGTACTGCGCGTACAGGCCGTCGGCCGTGCTCGTGGCGAGAACGATACGCTTCACCGTCGACGTGTCCTGCAGGTTCTGGATGACACCCTCGACGATCATCCGCCCGAGGCCCTTGCCCCGAGACGATGCATCCACGAACACGTCGCACAGCCACGCGAACGTCACCCCGTCGGTGACGACTCGGGCGTATGCGACCTGCTGGCCGTCGGAATCGCGAACCGAGTAGTTCCTCGACGCGTCGATCGCAGCATCCTGGGTCTCTCTGGTCCGCCCCTGAGCCCAATAGGACTCGACGCTGAGCCACTGGTGCACCAGGTCGCGGTCGATGAGAGACGGGTCGGCGGAGAAGGTGAATGCTGCGGGCATGAGCCTCATCCTAAGAGCTGTCAGTGTCGCTTCTCCGGATCCAGGCCCATCCGGATCCGGGTGCGCTTGCGCTCGATCACGATGAACGTCACGCCGAGGATCCAGAGCGGGATCGGCATGAGGAACGCGATGCGGAATGCGTCGAACGAGTAGGTCTCGGGTGTCCCGGCACCCTGGATGTCGAGCGCGAGGCCGATCAGCCAGATCGCGATGAGCGCGGCGATGAAGCCGCCGGCGTTGGTCACCCCTGTGGCCGTGCTCAGACGATGCGAAGGGTTGTGCGTACGGGCATGGTCGAAGGCGATCATGCTTGCGGGACCACCCGTGGCGAGAGCCACCGCGAGAACGTAGAGGAGCCAGATCGGCGCGGGCTCCGGCATGGCGAGGATCGCGACCCACGCGACGAACTGCACACCGACCGCCGGGAGCACGAGCGCGACGGAGCGCTGATTGGGGAGGCGTCTCGAGAGGTCGCCGATGATCGGCCCGAGTGCCATGCCCGCGACCACATAGACCGAGATGATTCCCGCCGCGTGGGCGGTGTCGAGCCCCTGGGCCGCCGTGAGGAACGGCATTCCCCACAGCAGGATGAAGGCGGTGCCGGCGAACGGCGCCGTGAAGTGAGACCAGAAGGCGAGTCGCGTGCCCGGGTGGGCCCATGCCGCGCGGATGCCGACGCCCGTGTCGATCGCCGAGGTGACGACCCGGATCACGCCGGTGTCGGTGTCGACCGAGACGTCTGCGCCGCGCTCGACCGGGTGGTTGCGGATGAGGAGCGCGACGAGGATCGTGAAGAGCACACCGAGTCCTGCGACGCTGCCGAACGTGACCGTCCAGGTCGTCGCGTGCAGGAGCGCGGCCAATGGGACGAGCGCGATGAGCTGGCCGCCCTGCCCGATGATGCCGGTGAACTGCACCATGATCGGCCCTCGCTGCGCGGGGAACCAGGTGGCGACGAGACGCAGCACCGCAGGAAAGATCGCTGCATCACCCGCGCCGAGCAGGATGCGTGCGAACACCGCGATGCCGATGCTGGGGGAGAGCGCCATGGTGAGTTGGCCCGCAGCCATGAGCAGCATGCCGACCGTCATGATCGGGCGGGATCCGAAACGATCGAGGAGGATTCCGATCGGGATCTGCATGCCGCCGTATACCGCGAGCTGCACCACGGCGAACAGCGCGAGCGTGGAGGCATCGGCCTGGAACCGGTCCGCCGCTTCGACGCCGACCGCTCCCAACGAGGTGCGGTTGGTGATCGCCAGAACGTAGGCGGCGACACCCACACCCCAGATGAGCCAGGCTCTCCACCCCGGCGAAGTCACGGGGGAGCTGGGAACCTGTTGCACCCTTCCACGCTACTCCTGGTGCGCGGCCTCGCCGGGCGCGCGAAGCACCGCGACGGCCTCTTCCGCATGTCAGATGCTGTCGCTACCGTGGCCGCATGACACCTGACCCCGTGCACCACTCCATCAACTACGTCGAGCTCGTCGTGAACGACCTCGAGACCGCGAAGCGCTTCTACCGCGACACCTTCGGATGGGTCTTCGTCGACTACGGTCCCGCCTATGCGGGCATCGCCTCGCCCACCGGCGACGGGACCGAGGTGGGCGGTCTTCTGCTGTCCGACCAGGCGCGTCCCGCCGGCGGTCCGCTCGTGCTCCTGTACTCCGACGACCTCGATGCCACGCACGCCGCGATAACGGAAGCCGGCGGCGCAGTGACTCAGGGGCCGTACGACTTCCCGGGCGGTCGACGACTGCATTTCGTGGACCCGAGCGGCAACGAGCTCGGAGTCTGGGCAGCACAGTGAGGGCAGAATGGGTGTGTGACCTCGTCCCGTCTGCACTCGTCGCCTGACCGACCCGGGCTGTCGATCCGGGTCAGGGAATCGCGGTGGGACGAAGCCGATACGGCTGCGGTGAGTACGCTCGTCCGCACCTACCTCCTGCAGACCGAAGCGGAGAAGCATGAGCGCGGTCGGGCCGAGTCGGCTGTGCCGATCACGGGGTTGCCGCCACGATACGAGCGCGAGGTGGCGGACCCGCGCGTCTCGTATGCCGACTGCACGACACTTGTCGCCGTCATCGGGCAGCAGCCTGTCGGGGTCGTGATCATTCGGATCGCCGGGGGAGAGACCGAGATCAAGCGCCTCTGGGCGGATCCGGATCTTCGCGGGCGCGGACTCGGATCCGCATTGCTGGATGCGGCGCTGGCGCTGACCTCTGGCAACGTCCGCCTGTCCGTCTGGGACTGGCGGGCTCCGGCGATCGGGTTGTACGAATCCCGTGGGTTCGTCCGTGTCGAGTCGTGGGATGACCGGGAGGGACTCGTCTGCATGACGAGGCCCGCACATACTGTGCCCTTGCGCTAACCTTCCACGCGCGCAATACTTACCCTCATGGCAAACCATGACGGTGTGAACGAGGTCTTTCTCGCTCTCGCCGACCCGACGCGGCGCGAGGTCATCCGATCGCTCGGGCGTGGACCCGCGAGCGTGGGGGAGCTCGCCCAGCCCTTCGCGATCACACTGCCGTCGTTCCTGAAGCACATCCGCGCGCTGGAGGAGAGCGGACTCATCCGCACCTCGAAAAGCGGACGTGTGCGCACCTGCACACTCGATCCCGAGCGTCTCGCCGTCATCGGCGATTGGCTTGACGAGCAACGCCGGCTCTGGCATGAGCGAACGGACCGACTCGAGTCCCTGGTGACCGACCTGGAGGAGACAGTATGACCAGCACAGCCCTCGACCCGCGTCTCGATCTGACTCTGGAGAGGACGATCCGGGCGTCACCGTCGGCGGTGTGGCGCGCATGGACAGACCCGCAGCTTCTCGCACAGTGGTGGATTCCGGCCCCCATGCAGGCGCGCGTCGACCACCTCGACGTGCATCCGGGCGGCGGCTTCGTCACCAGCATGCGGGAGCCCGCGGGGGAGTACTTCCCGCACACGGATGGCATCTTCCTCGTCGTCGAGCCAGGACGACGGCTGCTCTTCGCGAATGTGGTCGACAGCGCCTGGCGCCCTGCGAAGCCCGAACCAGTATCGATGACGGCGGAGATCACGCTCGACGAGCATCCCGAGGGCACGGCTTACCGCGTGGTCGTTCGACACGGAGATCCCGCTGCGCGAGATCTGCACGAGGACCTCGGATTCTTCGAGGGGTGGTGCTCGGTGACGGCGGCTCTGGCCGACCTCGCCGAATCCGGGTCGACGACGTGAACTCGACCGCTTCGGCTCCCGCACGAGGAGCGCTGGGGGAAACGACCTTGCGGACGGATCGGCTGACTCTCCGGCCGCAGGTGGTGGCGGACGCCGAGGTATTCCATCGGCTGTGGAGCGAACGAGACGAACGCGTGCCGCCGCACCGCAGACCCGACGCGACTGGCCACCCGACGGTCTCCGACATAGCGGCTCACATCGCCGAGGAGCGAGACCGGCGCTCCGACCTGCTGTCCGTCCAAGACGCGACGACCGGCGAGGTGTATGGATACTGCGGGCTCATCTTCGCAGGCAAGGGATCAGCGGACGAGCCGGAGATCGCCTTCGAACTTCTGAGCAGGGTCCACAATCACGGCTACGCGACGGAAGCCGCCCGAGCGGTCCTCGCGTGGTCCGACGCCGAGGGATACGAGCGACTCTGGGCGAGCGTATGGGACTGGAATGTCGCCTCGCGTCGTGTTCTCGAGAAGCTCGGCTTCGAGAATTCGGGCGACGATCTTCCGACCGGCGAACATGGACGGACGATCCTGACAGTGCGGGCGCCGAGACTCAAGCCAGCGCCCGTTGCCGAGCATGTCATCACCGTAGAACACGGAGCGCTGTCAGAGTCCCAGACGGCTGCGCTGCGCGACCTCTTCGATTCCGAGTACCGAGAGACGCACGGCGAGTGGGACCCTGACCGTCCGTACGGTTATTCTCCCGCGGACGTGCACACGATGATCTTCCATGGGAACGCGGCCGTTGCCCACGTCGGCTTCCAGCGACGCGTCATACGGGTTGGGGAGCGCATGGTCACAGTCGCCGGGACCGGGGGAGTCCTGGTCCATCCGGACTGGCGCTCCCGCGGGGCCGGACGTCGGGTGATGACCCACGCCCAGCAGGCGATGCGCGACGACGATCGTGTCGAATTCGGCTATCTCGGCTGCCGAGAGGAGGTCACGTCGTTCTACGAGCGCACCGGCTGGACACGGGTGAACGCTGTGGAGCGCCATGTGTCGATGAGCGGTGCGAAGGCGACCGTGACGTCTGGCGGTGCGCCGATCCTCGTCTACGCCTGCCCGAACCTGCGCGCTGGGGCAGAGCAGTGGCCGCAGGGCGACATCGACCTCAACGGCACGCCCTGGTGATCCTCGCGCGCATGACCCTCGATCAAGTACTTCGGGGAGGCGTCTTCGAACGTGAGCTGACATAATGTGCATTATCGGCGATACCGCGAGCGGGGTGACAGCTGCTCTCACTAAGCTCGAGCCGTGAACGGAGACAGTGTCGAGATCGGCTGGGATGCCGCACGCAGCGCGAACCTGCGGAACTGGGATGATCGCGTGCCGCTGCACGAAGAGGCATACGGATTGGATGCCTATGACGATCCGAGCCATATCAGCGATGTCGTGAGCGACGATCTGCCGGTGCTCGATCGTTTCGTGCGTGGTGGAAACCTCTCAGGACTCGATGTCTGCCACCTGCAATGCCACATCGGCACCGATACGATCTCGCTGGCTCGTTCCGGTGCCCGCGTGACGGGCGTGGACTTCTCGGAGCCTGCGCTGCGGGTGGCCGCCTCTCTCGCGGAACGCACCGGAACCGCGGCGACCTGGGTCCAGACCGACGTCCTCGAAGCCAGGAACGCGGTGTCGGGTGACTTCGATGTCGTGTACACGAGCATCGGCACCATCTGCTGGCTGCAGGATCTCGATCGCTGGGCCGCTCAGATCGTCGCCCTGCTGCGTCCGGGCGGGACTTTCTTCATCAGAGACGGTCATCCGGCGCTCCTCGCCCTCGACGAGGATGCAGAGGGCTTCGTCACGCGCTATTCCTATTTCGGGGACGGCCGCGCACAACAGTGGGATGACGAGACCACGTACGCCGGAGATGGGACGGTCGCGCATGCCCGGACCTATGAATGGCCGCATCCGCTGTCCGAGATCCTCGGTTCGCTGCTCCGCGCCGGTCTCCGCCTCGTCCACTTCGACGAGGGTCGCACACTCCCCTGGCGGTTCAGCCCTCGGATGGTCGAGGTCCCGCGCGGCTATGCCTGGCCGGAGGCGGAGCGCAACCTCATCCCGTGCACCTTCACGATCGTGGCGTACAAGGACTGACTGCAGCGAGCCCTGCCATATCGGTACGGGGCCCGTACGATGACGTCGTGTCCTTGCCGCGTACCTCCCCCGCATCCGTCGACGTCTCGTCCTCGGCCATCGGTGCGCTCCTGGATCGTCTCGAGCGGAGGGGGATCGAGTGCCATTCGCTCATGATCGTTCGCCGCGGCCACGTCGTCGCAGAAGGCTGGTGGGCTCCCTACTCCGCTGACGAACCGCATCTGCTCTACTCGCTGACGAAGTCCTTCACGGCGATGGGAGTAGGCCTCGTCGTGGACGACGGACTGCTGACCCTCGATGATCGAATCGTCGACGTACTGCCGCATCATGTTCCCGACGACATTCCCGCCGAAGCGCGCGTTCTCACCGTTCAGCATCTCCTGACGATGACCGCCGGCCATGCCGAAGACACGCTCGAGAGCGCATGGGCGCTCGAACCGAGCGATCTCGTGCGCGGATACCTGCGGATGCCGATCGAAGCAGCGCCTGGGACGCGGCACACCTACGACAACGCGACGACCTTCATTCTGGCGCGGATGATCGAGCATGTCTCCGGGCAGACGCTCCCCCGGTTGCTGGACGACCGACTGTTCGGACCGATGGGCATCACCGGGGCCGAATGGGATCGAGTCGGCAGCGGCGCGGTCTTCGGGTTCCATGGATTGCACCTCACGACCGAGGCCGTCGCAGCCTTCGGCGAGCTGATGCTGCGCGGCGGCGAATGGCAGGGGCGTCAGCTGCTGTCTCGCGAGTGGGTCGCTTCGGCGACGCGCAAGCATATCGACAGCAGGCACTTCTCACCAGGCGCCCCGGGTGCGGACTTCCACTCCGGTTACGGCTATCAGATCTGGATGTCCGCGCACGGCTTCCACGGCAACGGAGCATACGGCCAGCAGTGCATCGTCGTGCCTGATCTCGACGTGGTCGTCGTCCTCACCGCAGCGCACACGGAGATAGGTCACGCGCAGGATGCGCTGGATGCGATCCGGGACTCTCTGCTGCCTGGGATCGATACGTCAGGTGATGTCGGTGGTGATCTCATGCTCATGCGCAGGCTTCGACACCTTGCTCTTCCTATGGTCCACGGCGACCCGGGACCCGCCTCGACCGACTCCCGGGCGATCGTCGATGCCTCGCACCCGGACTCCGGGCTCCCGAGCGGCACTCCGGTGGTCCTTCATCCACAATCGGGCGGCTGGCTCCTACGATTCGGGGAGCTCTTCGCACTTCCCGTCGGCTTCGGACACTGGGCGCGGAGTGCTCCGCTCGGGCGGCCGCTCGCTGCGGCCGGCGCATGGCAGGGAGACGCCTTCGTGGCGGAGCTCCACGTCGTGAACACGCCCCACCGTGTCCGGTTGACCGTCCGCGGTGCGAGGGCGGAGCTCAGGTGGGTGACCGTTCCTCTGACCGGAACGGACCTGGTCACCCATGCGACATCACCGTTGATGACCCGTCCCGACGTCGCGTGACCAGGCTGTGCCCTATGCCCCGACGTACGCGGCGAGGTGCTCCCCCGTCACCGTCGACTTCGCCGCCACGAGATCTGCGGGGCTTCCTTCGAAGACCACTCGTCCGCCGTCGTGCCCGGCGCCCGGACCGATGTCGATGATCCAGTCGGCGTGGGCCATCACCGCCTGGTGGTGTTCGATGACGATCACCGTCTTGCCCGATTCCACGAGCCTGTCGAGCAGCCCCAGGATGTTCTGGACGTCGGCGAGGTGCAGACCGGTGGTGGGCTCGTCGAGGACGTAGGTGTCGCCCTTCTCCCCCATCTGGATCGCCAGCTTGATGCGCTGCCGCTCACCGCCCGACAGCGTCGACAGCGGCTGGCCGAGCGAGAGGTAGCCGAGCCCGACGTCTTCGAGGCGCCCGAGAATGGCAGCCGCCGCCGGCAGCTTCGCATCGCCCTCGGAGAAGAAGATCCGCGCCTCGGAGACCGGCAGATCCAGCACCTGGGTGATGTCCTTGCCTGCGAGCTTGTACTCGAGCACGGCGGCCTGGAAGCGCTTGCCGCCGCAGTCCTCGCACGGCGTCTCGATCGTGTCCATGAACCCGAGCTCGGTGATGATGACGCCCGCGCCCTTGCATGTCGGACAGGCGCCCTCGGAGTTCGCGCTGAAGAGGGCGGGCTTCACCCCGTTGGCCTTCGCGAACGCCTTGCGGATGGGCTCGAGCAGTCCGGTGTAGGTCGCAGGGTTGCTGCGGCGTGAGCCCTTGATCGCTCCCTGATCGATCGCGACGACGCCCTCGAGCTTCGACACCGAGCCGTGGATGAGCGAGCTCTTGCCCGAACCTGCGACGCCGGTGACGACGGTGAGCACGCCCGTGGGGATGTCGACATCGACATCCTGCAGGTTGTTCGCCGTGGCGCCGCGCACCTCGATCGCCCCGTTGCTCGTGCGCACAGAGGGCTTGAGCGCTGCTCGGTCGTCGAGGTGCTTTCCCGTGCGGGTGCCGCTGGCCTTGAGCGCTTCGACCGTGCCCTCGAAGCAGATCTCGCCGCCTGCGCTCCCCGCGCCAGGACCGAGGTCGATCACATGGTCTCCGATGGCGATGGTCTCGGGCTTGTGCTCGACCACGAGAACGGTGTTGCCCTTGTCGCGCAGCCGCAGCAGCAGCGTGTTCATGCGCTGGATGTCGTGCGGGTGCAGCCCGATCGTGGGCTCGTCGAACACATAGGTCACATCCGTCAGCGACGAGCCGAGGTGACGGAGCATCTTGATGCGCTGCGCCTCTCCCCCGGACAGCGTGCCCGACGGGCGTTCGAGACTCAGATAGCCGAGGCCGAGCGTGACGAACGCGTCGAGGTTCGCGCTCAGCGCCTCAAGGAGCGGCGCGGCACCGGGAAGCTCGAGACCGCGCACCCACGCCGCGAGGTCGGTGACCTGCATGCGGCACGCGTCAGCGATGCTGATCCCGTCGATCTTCGACGAGCGAGCGCCCTCGGTGAGTCGGGTGCCGTCGCACTCGGGGCAGGTCGCAAAGGTCGCGACGCGCTCGACGAACGCGCGGATGTGGGGCTGCAGCGCGTCGAGATCCTTCGAGAGCATCGACTTCGTGATCTTCGGGATCAGTCCCTCGTAGGTCATGTTGATGCCCGAGATCTTGACCTTTGTGACCTCGCCATAGAGGAACAGCTGCCGCTGCTTCTCCGTGAACTCGGCGACCGGCTTGTCGGCCGGGTAGAAGCCGGAGGCCGAGAAGCCCTTCACCATCCACCCGTCCGCCGTGTACCCCGGCACCATGATCGCGCCCTCGTCGAGCGACTTCGACTCGTCGACGATCTGAGCGAGGTCGAGGTCGGAGACCGCTCCCCTGCCCTCGCATCTGGGGCACATGCCGCCGAGGTAGATCGCGTCCTTGACGATCTTCTTCTCGCCGCCCGGCCCCGTCATCACGCCGCTGGCCTTCTGGGTGGGGATGTTGAACGAGAAGGCGGTCGGTCCGCCGATGTAGGGCTGGCCCAGCTTGCTGAACAGGATGCGCAGCATCGCGTTCGCGTCGGTCACCGTGCCGACTGTCGATCGGGGGTTCGCCCCGAGGCGCTCCTGATCGACGATGATCGAGGTCGTGAGCCCCTCGAGGACGTCGACGTCCGGCCGGGGCACTGACGGCATGAATCCCTGCACGAAGGCGCTGTAGGTCTCGTCGATCATGCGCCTCGATTCGGCGGCGATCGTGTCGAACACGAGAGAGCTCTTGCCGGATCCCGAGACGCCCGTGAACACCGTCAGCCGACGCTTCGGGATGTCGACGCTGACCTCTTTGAGGTTGTTCTCGCGGGCACCCTGAACGCGGATCAGGTCGTGGCCGTCTGCAGCGTGTGTCATGGTCGTCCTCGGGTTTCTCGGCCTGCTCAGCCGGCCTGGTTGATACGGAGAAGATTGCCCGCGGGATCGCGGAAGGCGCAGTCGCGCACGCCGTACGGCTGGTCCATGGGCTCCTGCACGACATCGGCGCCCTGCTCGACCAGTCTCTCGAACAGTCCGTCGAGGTCGTCGCTCGCGAGCGTGAGAGCGGTGTAGCTGCCCTTCGCGATGAGTTCGAGGATCGTCTGCCGTTCGGCATCCGTGATCCCAGGGTCCGTCGCCGGCGGATGCAGCACGATCGAGGTTTCGGGTTGGCCCTCAGGGCCGACCGTGAGCCATCGGAGACCGTCGTAGCCGACGTCGTTGCGCACCTCGAATCCGAGGGCGTCGCGGTAGAAGCCGAGGGCTGCCTCGGCATCCGTGTGCGGAAGGAATGCGTAGTGGATGCTGATGTTCATGGGTTCAGGTTAGGTGTGCGTCCGTGCGCGGTGCTTCTTGATTCCTGATCGGTCGGATGACGTGCTTCGCGTGGATGGTCGGAATGCCTTCGACGTGGGTCGCGCGTTCACGGTACACGCGGGGTGAGACACCGACGAGCTCGGTGAACCTCGTGCTGAAGGTGCCGAGCGACGAGCTCCCGACCTCGAAGCACACCTCCGTCACCGAGAGGTCGCCCCGACGCAGCAGCGCCATAGCCCGTTCGATCCGACGGGTCATCAGATACGAGTAAGGAGACTCGCCGTATGCGTCGCGGAAGCGCCGGCTCAGATGACCGGCGCTCATGTGCACGCCCTTCGCGAGGGCTTCGACGTCGAGCGGCTTCGCGTACTCGCGATCGATCCTGTCGCGCACCTTGCGCATGACGACGAGTTCACGCAGCCGGGCGTCATCGTCAGGGGTCACGCCTAGATTTTGCCATGACGCCCGGCGTCGCACTGTGAAAACGTGCGACATATCGATACTGCCCTCCCCCACTTCAGGCTCGGACAGCGCTACCCTGGCAGCATCCCTCACAGGGATTTCTCAGAAAGGGTCCCCAACCATGTCTGATCCACTCGCTACCGAAGCGAAGTCATTGTTCAAGTCCATCCGCATCGTGCTCGCGGTCTCCGGCGTCATCGCGCTGATCGCGGGCATCGTCCTCCTCGTGTGGCCGGTCAAGTCCGCGGTCATCGTCACGGGCATCTTCGCGTCCTACCTCGTGGTCGCCGGCCTCGTCTACATCGGGCTCGGCATCTTCTCCCGGGTGAAGGGCGGCTGGGCCCGCGTGGGACATATCGTCCTCGGCCTGGTCTACATCGTCGCAGGTGTCATCGCGTTCGCGAACCTCGGGGTCGCCGCGGCGACGCTCGCCCTCGTCGTCGTGATCTTCATCGGCATCAGCTGGATCGTCGACGGAGTGGTCGCCCTGTCACTGCTCGGACAGGACGGCTCGCGCGTCTGGACGCTCCTCTACGCACTGCTCAGCATCGTCGCCGGAATCGTGGTGCTCTTCTCGCCGCTGTACGCGGCCGCCGTGCTGTGGCTGGTGCTCGGCATCTCGCTCGTCGTGCTCGGCATCGTGCAGATCGTTCGCGCGATCACGCTCGGCAAGGACGCGAAGGGCTTCGTGGCCTCGGTCGAGTCCGACGGCGTCCGCTGACGCCTCCGAGAACGAGAAGAGGGCCCCGTCCACTCGGACGGGGCCCTCTTCTCGTTCGCTCCGATCACTCGGTGGCGACGCAGATCATTCGGTGGCGAACGCGCTCACGTCACCCACGAGACGCGTGTTGTCAGCCGGCACGGCGTCGACCGCGGCACGAGCGACCTCGGCGGCGAACTCCGACACGTTGTAGAGCTTGCCTGCCGACTCGCGGCGTTCCGCGATAGCACCGGGGTTCGCGCGCTCGAGCAGCGTGGCGGTGATGGTTCCCTCGATCATGTCGCCGGAGACGACGGTGAAGCCGATCCCCTTCTCGGCGAGGCCGGGGATGCGCTCTCGGAGGGCATCCTCGCCCGCGCGCTTGGACAGCGCCACCGGCTCGTACTCGGGCATCGTGGGCGTCGTACGGATGAAGTGCGCCTGGTGGCTGGTGACGAAGACGACGCGCGCGTCGTCGCTGAGCAGAGGCGTGGCCGCATCGAGCACGCTGAGCTGCGCGTCGCGGTTCAGAAGGAGCGCGTAGTCCTCGGCCATTCCCGACTCCATGCCGCCGGAGGCGTTGAGCACCAGAACGTCCAGACGACCGAACTCGGCCTTCACCGCGTCGAACATCTCGCCGACCGACGCCGGGTCGGTCAGGTCCGCACCGACGACGAGCACACGACGTCCGAGTTCGCGCAGCTGCGTGGCGAGCTTCTCGGCACGCGGCGCCTTGTTCCGGAAGTTGATGACGACGTCCGCGCCGGCCTCGGCGAGGTAGCGGACCGTGTCGGCGCCGATGCCCCGGGACGAGCCTGTGACAAGGGCGACCTTGCCGTCGAGGGAACCTGCGGGAAGAACGTCGGTCACGGTGACTCCTTGAATGCGCGGATCGCCGTGATCGCACGGCCGTTCCAGACTACCAAGCGGGCACTGCGGCACCCCAAGCGCGACGGGGCCGCGTGATAGGTTGACCGCAAAGGAGGCCGCATGGACAACTTCCCCGTTTTCATCGATCTGGTCGAGAACTGGGCATGGATCGGCTGGCTGGTCCTCATCGCTCTGTTCCTCGTGATCGAGATGCTCACCCTCGATTTCACGTTCCTGATGCTCAGCTTCGGCAGCACCGTCGGGCTCGTGACGGATCTCGTGGGCCTCCCGGTCTGGGCGCAGGTGATCATCGCCGCAGTGGCCGCGGCGGCTTTCATCCTCTTCCTCCGTCCTCCTCTGCTGAGGCGCCTGCGGCGCGGCGAAGACCCCACCAAGTCGAACGTCGACGCTCTGCTCGATCTCCGGGGCATCGCCCTGCAGGACGTCACCCAGATCTCCGGCCAGGTGAAGCTCAGCAACGGCGACACCTGGACCGCACGATCGGGCTCGGTCGTCGCCATCCCCCAGGGCTCCCCCGTCGCGATCACAGCGATCAACGGAGCCACCGCCATCGTCCGTCCCGTCAACGACTAGGTAGGAGAGTCCCGTGAACGATTCCTCGTTCATCCCGACCGCGATCCTGTGGATCCTCGTGATCGCGATCATCATCTTCGTGGTGGTCACACTGGCGCGAGCCATCCGCATCATCCCGCAGGCGACCGCCGGCGTGGTCGAGCGGCTCGGCCGCTATCACAAGACCCTCATGCCCGGTCTCAACATCCTCGTGCCGTTCATCGATCGGCTCCGTCCGCTCATCGACATGCGTGAGCAGGTCGTCTCCTTCCCGCCGCAGCCGGTCATCACCGAGGACAACCTCGTCGTCTCGATCGACACCGTGGTGTACTTCCAGGTGACCGATGCCCGCGCCGCGACGTACGAGATCGCGAACTACCTCGGTGCCGTCGAGCAGCTCACCACGACCACGCTCCGCAACGTCGTCGGTGGTCTGAACCTCGAAGAGGCTCTGACCAGTCGTGACAACATCAACGGGCAGCTGCGTGTCGTGCTCGACGAGGCCACCGGCAAGTGGGGCATCCGCGTGGGCCGAGTCGAGCTGAAGGCGATCGATCCGCCCATCTCCATCCAGGACTCGATGGAGAAGCAGATGCGCGCAGAGCGTGACCGTCGTGCCGCGATCCTCACGGCAGAGGGTACGAAGCAGTCCGCGATCCTCGAAGCCGAGGGCGCACGACAGGCCGAGATCCTGCGTGCAGAGGGCGACAAGCAGGCCGCGGTGCTTCGAGCACAGGGTGAGGCCGAGGCTATCCAGAACGTCTTCACCGCGATCCATCAGGGTGAGCCGGACGACAAGCTGCTCGCGTACCAGTACCTCCAGATGCTGCCGAAGATCAGCGAGGGCCAGTCGAACAAGCTCTGGATCATCCCGAGCGAGCTGACCGAGGCCCTCAAGGGAATCGGCAGTGCGTTCACGCCGAAGCCCGGGCAGCCTCCGACGAACCATCCGGGCGCGTGACGCACCCGTACTTCGAGAAGGCGCGACACCCCCGAGTCCTCGCTCACCGTGGTCTGGTCACCGCAGCGGGCGAGGACTCCGGTGTGTGGGAGAACTCGGCGGCCGCCTTCGCCGCCGCGCACGCGGCCGGTGCCGAGTACATCGAGACGGACTGCCAGGTCACGGCCGACGGCGACGTCGTGCTGTTCCACGACGAGACGCTGGAGCGACTGACCGGGGACACTCGAGCGATCCGCGAGGTGCGCACTCGCGAACTCTCGCGGATCTTCGCCGACCATGGCGGGTTGCTCACGGTCCCGGACGCGCTTTCGTCCTTTCCGACCTCCCGCTTCAACATCGACGTCAAGACCGCGGAGGCCCCCAATCTCCTCGGTCCGCTGCTCGTCGACCACACGCACCGCGTCCTCGTGACCAGCTTCTCGGACGCGAACCGTCGTGCCGCGATCGCCGCGGTGCTGCGCGCCGGCACCGCTCTGCGCCCGGCCACATCCGGGGGCAGCCGGACGATCGCCGCTCTCCGCTCCCTCTCCGCGCTCCGCCTCTCCCCCGCCCGCCTGCTGCGCGACATCGACGCGCTGCAGATCCCGGAGCGGCACTCGGGGCTCAGGATCCTCACGCCCGCGTTGCTCCGCGCAGCGCACCGCCACGACGTCGAGGTGCACGTCTGGACGGTGAACGATGCCGACGACATGCGTCGTCTGGTCGCCTTCGGCGTGGACGGGGTCGTGTCGGACCACGCAGACCTCGCTCTGGCCACTCTCGCGCGCTGAGCTCGCCACGCCGCCCATACGCTCTCGCGCTGGGATTCCGCTGTGAATAGCACCGAGAACCCGGCTGCGTGGATGAAGCGCACAGGCTGGAGCGTTATACCTGACAGCGACGAGAGGACCACACAATGGCAGATCGCAGCCTACGCGGCATCCGACTCGGCGCCCAGAGCCTACAGAGCGAAGAGGGCGTCGTTTTCATGGAGCGCCGTGAAACCACCTATACCTGTGACGCCTGCGGCCATGTCACGAACCTGATGTTCGCGGCGGATGCCGAGCCGCCTCAGACCTGGGAATGCCGCGCCTGCGGCGCTGACGCCCGTCTGAACGTCGACGGCCAGGCCGTCACGCTCGACGCGAGCGACGAGAAGGCCGCACGCACGCACTGGGACATGCTGATGGAGCGCCGCACGCGCGCCGAGCTCGAGGAGCTCCTCGAAGAGCGTCTCGCGTTCATCCGCGCCCGCCGCGGCGCCGGAGAAGACCCGACCCGCGAGAAGATCGGCGCTTAGCGCCGCCTGGCACGCAGCCACCCGAAGGCCAGCGCGCCCAGTCCGCCCCACAGCAGAATCTGCTGGATCCAGGGGCCGAGAACCACTCCCGCTGTGAGGCCGGAACGCAGCTCGACATCCTCGAGCAGCGCTCCGGCCTCTCCCGCATCCAGGCTCGAGACGGTGGAACCGTCCGGTCGGATGATCTGGCTGGTGCCCACGGTCGAGATGTTGACCACACTGCGGCCCGTCTCGATCGCACGCATGCGAGCGAATGAGAGCTGCTGAAGGTTCTCGTCGGTGCCGCGGAAGTCGGCGTTGTTCGTCTGGAGCACGAGCACCTCGGCCCCGGCGCCGAGCCCCTCATTGATCACGTCGTCGTAGATGACGTCGAAGCAGATGGCGAGTCCGACCTTCACGCCATCGACATCGACCACCGGGGAGTTCGATCCCGGGGTGTACTCGCGCTGAATGAGACCGATCAGATCAGGGGCGAGCGCGTTGAAGAAGGCTCGGTCGGGCACATACTCTCCGAAGGGGACGGGGTGCCTCTTGTCGTGGATCTGCTCGGAGGTTCCCTCTTCTGTCCAGAGCAGGGACGTGTTGTAGTACAGCCCGTCGCGCTCCGTCGCGGCGTTCGCGAGCAGAGGAGCACCCATACGCGTCGCGACCAGGGTCATGCGCCGAGCGAGTGCATCGGACTGGAACGGGTCGTAGTCGAGTGATCCTTCCGGCCACACCACGAGATCCGCATCCTCTCCGTACAGCGGCGCTGTCGCATCGGTCTGCGCCTGGACGATGGAGTACTGCTCGCGCTCGTCGAAGTAGCCGCTCGGGCCGTTGCCCTGCACTGCGGCGATGCGCATCTCCCCGCTGACGGTCGTCGGGAAGAGCGGCGTGACGAGGAGCACGATCGTCACCAGCACCGGGGTGACCAGTGCGGTCGGGCGTCTCCACTCCCGCGTGCGCACGACTTCGATCGCCGAAGCGACGAGGAACACCATCAGGAAGCTGAGTCCGCTCACGCCGATCCAGGAGGTGACGGGCGCCAGAGGGCTCTCCGCCTGGGTCATTCCGAGGCGCGCCCAGGGGAAGCCGCCGTAGGGCCACGAGCCCACGAAGAGCTCGCGCCCGACCCAGAGGGCGGCGACCACCGCGGGGAGCAGCAGAAGACGCGCCCAGCGCCCGGAGAACGCCGTCGGGATCCATCGGTACGCGAGAGTGACGAGGATCAGCGCCAGCGCCGTGAGTGCACCTTCGAGGATGCTCAGGGCCGCCCACGGCACCGGGCCGAGGTAGCGCGAAGTCCATGACACGAGAAGAGCGAAGAAGACGATGCCGTAGACAGCGCCCACCAGCAGCGCTCCCCCGGCGCGCCGGCCGATCAGAGCGACGAGCAGCAGCGCGGTCGAGGGAAAGGCGAGAGCCCATACCGCCGCGTCCGGATACGAGAGATCCATCAGGAGCGCCGCCATCGCCGCGGCGGGGAGGGCGAGCGAGAGCGGTAGAAGAGGGCGCTGTCGCGCGCGGGGTTCAGACATCCGTCCCATTCTCACATCGACGAATAGGCGACGATGCCACGGCGCACGCCGTCGAGCGCGACTCGCGCGTTGCGAGCGAGCGCGCCGTCTTCTGCGACGATCGACAGCTGGTCGAGCAGATCGATGGTCTGCTTCGCCCAGCGGACGAAGTCACCCGCCGCCATGTCGGCGTCGATCAGGACGCGATCGAGCATCCCACCCCGCGCCCACGAATGCATGGCACCTGCGAGGCCCGCCGCGAGAGGCTCGCTGCCGGGCAGATGATGATCCTTCTCGAGGTCGTCGAGCTCCGCCCACAGCGTCGTCGTCTTCTCGTAGGCGGCTCGGAACGCGCCTCGCGGCAGGTCCCGCTCTCCGGAGTTCGCTTCGTCTCTGCGCGGTTCGTAGACGAGGCAGCAGGCCATCGCCGCGAGCGACGGCGCATCCAGACCGTTCCAGAGTCCCTGTCGCAGCGACTCCGCCACGAGCAGGTCGCGTTCCCCGTAGATCCGTCGCATCGTGCGTCCTGCATCCGTGAGCGTGGTGACGTCGTCGGCGTCGCGGTGGAGATAGTCGAGCGTCTCGAGAACCTCGACCACGCGGTCGAAGACCCGCGCGACCGTTCCTGTCCTGGTCTCGATCTGACGGCGGACGCGGTCATTCTGACGCTTGAGCTTCCAGTACCGCTCTGCCCAGCGCGCATGCGCCTCGCGATCGGGGCACCTATGGCATCCGTGCCGCTGCATGCGGGTGCGCAGACTGTGGATCTGCTTCATCCGCTTGTCCCGCGAGGCACGGGGCGCGTTCGAATCCTGACGGTTCTTCTTCTCGAGGTCGCTGAGCTCTCGGCGGATCGCCGCATAGTCGAGGAAGTCACCGTGATCGCAGACCATGGCGGCCTTGTAGCCCTCGAGGGACTCCTCGGCCTCTCGGACCTGGCGTGCGAGTCCCACGACGGCACGGTCTGCCTGGAACTGCGCGAACGACGACTCGAGCACCTCTCGGGCGCGCGCCTTGCCGAACAGATCGATCAGGTTCACGGCCATGTTGTACGTGGGCCGGAAGCTCGAGTTCAGCGGATAGGTGCGTCGTGAGGCGAGTGCGGCGACCGCCTGCGGATCCATCCCCTCGGTCCACTGCACCACGGCGTGGCCTTCGACGTCGATGCCGCGGCGGCCCGCGCGGCCGGTCAGCTGGGTGTACTCGCCGGAGGTGATGGCGACACGGGCTTCGCCGTTGAACTTCTCCATCTTCTCGAGCACGACCGTGCGCGCTGGCATGTTGATGCCGAGAGCGAGGGTCTCGGTCGCGAACACGACTTTGACGAGCTTGCGCTTGTAGAGCTCCTCGACGACCTCCTTGAATGCCGGCAGGAGTCCCGCATGGTGGGCGGCGACGCCCCGCTCGAGGTTCTCCAACCAGTCCCAGTAGCCGAGCACGCCCAGGTCCTCGTCCTGCAGCGACCGCGTGCGATCCTCGACGATCGCGCGGATCTCCGCCTTCTCCTCCGTCGTGGTCAGCCGCACACCCGACCGCCGCACCTGCTGGACGGCCGCATCGCAGCCGACGCGGCTGAAGATGAAGAAGATCGCCGGCAGAAGGTTGGAGCGTTCGAGCAACCGGATGACGTCCGGTCGATCCATGCGCTCGATCCGCCGCACGTTCGATGCCCGTACAGGGCGCCGCCCGCCCCGCGGCGGGCGCTGAGCCTGCCTTCCGGCATGGCGATTGCTGCGGTACGACTGCGCGTCACGATTGTTCTCGTAGTTCGAGCCCGTGAACGAGCGGATGCGCATCAGCTCCTGGTTGACCTGCGCCGTGGCAATGCCCGCGCGGTCGTCGAACAGCGGCAGCAGGTCGTCGCGCACCAGCACATGCTGCTCCAGCGGCACGGGGCGGATCTCCGAGACGATCACCTCGGTATCACCCCGCACGGTGTCGAGCCAGTCACCGAACTCCTCGGCGTTCGAGACCGTGGCGCTCAGCGATACCAGCCGCACATGCTGCGGGAGGTGGATGATGACCTCTTCCCACACCGCGCCGCGGAACCGATCCGCGAGGTAGTGCACCTCGTCCATCACCACGTAACGGAGGTCACGCAGCGCGGCCGAGTCCGCGTAGATCATGTTGCGCAGCACCTCGGTCGTCATGACGACGATCCGCGCATTGCCGTTGATGTTCGTGTCACCGGTGAGCAGGCCCACGTCGTCCGGACCGTACACGTCGACCAGCTCGCGGAACTTCTGGTTCGACAGCGCCTTCATCGGCGTCGTGTAGAACGCCTTGTCACTGGGGGTCTGCATCGCGAGGTTGATCGCGAACTCGCCGACGATCGTCTTTCCCGCACCGGTGGGAGCGGCGACGAGCACGCTGCTCCCGTCTTCGAGCGCGTGACACCCTTCGATCTGGAAG
Organism: Microbacterium sp. LWH13-1.2; assembly: GCF_038397735.1. Lineage (NCBI taxonomy): Bacteria > Bacillati > Actinomycetota > Actinomycetes > Micrococcales > Microbacteriaceae > Microbacterium > Microbacterium sp. LWH13-1.2. The sequence continues at coordinate 1,321,857 of NZ_CP151635.1, read as the reverse complement.
GGATCGAGCGCGAACTTCTGGTTCGCGGCGAAGGCGACCGTCGCCGGATGTCCCGCCGCCTGGCGCGCTGCGGCGTACCGCTCAGACGGCGAGGTCATGCGGTCACGGGCTCGATGCCCGCTGCCGCATCGCGCTTGCGCTTGCGTCTGTCGAAGAGCATCGAGATGAAGGTCGCGGCAAAGTACAGCACGATCATGGATCCCATCAGCAGCAGCATCGAGAAGACGTCAGCGGGCGGTGTCGTGACCGCCGCGAAGATCGTGCAGACTAGGATCGCGACCCGCCATCCTTTGAGGATGTCGCGCCCCGAGACGATTCCCGCGACGTTCAACGCGACGAGGAAGACGGGGAGCACGAAGGCGATGCCGAGCACGAGAAGGAACTTGAAGACGAAGTCGTAGTAGGTCGAATAGTCGAAGAACTGCGCCATGCCCTTCGGCACGAAGCCCGCCATGATCTCGATGACATGCGGGAGCACGAAGAACGCGACGGTGCAGCCTGCGAAGAACAGCGGAATGGCCGCGCCGAGGAAACCCCAGGTGTACTGCGTCTCCTTCTTCGTGAGCCCGGGCATCACGAACGCCCAGACCTGCCAGAGCCACACGGGCGCTGAGATGAGCAGTCCGATCGCGAAGGCGATGCGCATGCGGAGATCGAAGCCGCTGGTCACGGTCGTGAAGTTGAGGCCCGTGTACTCGCGCCCGGCTTCGGCTGCGATCGTGCGGATCGGAACGGAGAGGAGCTCGATGATCGGCTCCGTCACGATGAACGCGATGATCATCCCGACCACGAGTGCGCCCGCAGCAATGAAAAGCCGCTTGCGAAGCTCCACCAGATGGGCACCGAGAGACATCCGCCTGTCGCGACCGGAAGCCTCCTGGCCGGCGGATTCGAGAGCGGACACGGACTACGCGGATCGAGGAGGCTGACCCGGATCCGTGTCGCGAGCCGTCACCGTGGTGTCCGCGACGGATGCGGTGGGCGTCGGCGCACCGGGCTCCGTGGCGTCACTCGCGTCCTCGTTCTTCATCGCCTTCATCTCGCCCTTGAACACGCGGGCGGACTGTCCGAGGCTCTTCGCCAGTGCCGGCAGCTTCGCCGCACCGAAGAGCAGCAGGATGACGGCGAGGATGATCAGCAGATGTGGCCAACCGAAAGCGCCCATGATTCTCCTTCGTCGTTTGTAGAAGTCTAACCGGCGTTGGAGCTGTCCGGGTGGCGATACAGGGCGAGTCCGGCCTCGGCCCATTCACGAGCCGCCGTTCGAGCGACGCCGGGGTCGACGACCTCGAGCGCCCCGCCGAAACGCGCGGCCAGTCTCTTGATGCCGCGCGGGTCGGCCAGATGCAGACGCGCGCTGACGATTCCGCCCTCGACCTCGACGTTGTCGGCGGTCAGGAAGTCGCCCAGAAGCGGTGCCACCCGCTCAGGGACCCGCACCTGCACCTCGCCCTCGTCGTCGACGGCCGAAAAGGCCTCCGGCACATGGTCGCCCGCATGCGTGATCGGGATGTCGGTCAGGCGGGCATCGCTCACCCTGTCGAGGTGGAAGGTGCGCATCGCCTGCCTCGTGTGGCACCACCCCTGGAGATACCACTGCGCGTTGGTGATGATCACCTGGACGGGGTCGACGGTGCGAGTAGTCGGAGCCGCATCCGGCGCCTGGTAGGTGAATGCGACGGCCACACCGTCCTGGACTCCGCGCGACACCACCTGGCGGACCTCGTCGACGGTGCTGGGTGCCACCACCACCTCTGCGGGCGCGTCGGCCGCTCCACGCGAGAGCTTGGAGATGAGACCGCTGACCAGGCCGGAATCCGACACGGCAGGCACCGCGGCGACCATCTGCAGGCCGGCCAGCAGAGCTGCAGCCTCTCGTGCGGTGAAGCGCGGCACCCGCCGGAGGGCGACGTCGTTCGTGATCTCGATGACGTCTTCATCGTCGAGCAGATCCCAGTTGATGTCGAACATCTCCTGCGGCTGCTGCCAGAATCCCGAGTCACCGGGAAGGCCGATCACCGTGAGCTTCTCGACCATCTGACGCATCTCGGCCGGGGTCACCCCGAATTCCTCGGACGCCTCGGCAAGCGACACCTGTCCGTGCTCGAGCAGATACGGCACCAGGGTGAGATAGACGCGCACCCGGTCGGCGGCGAGCAACGGCTTCGGCTGAGCACTCACGATGACTTCCTCACGTCCGAGTGTGTCGCCACGACCGCCATCAGCCGATCGACCACGGCATCCCGGAGGGCGGCCGGTTCGACCACTCGCACCTCCGGCCCGTACGAGGCGAGCTCGTCGGCGAGGATGTGCAGGTCGACGAACGGCACGAGGATCCCCTGGGGTGTGGCGGGCGTCGCACGACGACCGAGGCGGAGCGACGCCTCGGTTCCCGGCGTGACTTCGAGCAGAGCGGAGTTCTGCGCAGCGACGCTCTGGAGACCTGCCAGGGCGCGCTCCCCCGCTCCTTCCCTCAGATCTGGGTCGAAGGTCTTCGCTGTGATCTTCACGTCGCCGACGATCCTGCTCAGCAGGAACATCCGGTCTGCCTCGATGTCGACGTCGACGCCGAACACGTGCCAGCGCGCCTCGTAGTCGACGAGTGCCAGGGGACGGATGCTGCGGCGGCGCGGCGAGTCCTCTCCCGGCTTGAGGTAGTCGAACAGCACGACGCGGCTCTTCTCGATGGCTTCCTGCAACTGCGGGAAAGCCGCATCGCGGGCCGTGATGCGCGGCGCGAAGCCGATGATCGGCTCGTCGCCGTCGATCCCGAGCGCGCGGATCTTGCGCACCCCTGCCTTGGCGTCGCCCGACGCGGACTCCGCGCTCCAGACACTGCCGGCCAGCTGGAGCACGGCGAGCTCGGCGGCGGTGAACTCGATGTCGCTCGGCAGGTCGTATTCCGCCTGCGGAATGCGATATCGCGCCTCGCGGAGATCATTGGGGTCGGCCTGATCGCCGATCGTCTCGACCGGGACCCCGAGCGTGCGCAGCTCGTCCTTGTCGCGCTCGAACATCTTCTCGAGAGCATCCGAGCGCACACCGGCATCGGCTCGCTGACGGTACCCCGACACATTGTCGAGGATCTGCTGCTTGGTGAGCCCGATCTCCGTCGCCATGAGCGCCACGACGAGATTCGTCAGACGCTCCTCCGCGGGAATACGGGCCGCCATCAGTTCTCCGGCGCCGGAACGATGCCCAGGATGTCGACGACGATCACCGTCGCCGGGTTGCCGTCCGCCGCGGGCACGACGACCAGCAGCTGAGAACCGACGGTCGCACCCACGAGCTCCTTCGCGGCGGGGCCGATGTTCGGCTCAGCGCCCCATGTGCTCGAGGTGACGGTCTTGTCGTCCCAGCCGAGCGCCATGATGTTGGTCACGATGGTCGATTCCTTCTCGACCTTCGCGCCGTCGCCCTTGATGAGGGTCTGGGTCACGGCGGACTCGGGAGCTGCACTGTCGGGAATGATGACACCCGGCGTGCCGTCGGGTGCGCGTACGACGGTCGGCAGGCCGCGCGCGTCGTTGAACTGCGATGCGCCTTCGGCGTGTGCGAGGTAGACGTCGAGGACGTCGACGACGGCGACGATGTTCTCGTCCTTGGCGAGGCCGAAGGCCTCGACGTTCGCCTCGCCGAAGTCCTCGGGGGTGAGCACCGCCACGACGCGGCTGCCTCCGGTGGCGCACTTGAGCACGGACTCGAGGCCCGGAGAGCGCTGGGCCCAGTATGAGATGTTGTGCACGCGGCTCGTGTCGCCGTTGTACTCCGACTCGTAGAGTTTCTCGCCGCTCTCGCCGCCGTAGAAGGCGATGTCGAGCACCATCGGCTGCACTGTCGAGGTCAGCGTCTCGCCCTCGCCCGTGATGATGTCCGCGAACGCGGTCTCATCGGTCTTGACCGGGGTGTACACCGTGACATCCGGTGCTTCACCGAGGTCGCCCTCGACGGTCACGGAGTCCGCGACGGAGCCTGCGTGGGCGGCCCTGTCGCAGACCTCGCCCGCGAACGTCGGACCCGCGGCGCATCCGGTCAGGGTGAGGACGGCGAGGCTGAGAGTGGCCAGAACGGCGGACGTTTTACGCACGCGCTCCAGTCTATTCCGTAGACGACTCGGATTCGCGCGAACCGGATGCAAGACGCGCGCCCTCGGCTGCCTTGGCAGCCTCACGGGCACGCTTTCGGAGGTTCTTGTCGTTGATCTCGCGATCCCCGACGGCGCCGGGGGTCCACTGCTCTACATCGGCGTCGCCGTAGCTGCTCTTCGACGCCCGACGCTTGACCTGGGGCGCGACAGCACCGGGAGCGAGTCGGCGCGCGGTGAGCAGGAAGCCCGTATGCGCCACCATGCGGTGGTCCGGTCGCACGGCCAGACCTTCGACGTGCCAGCCGCGCACCATCGTCTCGGAGGCTTCAGGGTCGGTGAACAGCCCCGTGCTGCGGATGTACTCCGCGACGCGCGACAGCTGGGTGGCGGTGGCGACGTAGCAGAGCACGACCCCGCCGGGCGTCAGTGCGTCGGCGACGACGTCCATGCACTCCCACGGAGCCAGCATGTCGAGCACGACCCGATCGACCGAGCCCGCCGGGAACTCGCCGGGCAGAGCTTCGGCCAGATCTCCGACGACGACGTCCCAGGTGTCGGGGGTCGCGCCGAAGAACGTCTCGACGTTGCCGCGCGCGACCTGCGCGAAGTCCTCACGTCGCTCGAACGACACCAGACGTCCGGCGGGTCCGATCGCGCGGAGCAGCGACAGCGACAGCGCTCCTGAGCCCACTCCGGCTTCGACGACGACGGCGCCCGGGAAGATGTCGGCCTGCATGACGATCTGCGCCGCATCCTTCGGGTAGACGATCGCCGCACCGCGGGGCATGGACATCGCGAAGTCGCGCAGCAGCGGACGCAGCGCGAGGTAATCGTGCCCCGAGCTGTTCGCCACGACGGAGCCGTCGGGAAGGCCGATGAGGTCGCGGTGCTTCAGGACGCCCTGGTGGGTGTGGAGTTCGCCGTCCTCGCGGAGGGTCACGGTGTGCAGACGACCCTTGGGCCCGGTCAGCTGCACCCGGTCGCCCTCTCGGAACGGCCCACTCGGCCGCGGTGAGGTGGTGGTGGTCATCGGGTGGCTCCCGTCATGGAGTTCTTGCGATCGAACAGGTCGATCAGGTCTACGGCAGTGCGGCCCTCGAGAGTGGACCAGAGCTCGTGTGCTCCGACATGATCGAGCGGCACGATGTGCGGGACCCCGAGCGCCACGGCGCCGGAGGCGATTCCGGCACGGAGCCCCGTCGGCGAGTCCTCGATGACGACGGCGTCGGCGATGTCGATCTCGAGGAGTCCTGCCGCGTGCAGGTACGGCTCCGGATGCGGTTTGGGGTTGGTCACGTCGTCCCCGGCCACGACGATGTCGAACGCGTCGAACTCGATCAGGTCGACGACGCTGAGAGCCATCCGGCGGAGGGACATGGTCACGAGCCCGGTCGGGATCCCCGCCGATCGCAGGTCCTGCAGCAGCTCGCGCGCCCCCGGACGGAACGGCACGCCCTGAGTGCGCAGTGCCTCCTGCACCCCGTCGGTGAGAAGCGCGACGATGGCCTCGGCATCCATGTCGACGCCGGCGTTCTGGAGGATGATCGCACTGTCGATCAGACCGTTGCCGACGAGCTGGAGTGCGTCCTCGTGGCTCCACGAGCCCCCGAAGGACTCGACCAGCGCCGTCTCTGCAGCCATCCAATACGGTTCGGTGTCGACGAGTGTTCCGTCCATGTCCCAGAGGATCGCGCGGGGCTGTCTGCTCACTGAACCATGTTAGCCGTGGCTCCGCGCCCTCCCCGCGCAGTCGGACTAGCCTGGAGGGATACCGATCCGGATATCGCGAAGGGAGCCCATGATGGATGTCCTCGGTTCACGCATCGTCATCGTCGCCTTCGACGGCTGGAACGACGCGGGTGAGGCTGCGAGCGGCGCGATCGCCGCATTGCGCGAGACCACCGACTACGACCTCGTGCACTCGATCGATCCCGAGCTGTACTTCGACTACCAGTACACGCGCCCGGCGACGAAGATGGATGCCGAGGGGCGTCGTCAGCTCACCTGGCCGGAGGCCGGCCTGTGGCGTCCACGCGACCCCGGTCCAGGTCCGGAGTTCTGGGTGCTGACCGGTGTCGAGCCGGCACGCACGTGGCAGTCGTTCGCCTCGGAGTTCATCGACATCGCGCTCCGCGACGACATCACCGGTTTCGTGACGCTCGGTGCGATGCTGTCGGACGTCCCCCACACTCGGCCGATCTCGATCTTCGCCTCGAGCCAGAACGAGCAGGTCCGCGAAGCCCACGGGCTCGAACGGTCCCTTTACGAGGGCCCCGTCGGGATCCTGAGCGTCATCGAGCACTTCGCCGAGAGCGCCGGTATCCCGACCGCGAGCCTGTGGGCGAGCGTGCCGCACTACGTCGCCTCGGCCACGCCGTCACCCAAGGTGACCCTCGCGCTGCTCGACCGGCTCGAGGAACTGACCGGAGTCGACGTGCCGCGCGATCACCTGCGCACCGAGGCCGCGGCGTGGGAGGCTTCGATCGATGCCGCAGCCGCGGACGACGAGGACATGACGGAGTACATCCAGCAGCTCGAGCGCACCAGGGACACGTGGGACTCCCCCGATGCCTCAGGCGACGCGATCGCCCAGGCCTTCGAGCGCTACCTCAAGCGCCGCGGCGACGGCCCCGGAGACCACAAGCGCTAGTCCCTGGACGTTCGTCCGCACGCGATCCCCGCTCAGGCGGCGATGACGCCCGTGCCGAGCAGCACCAGGAGGACGGTTCCGAGCAGGATGCGGTAGATCACGAACGGCAGGAAGCTGCGCTTCGAGATGTAGTTCATGAAGAAGGCGATGACTCCGAGCGCCACGACGAACGCGATGCCGGTCGCTGCCAGCGTGTCGCCGAACGAGAAGAACGACGGCTCGTCCCAGCTCTTGAACACCTGGTAGAAGCCGCTTCCGAAGACCGCGGGGATCGCGAGCAGGAACGCGTAGCGAGCGGCAGCGGCGCGCTCATAGCCGAGGAACAGCCCCATCGTGATCGTTCCGCCCGAGCGGGAGACACCGGGGATCAGCGCGAGCGCCTGCGCGAACCCGTAGGCGATGCCGTGCGGGTACGTCAGCTGGTCGAGCTTGCGGCGCTTGGCGCCGACGTGGTCGGCGACCCCGAGCAGGATGCCGAAGAGGATCAGCATGATCGCGACGATCCACAGCGACCGGAAGACGGTCTCGATCTGGTCCTGGAAGAGCAGCCCGAGCACCACGATCGGGATGCTGCCGATGATGATCATCCACCCCATGCGGGCATCGGGATCGCTGCGCGGAACCCGTCCGGTCAGAGAGCGGAACCACTGCGCGATGATGCGCACGATGTCGCGCCAGAAGAACACCACGACCGCCGCCTCGGTGCCGATCTGGGTGATCGCAGTGAACGCAGCTCCCGGGTCCTCACCCGAGGGCAGGAACGTGCCGAGGATGCGCAGATGGGCGCTGGAGGAGATCGGGAGGAACTCGGTGAGTCCCTGGACGATGCCGAGGATGAGCGCTTCGAGCAGGTGCATGGAGGAGCTTTCTGAATCGTGGTGCGCGGACGTCGAGCCGAAGGCTCAGTACGTGCGCAGCAGATCGGCCAGCACCCGCTGACCGAAGACAAGCGATTCTACGGGTACGCGCTCATCGACTCCGTGGAACATGCCCGTGAAGTCGAGGTCTGCAGGAAGCTGCAGCGGAGCGAAACCGTATCCGGTGATGTCCAGGTACGCGAGCGCCTTGTTGTCCGTGCCCGCTCCCAGCAGATACGGGATCACCGGCACCCCGGGGTCGTGACGACCGAGGCTCGCGACCATCGCATCGACCAGTTCTCCCGCGAAAGGCGTCTCCATGCCGATGTCACGCACGACGATCTCGATCTCGATCTCGTCTCCGACGATCTGCTGCAGTTCGGCGAGCACGTCGTCCTCTGTCCCGGGGATGACGCGCACGTCGATCAGTGCCTCCGCGCGCTCGGGGATCACGTTGTGCTTGTAACCGGCGGTGAGAGCCGTGGGGTTCGTGGTGGTGCGGAACGACGAACGCAGGAACGCCTCCGCAGGGCCTGCTGCGGAAGCCAGTGCATCCGGGTCGTCCACCGAGCGTCCGGTGAGGTCACTGAGACCCTGCAGCAGAGCTTCGGTGGTCGCCGTGAGCCGGAGCGGCCACCGGGTCCGTCCGATGGCCGCGACGGCCTCCGCGAGCTTCGTGACGGCGTTGTCGTCGTGCAGGCGGCTTCCGTGACCGGCACGCCCCTTCGCGACGAGACGGATCCAGATCAGCGCCTTCTCGCCCACCTGCAGCAGATAGGCGCGGCGGTCATCGACGGTGATCGAGTACCCGCCGACCTCGCTGATCGCCTCAGTGGCGCCGTCGAACCACTCGGGCTTGTTCTGCACGACCAAAGCCGAACCCTCGACCCCGCCGTTCTCCTCGTCGGCGAAGAACGCCAGAACGAGGTCTCGCTCGGGCTGCTCCCCCGCTCGGAGGATGTCGGCGACGGCAGTGAGGATCATCGCGTTCATGTTCTTCATGTCGACAGCTCCGCGACCCCACAGCATCCCGTCCTTGACGATCCCGGCGAACGGATCGACGGTCCAGTCCTCGGCCATCGCCGGAACGACGTCGAGGTGCCCGTGGACGACCAGAGCCGGTCTGCTCGGATCCCGGCCGGGGACCCGCGCCATCACATTCGTGCGCCGCGGGATCGGTTCGTAGTACTCGACCTCGAGGCCCAGCTCCTCCAGATACGCGCCCACGTACTCGGCGGCTTCGCGCTCGCCCTTCGCATTGCCTCCCCCGAAGTTGGAGGTGTCGAAGCGGATCAGGTCGCTCGCGATGCGAACGACCTCGGGAAGGGACGGATCGGTCATGTGCCCAGGCTATCGAAACGCCGTGGCGCGCCCGGGCGTCGCCGTCGGTTTCAGGGAGCCTCGAAGCTCGTGCTAATGTAAATCTTCGTTCGGCAACGAACATCCAACACCTGCGCGGGTGGCGGAATGGTAGACGCGCTACGTTGAGGTCGTAGTGCCCGTAAGGGCGTGGGGGTTCAAGTCCCCCTCCGCGCACAGACAGGCCCCGGGTATCTCACGATATCCGGGGCCTTCTTCATTCCCGGAGAACCATACGCCTCCAGGCTGCTCGGGGCGGAACTCCGCCCGGAGCCCGCCCCGCATCCTGATGTCTCGGATGCCTGCTCGATTCAGGCCGCTCCCACTCCGAACACCAGGCCGAGCACGTACGTGATCGCCGCGGCTCCGAAGCCGATCGCGAGCTGCCGCAGGGCCCGACGCAGGGGCGGTCCGCCCGACAGGATTCCGACCATGGCGCCGGTGGTCAGCAAGGCGACTCCGACGAGAACCAGCGCGACGATGACGGCCGTGGCGCCGTCCAGACCGAAGATCCAGGGCAGCACAGGGATGATCGCTCCGGAGGCGAACAGCAGGAAGCTCGAGATCGCCGCCGTCCAGTCGCTGCCGACGATCTCGTGATCATCGCCCGCGTGGATGCTGACGGGACCGGTCGTGGTGCGTTCGACGCCCGCTCGGGCTGCAGCGACGATGCGTCCCGCGCGGGCGAGAGCCTCTTCCTGGCCTATCCCCCGAGCGCGATACACGAGTGCCAGCTCGTTCTCGTCGATGTCGAGGTCAGCCGCGGATGCAGCCGCATTCTCGTTGGCCTCGGTGGCCGCCAGAAGCTCCCGCTGCGACCGCACCGACACGAACTCCCCCGCTCCCATCGACAGTGCGCCCGCGAGCAGACCGGCAATCCCGCTGAAGAGCACGAACCCGGAGCTCACGCCGGTGGCCCCGATGCCGAGCACGAGGGCGAGGTTGCTGACCAGACCGTCGTTCGCGCCGAACACGGCCGCACGGAACGACCCGGACAGCCGCCGCCTGCCTCGTGCGGCGAGGCCGCGCACGACCTCGTAGTGGACTTTCTCGTCGGCGCGCATCGCGGGTGTCGCGTACTGCTCCGAGTCGTAGGGAGAGCGCGCCTCGGCGTTCTGAGCGAGAGCCAGCACGAAGATCGAACCGAAGCGACCGGCCATCCAGCCGAGGAGGCGGGAGCGGATACCGGCTCGGGGAAGCCTCGAAGGCTCAGTGCCGAGCAGGTCGAGCCAGTGCTGCTCATGCCGACGTTCGGCGTCGGCGAGGCTGAGGAGGATCTCACGTTCCTCGCCAGTGCGTCGATTCGCGAGGTTCTGGTAGATCATGCCCTCGGCACGCTCCTCGACGAGGTAGCGGGCCCAGCGGCGGCGGTCTGCGGGGGTGGGTTCTGCAGCGGCGGGCTCGGCGGCAGCGGGGGCTGTCATGACGTCTCCTGATCGATGGAGCCCCCGAACGGGGCAACCGTTCAACGCTAGCTTCGGGCGGCCTCAGCATCGTCACGGAGGCCGTGATTGCCAGCTTTTCGGGAATCCGAACCGGGCGTTTTCCCGGTGCCGAAACGGTCCGGCGTCAGGTGCGGACGCGCTTGCGCAGTACTTCGATGCGCGACTGCAGCTGCGTGACCGTCGCCTGCGCGACGGCGGGGCCGCCGCAGATGCGCCGCAGCTCTGCGTGGACCGACCCGTGCGGCTCGCCCTTCTGCCTGGCGTAAAGCCCCACAAGGCTGTTCAGGAGCTGCCGCTGCTCGCGCAGGGTGCGGTGCAGCGGCGGGGGAAGCGTCGTCGTCTCGGCAGGCCCCGCCTCGGCCTCGCGCACTTCACGCAGGCGGGACTGCCGCGCCTGTCGCTGCATGAGCAGCTCATGCACGTGCTCGGGTTCGAGGAGTCCGGGGAAGCCGATGAACTCCTCCTCCTCGGGCGTTCCGGGTTCGGCGAGCTGGCCGAACTCCTGCCCCTCGAACACGACGCGGTCGAAGTGGGCCACCGAAGACAGCGCCTGATAGCTGAACTCCTGGGTCAGCGCGTCTGACGTCTCTTCCTCGCGGTTCGCGGCTTCGAGCAAGGAGTCCTCGAGGCCGTCGTCGTCCTTCGACTGCCGGTCGAGAGCGTGCTCGCGCTGCTTGTCCATCTCGTTCGCGAGCCCCATGAGCACCGGGACCTGGGGCAGGAACACGCTCGCCGCCTCGCCGCGGCGCCGGGCGCGGACAAAGCGACCGATCGCCTGGGCGAAGAACAGCGGAGTCGAGGACGAGGTCGCGTATACGCCCACCGCGAGGCGAGGGACATCGACGCCCTCGGACACCATTCGCACCGCGACCATCCAGCGATCGTCGCTGGCACTGAACTTCTCGATGCGCTCCGATGCGGTCGCATCGTCGGAGAGCACCACGGTGGGCCGCTGACCTGTGATGCTGTGGAGGATCTTGGCGTACGCGCGGGCGACGGTCTGATCCGTGGCCAGCACGAGTCCGCCGGCATCCGGCACATGATTGCGGATCTCGGTGAGGCGGCGGTCGGCGGCGGACAGCACCGCCGGCATCCACTCCCCCTCGGGGTCGAGCGCGGTTCGCCAGGCCTGCGACGTGACGTCTTTGGTGTTGTCCTGCCCGAGGTGGGTCTCGAGCTCATCGCCGGTGCTCGTGCGCCAGCGCATCTTGCCCGCGTACATGTGGAACAGCACGGGGCGGACGACACCGTCGGCGAGAGCGCGCCCGTAGCCGTAGTTGTAGTCGGTGCGGGAGATCCGCGCACCGGATTCGTCAGGGTGGTACTCGACGAACGGGATGGGTGCGGTGTCGCTTCGGAACGGAGTTCCCGAGAGAAGCAGACGGCGTTTCGCCGGCCCGTAGGCGTCGCGGATGGCGTCGCCCCAGCTGAGCGCGTCGCCGCCGTGGTGCACCTCGTCGAGGACCACGAGCGTCTTCGCATCCTCGGTGAGATGCCGGTGGACCGACGATTTGGCGGCGACCTGAGCGTACGTCACCACCGCGCCGTGATAGTGCCGCGCCGGAGCCCAGTCGCTGTTGCGGAACCGGGGATCGAGTCGGATGTGCACGCGTGCCGCGGCATCGGCCCATTGCGTCTTGAGGTGCTCGGTGGGGGCCACGACGATGATGCGGTTCACCTCTCCCATGCGCATGAGCTCGACAGCGAGGGTGAGGGCGAACGTCGTCTTTCCGGCGCCGGGCGTCGCGGCCACGAGGAAGTCCCGCTGGTCGGCCTGGAAGTACTGCTCGAGGGCCTCCTGCTGCCAGGCGCGCAGCTTGTTGGCGGTGCCCCACGGGGCGCGCTGTGGGAAGGACGGAGAGAGCATCGAGACAACGATAATCGCTGGCACGGACACTCGGCACGCTGACGGTCTCCCCCGCGCGCGTCCTCGCCGAGGATGCTCGCACCCGAGTAGGCTCGATCACTGCGCAGCCGCCATCGATGTGCTGCGTCTGTTCGCGAAGGAGAGCTGGATGACAGACCAGGATTCGACCCGGACCCCGCATCTCGACAATGAGAGCGCGCACCCGTGGCGACGTTTCGTCGCGATCGGCGATTCGTTCACCGAGGGCATCGGGGACCCCGATCCCTCCCACCCCGGTAATCATCGGGGCTGGGCAGACCGCGTCGCCGAGGTGCTGTCGCAGCAGGTCGACGACTTCGCCTACGCGAACCTCGCGGTGCGCGGCAAGCTCATCTCCCAGATCGTGCGCGACCAGATCGAACCGGCGATCGAGCTGCATCCCGACCTCATCTCGATCTGCGCCGGCGGAAACGACGTGATCCGCCCCGGCACCGATCCGGACGCCATCGCGGTCCAGCTCGAGGATGCCGTCGCGCGGCTCTCCTCCACCGGTGCTGCCGTGCTGCTCTTCACCGGCGTCGACACGGCCTTCACCCCCGTCTTCCGAGCTTTCCGCGGCAAGGTCGCGATCTACAACGAGAACATCCGCGCGATCGCCGAGCGCCACGATTGCATCGTCGCGGACCAGTGGGCGCTCAAGGTCGTACAGGACATGCGCTTCTTCGACGATGATCGCCTGCACTACAACCCGCTCGGGCATCACGAGATCGCAAGGATGGCGCTCCGCGCACTCAACGTTCCCAACGAACTCGAATCGATGCAGCCGGAGCCGTTGCCGGTCCGCACCTGGCGGGAGGCACGCTCCGAGGATCTGGGTTGGGCGCGCGAGCACCTCGTGCCATGGGTCCTGCGGCGTCTGCGGCACGAGTCCTCAGGCGATCACATCGTGGCGAAGCGTCCGGAGCCGTCGCCGGTCGTGTTCCCCGGCCTCGACTGACCGCCGTCCTCGAGGGTCAGCGCGAGGTGAGCGCCCACAGCGCCACCGCCGCGGCCGACGCGACGTTCAACGAATCCACGCCGCCGGACATGGGGATGGTCACGACCGTGTCAGCGATCTCGAGGGCAGTGCGGGAGAGCCCGTCGCCTTCCGCTCCCATCACGACCGCGACGCGTTCCGGGCGGTCGGCGACATAGGCGTCGAGCGTCACGGCATCATCGCGCAGAGCGAGAGCTGCGACGTCGAAACCCTCCGCATGAAGGTCCGCGACCGCCGACTCCCAGTCCGTGATGCGGGTCCACGGCACCTGGAACACCGTCCCCATGCTGACGCGCACGCTGCGCCGGTACAGCGGGTCCGCTCCCCCGGGCGACACCAGCACCGCATCCGCGCCCAGCCCGGCCGCCGCCCGGAAGGCTGCGCCGACGTTGGTGTGGTCTCCGACGTTCTCGAGGATCAGCACCAGGGTCGCGCCGTCGATCACCTCACGCACGGTCGGCAGCTCCGGGCGATGCATCGAGGCGATCGTGCCGCGATGCACGGCAAAACCGGTGACCGCTTCGGCCACCTCGTCGGGGACCACGTACACCGGCACATCGAGATCGCCGACGATCGCTCTGATGTCGTCCACTCGACGCTCTTGAACGAGGACGGAGCGCGGACGATGACCTGCGGCGACGGCGCGGGCGATCACCTTGGTCGACTCAGCGATGTACAGCCCGCCGGCGGGGTCGCTCACAGCGCGGAGCGCCGTGTCTGTGAGCGCGCGGTAGTCGTCGAGTCGTCGATCGTCCGGATTCGTCACGCGCACAAGTTCCACGCGCCCCAGTCTGCCATCGCCCGCTCCGCCCTCCTCGCGATCGGCGGCGAAGCCTCGGTCATCCGTCACGCCGTAGACTCGCAGGAGGAGGTCCTGTGAGCGCATCGAGTCCGGTCGAGCTGTCGGCCACCATCGCTCGCACCGCCGAACTCCTTCGAGGACGGAAGATCGCACTGCTCACCGGAGCGGGCATCTCGACGGATTCCGGGATCCCCGCCTATCGCGGCGAGGGCTCTCGCAACCGGTCCGACCCGATGACCATCCAGCGGTATCTGGCGGACGAAGCCGCTCGGCGTCGCTACTGGGTCGGTGGGCACCTCGGATGGCGCGCCTTCGCCAGAGCGGAACCGAATCCCGGGCATCTCTCGCTCGCGGCGATGGAGTCGTCCGGCCAGGTCAGCGGCGTCATCACGCAGAACGTCGACGGCCTGCATCTGCGCGCAGGCAGCTCGCACGTCATCGAGGTGCACGGCACGATGCGCAGGGTGCTGTGCCTCAAGTGCGGCCAGGTGTTCGACCGCCGCGACATCGCGGTGCAGATCGAAGAGCGCAATCCCTGGATCACCGTTCCCGAGAACGTCGCGTTGGCCCCCGACGGCGACGTGCTGCCCGAGAGCACTGACGGCTTCATCGTCCCGGTCTGCACGGTGTGCGCGGGGATGTTGAAGCCTGATGTGGTGTTCTTCGGCGAGTACGTCCCCCAGGATCGCTTCAAGGCCGCGGAATCGCTGCTCCGTGCGAGTGACGCGATGATCGTCGCCGGATCCTCGCTGGTCGTGAACTCCGGGGTCCGGCTCGTCGAACGCGCGCGCCGCCGCAGCATCCCCCTCATCATCATCAATCGCGAGCCGACGCGCGCGGATGTCTGGGCCGATGTCACCATCGCCGCGGGCACCAGCGACGTGCTCCCCGCCATCCAGGAGCTTCTCGAATGACCCTGCTCACCCTCGTCCGCCATGGCCAGACCGACTGGAACCTCGCTCGCCGGATCCAGGGCTCGACCGACATCCCGCTGAACGAGACGGGCCGCGCCGATGCGCGGACAGCCGCAGAGCGTCTCGAGGGGACCACGCATCATGCGATCTACAGCAGTCCACTTCTGCGCGCGCGTGAGACCGCCGAGATCATCGCGGCGCAGCTCGGCCTCAGCGCACCCGTGCTGGTGCCGGACATCCGGGAACGCGAGTTCGGCGAAGGAGAGGGGATGCTCGTCTCCGAGTACATGAGGACTTACGGCGACTGGCTGGCACCGGTACCCGGAGCGGAGACGCTCGATGAGGTGGCCGCGCGGGCGATGGGTGCTCTGGACGCGATCGCCCGTGATTCTCGTCGGCGCTCGACGCCCGTCGCCGAATCCGTGATCGTCGTCGCCCATGGCGGCGTGATCCGCTCGCTCATCTCGCACGTGTCCGGTGGCACTCTTCCCCGTGACGGTGAACCGATCGTCAACGGATCCGCCTACCGCTTCGAGGCGGCGCCGGGGATGCTGCGACTGCTGGATCAGTCCGTCCTCATCTGACTGGCTGGCCGAGGGGCCGCGCGTCGCCCCGAGCCGCCTCAGCGCGCTCGGGAGAGCAGCGAACGAGCATGCCGAAGGACCGGTTCATCGATCATCCGTCCGTGGAAGCGGAAGACGCCGCGCTCGGACTCGGCCGCGTCGAGCACGGCCCGCGCCCACTCGAGAGCATCCGCTGCGGGTGCGTAGGCGTCTCGGATCGCCGCGATCTGACTCGGGTGGATGCAGGCGGTCGCCGCGAATCCCGATGCCGCTGCATCCTCGGCCTCAGCGCGCTGCCCGGCGATGTCGTCGATGTCGATGTGCACCGCATCGATCGCACCCTTGCCGTGGGCGCCGGCTTCCAGAAGCACCCGAGATCGCGCATAGCGGGCGACATCGCGATAGCCGCCGGTCGGACGACGGCTCGACGTGCCCCCGAGGGACGCCACCAGATCTTCCGCTCCCCACATCACCGCGACGATCTGCGGATGCGCCGCGATCCGATCGGCGGCGTGCACGCCCCGCGCCGTCTCGCACAGCGCGATCAGAGAGAACCTCTCATCGAAGGCACTGAGGCTGTCGGCATTCTCGGTCTTGGCGACCATGACGGTGCGGAAGTCCGTCTGTGAGAGCGTCGACAGATCTGACGCGAACGCCTCTGACCCCGGCGGGTTGACCCGAACGATCACCCGGTCGGGATCGAGGTCGGCATCGATGAGATTACCCCGGGCAGTTGCCTTCGCATCCGGGAGCACCGCGTCCTCGAGATCGAGGATGACGGCATCCGCCTTCTCCAGCGCCCCGCGGAATCGCTCGGGGCGATCAGCCGGACAGAACAGCAATGCCGGGCCGAGTTCGAAGGTCATCGAGCTCCCCCTTCGGGCAGGCACCGCACGAGCACCGAACGCGTGGCCGTGGAGACGACCGTTCCGCTCTGGTTGCGTCCGGTGTGCGCGATGGTGACGATCCCCTGTCCGGGGCGCGAGGCCGAGAGGCGCTTCTCGGTGATCACGCTCTCGGTGTAGAGGGTGTCGCCTGCGAACAGCGGGTGCGGGAATGCGACGTCGCCGAAGCCGAGCTGCGCGACGAGCGTCCCCTGTGTGAGCTGGGCTACCGATGCGCCGACCATCGTCGACAGCGTCCACATCGAGTTGATCAGGCGAGCGCCGAAGGGCTCCTGCGCGTCCGCGAACGCCGCATCGAGATGAAGCGCCTGCGTGTTCATGGTGAGCGTCGTGAAGAGCACGTTGTCGGCCTCAGTGGCGGTACGCCCCGGTCGATGGAGATACCGGGCATCCAGATCGAACTCTTCGAAGAAGAGCCCCCGCTGGACGATGTCGTGTGCGCTCATGCTGCCACGCTACCCGGCGAGTCCGAGCGCCCGCGCGATCACCAGGAGCTGGACCTCGGTGGTGCCCTCACCGATCTCGAGGATCTTGGAGTCGCGGTAGTGACGTGCGACCGGAAACTCATTCATGAACCCGTTTCCGCCGAAGATCTGCGTCGCATCCCTGGCGTTGTCCATGGCGGCCTCGCCCGCGACGAGCTTGGCGATCGCCGCCTGCTCGGCGAACGGCCGTCCTCCGTCTCGCAACCGCGCCGCGTGATGCCAGGCGAGCCGGGCCGTGTGCACCCGGGCACGCATCCGGGCCAGGGTGAACTGCGCATTCTGACGGGTGCTCAGCGCACTTCCGAAGATCGTGCGGCTCTTCGCATAGTCGACGGCTGCCTCGAGGCATCCTTCTGCCGCGCCGGTCGAGAGCGCCGCGATCGCGATACGCCCCTCGTCCAGGATGCTCAGGAAGTTGCGGAAGCCGCTCCCCCGCTCGCCGAGGAGGTTCCCCGCCGGTACGCGCGCACCGTCGAAGGTCAGCGGATGCGTGTCGGAGGCGTTCCATCCCACCTTGTCGTACGGCGCTTCCACCGTGAAGCCCTGGGTGCCGTTCGGGACGATGATCGTGGAGATCTCCTTGCGTCCGTTCTCGTTCCCTGTCACGGCGGTGACTGTGACGAATCGGGTGATCGGCGTCCCGGAGTTGGTGATGAACTGCTTCGACCCGTCGATCACCCACTCGTCACCGTCGAGGCGGGCCGTGGTGCGAGTCGCCCCCGCATCGCTGCCGGCCTCGGGCTCGGTCAGACCGAATCCTGCGAGAGCGCGACCGGCGAGCAGATCAGGAAGCAGCTCCTGTTTCTGCTCCTCGGTTCCGAATCGGAACACCGGCATCGCCCCGAGACTCACTCCCGCCTCGAGAGTGATCGCGATCGACTGATCGACGCGACCGAGAGCCTCGATCGCGACGCCCAGGGCCATGTAGTCGCCGCCCTGTCCGCCGTACTCTTCGGGGAACGGCAACCCGAACAGCCCGAGGTCGCCCATCTGCCCGACCACGTCCATCGAGAGCGTGTGGGTGCGATCGGCCTCATACGACTGCGGCGCGACGACGCTGTCGGCGAAGTCGCGCACCATCGCGGCGAGCTCGCGCTCCTCGTCGGTCAGATCTTCCCTCATCGGTTCTCCTCCGTCATCACTCGGGCGACCGGCTGGTCGCGCCGCACCTGATCGCCCACGGCGACCAGCAGGCGCACGACCCCGTCATGCGGGGCGCGCACCGGGTGCTCCATCTTCATCGCCTCGATCGAGACGATCGGCGTGCCCGCCGTCACCGAGTCACCGTCGACCACGTGCACGGCGACGACGCTCCCCGGCATCGGCGCACGGGCATCTGGGCCGGTCGACTCGTCGCGTTCATCACGTGCCTGCAGGCGTCGCTGCATGCGCTGGCGGCGGTCGATCGGCCGGAGTCGTGCGGTGCGCCCGTCCTCGCTCACCCAGACCGCGCCGTCGCCGTCGATGGCGACGGCGACCTCCTGACGGTGGCCGTCGGGCGCTTCGGATGCGAAGAGGACCTCGTCCTGATCGGTGAGGAACGCGGTTTCGCGCGTCGCGACACCGCTGCGCGCAGCCCATACGGCGCCGGCACGGTGGGAGGTTCTGTCGTCTGAACCTGAGACGCCGTCGCGCAGCACACAGCCCCTCGCAGCGGCCAGCATCGACATCGTCGGCTGCGCGATCAGCAGCGGCAGCAGAGTGTCGATCAGCCCCGTGTCGAGATCCCCGGCCATCACCCGCGAGTCGCGGCACAGCGTGCGCAGGAAGTCGATGTTCGTGTCCACACCGAGGACGACCGTGCGCGCCAGCGCCTCATCCAGACGGCGAAGGGCTGTCTCCCTGTCGGAGGCGACGGCGATCACCTTCGCGATCATCGGGTCGTAGAAGCCCGTGACCTCGGAGCCCGTCTCCACCGCGGCATCCACCCGCACGCCCTGAGGCGGATCGAACAGCAGCACCCGGCCGGTGGACGGCAGGAATCCGCGCTCCGGCGACTCGGCGTAGACACGCGCCTCGACCGCGTGCCCCCGCACGGGAGGAGCCTGGTCGAGCCGCCCTCCTTCGGCGACCCGGAGCTGGAGCGCCACGAGGTCGAGACCGGTCACCTCCTCGGTGACGGGGTGCTCGACCTGCAGACGCGTGTTCATCTCGATGAAGAACACCTGATCCGGTGCATCCGCGTCGATGAGGAACTCCACCGTGCCGGCCCCCACGTACGACACGCTCTCCGCCGCCTGGATCGCCGCGGTCAGAAGTCGAGCCCTGGTCTCATCCGGGATGCCCGCCGACGGCGCCTCCTCGATGACCTTCTGATGACGACGCTGGAGAGTGCACTCGCGCTCGCCGAGCGCGATGACCGTCCCGTGGACGTCTCCGAAGACCTGGACCTCGATGTGACGAGGGCGCCGGATGAGTCGCTCGAGGATCAGCGCGTCGTCGCCGAACGCCGACGCTGCGACCCGCCTCGCCGAAGCCAGCGCCGACCCGAGCCCTGCCTCATCGGCGACGATCTCCATTCCCTTGCCGCCTCCTCCTGCGCTCGGCTTGACCAGCAGCGGGAATCCGACAGCGATCGCCTCTTCGGCGATCTCCGCGTCCGACAGACCGCGGGCATCGAATCCGGGAACGACCGGCACGCCGGAACGCACCACGTGATCGCGCGCTGTCGCCTTGTCGCCCATGATCTGGAGCGCATCGACCGACGGGCCGATGAAGACGATGCCGCTCTCCGCGCACGCTTCGGCGAGCCCGACGCTCTCCGAGAGGAAGCCGTACCCGGGATGGATGGCCTGAGCGCCCGTGGCCCGGGCCGCGCCGACCACCGCATCGATGTCGAGGTAGGACTCCGCTGCGGGAGCGGCGCCGATCCACACGGCGTCGTCGGCCTCCCGCACATGGGGCGCGTCGGCATCGGCGTCGCTGTAGACGGCGATGCTGCGAATGCCGAGTTCTCGGAGCGTCCTGATGATCCGGCGTGCGATCTCGCCTCTGTTCGCGACCAGGACCGCGTCGAACGTGTGAGTGTTCTGGAGCGTCATGGCCATCACATCCGGAAGAGGCCGAAGCGGGGTTCGGGCAGTGGGCTGCGGGCGACCACGTCGAGGGCGAGGCCGAGAAGGTCGCGGGTCTCAGCGGGGTCGATGATGCCGTCGTCCCAGAGGCGCGCTGTCGCGTAATAGGGCTCGCCCTGCGTCTCATACTGCTCGCGGATCGGCGACTCGAAGGAGTCTCGTTCGTCGGCGCTCCACTCCTCCCCCCGAGCGGCGAGCTGGTCGGACTTGACGGTGGAGAGCACGGACGCGGCTTGCGCCCCACCCATCACGGAGATGCGGCTGGCCGGCCACGTCCAGAGGAATCTCGGGGAGTAGGCCCTGCCGCACATCGAGTAGTTGCCCGCGCCGAAGGAGCCGCCGATGATCACGGTGAGCTTGGGCACTCGGGTGCTCGCCACAGCCGTCACCATCTTCGCGCCGTCCTTGGCGATCCCGCCGGCCTCGGCATCCGAGCCGACCATGAATCCCGTGATGTTCTGCAGGAACAGCAGCGGTATGCCGCGCTGGTCGCAGAGCTCGATGAAGTGCGCGCCCTTGAGCGCCGATTCGCTGAAGAGGACGCCGTTGTTCGCGACGATCCCGACCGGGTGGCCGTGGAGCCTGGCGAACCCCGTGACAAGGGTCTTCCCGTACTCCGCCTTGAACTCGCGGAAGGTGTCGGCGTCGATGAGTCGATCGATGACCACGTGCACGTCGTATGCCGCGTTGACGTCGACCGGGACGACGTCGTACAGGGATCCGAGCTCGGCAGGAGGGCGGCTGTCGTGCACCTCCCAGGCGGGCTGATCCGGAGCAGGGAGCGTGGCGACGATGTCCCGCAGGATCTCGAGGGCATGCTCGTCGTCCTCCGCAAGGTGATCGACGACGCCGCTGCGGCGGGCATGGAGCTCGCCGCCCCCGAGCTCCTCTGCGGACACGACCTCGCCGATGGCGGCCTTCACGAGGGGCGGGCCGCCGAGGAAGATCGTGCCCTGGCCGCGGACGATCACCGTCTCGTCGCTCATCGCCGGGACGTACGCTCCACCGGCCGTGCACGAGCCGAGGACGGCTGCGAGCTGCGGGATGCGCTCTGCCGACATCCGCGCCTGGTTGAAGAAGATCCGACCGAAGTGCTCGCGATCGGGGAACACCTCATCCTGCTTGGGGAGGAAGGCCCCACCAGAGTCCACCAGGTACAGGCACGGCAGGCGATTCTCCAGGGCGATCTCCTGCGCACGCAGGTGCTTCTTCACCGTCAGCGGGTAGTAGGTGCCGCCCTTGACCGTCGCATCGTTGCAGACGACCATCACATGCCGTCCGTGCACGAGACCGATGCCGGCGATCACCCCCGCTGCGGGTGCTTCTCCCCCGTACAGGCCATGGGCTGCCAGGGGCGCGACTTCGATGAAGGGGCTCCCCTCGTCGAGAAGACGCGTCACGCGCTCGCGGGGCAGGAGCTTCCCTCGTGCGACGTGCCGCTCACGAGATGCCTCCGGCCCACCCTGCGCGACCACCGTCAGCCGGTGGTGCAGCTCGGCGGCGAGGGACTGCTGGGTTACGGGCATCGTGTTGTCCTCCTCGACCCACGTGGCGCCGGCCACTTCGCTCTGGCGCACTCGATGCGTTCTCGGTTAGTGTTCACTAACCGATCGCATCAGGTTAGCGAGGATTAACTGAGATGACAAGCCCCGTCACCGCGCGAGATCGCGCCAAGGCAGAGCGCTCCGACGCGATCCTTCGCGAGGCCGCGCGACTCTTCGCCGACAGCGGGTACAACGGTGTGAGCCTCGAGGACATCGGAGCAGCCGTGGGTGTGTCCGGCCCCGCCGTGTACCGCCACTTCGCGGGAAAGCAGGCGCTGCTCGGGGCGGTTCTCGTCAAGGTGAGCGACGACCTCGTCGCCGGCGGAACCCGCGTGGCCGCCGAGGGTGCGACGCCTGAAGAGCGGATGCGCGCGCTCGTCGCCTTTCACGTGGACTTCGCGCTCGGTCACGCCGACGTGATCCGCGTGCACGACAGGGACGTCGCGCAACTCGATGCGCGTGATCACGCCGAGGTACGGCGTCTGCAGCGTGCCTACATCGAGCTGTGGATCAGCACGCTGGCCCCCCTCGTCGATGCCGACGCCGACGAGCTGCGTCTGCGAGTGCAGGCGTGCTTCGGCCTCATCAACTCGACCCCGCACAGTACGCGCGCCGCCGCCCGTCAGCGATCCGCCACCGCGACAGTGCTCGCCGCGATGGCGGAGTCGGCGCTGCGCGCCACTACCTGAGCAGCATCGCCCGCCCCGGTTCTTCCAGCACGTCTGCGACGTCTTTGAGGAACCGAGCTCCTTCCGCGCCGTCGACGAGACGGTGGTCGAACGACAGACTGAGCGTCATCATCTCGCGCAGCGCGATCTCTCCCCGGTACTCCCAAGGCTGACGCCTGACCGCGCCGACCGCGAGGATGCCGGACTGCCCGGGCGGCAGGATCGGCGTCCCGGCGTCGATTCCGAACACCCCGATGTTCGAGATCGAGAACGTGCCTCCCGACAGTTCGGCCGGCGAGGTCTTCCCCGACCGCGCGGTCTCGGCAAGGGCTTTCAGCGCGTCTGCGAGGTCGACGAGGGTGAGCGCCTCGGCGTCGCGGATGTTCGGCACGATGAGCCCGCGTTCGGTGGCCGCGGCGATTCCGAGATCGACGTAGTGGTACTGGACGATCTCTCCCGCGGGCTCATCCCACCGAGCATTCAGCCCCGGCGTCCGTGTCAGCGCCAGGCACACGGCCTTCGCGACCACCGCGAGGGGGCCGATCCTGTGCGCCGACAGACCGCGATCCTCCTTGAACGATGCGAGGAGGTCCATCGTCGCGGTGACATCCACAGTGTGGAACACCGTCACATGCGGCGCCGTGAATGCGCTCTCGACCATCGCGGCCGCGGTGTGCTTGCGCACCCCGCGGATCGGGATCCGGGTCTCGCGAACGCCCTCGTGCAGCGCAGCCGCGGTGTCGGGGAGCGGCATGCCGCGCGGTGCCCTCTTCTCTTCGGCACGGATGCCGACACGCGCCGCATGCTCGTCGATGTCGTCGCGCGTGATGACGCGGTCCCCCACCGATGCCGCGACCAGGACGAGATCGATCCCCAGACGCTTCGCGTAGGCCCGGACGGGCGGAGTGGAGCGGGGGCGTTCGACGACCGTCTCCACGCTCACGGTCGGCGATGCGTCGTGCGGCGCAGCTTCGAGCACCGCGGTGTCCGCGACCGGAGTCGCGCCTCCCGTACGCCGAGCCCGCCGAGCCGGGCGTCCGGATGCCGACGGCGCAGCGCCGTACCCGACGAGGTTGGGCTGAGCCTTCTCCTCTCCGCCCGAAGTCACGACGGGCGGCTCCTCCGCTCCCTCGACGTCGAAGGCGATCAGGGGCGAACCGACGGCGACGGTCTCCCCCGCGTCCGCGTGCAGTGTCGAGACGACACCCGCGTACGGCGAGGGCAGCTCGACCACGGCTTTGGCGGTCTCGACCTCGGCGAGCGTCTGATTCAACGAGACGGTGTCGCCCGGAGCGACCAGCCACTGGACGACCTCGGCCTCGGTCAGGCCTTCCCCCAGGTCGGGCAGCCGGAACTCGGCGATCATGCGTCCGCTCCCGTCAGGCTGTTCGGGCGATCGAGCACGCGATCGACCGCGTCGAGCAGACGATCGAGATCCGGCAGGTGATACTTCTCGAGCTTGGCGGGCGGGTACGGCACGTCGTGTCCCGTCACCCGGAGAGGTGCGGATTCGAGGTACTCGAAGCAGAGCTCCGTGATGCTCGCGATGACCTCTGCCGCCACCCCGGCCTCGCGCGACGCCTCGTGAGCGACCACCACGCGTCCCGTCTTGCGGACGGAGGCGGCGACCGTGTCGTAGTCGACGGGCGAGAGGGATCGCAGGTCGATGACCTCTAGCGATATCCCCTCGTCCTCGGCGGCCTCGGCAGCTTGCAGAGCCGTGGAGACCATGGCTCCGTACGTGATCAGGGTGGCATCCGTGCCGGAGCGGACCACGCGCGCGAGGCCCATCGGCGCGGCATCCGCCAGCGGTGCGTCGAGGTCGACGTCGCCCTTGTGGTGATACAGCCGCTTCGGCTCGAAGAAGATCACCGGGTCGTCGGAGGCGATCGCCTGACGCAGGCTGCGATAGGCGTCTTCAGGATTCGACACCGCGATCACGCGGAGACCCGCTGTGTGCACGAAATACACCTCGGGCGACTCGGAGTGATGCTCTGCCGCGCCGATGCCGCCCGCCCACGGGATGCGGATGGTGATCGGCATCTTCACGCGCCCCTGAGTGCGGTAGTGGAGCTTCGCGACCTGCGCGACGATCTGGTCGAAGGCGGGATAGACGAAGCCGTCGAACTGGATCTCCACGACCGGACGGTAGCCGCGGAACGCCAGTCCGACGGCGGTGCCGACGATGCCGGACTCGGCGAGAGGCGTGTCGATGACGCGCGAGGCACCGAACTCGTCGAGCAGCCCATCGGTGATGCGGAAGACGCCTCCGAGCTTTCCGATGTCCTCGCCGAGGAGGACGACCTTCTCGTCGTCGCGCATCGCCTGGCGGAGACCGGCGCCCAGGGCCTTTCCGAGAGTGAGCTCCGTCATGATCACGCCTCGCCTTCGAAGGACGCGAGATATGCGGCGTACTCGCCGCGCTGCCGCTCGAGCCCGGTGTGCGGCTCGGCGTAGACGCCGTCGAACACGGCGAGCGGAGGGCGAGTGACCATGCCGAGGCACTCCGCACGCATCTCCCTGGCGACCACGTCGGCGGCTGCCTGCGTCTCCGCGACCTGCTCATCGCTCAGTTCGCCGATCGCACGCAGGTGCGCTTCGAGTCGAGTGATCGGATCGCGGCGCCGCCACTCATCGAGCTCATCCTGGTTGCGATAGCGAGTCGGGTCGTCGGCCGTCGTGTGCGGCCCCATCCGGTATGTCACGGCCTCGATGTACGCGGGCCCCTTTCCCGAGCGTGCGTGCGCGAGCGCCCAGCGCATCGCGGCCATGCAGGCGAGGACGTCGTTGCCGTCGACCCGGAGACTCGGAATCCCGAAACCGGGAGCTCGGCCGGCGATCGGGTACTGCGACTGCACCGACACGGGCTCCGAGATGGCCCAGTGGTTGTTCTGGCACACGAAGACGACGGGCGCCTGATAGGACGATGCGAAGATCATCGCCTCGTTGACGTCTCCTTGGCTGGTCGCTCCGTCCCCGAAGTACGTGACGGCGACCTCGTCGGCTCCGTCGTGGCGGATGCCGAGCGCGTAGCCCACGGCGTGCAGAGTCTGTGCGCCGATGATGATCTGCAGCGGTGCGACCCGCAGTGCGGCCGGGTCGTGCCCTGCGCCCTCCTCGCCTCGCCACATGCGCACGTAGTCGCCGGGCTTCGCACCGCGCGCGTAGATCACACCGGTCTCCCGGTAGCTCGGAAAGACGTAGTCCCGGGGTGCGAGCGCCCTGGCGGTGCCGATCTGCGTCGCCTCCTGCCCCTGGCACGGCGCCCACAGTCCCAGTTGTCCCTGTCGCTGAAGGGCGACACCCTCGGCATCGATCCGTCGGAGGATGACCATGTCCCTGTGGAGCGCTCGCAGCGATGCCGCGTCGACGTCGGTGATGAACGCGTCGAGCTGGGGGTTCGCGATGCGCGAGCCGTCCGGTGTGAGGATGCGCTCTGCGAGTTCGAGATCCTGTGCGGTGTCGGCGATCGGGGTGATCTGCGGTGACATCATCGTCCTCCTCATCAGTGGCCGTCGTCACGGGTTCTACGCGCGGCCCCGGCTTCTTCGCCGGTTCACTTGAGGGTACGTCCGCTCATCACCTCGCTCAAGCAACCGCAATCGCCTTGAGCATGTTGCCCAATTCGAGCTCGTGCACCCCTGCTATCGTTTGGCACTATGGCTGGACTTGACCGCATCGATCTGGAACTTCTCGCAGCGCTCGCCGATGATCCTCGGGTCACGATCGTCGCGCTGGCCGAGAATCTCGGACTGTCACGCAACACGATCCAGGCTCGTATGGCACGACTGGAGCAGACGGGCGTGTTCATGTCGTACGAGCGCTCGTTCTCCACCGATGTCCTCGGATTCCCGCTGCAGGCGTTCGTCAGTATCGGGGTCCGTCAGACCGAACTGCCCCGCATCATCAACGAGCTCGCACGCATCCCCGAGGTCGTCCAGGCCCACGGGCTCAGCGGCTCCATCGACCTGCTCGCTCGAGTCGCGTGCCGCGATGCACGGCATCTGTTCGACACGGATGCCCGGATCCTGTCGATCGACGGTGTCGAACGCACCGAGACGTCACTGGCCATGGGCGAGGTCATCCCGTTCCGGGTCGCAGGCCTCATCGGCCTCGCGCGGCGGGAATCCTGAGGAAGCGGCGGATGGCGCCTGCCGCCTCGGCGGGCGTCTCGTAGTGGATCAGGTGTCCGACGTGCGCGATCTCGACCAGGATCCCGTCATCGAAGCGCGTCACCAATTCGCGTTCCACTTCGATCGGCGTGATGTCGTCGCGCTGCGCGGCGATCAGCAGCGTGGGCACATCGATCGCCGAGGCGAACTCACTCACATCGTGTGAGACGCTCGCCACGAACGCGTCGCGGAGCACATCACGGTCGGCGAAACGCGAGAAGTAGGTGTCGTGCTGGTCATGGATGAATCGGCGGAGCTCACGATCCGAGGTCTTGGCCATCGTGATGCTCATGACCCGGACGATGAGACGGTTGCGCAGCAGCGCGGTGCCGAGCTTCTCGGGCAGCCGCGCACCCAGGGCGTAGTACATGACCGCGAGACGGGTCATGATGCCCTTCGGCCCCTCGAGCGCCGGCGCACCGATGGGGTTGATCAGGATGAGACGCGGGGTCTCGAGGCCGCCCGCGACTGCGGCGGACGTGACGATCGAGCCGAAGGAGTGTCCGAGGATCACCGCGCCGGGGGCGACGGCAGCCGCGAACTCCGTGAGCCACGCGACGTACTCCGCCAGGTCGTACGCACGGGCCGGCACCGGAGCCGTCTCGCCGAACCCCGGAAGATCGGGAGCGATGACGCGCGCTTCCGGCAGGAAGGCGAGGACTGACTCGAGGCCGTGGTGATCGCCGCGGAAGCCGTGCACGGCGATCACGGTCACCTCGGCATCCGCGGGGCCGTACTCCCAGTAGACCGTCGTGCCCTCGCGCACCTCCACCTCGTGGCGCTCGACCGGGAGGCGTCGAAGGCGATCGGAGTACGGGGAGGGGACGGTCATGGACCAAGTCTATGGGCGGCTCCTCGACACTGTCCGTGTGCCTCCACGCCGATGTCCGTACCCGGATCTACGGTGAATACATGCCCACGGCTCCTCCGCTCCCGCACTGGATCACTCGCGTGGGGGTGTTCGATCTCGAGACGACCGGCATCGATGTCGAGAACGATCGCGTCGTGACGGCGCACGTGGGCGTGCTGAATGCGGACGGCCGTGAGATCGCAGCGCGCGACTGGCTAGCCGATCCCGGGATCCCGATCCCCGAGGGTGCGACCGCGGTGCACGGCGTGACGACGGAGCATGCTCGCCGACTCGGGCGTCCCGCCGGCGAGGTCGTCGCGGAGGTGACGGCGGCGCTCCGTTCCCTGCTCTCGCAGGGTGTACCGGTCGTCGCGTACAACGCCGCGTACGACTTCTCCCTTCTGGCGCATGAGGCCCACAGACACGCGATCACCCCTCTCGAGAATCCGTCCCCGATCATCGATCCCCTCGTCATCGACAAGGCCTATGACCGCTACCGTCCGGGCAAGCGCACGCTCCAGGTCGTCGCGGCGCTCTACGCGGTGCAGCTCGAGGACGCGCATGAGGCCGCCGCCGACGCGGTCGCGGCAGGCCGCGTGGCTCAGGCGCTGGCGCGCCAGTTCGTGTTGCCGGACACGCTGGACGAACTCCATACGCGCCAGATCGGCTGGGCGCGCTCGCAGGCGGCAAGCCTGACGGAGTACTTCATCCGCATCGGTCGGCTCGATCCGGAAGACCGCCTCGACGGCACGTGGCCGGTTCGTGCCCGCCGCACCGCCGAGGGGGTGGACGCGGATGCGATTCCGAACGGCTGATGTCGCGCGCGTCGAGAGCACCTGGAAGCAGTTCGTGCCCTCGGCGGTCCTGCACGATGTTGATCCCCACCGCCTCTACTTCGACTGGAAGTCCGTCGAACTCGGCGAGTTGACTCTGGTCCGATACGATCTCGCGGCCAAGGTCCGCACCACAGCCGAACCCGAGGATCAGTTCATCGCGTGCCGCGTCGAGGGCCCCGATGCTCAGTTGCGCTCCGACCGGTCCGAGCTCGTCGCGAGTCGCCCCTGGCTGTCCGACGGTCCTCGAGTGCACGCGCAGTGGGAGCGTGGGGCCAGGGTCGCCGCGCTCATCTTCGAGCGCGCCTCTCTGCAGAGCCTCGCCCAGCAGATCAGCGGAGACGACACCGTGGCGCTGCACGTGGCCGATCTCGCCCCGCGTTCGGATCGCGCGGCCGACGCGTGGTCTCGCATGTTCGCGTACCTCGAGCAGAGCGCCGAGTGTCTCGACGATGACGATGACGGTGACACCGAGCTGCTCAGGAGCGAGCTTGCTCGGCATGCCGCAGCGACGACGCTCGCGACGTTCTCGACCACTGGTCAGTTGCACAGGCACCGACCGACCCAGACGACCCCCGCACCCGCGACCGTGCGTCGGGCCCTGGACTTCATCGCCGAGAACGCGCATCGCCCGATCACTGTCGACGACATCGCGTCGGCCGTCCACATCTCGACCCGCGGGCTGCAATACGCGTTCCGGCGTGCGCTCGACACGACCCCGGCGGAGTGCCTGAAGCGGGCCCGCCTCGACGGCGCCCACCGTGATCTCCGTTCCGGAGCCCCGAGCACCGTCGCAGCCGTCGCCCGCAAGTGGGGGTTCTCTCATCCGTCCCGCTTCGCGGTCGCATACCGCGAGAGCTTCGGCGTGCTTCCTTCCGTGACGGCGGCGACTCACCGTCGATGACACGACGCGAACAGAGTGTTCGCATCGTTCGCGCGTCGGCTCGATCCTGTCTCCTTCGTTTCTCCGGGCACCGTAGATTCCGAGGTATGGGTTCCCTCTATTACGGCGGCTCAGAGCCGATCCGGATCGAAGATCGAGCGCTCGCCCACCTCAAGGTCGTCGTCGCCACCAAGTTGCGCCGCAACGAGAGCTTCACTCTCACGTGGAAGCACCAGGACGGCGATTCCGACGGACGCTCGACCGTCTGGCTGCATCCGTCGATCCCACTCCGTTTCGTCTTCGACGAGACCGAGGCTCCCGCGCTGAGCCGTCGGTGGATCGAGGATCTGGCGCGCTCGGCGAACTCGAGCGGTGGTATCACGCTCGTCGACGAGCTCCTCGAGCCATCGGAACACCTCGAAGGCTCCACCACCCGCTGACGCTCCACGACCAGGCGCCGGAGTGTGGCGACGCCTCGGTGCACGCACGGAGAGTAGGGCGGGCGGGACTTGAACCCGCGATCGTTGGGTTATGAGCCCACTGCCTTAACCAGCTTGGCCACCGCCCCGTGAGCACCAGCCTACCGGTCGACCTCGGTCAGATCGGCGTCGCCTCGGCGTGACTCTGCAGGTGCCCCAGGTAGATGTCCGCGTTCGCGATCAATCCTGCCCGTTCTTCGTCGCTGAGTGTCCGCCGCACTTTCGCAGGCACCCCAGCCACCAGCGAGCCGTCGGGCACCTCGGTTCCCCCGAGCACGACAGCGCCGCCTGCGATGAGGCATCCCGCACCGACGACCGCACCGCTGAGGATCACGGCTCCCATGCCGACGAGCGATCCGTCTCCGATCGTGCATCCGTGGACCACGGCGTTGTGGCCGATAGAGACCTTCGCGCCGACGACGACCGGGTGACCGGAGTCGACGTGAACAGACACGTTGTCCTGCACGTTGCTCCCGGCTCCGATGACGATGCGGGCCGAATCGCCACGCAGCACCGCGTTGTACCAGACACTCGATCCGGCGGCCAGCGAGACGTCGCCGACGATGCGAGCTCCCTCGGCGACGAAGGCCCCTCCGTCGATCGACGGAGTCTTCCCGGGGAGTGCGAGAACGGAGGCTCCGGCGGCGATGCTCATGAGGCGAGACTACCCTCACCTCCCCCGATTTCCGCGTGATTCCGCGGCACTAAGCCGAGCCTTCGCTTGCTTGCGGAATGTTTTCAAGTGAGTAGCGTTGTCTTCATCAGGTACGAGAAGAGCACTTCAGAGGAGCCGAAGATGAGCAAGGTACAGACCGTTTCCACCACCGCCAGCGACCCGACCGTGGCAGCTGCAGCGGCACAGTTCCTTTCGCCCGTCGTCCTCGGACTTCAGGCCCTCACGGTCAACGGCAAGCAGGCGCACTGGCACGTGCGTGGTGCGAACTTCGTCGGTGTCCACGAGCTGCTCGACACCATCGTCGCCCATGCCGGCGACTTCGCCGACACCGCAGCAGAGCGCATCGTCGCCCTGGGCCTCCCGATCGACGCGCGAATCACCGCCGTGGCAGCGAAGGGCGGCGCGACCTCGGTCCCCGCAGGCTTCACACAGTCCGACGACCTCGTCCGCGCCGTCATCTCAGACATCGATGCGATCCTCGTCGACGTGAAGGCCGCGATCGACGGTCTCGACGAGGTCGACCTCACCAGCCAGGACGTCGCCATCGAGGTGATGCGCGGACTCGAGAAGGACCGTTGGTTCCTCGTCTCGCACATCGCCGCGTAAGCAGCACCTCATGAGAGCGGGCACCGGGTTCTCCCGGTGCCCACTTTCATCTGTGCTCGACGTCAGGCGCCGTGTGTGACGCGACCGGCGACCATCGTCGCGACGATCGGCATACCCCGCAGGTCGCTCCCCGACGAGGTCAATGGGTCGAAACCGCACAGCGCGATGTCAGCGACTTCCCCCGGCCGCAGAGCTGTGCGGACACTCGCCTGGAGTGCCTGCTCCCGTGTCAGCCTCTCTTCGGGATGCCACGGATCACGGTCGTCATCCGTGCGCGTGACGGCGGCGGCGATCGCCTGCCACGGATCGAGGGGCGCGACGGGGGCATCGGAACCGAACCTCAGCTCCACCCCCGCGTCGCACAGGGCCGCCAACGGGTATCCGATGGATGTCTGCCCCGCCCAGTGCTTCCCGACGAGGTCGCGGTCGTCGAGCGCATGCTGCGGCTGGACGCTGGCGATCACACCGAGCCGACTGAACCGGGCGAGATCCGCGTGCCTGACGAGCTGGGCATGTTCGATCGTTCCCACGGCGCCCGACACGGTGAAGGCATCGAGAGCGCCTGTCACCGCACGATCCCCGATCGCGTGGACGGCGACCGAGAGACCGGCACCCGTGGCGACGGTGAGCATCTCGGTGAGTTCTGCAGGCGGCACCGTGAGCGCGCCGAAGTTCTCGGGGTCGCCCGGGTAGGAGTGCGAGCACGCCGCGGTCCGCGTTCCCAGCGATCCGTCGCTGATGATCTTCAGCGGCCCGACGTGCACCAAACCGCGTCCGGCCGTCGGTGCGTCAGACTCCTCGTGAAGTTCTCCGGTCCGCAGACCCGCCGCGATGGCGCGGGTCAGGTCGAACGGGTAGACGGCGAACTCGACGCGATGAGAGGCGAAGCCTGCCGCCACCCGCCGGGGCCAGGCATCGGCATTCCAGCCCATGTCGAAGTCGACCAGGCCGGTGACGCCTCGGGAAGCTGCCCGCTCCCCTGCAGCCCGCACAGCGACGTCGCCACGATCGGGGTCGACCGCGTTGAGCCTGCGCGAGATCTCGAATGCATCCTGCTCGCGCAGCATTCCGTCCGAGCTCGTGAACCCTTCGAGTGAGAGCGCGGCGGAATTGAGCCATGTGCTGTGCACGTCGGCGTTGATCAGATACGTCGGTATCGATCCGGTTGCCGCGTCGAGGAGGGCGAGCGTCGGCACGTCCGCCCACATCGCGTCTCGGAATCCGCTGCCGACCTTGCGGCCGTCCGGCAACGGCGCGGATGCCGACATGATCGCCGCTGCCTCCGCCGCCGACGCCGCTCCGCCCAGAGCGACGCGCTCGGTCGCGAGGGCCCACTGCACGGTGTGCACGTGGTTGTCCCACAGGCCAGGCACCGCCCAGGCTCCGTGCCCGTCGAGCACCTCTCCCCGTGGGGCGATCACGCCGGCGGGAGCGATGTCACTGATGCGGCCGCTCTCTATGAAGATGTCGACCGGTTCGTCGTCGACCAGGAACTCTCGACCGGGGCCGGCGATCCGCACGCCCGTGATCGTCCCGATGCGGGCATCGATACCGCTCACCTGCTTCCTCCTGCACGGGCTGCCTGGGCACGCCTCATCTCAGCGGCGAGTTCGGGCTGTGCGAACGGGCCGTCACCCTCGAGCGCCGCGATCACGGTCTCGACGGTCTCTGCCGGCTTGTTCTGGCTGAGCTTGCGCTTCGCGACCACGCGGGTCGGGGTGAGCCGGAAACCGACCGTCCCCGCAGCGAGTCGTGAGACGAAAGCCGGGTCGTTCGGACGTTCCCACATGCCGCGGGGCTCGGGCATCCGACCCTCGAACCGGTCGACGAGTCGATCGAGCACTGCGAGGTTCTCCTCGTCCGTGAGGATCTCGGGGACTCCGGCCAGATGCACCGCGGTGTAGTTCCAGGTCGGCACGGCCTGGACGTCGCCGTACCAGCCCGGCGAGATATAACCGTGCGGCCCCTGGAAGACGACCAGGAGCTCTCGCTCCCCCATCCCGTGGATCAGGTCGTCCGGCCGGCCGACATGTCCGACGATCGTCAGGTCGTCGCGATCATCGTCGAGCAGAGCCACGTAGTGCGACGACACGAGTCCATCCGGACCGTTGCTCACGATCGTCGTCCATGGGTTCGCATCGATGACCCGCCGGATCTCGGCGACATCCGCGAGCGTGAAGCTGGGGTTCTGACGCATCGTCCCAGCCTATGGCCGACGGCTCACGCCTGGCAGCGCGGACACCAGTACAGCTTGCGCGCACCGATCTCCTCGAGGGCGATCTCCGTGCCGCAGACACGGCACGGGAGACCTGCCCGGTGATAGACCCAATGACGGTCATCGCGGCTCGCCATCGCCGCGCGATACTGATCGGGCGAGAGATCGTCCATGGTCATCATCTGCCCGGTCTCGACTCCGATCGCGAGCAGGTTCACCCAGTCGTGCCACAGCGCGCGCACGACGTCCTCCGGTACATCGCGCCCCGGCGTGTGGGGGTACAGCCGCTGACGGAAGAGCATCTCGGCGCGGTACACGTTGCCGATGCCGCTCACCACGGCCTGGTCCATGAGCAGCAGCGCGATCACGGTCTGCTTCTTGCGCACGGCCTGAACGAAACGCTCCTCATTCTGCGCGGGATCGCCCACGAGGGGATCCGGACCCAGCTTGGCGACACTGGCGAGCATCTCCTCCGGAGTCTGCAGCACGCACGCGGTCGGCCCGCGCAGGTCGGCGGCCGTGATGTCGGTCATCAGGCGCAGCCGCACCTGACCCACGACGGGAGGCGGCCATTCCAGCCCCTCGTCGGCGAGACCTTTCGTCTGCTCGGACATTCGCACGTGCACTCGGGTGCGCCGTGGCGCGCCGATCGATGCGAGAGAGTTCTCACCGGCGTCGTCGAGGATCTCCTCGTCGACGACGGTGCCCCGCTGGTTGGTCTGTCCCATGCGCCCGTTCGCGGACGCGATGGTGGGGTCGACCAGGATCTCCCCGGCGAAGTCCCACGCCCCATACAGCCCGAGATGCACACGCAGCCAGAGGTCGCCCTCCGCCTCGAGGAACATCTGCTTGCCGACGGCCTGGACGCTGAGCGCCTCACGTCCGTCGAGCAGGGCCGCACCTTCGGCGAAGCGTCCCTGAGGGCTCGATGCGCTCATCGCCTTGCCGACGAAGTTGCGCTGGAACTGGCGCGCGATGCGGTGGACCGAATGCCCCTCGGGCATGTCAGGCTCGCGGGTCCGGAAGGAGGGAGCCGTCTCGCTCGAAGTCCGCGATCTGACTGATGCGGCGGACGTGGCGCTCGTCGTGTGAGAACGGCGTCGAGATGAAGGTGTCGATGAACGAGGTGACCTCGTCGAACGTGTGCTGACGCGCCCCGATCGAGATCACGTTGGCATCGTTGTGCTCGCGGGCGAGTTCCGCCGTCGAGGTGTTCCACACCAGAGCGGCTCGGACGCCCTCGACTTTGTTCGCAGCGATCTGCTCGCCATTGCCCGACCCTCCGAAGACGACGCCGAGCGTCTCGATCCCGGACGCCTGATCGGCGACCACAGCCTGCGCCGCGCGGATGCAGAAGGCGGGGTAGTCGTCGACGGCGTCGTATTCCACCGGCCCGTGATCCACGACCTCATGACCGGCGCCGCGCAGGTGGTCCTGCAGCTGGGTGGAGAAGTCGAGACCGGCGTGATCGGTGGCGATATGGATGCGCATGGCAACCATCCTAGAAGTGTCGAGGGTCAGCGGCTGATCACGGGGCGACACCGGACGCAGCAGGCTTGAACCCCGCTCGCACGTTCTCGCAGCAACCGGGGCGGCACACGTCGAAGGCGCCGGGCAGCGCGGTGACGTGCGGTCGCTCCTCGTTCGGCCGGCCCTCGAGACGCTCGACGATCAGATCGACGATGCCGGACACGAACGACGGGGCGACGCCCGGGGTCGGCGTCCGCGTGAACGCGAGCCCCGCCTCTTCCGCAGCCTCGGCGGCCTCGGTGTCGAGGTCCCAGAGAACCTCCATGTGATCGCTCATGAATCCGACGGGAACCACGGCGACGGCCTTGCGGCCACGCTCGGGCAGCTCGCCGATCACGTCGCAGACATCGGGCTCGAGCCACGGCTGCGACGCCGGGCCGGAGCGGGACTGGTACACGAGCTCCCACGCGACGTCCGCGGCTTCGGGGATGCTCGCGCGCACCCGATCCATGACCCAGGCGGCGACGGCGAGATGCTGGGCGGCGTATGCGCCTCCCGCTCCCCAATCGATGTCCCGAGCGCCGGAGCGCTCCGCATCCGCAGTCGGAATGCTGTGAGTGGAGAACAGGATCTGGATCTCGGCGGGAGCGATGCCCTGACCGAGGAAAGCCTCGACCGCCTCGCGAACACCGGTCTCGAACGACTCCACGAAGCCGGGATGGTCGTAGAAGGGACGGATCTTGTCGATCGTCACGGTATCGCCGAGGTTCGTGTCCGCCAGGACGCGCGCGAAGTCCTCCCGGTACTGGCGACAGCTCGAGAACGAGCTGTAGGCGCTGGTGGCGAAGGCGAGGAGCGTCGTCTTGCCGTCGGCCGCGGCTTCCGTCACGACCTCTTCGAGGTAGGGACTCCAGTTGCGATTGCCCCAGTACACCGGCAGGTCGATGCCGCGGCGTGCGAGCTCCCCTTCGAGCGCTTCCTTGAGGATGCGGTTCTGGCCGTTGATCGGACTCACTCCCCCGAAGTGACGGTAGTGGTGCGCGACCTCCTCGAGACGCTCGTCGGGGATTCCCCGACCTCTCGTCACGTTGCGGAGGAAGGGGATCACGTCGTCCTGCCCCTCCGGTCCTCCGAATCCGGCGAGGAGGATGCCGTCATAGGCGACGGGCGTCGTGATGTAAGGCGCACCGGAAGCGGCGGCAGCAGAGGCAAAGAGGACGGTGTTCGGCTCGATCGCGGTCACCTCCCCATTCTTTCACCTTCCGGGAGTGAGACTGGTCGCCGTGCTGGCGTAGGCTGTCATGGTTGCCGTGGGCGCCAACTGCGCTGGGTTGCGGCAGCATCCCCTCACCCCTGGGAGTACCGCTGTGCCTGGAGAGAATCTCACCCGCATCGAAGCGCAGGAGCGCCGCGACGTCGTCGACACCCAGTCGTACGAGGTCTCGCTCGACCTGACGAAGGGTGCCGAGGTCTTCGGCTCCCGCAGCGTCGTGCGCTTCACCGCGACGCCGGAGAGCTTCACCTTCATCGATCTGATCGCCCGCGAGGTCCGCGAGATCTCGCTGAACGGCGAGCAGCTCGATCCCGACGAGGTCTTCGCCGACTCGCGCATCGCCCTGTCCGGCCTGCAGGCGGAGAACGTCCTCGTGGTCGACGCCGACTGCGAGTACACGAACACCGGAGAGGGCCTGCACCGGTTCGTCGACCCGGTCGACGGCGAGGTCTACCTCTACTCGCAGTTCGAGGTTCCCGACTCGCGTCGCGTCTTCGCAGTGTTCGAGCAGCCCGACCTCAAGGCCACGTTCCAGTTCACGGTGACGGCACCGGCATCCTGGAAGGTCGTCTCGAACTCCCCCACCCCGGAACCGATCGTGCACGACGACGACACGGTCGCCACATGGGGTTTCGAGCCCACTCCGCGCATCTCCTCGTACATCACGGCGCTCGTCGCAGGTCCCTACGAGTCCACGTTCTCGGAGCTCACCAGCGCGTCCGGCCGCGTGATCCCCCTTGGCGTCTACGGTCGCAAGAGCCTGTGGCAGCACCTCGATGCCGACTACATCTTCGACAAGACCCGTGAGGGCTTCGCCTATTACGAGTCCAAGTTCGACGTTCCCTACCCGTTCGCCAAGTACGATCAGCTCTTCGTCCCCGAGTTCAACGCCGGCGCGATGGAGAACGCGGGCGCCGTGACCTTCACCGAGACGTACGTGTTCCGCAGCAAGGTGACCGACGCCGTCAAGGAGCGTCGCGTCGTCACGATCCTGCACGAGCTCGCCCACATGTGGTTCGGCGACCTGGTCACGATGAAGTGGTGGAACGACCTCTGGCTGAACGAGTCTTTCGCCGAGTGGGCGTCCACGATCGCCACCGCCGAGGCCACCGAGTGGACCGAGGCGTGGACGACGTTCAACGCGATGGAGAAGACCTGGGCGTACCGCCAGGATCAGCTGCCGTCGACGCACCCGATCACCGCGGTGATCAACGACCTCGAGGACGTGCAGGTCAACTTCGACGGCATCACCTACGCGAAGGGCGGCTCGGTGCTCAAGCAGCTCGCCGCATGGGTGGGCATCGAGGAGTTCTTCGCAGGTGTCTCGCAGTACTTCAAGAAGCACTCCTGGGGCAACACCGAGCTCAGCGACCTGCTCGTCGAGCTCGAAGCGACCAGCGGCCGCGACCTCAGCACCTGGTCGAAGAAGTGGCTCGAGACCGCAGGCGTCAACACGCTGGAGCCGGTCATCGCTGAAGACTCCGACGGCACGATCTCGCGCTTCGCCGTCACCCAGACCGCACCGGCCGACTACCCGACGATCCGTCCGCACCGCCTCGGCATCGGCTTCTACACCCTGACCGACGGCGCCCTGGTGCGCACCCACTACGCCGAGGTCGACGTCGACGGCGACCGCACCGAGGTCCCCGAGCTGCACGGGATCAAGCGCCCCGACCTCGTGCTCCTCAACGACAACGACCTCGCCTACGCCAAGATCCGCCTCGACGAGCGCTCACTCGCCACCGCGATCGCCCACCTCGCCGACATCAGCGACCCCCTCGCCCGCTCCCTTGTCTGGGGCGCCGCCTGGGATCAGACCCGCGACGCCGAGACCGCCGCAACCGACTACATCGATCTCGTGCTCGGCAACATCGGTCGTGAGTCCGAGTCGACCACGGTGCGCACGACGCTCGCTCAGCTCCGCACGGCCGCGACCCTCTACGTCACGCCCGAGACGCGTCTCGCGGCGCGTCAGAAGGTCGCGGACGGTCTCTGGGCACTCGCCGAGTCCGCCGAGTCAGGCAGCGACAGCCAGCTGCAGTTCGTCACGGCCTTCGCGAACGCGCTGGTCACCCCCGAGCACGCCGGCATCATCGGTCGACTGCGGTCGGGTGAGGAGACCCTCCCCGGGCTCGAGATCGACGCTGACCTCAGCTGGCAGCTCCTCGTCGGCCTCGCCACCATCGGCGCCACCGACGCTGCGTCCATCGACGCGGCGCTCTCGGCTGACAACACCGCGAAGGGCGGCGAGTTCGCTGCTCAGGCCCGCGCGGCCCTGCCGGATGCCGCATCGAAGAAGGCCGCCTGGGCGTCGCTGATCGAGCGCGATGACGCTCCGAACACGATCGTGCGTTCGGCGGCCCTCGGATTCGTGCACCCCGCAGGCGCCGAGTCGCTGCGCGCATTCGTCCCCGCGTACTTCGACATGCTGATCCCGATCTGGGAGTCCCGCACGTACCAGATCGCCCAGTACTTGATCGTGGGCCTTTTCCCGACCGCGATCGCCGACGTCGAGCTCCGCGACTCCACGCGAGCGTGGCTCTCGGCCCACCAGGATGCCGCCCCCGCGCTGCGTCGCCTCGTGCTCGAGAACCTCGCCGACGTCGAGCGTGCTCTCGCGGCGCAGTCTCGCGACGCGGAGGACTGACACCCGTCTCCCGATCAGGCCTCTGTGCGGTGCGTCCAGCCCGCGCAGAGGCCTGATCGCTACTCTGGAGGGGATGATGCAGCCATTCGAAATAGACCCCGATACCGTACCCACAGAGCTCCCCAAATGGTGGGCTGACACATTGACCGTGCTCGGGGTCGTCGGCGGGAAGGCGCTCCAGGTCGCGCTCATCATCGCGGCGTGTGTCGTGATCGCGCTCGTCCTGCGTGTGGTCATCAGACGAGTCGTGCACCGCATCGTCGACAGCGCCAAGAACAAGGCCGCCGTCGACGACACACAGGCTCTCGAACGCTCGCCTCTGGCCGACATGCGTCTGGTGCAGCGCACGCGAACCCTCGGGACGATCCTGCAGAACATCGTCAACGTGATGCTCGTCGTGATCGCCGTGGTGCTGATCGTCAACGTTCTCGACAACACCCTCCTCGGTTCCCTCACACTGCTGACGGCAGCAGTCGGCG
Source organism: Microbacterium sp. LWH13-1.2 (assembly GCF_038397735.1). NCBI lineage: Bacteria > Bacillati > Actinomycetota > Actinomycetes > Micrococcales > Microbacteriaceae > Microbacterium > Microbacterium sp. LWH13-1.2. The sequence continues at coordinate 1,283,039 of NZ_CP151635.1, read as the reverse complement.
CCGGCCTCGGTTTCGGTGCGCAGAACATCGTCAAGGACGTCCTCAACGGCATGTTCATCGTCGCGGAGGATCAGATCGGCATCGGCGACGTCGTCGATCTCGGCCTCGCCTCTGGTGTGGTCGAGTACGTCAGCGTGCGCATCACCCAGGTCCGCGACGTCAACGGCACGCTCTGGTACGTGCGCAACGGCGAGGTGACCCGCATCGGCAACATGTCGCAGGGCTGGGCGCGTGCGATCATCGATCTCGGCGTCCCGGTGGATTCCGATCTCGAGAACGTCGAGAAGATCATGCTCGACACCGCACTGAGCCTCTCGAAGGACCCGAAGTGGCGCACGCGCATCATCGAGAAGCCGGAGCTGTGGGGCCTCGAGTCGATCGACGGCGACGCCCTGGTCGTCCGACTCGTCATCAAGGCGCGAGCCAACGCGAAGGATGACGTCGCGCAGGAGCTGCGCAAGCGTCTGCGCGCGGCCCTCCTCGAGAACGAGATCTCCTTCCCGAGCATGACCACCGTGATCCCCACCGGGCTCGACGGCGCTCGTCGCGTGCGCGGCGCGAACCCGCCCAAGACGCGTCCGAATGCCGTCACGGGCGTGCCGGTCATCCCGGACCGCGGAATCTGGCGGCGCAAGAAGACCAACGACGACGGGAGCCCCCAGAAGTGACCTTCTACGACGAGGTCGGCGGTCGCGAGACGTTCGCGAAGATCGTGTCGGTGTTCTACCGCGAGGTGGCCCTCGACCCGGTCCTGAAGCCGATGTATCCCGAGGAGGACCTCGGCCCTGCCGAAGAGCGCCTCCTGATGTTCCTCGAGCAGTACTGGGGCGGCCCGACGACCTACGGCGAGACGCGCGGCCATCCTCGTCTGCGGATGCGCCATATGCCGTTCCACGTCGATACCGACGCCCGCGATCGGTGGCTTCGTCACATGCGGACCGCTGTGGACGAGGCGCAGTTGTCGCCGCTCCACGAATCCACTCTGTGGGACTATCTCGAGCGCGCCGCGTATGCCATGGTGAACACATTCGAGCCGTCAGGCATCGGCACCTCCGCAGCCGGGCGCCCCACGCTCGAGACGCGATCACGTCAGGAATCAACGGAGAGCACATGACGAACACGCCCCTGTCTGCAGACGTCCTGGTCATCGGATGGGGGCTCGCCGGGCTCGTCGCCGCCGGTGAGGCGCTCGATGCCGGGCGTCGTGTGATCCTGATCGATCAAGAGCCGCGCACGAACCTCGGCGGCCAGGCGTGGTGGTCGTTCGGCGGCCTGTTCTTCATCGATTCACCCGAGCAGCGTCGCATGGGCATCCGCGACTCGCTCGCGCTCGCCACGCAGGATTGGTTCGGCACCGCGGCCTTCGACCGCCCCGAAGACGATTGGCCGCGACGGTGGGCCGAGGCGTATCTGCAGTTCGCAGCCGGCGAGAAGCGCGCCTGGCTGCGCGAACGGGGCGTCAGCTTCTTCCCGGTGGTCGGCTGGGCCGAACGCGGCGGATACGGCGCTCTGGGGCCCGGGAACTCCGTTCCCCGCTTCCACATCACCTGGGGCACGGGACCAGGAGTCGTCGCCCCGTTCGTCGCCGCCGTCGAGCAGGGCGAGCGCGAGGGCCGTGTCACGATCCTCCCCCGCCACCGGGTGACCGAACTCATCATGACGGATGGGGCCGTGACCGGTGCGCGCGGGACCGTCCTCGAATCCACCCCGGCGGCTCGGGGCGTCGAGTCCTCTCGCGCGGTCATCGGCGATTTCGAGATCAGCGCGGGTGCGACGATCGTGTCATCCGGCGGAATCGGCGGTAACCACGACCTCGTACGTGCGGCCTGGCCGACGAGTCTGGGCATCCCGCCCGAGCAGATGCTGACGGGGGTGCCCGCCTATGTCGACGGATCCATGCACGCCGTCTCTGCGGCCGCCGGAGCCCGTCTCATAAATGGCGACCGCATGTGGCACTACGTCGAGGGCATCAAGAACTGGGATCCGGTATGGCCGTCCCACGGCATCCGGATCCTCCCCGGGCCGTCCTCTCTGTGGCTCGATGCGACGGGAAAGCGGCTGCCTGTCCCGCTGTTCCCCGGGTTCGACACGCTGGGCACACTGGCCCACCTGCGCACGACGGGGCACGATCATTCGTGGTTCGTGACATCCCGCCAGATCATCGAGAAGGAGTTCGCGCTCTCGGGCAGCGAGCAGAATCCCGACCTGACGGGCAAGGACGTCGCGCTGCTGCTCAAGTCGCGACTCGCCAAGGGACCGACGGGGCCGGTGCAGGCGTTCCTCGACGAGGGCGAAGACTTCATCGTCGAGAACGACCTCGAGTCACTGCTGGAGCAGATGAGCCGACACCCGGGCGGAGAGTCGCTCGACATCGATCACGTCCGCCGTGAGGTCGTGGCTCGCGACAGGGAGATGGACAACGAGTTCACCAAGGACGCGCAGATCGGGATGCTGCGCTCGATGCGCGGTTACCGGGGCGACAAGCTGATCCGCACCGCCGCGCCGCACCGGCTGCAGGATCCGGCCGCAGGCCCTCTCGTCGCCGTCAAGCTGCACGTCCTCACGAGGAAGTCCCTCGGCGGGATCAACACCGATCTCGACGGGCGTGCGCTCGGCGCCGACGGTGAGCCCATCTCCGGGCTCTTCGCCGCTGGTGAGGCGAGCGGCTTCGGAGGCGGCGGCGTCCACGGGTATCGAGCGCTCGAGGGCACGTTCCTCGGCGGATGCCTGTTCTCGGGTCGGCAGGCCGGCCGCGCCGCAGCGCGCTGATCCGGTCGACGGGTCCCCGGGTCGGTGCTACTCCGCCGTGCCGGTGCCGCGCACGGCCGTGAGGCCGATGGCCACGGGCCCGCGGGCGAGAACGTGACCACGGCGGAAGGCGAGACGAGTCCATCGCCCTGACGTCATGACGGGCACATCCTCTTCGCCGGAGATGAAGCCGAAGGCATCCGCGGCGAACGCCACTCCCCGCGGCAGTCCACCGAGATCCTCATCGGGCGCACCCCAGATCGCCGCGCGCAGAGCACGGACGGCTTCCTCTCCTGATCCCGGTGTCGCTCCTCGCGCGACCGCGCTGATGCCCCACTGCGCTCGCTGGGCGATCACGGATGCCGCGAGGCTCGATGTCGCCTGCCACTGGCCACGCGGCGGCGCGACTCCTGCCCACGCGGGCGAGAGGCCGGTCTCGGGGAAGGTGAGCGCGCGCTCATCGGCGGTCGGGCTGAGCGATGCCACCACGACGTCGCACTCGAGCTCGGGATCGACCTCGACTATGCGCATAGCGAGCACGGTCGGGGTCTGATCGAACAGCCCGTGGGGCGCGAGAGCCGCTCCCGTCAGCGCGAGAACCCCGTTCGCCGCCTGAAGCCGCACGCCTTCGTCGGAGATGCGCGTCGCTCGTCCGAGGAAGGTCAGGACGTCTTTCGACGTGGCGGAATCGGCGAGAAGGAGCTGGTGCGGCACACCCTCTAAACTAGCAACGCCAGCGGCATCCGCAGTCGCGGGAAGGAAGTCATGACCGCCGACGCACACGCGATCCGCACTGTCGAGCAGCTCCTGGAGGTGCTGGATCTCGATTCGACGCAGGCCCGCACGACCGAGGACATCTTCACCGGGTCGTCGCACGCGATGCCGTCCGGTCGCATCTACGGGGGTCAGGTGCTCGCACAGAGCCTGCTCGCGGCCGAGAGGACTCTTCCCGAAGACCGAGCGGTGCATTCGATGCACGGGTACTTCCTGCGCCCCGGCGACGCGGGTCAGGGCATCACCATCGCTGTCGACCGCATCCACGACGGTCGGTCGTTCTCGACCCGTCGCTCGCAGGCGTATCAGAACGGAGTGCCGATCTTCTCGATGATCGCGTCGTTCCAGGACGACGATCCCGGCGTCGAGCATGCGGTGGCGATGCCCGAAGGCGTCCCGTCTCCGGATTCCCTGCTGCCCGACGAGCAGCGTGTCGAGGGGCTGCCTCCAGGAACCGCCCGAATGCTGAGCGATCGAGCCGCCGACGTGCGTCACGTCGATTCGCCGCTCTTCCTGCCGAGCGATGACGCACGCGTCCCGCAGCAGGCCGTGTGGATGCGGCTGCGCGCTCCGCTGCCCGACGATCAGCGCATCCATCGGGCGGCGCTGGCATACCTGAGTGACATGACCATTCAGGAGTCGATCCTGCGCGCGCATGGCGTGTACTGGGCGCTCCCAGGTCTGAAGGTCGCGAGCCTCGATCACGCGATGTGGTGGCATCGACCGGCTCGCGTGGACGAGTGGCTCCTGTACCTTCAGGAGTCGCCCAACGCGCGGGGAGGACGCGGCCTCGCACAGGGCCGGATCTACACGCAGGCCGGCGAGCTGGTCGCCTCCGTCGCACAGGAGATCATGGTCAGGGTTCCGTCGCGGGACTGACGCCGAGGTTTCGAACGGAGCGACCGCCCGAGCCTGCTGAGACCGGCGATTCAGATGGTGTGCTCGGTCGTGTCTGACCGTCGATCCGAGTCGGCCCCACGTCTCCTGAGCCGCTCAGCGGTGCGCGTACTCGATCGAGGCGCCGACGAACGGCTCCCACGCATCACGCATCTCCTGTGTCAGACGCGTAGGTCGGCCCGTGGCCGCATCGACGAGGACGATGATCGCCGTGGATCGTGCGTAGATCGTGCGAGGCGCGGCCTCGGGATCGTTGTGCACTTCGTAGCAGACCTCGACGCTCGAGCCACCGAGCTTGCCGAACCACATCTGCACCTCGAGCGGCCGGCGCTGATAGGGCACCGGAGCGAGGTACTCGATCTCCTGACGCGCGATGAGAGTGAGGATCCCCTCGTCGAGCCCCGAGTCGAGAACAGCGGTCGACGGTGCCTGTTCACCGGGGCCCGCACGCCAGAACGCGCGCACGCGCGCTTCCTCGAGGAGCTTGAGCATCGAGGTGTTGTTGACGTGGTTGAACGCATCCAGATCGCCCCAACGCAGGTGGATCGGGATGTGCAGGCGGGGCCCCGGCATCAGGTCGGACATTCTCGACTCAGTCGCGCGTGAGCTTGCGGTGCGTGGAACGATGCGGCTTGGCGGCGTCAGCACCGAGGCGCTGGATCTTGTTCTCCTCGTACGCCTCGAAGTTGCCCTCGAACCAGTACCACTGGTCGGGCTTCTCGTCGGTGCCTTCGTACGCGAGGATGTGCGTCGCGATGCGGTCGAGGAACCACCGGTCGTGAGTGATGACCACAGCACAGCCGGGGAACTCGAGGAGTGCATTCTCGAGCGAGCTCAGGGTCTCGACGTCGAGGTCGTTGGTGGGCTCGTCGAGGAGGAGGAGGTTGCCGCCCTCCTTGAGGGTGAGAGCGAGGTTCAGACGGTTGCGCTCACCACCGGAGAGCACACCCGCCTTCTTCTGCTGATCCGGACCCTTGAAGCCGAACTTGGAGACGTATGCCCGCGACGGGATCTCGGTCTTGCCGACGGTGATGAAGTCGAGCCCGTCTGACACGACCTCCCACAACGTCTTGTCGGGGTCGATGTTCGAGCGCGACTGGTCGACGTAGCTGATCTTGACGGTCTCGCCGATCTTGAGGTCACCGCCGTCGAGCGGCTCGAGGCCGACGATCGTCTTGAAGAGCGTGGTCTTACCGACACCGTTCGGGCCGATCACGCCGACGATGCCGTTCGGCGGAAGGCTGAAGCTGAGACCGTCGATGAGTGAACGCCCGTCGAAGCCCTTCTGCAGCTTCTTGGCATCGATCACGATGCTTCCCAGACGCGGACCCGCGGGGATCTGGATCTCTTCGAAGTCGAGCTTCCTGGTCCGCTCGGCCTCGGTCGCCATCTCTTCGTAGCGCGCGAGACGAGCCTTGGACTTGGTCTGACGACCCTTCGCGCTGGACCGGACCCACTCCAGCTCCTCTTTGAGGCGCTTGGCGAGCTTGGCGTCCTTCTTGCCCTGGATCTCGAGGCGTTCGCCCTTCTTCTCCAGGTACGTCGAGTAGTTGCCCTCGTAGCCGATCAGGCGGCCACGGTCGACCTCGGCGATCCACTCGGCGACGTGGTCGAGGAAGTACCGGTCGTGGGTGATGGCGATGACGGCGCCCTTGTAGGCCTGCAGGTGCTGCTCGAGCCAGAGCACGCTCTCGGCGTCGAGGTGGTTGGTCGGCTCGTCGAGCAGAAGCAGGTCGGGCTTCTGGAGCAGCAGCTTCGCCAGCGCGACACGACGCTTCTCTCCGCCGGAGAGCGGCGCGATCGCGGCGTCTCCCGGCGGGGTGCGCAGAGCATCCATGGCCTGCTCCAGCTGCGAGTCGAGGTCCCAGCCGTCTGCGGCGTCGATCTCCTCCTGCAGAGTGCCCATCTCGGCGAGCAGCGAATCGAAGTCCGCGTCCGGGTCGGCCATCAACATGGAGATCTCGTTGAAGCGGTCGACCTTCGCCTTGATCGCGATGCCGTCCTGGATGTTCTCGATGACCGTCTTGGTCTCATCGAGCTCGGGCTCCTGCATGAGGATTCCGACCGAGAATCCCGGGGAGAGCTTCGCCTCACCGTTCGACGGCGTGTCCATGCCCGCCATGATCTTGAGGATCGTCGACTTACCGGCACCGTTCGGGCCCACCATGCCGATCTTGGCACCGGGAAGGAACGCCATCGTGACATCGTCGAGGATGAGCTTGTCACCCACCGCCTTGCGCGCACGAACCATCGAGTAGATGTACTCAGCCACCGAAAAACGCTCCTTCTGTTGGCGTCGAAGATCGACACTCCAGCCTACCGGCCTCTGTGCCCGTCGCTGTCGAGACGAGTCGACGTATCGCGAACCGTCGGAACCCGAGCGGACACCCGGTGATCACCAGTCGATCGCGCGCGTCGCACCGATCAGACAGCGCCCCTCCGCCAGCTGCGGCAGGACCGCCGTGACGGGTGCGCCCGTCGACGGCCCGACCTGCCCCACGAGACAATCGGCGTCACCCCATCGCACCGAGAACTGAATGCTCTCGGCCGGGTTGCCGACCGTCGTCACGTCCTGAGTCACCTGCATCGCCGCCCGATCGAATCCTGCGGCGATGAGCGCATCGATGTAGGCGCGGCCCGACACGTTCTGCCCTGAGCCCCACACCTGTTCCGTCACAGCCGCGAACAGCGGAAGGTTGTCCTCCGCCGTGCCGTCCGCGACGAACGCGGGCGCCGCGGGGGTTTCCGTCGGCCTCGGCGACACCCCGGCATCCGTCGGTGCGGGCGTCGGGGATGCAGTGGGACCGCACGAGGTCAGCAGCAGGATCAGCGAGGCCGCCGCGCCTGTCGCGATCGCCGCACGCGATGCAGAGGAGTCCGGTCGTCGAAGCACGCCCCGAGTCTACGGTCGGACTCCCCCGCGCAGGTGCACGTCGGCATGGACGCTCTGCCCGCGATGGCGATCGCGTCACCGTGTCAGTACGTGAAGCTCGCTGAATCGACCGGCTGCTGTGCATGCGCCCCGTCAGACGTCGGCTGTGCATCCTTATCGGCCCACGCCGTCTCGATGTCCGACGTCTCGACGGGGGACGCTGCGGACGGATCATCGTGGACGGCACCCCCGCCGTTGCTCCTGGAGGGCGACTCCGGCGTCGAACGTGTGCTGCGGCGATAGGCGGTGGTGCCCCAGCGGAGATCATGGCCGATCGCATCCGCATCGATGTCGACGCTCGTACCCTGCTTTCCGTTGCTCTCCCAGGCGCGGATCTTCATCCTCCCCGTCACGATCACGCTGTCTCCTGAACGCAACGATGCTTTCGCGTGCTCCCCGAGCTGGCGAAACGCAGCGACTGAATACCAGTTCGTCGCGACGTCGACCCATGTCTGGGTCGCGTCATCGAAGCGGCGATGAGTGCTCGCCAATCGGAAGTTCGTGACGGTGACACCACTGGCGGTCCGACCCTGCGTGGGGTCGGTGGCGACGTTGCCGACGATGGTCACTGTGTCGTGCATGTTCTCTCCTCTGTGCACCGGGACACATGCCCGGGTCGCTCCAGAGTGGAGCCTGCGACCTCGCTGCCCACACCCGCAGCGCAGTGATCGTGCAAAACACCACCTCCTGAGCCACCGTGCAGAAAAAGTGGACGACGGGAAGCCGGTGAACCGGGGACCACAATGTCGGTGGTCGGTCATATGTTCGACCCACGAAAGGAGCCACCGATGTCCGACAACCTGATCACGTCCCTGCCCGAGGTCCCGTATGCCACGCCTCGTCTGTCGTCGCCGAAGGAGCATCTCGTGCGCGCCTCAGCCCACCTGTGGCGGGTGCAGGACGCCACAGGCCGCGTCCTCGGCCACCTCCGCCTTCTCCCCGATCCTCTCGGCATGCGATACCGCGCAGAGAGACTGCACCTCGCCACGGCATCATTCAGACTGGTCGGCGACTTCTGGAGGGCCGACGACGCCGTCGCCGCCCTGCGGAACGGCTGATGGCGGACATCGTCCGATTGCGGTGCCCCCGGCAGGATTCGAACCTGCGACCAAGAGATTAGAAGGCTCCTGCTCTATCCCCTGAGCTACGGAGGCGGGCAGTTCTACCGTACCGCGCCGAGCTCCGATGTCGGTGCCGTCGATAGTATGGCCCCATGGTATCTGCGTCAGAGAACGACCGCCTCGTCTGGATCGATTGCGAGATGACCGGGCTGGATCTCTCAGTCGATGAGCTCGTCGAGATCGCAGTCGTCATCACCGATTTCGAGTTGAACCCCGTCGATGCGGGCTTCCAGGTCGTCATTCGCCCGAGCGACGCGGCGCTCGAGAACATGAACGACTTCGTCACCAAGATGCATGAGACCTCGGGACTCATCACCGAGATCCCTGACGGCGTCTCGCTCGCCGAGGCCGAAGAGCAGACACTCGAGTACATCAAGCGATTCGCTCCTCTGGAGCGCAAGGCGCCGCTCGCCGGCAACACGATCGGCACCGATCGGATGTTCCTCGCCAAGTACATGCCGCAGGTCGACCAGTGGCTCCATTACCGCAACGTCGATGTCTCGAGCATCAAGGAGCTCTCCCGCCGGTGGTATCCGCGGGTGTTCTTCCAGGCGCCCGCGAAAGACGGCGGCCACCGAGCCCTGGCCGACATCCTCGAATCGATCCGTGAGCTGCGCTACTACCGCGAGGCCGTCTTCGTCGACGAGCCGGGCCCGTCGAGCGACGACGCTCGCGACATCGCGACGCGCACCGTGTCAGAGTTCGCTCCGAACATGTAATAGACTCATCTGGTCGCCAACTCCGGTTGGCGCATGGTGGGTATAGCTCAGCTGGTAGAGCGCTGGCTTGTGGTGCCGGATGTCGCGGGTTCGAGTCCCGTTACTCACCCCATCCAGAAGAGGTCCGAGTCGCTAGACTCGGGCCTCTTCTGTTTCCCCGGTAGATTTCTCGGAATACCCCCCGGGGGTATCTGGTTGACTTCAGTGACCTCACCGAAGGGACAAGCAGATGATTCACTCGGATGGATCGACACCGATCGATCACTCTTCTCACGACTTCACATCGGAGGCCGCGGCTCACGCCGGGCACGATGCTCACCCAGGGCACGCCGGGCACGACGCCCACGCCGGGCACGCAGACCACGTCTCCGGATTCCGGCGACTGTTCTGGATCATGCTCGTCGTGTCGATCCCCGTGACCGTCGCATCGCCGATGTTCGGCATGATCATCGGGTACGACATACCGGAGTGGGCGCGGTGGCTGGCGCCCGCACTCGGCACCCTGATGTACGTATGGGGTGGATCACCTTTCCTCACCGGCGCAGTGAGTGAGCTTCGCACTCGCAAGCCAGGGATGATGCTGCTGATAGGCCTCGCGATCACCGTCGCCTTCCTCGCGTCGTGGGGAGCGAGTCTGGGCGTGCTGCACCATCAACTGGAGTTCTGGTGGGAGCTGGCTCTGCTGATCGTCATCATGCTCTTGGGCCATTGGATCGAGATGCGCTCCCTGGCACAGACCACCTCGGCGCTCGACTCCCTCGCAGCTCTTCTTCCCGACGAAGCCGAGCGCATCGAGAACGGTGAGACCGTGCGGGTCTCCCCTGCCGAACTCAGAATCGGTGATGTCATCGTCATCCGACCGGGCGCACGTCTGCCCGCCGACGGGCGCATCCTCCAGGGCGCAGCGAGCGTTGACGAGTCCATGATCACCGGCGAGTCCCGGGCCGTGGCTCGCACCGCCGGCGACCCCGTCGTCGCAGGGACCGTGGCCACCGACTCGGGACTCCGCGTCGAGGTCACCGCCGTCGGCGCGGACACAGCGCTCGCCGGCATCCAGAGACTGGTCGCCGACGCCCAGGCGTCCTCATCTCGTGCGCAGCGGATCGCCGACCGCGCCGCTGCATGGCTCTTCTGGTTCGCGCTCGGGGCCGCTGCCATCACGGCCGTCGTATGGTCGGCCGTGGGGTCGCCCGATGAAGCCGTGATTCGCACTATCACCGTGTTGGTCATCGCGTGCCCGCACGCATTGGGCCTCGCGATCCCCCTTGTCGTCTCGATCGCAACCGAGCGTGCGGCGCGTGCCGGCATCCTCGTGAAGGACCGCTTGGCTCTGGAGACCATGCGCACGATCGACACCGTTCTCTTCGACAAGACGGGAACGCTCACGAAGGGGGCTCCCGCGGTCACCGCCGTCGAGCCCGTCGCCCCCTTCACAACCGACGACATCATCTCGCTCGCGGCAGCGGCGGAGCAGGACTCCGAGCACCCGCTGGCGAAGGCGATCGTGGACGCCGCCGGGGATCGACGTCTCGAGATACACGCTGCCGAGGACTTCCGATCATCTCCGGCTGTCGGAGTGAGCGCACGCATCGACGGCCGACGGGTGCAGGTCGGTGGCCCGCACCTGCTCACGGAGACCGACGCCACCGAGCTTCCGATCGCCGGGGCGTGGCGGACCGAGGGCGCGATCATCCTGCATGTCCTCGTCGATGATCGCGTGGTCGGTGCCCTGAAGCTCGCCGACGACATCCGCGCCGAATCGATCTCGGCTGTCGCGGCGCTGCGCGCACGCGGGATCGACGTCGTGATGATCACGGGAGACGCATCGGCGGTCGCGGAGAGCGTCGCTGCGCGGATCGGGATCGACCGGGTGTTCGCCGGTGTGCGCCCGGAAGACAAGGCAGCCAGAGTCCGCGCGCTCCAGGCAGAGGGACGGAAGGTCGCGATGGTGGGCGACGGCGTGAATGATGCACCAGCACTCGCACAGGCCGATGTAGGCCTGGCGATCGGCGCCGGAACCGACGTGGCGATCGCGTCCGCCGGTGTGATCCTCGCCGGAGACGACCCGCGCGCGGTCATCTCGGTCATCGAACTCTCGAAGGCGGGGTACCGCAAGATGACTCAGAACCTGTGGTGGGCGGCCGGCTACAATCTGCTGTCCGTGCCTCTCGCCGCCGGCATCCTCGCACCGGTCGGGTTCGTGCTCCCGATGTCCGTCGGCGCAGTCCTGATGTCTCTGTCGACGATCGTCGTAGCGCTGAACGCGCAGCTGCTCCGCCGGCTCGATCTGCGCATTCCGAGCATCGCCGCGACCGACTGAACGCCGGGATGGAGCGAGAGCCCTAGTATTGCGAGGTGTCACTCGCCGTGTGGTTCTCACTCCTGACCGCCTGTGCGGTGATCAGCTTCACGCCGGGCGCCGGTGCGATCAACACGATGTCGAACGCGCTCAGCCAAGGGTGGCGCCGATCGATCTGGGGCATCGTGGGCCAGCAGCTCGCGTTGATCGTCCACGTCGTGATCGTGGCGGCCGGACTCGGCCTCGTGGTGTCGCAATCCGAAGTGCTGTTCAACGTCATCCGATACGCCGGAGCCGCCTACCTCGTCTTCCTCGGAATCCGACTGATCCTGTCGAAGCCCGCTTCCGCAGAGCTCGAGGACGAGACCGGAGTCGATCCGCGCGAAGGCCACTGGTCCATGATCCGACGGGGCTTCTGGGTGAATCTCCTCAACCCGAAGGCGATCGTCTTCTTCCTCGCGTTCATCCCTCAGTTCATCCGCCTCGACCAGCCCCAGCTGCCCCAGTACCTCACCCTCATCGTCACGGTCATCGTGGTCGACGTCCTGGTGATGTGGGGATTCTTCGCAACCGCGGCCCGTCCGTTCCGCCGTCTGACGCAGTCGGTCAAAGGGCAGCGGATCCTGAACGGTGTCTTCGGTGCGCTCTTCATCGCGGTCGCCGCGCTCCTGGTGTTCCTCCACTGACGCTGCGCCCGCGCTCGCGGCAATAGGCTGGAACCGATGGAGATGGATGCTGCGCCCTTCGAGGAACTCGTGATCGACGAGCTCGACCGGCTACCCGATGAGATGGTCGACGGACTCGAGAACGTCGTCTTCGTCGTCGAGGACCGCCCTGAGGACGGGAGCCTCGACCTCCTCGGACTGTACGACGGCCTGGCGCTGACCGAGCGCACGCAGTACGGCTCCGGAGAGCTGCCCGACCGGATCGTCGTCTACCGCGAGCCGCATCTCGCAGCCTGCGAGGACGAAGACGAACTCCGCGACGAGGTCCACACCACCCTCGTCCACGAGATCGCCCACTTCTACGGCATCGATGACGCGCAGCTGCACGAGCTGGGGTGGGCATGACTCCCCTCGCCGCGCCTGACGTCGAAGAGATCGTCGAACTTACGGCCGCGCCCCTCGAACCCTGGGAGGTCGTCGTGTGGAACGATCCCGTCAATCTGATGAGCTACGTCGTGCGAGTCTTCCGCACCTACTTCGGGTACTCGCTGGAGCGGGCGACGCAGCTCATGCGCGCAGTCCATCACGAAGGCCAGGCCATCGTCGCCACGGGCCCCCGCGAGACCATGGAGGTGCACGCCCAGGCGATGCACGACTACGGCCTCTGGGCGACGGTGCGAAAGGCTGCACGATGACCGAGCTGACGGTGCACGTCCGGATGGCGAGAGTGGAGGGCGCACAGCTCGCACAGCTCGTCGACGACTTCCGTGAGCTGGTGGGGTCCGACCGCGATGCCACCGATCCGGCCATCGGGCGTCTCGCTCCCGATCCCTACCCCGACGACGAGGAAGCGTCGCGCTCCTTCAGCGACGCGACACGCGAGGATCTGCTCGATCGGCGCGCCCTCGATGCCGATGTGGTCAGGGCAGCTCTCGCCGATCTCCGCGGCGATCTGGACTCCATGTCTCAGGGCGAGGCGCTCACAGAGCACGACCTGGCGATCCGGCAGTCCGATGTCGACGCCTGGCTGCGCACGCTCACCGCGTTGCGTCTGGTGATCGCGGAGCGTCTCGGCATCGAGAGCGACGACGACCATGACCCTGACGACGCGCGGTTCGGCGTCTACGACTGGCTCGGTTACCGCCTCGAGCTCACCATCGAGGCGGCAGACGAGCTGCTGTGAGGCGTCAGGGGATCTCGACGACGCGCGTCGCGAGGGCTCGAGGATCATCCCTCGCGATGTGCGCATTCTCCTGCGCGGCCCACCGATCCCAGTGCGGGCGGTAGGTCTCGCCGTCGCGATTCAGCGCCCGTGCCTTGCGGCCAGGTTCCGCGGACTCGATCCAGACGCGCACATCGGCGATCGCCGCTGTCGCGGGTGTGAGAATACCGCTGCCCTCGATCAGCACACCCAGCGCCGGGTCCACCGCGTGGCTCTCGGCCTCGGCTTCGCGTTCCCAATCCCAGCGGCGCCACTCCCCGAGGTATCCGCGGCCGTGCGGGCGGAGGATGCCGTCGAGAGCACGCTCGACTCCGCTCTGGAGGCCGTCCCACCCGGGATAGATCGAGTCGAGGGCGACCAGCTGCACCCGCCCCACGATCGGCCACCGCTCGACCAGCATGCGTGCGAGCGTCGTCTTGCCCGCTCCGCTTCGTCCGTCGATGATGACGACAGGGTTAGCGGCCGAGAGGGCCCGGATGTCGTCGACGATCAGCGTCGAGGCGCGCGCGAGCGCGGCCCCGACGGGGTCGTCATTTCTTGAGGGCACGGATGATACGAGAGAATGCTCGTCCGGCGACGCAGACGCACGGCACAGCGACGACCAGCAGGGTCACGATGTTGGGCTCGAACCGAAGCCCCTCTTCGCGACGCACGTAGACGCCGACCGGCACGGAGATCCCGCCACCGCCGCCGCCTTCAGCACCGTCGCCGCTTCCGCCGCCGAATCCCGAGTAGGTGAAGGCCACCGGAGTGATGCTGACGCCGTCGACGTCCTGCGGCTCTCCGTACGCGCTCTTCACGCCGAACGACGCGGCCTGCTTTCCGAGTTCCAGTGCAATGTTGGGCATGGCTCCACGCTAGCCCAGGAAAGACGATGCGGAGAGGTCAATCCAGGCCGTGCGCCTTCGGATGCTGCGCTGCACCGCGTCCTGCACCTCGCCCGATGTGCCTCGCCCGACCGATCATGGCTGAGCCGAAACGCGCGACCGCATCGTCGACGGCACCCTCCACGCGCCGCCAGTCCTCGTCGTCGTCCCACAGACCGATGCCTCCACCGCCGGCGGGGCGGAGCTTCTCGGCACGCACACCGACGAGCCGCACAGGGTCGCGGCGCTCGATCTGCTCGAACAGCGCCTGCGCCGCTTCGCCGATCCTCTGGCCGACGGCGGTCGGCTCGGCGAGCGTCTGCGACCGGCTCAGGGTGCGGAAGTCGTCGAACCGGATCTTGATCGCGACTGTCGAGGTCTCCCACTCTGCCTTCCGCAGGCGTGCGGCAACGCGATCGGCCAGCCTCAGGAGCTCTGCACGCAAGTAAGCGCGATCGGAGATGTCCGTATCGAAGGTCTCCTCATGGCCGATGCTCTTCTCGATGCGCTCGGTCTCGACCGCCCGCGCGTCCTCGCCCCGAGACAGCTGCGCGAGGCGCGCACTCAGCGCCGGTCCTACCGCGCGGTCGAGCATCTCGGTCGTCGACGTGCGGATGTCGCGGATCGTGCGGATGCCGCGCCCTTCCAGAGCCTCGGCCGCCTTCGGACCCACGCCCCACATCGCCCGAACCGGTCGGGGATCGAGGAACGCCTGAGTGTCGGATGCGGCGATGACGAGCATGCCGTCCGGCTTGGAGATCGTCGACGCCATCTTCGCGACGTGCTTGGTCGCGGCGACTCCGACGCTGCACGTGATGCCTACCTGGTCGCTCACCCGCTCGCGCACGAGCTGGGCGATCTGCGCGGGACTCCCCCACAACCGTCTGACCCCACGGACGTCGAGGAACGCCTCATCGACCGACAGCGGCTCGACCAACGGAGTGATCGACTCGAAGATCGACATCACCTGGCGCGATACGGCCTGGTAGCGGTGGAAGTGCGGCGGCACGATTCTCGCCGACGGGCACAGGCGGATCGCCTGGGACACCGGCATCGCCGCACGGACCCCGTATCGACGGGCTTCGTAGGAGGCGCTCGACACGACGGAGCGGCCATCGGGCGCCCCGATGATCAACGGGAGCCCGCGAAGACTGGGATCGTCGAGCACCTCGACCGCCGCGTAGAACGCGTCCATGTCGACGTGCAGGATGCTCGTGCCGGTATCGTCGGCATCCGCGTACGACACGATGCGCCCTCTGCCGTCACCGTGTCCCATGAGACCATTCTCCCCCGGACCTCCGACATGAGGCCCGGGGGATGCGGTTACTGCGCAGCGCGCTCGAGGACGAGTTCGCGGACCCTGGCGGCATCCGCCTGGCCCTTCATCGCCTTCATCACAGCACCGATGACGGCGCCGGCTGCCTGGACCTTGCCGTCTTTGATCTTCGCGAGAACGTCGGGCTGAGCTGCCAGGGCCTCGTCGATCGCGGCGATCAGCGCGCCGTCATCGGAGACGACGGCGAGTCCGCGGCCATCGACGACCTCCTGCGGCGTCCCCTCACCGGCGATGACTCCCTCGAGCACCTGGCGAGCCAGCTTGTCGGTGAGGGTCCCGGCGTCGACGAGCTTCTGCAGCGCCACGACGTTCTCAGGAGAGATCAGCTCCGTGGCATCCTTCTCCTGCGTGTTCGCGAGACGGCTGATCTCGCCCGTCCACCACTTGCGGGCCGTGGCAGGAGTCGCTCCGGCCGAGATCGTCGCCTCGACGACCTCCAGCAGGCCGCCGTTCCGCACGTCCTGGAACTCCAGGTCGGTGAACCCCCACTCGCCCATCAGGCGGCGCCGACGCGCCACGGGCTGTTCGGGCAGTTGCGCTCGGAGCTCCTCGATCAGCTCGGCCGCAGGCTCCACCGGAACCAGGTCGGGCTCGGGGAAGTACCGGTAGTCGTCGGCATCCGACTTCGGACGACCGGGCGAGGTCGTTCCGGTGTCCTCGTGCCAGTGCCGCGTCTCCTGCGTGATCGTCCCGCCGTCGGCGAGGATCTGCGCCTGACGCTGGATCTCGTATCGCACCGCGCGCTCGACCGAACGCATGGAGTTGACGTTCTTCGTCTCGGTGCGCGTCCCCAGCTTCTCCTGGCCGCGCGGGCGCAGCGAGATGTTGGCATCGCAGCGGAGGTTGCCTCGCTCCAGGCGCGCCTCGGAGATCCCCAGGCTGCGCACGATGTCACGGATCGTCGCGACATAGGCCTTGGCGACCTCTGGAGCGCGGTGCTCGGTGCCGAAGATCACCTTCGTCACGATCTCGACGAGCGGTACACCCGCACGGTTGTAGTCGACGAGCGAGTACTCGGCACCCTGGATACGACCGGTGGCCCCACCCATGTGGGTGAGCTTGCCCGCGTCCTCCTCCATGTGCGCGCGCTCGATCGGGATCTGCACGATCGTGCCGTCTTCGAGCTCGACCTCCACCTCTCCCTCGAAAGCGATCGGCTCGTCGTACTGCGAGATCTGGTAGTTCTTGCCGAGGTCCGGGTAGAAGTAGTTCTTTCGCGCGAATCGGCTCGACGGAGCGATCGAGCAGCCGAGCGCAAGGCCCAGGCTGATCGACGACCGGATCGCCGTCTCGTTGACGACGGGGAGCGAACCCGGAAGCCCGAGATCGACGGGTGCGATCAGCGTGTTCGGCTCGGCCGCGTGATACAGCTCGTTGGCCGGGTTCGGCGCGTCCGAGAACATCTTCGTGTTCGTGTTGAGCTCGACATGCACCTCGAACCCGAGCACGGGCTCGAACATCTCGAGAGCCTTGTCGAAGTCCATGAGCTTGGCGGTGGCCATCAGCGGGTCCCTCCTACGAGCTGGGGTGCACGAGTGAGGAGCGGTGCGCCCCACGAATCGACGAGCAGCGTCTCCACGGCCGCGCCGACCTTGTAGAGACGCGCGTCCTCACGCGCCGGGGCGATGAACTGGATCCCGACGGGGAGGCCGTCTTCCGCAGCCAGCCCGCTCGGGATCGAGATGCCGGGGACGCCGGCGAGGTTCACCGGGATCGTCGTGATGTCGTTGAGGTACATCTGCAGCGGGTCGTCGATCTTCTCGCCGATCTTGAACGCGGTCGTCGGAGCCGACGGTGTCGCGATGACGTCGACCTCGGCGAACGCGTTCGCGAAGTCCTGCTGGATCAGTGTGCGAACCTTCTGGGCGCTGCCGTAGTAGGCGTCGTAGTACCCGGCGGACAGCGCGTAGGTGCCGAGGATGATACGGCGCTTGACCTCGTCGCCGAAGCCGGCGTCACGCGTCGCGGACATGACGTCCTCGACGGTGGGGTTGCCGTCCGGGGTGACGCGGAGGCCGAAGCGCACCGAGTCGAACTTCGCGAGGTTGCTGGATGCCTCGGCGGGGAGGATCAGGTAGTACGCGGCCACACCGTACTCGAAGTGCGGTGCGCCGATCTCGACGATCTCCGCTCCCTGCGCCTCCATCAGCGCGAGCGCGCTGCGGAACGACTCCGCCACGCCTGTCTGGAAGCCGCTGTCGGGAAGTTCGCGGATCACGCCGACCTTCAGCCCCCTGAGCACGTCGCCGCGGGCGCCCTCACGCGCGGCATCCGCGAACGAGGGCCACTCGTCGCGCAGCGACGTCGAGTCCTTCGGGTCGTGGCCGCCGATCGCGTCGTGCAGCAGACCGGCGTCGAGCACCGTACGGGTCACGGGCCCGACCTGATCGAGGCTCGAGGCCAGCGCGATCGCTCCGTAGCGGCTCACACCGCCGTAGGTCGGCTTCACGCCCACCGTGCCGGTCACGTGCGCGGGCTGGCGGATCGAACCCCCCGTGTCGGAGCCGAGAGCCAGGGGCGCCTCGAATGCGGCCACCGCGGCTGCGGAGCCACCGCCCGAACCACCGGGGATCCGGTCGAGGTCCCACGGGTTTCGGGTGGGACCGTAGGCGGAGTGCTCGGTGGACGACCCCATCGCGAACTCGTCCATGTTGGTCTTGCCGAGCGGGATCAGACCCGCGGCACGCGAGCGGGCGACGACGGTCGCGTCGTACGGCGAACGGTAGCCCTCGAGGATGCGCGAACCGCTCGTGGTCGGCTGGTCGGTCGTGACGAGCACGTCCTTGATCGCCAGCGGCACACCGGCGATCGGTCCGAGCTGCTCGCCCGCCGCACGTCGCGCGTCGACGGCCGCAGCGGCGTCGAGCGCGCCCTCGTTGATGTGGAGGAACGCATGGACGTCGCCGTCGACGGCTGCGATGCGGTCGAGATGAGCGCGCGTCGCCTCGACGCTCGAGATCTCACGGCTGGCGAGCTTGTCCGCAAGCTCCGCCGCGGTCATGCGGATGATGTCGCTCACTGCTCTTCTCCCAGGATCGCGGTGACGCGGAACCGGCCGTCGGCCTGGTCCGGAGCGTTCTGGAGCACCTGCTCGTGTGTGAGGGTCTCGCCCACCACATCGGGGCGATAGACGTTGCTCAGCGGGATCGGATGACTCGTCGCGGCGACGTCGGGGCTCGCCACCTCCGACACCTTGGCGATGTTGTCGACGATGGCGTCGAGTTGGCCCGTGAGCCTCGTCACCTCGTCGTCGTTGAGCTGGATGCGCGCGAGCACGCCGAGATGGCGCACAAGATCAGGGGTGATTTCAGACACACCCCGAGTCTAGTTGCCGTGCCCGCCGAGTCCCTGCAGTCCCGCGATGCCCGCCCTATGCTGGGCGGGTGAGCTCGTATCAGCCTCCTCGTCCGTGGATCGCCAGTTACGCCGAAGGCGTCCCGGAAGACCTCTCCCCCGTGACCGGATCCCTGGTCGACATCGTCGCCGCATCCGCTCGCGACTACCCGGATGCCCCGGCGTTACAGTTCTTCGGTCGCGAGACGACGTACTCGGAGCTGCAGGAGGCGATCGACCGTGCTGCCGCAGGCCTCCGCGACCTCGGCGTGCGGGCGGGCGACCCCGTCGCGATCGTCCTTCCGAACTGCCCGCAGCACATCGTGGCGTTCTACGCCGTGCTCCGCCTCGGCGCCGTCGTCGTCGAGCACAACCCGCTCTACACACCGCGGGAGCTGCGCAAGCAGTTCGAGGACCATGGTGCGAAGCACGCGATCGTGTGGAACAAGGTCGTCTCCACGGTGCAGGAGTTCCCGGCTGACCTCTCGGTGGCGAACCTGATCTCCGTGGACGTCACTCGCGCGATGCCGCTCCTGACGCGAGTGGCCCTGCGACTTCCGGTCGCGAAGGCCCGAGAGTCGCGCGCGGCCCTCACAGAGAAGGTGCGGGGAACGGTCACCTGGGATTCGCTGGTCCAGTCCGCGCCTCTGCCTGCCGCGCACCCGAAGCCGGCCACCGACGACCTCGCCATCATCCAGTACACCTCCGGCACCACGGGCACGCCGAAGGGCGCAGCTCTGACACACCACAACCTGCTGGCGAATGCCGCGCAGTCGCAGGCATGGGTGCCGTCGATCCAGCGCGGCAAGGGATGCGTCGTCTACGCAGTGCTGCCGATGTTCCACGCCTACGGTCTGACGCTCTGCCTGACCTTCGCGATGTCCATGGGAGCGCGGCTCGTGCTCTTCCCGAAGTTCGACCCCGCTCTCGTGCTCGATGTGATGAAGAAGCACCCCGCGACCTTCCTGCCTCTGGTCCCTCCGATCGCCGACCGCCTGCTGGCGGCCGCCAACGCCAAGGGTGTCTCGCTCGACGGCATCGAGGTGGCGATCTCCGGCGCGATGGCGCTGCCGCACGAGCTCGTCGTCCCATTCGAGGCTGCTACCCACGGATTCCTCGTAGAGGGCTACGGACTCAGCGAGTGCTCCCCGGTGCTGATGGCGAACCCCGTCGCGGACAACCGCGTGCCGGGAACCGTCGGACTCCCGCTGCCCGGTACGGAATGCCGCGTCGTCGATCCCGAGAACCCGACCGTCGATGTCCCCGCGGGCGCCGCCGGCGAGCTCCTGGTGCGAGGCCCCCAGGTGTTCTCCGGCTACTACGGCAAGCCGGAGGAGACCGAGGCCGTCTTCGTCGACGGGTGGTTCCGCACCGGCGACATCGTCACGGTCGACGACGCAGGTTTCATCCGCATCGTCGACCGCATCAAGGAGCTCATCATCACGGGCGGCTTCAACGTGGCGCCCACCGAGGTCGAGAACGCACTGCGGCAGCATCCTCAGGTTTCCGATGCTGCCGTCGTCGGACTCCCGAGCGATCACTCAGGTGAAGAAGTCGTTGCGGCGATCGTCGTCGACGGCGGTTCGGATGTCGACGTCGAGGCGATCCGCGAGTACGCGCGCAGCATCCTCACGCCCTACAAGGTGCCCCGCCGCGTCTTCGTCGTCGATGAGCTGCCCAAGTCGCTGATCGGAAAGGTGCTTCGTCGCCAGGTCAAGGAGAGGCTCCTGTCACTCACCTCCGGCTCCTGAGGGCGCCCTCACAGGCATCGAATCGCGCGAAGCGCTACCCTTGGTCAGTGACTCCTGAAGACGCTGTGCCCACCGACGCCCCCGAGACCCCTGGATTCGAGGAGCTCGGCATCACCGGCCCCGTCCTCAAGGCCATCAAGGACCTCGGCTACGAGACCCCCTCCCCCATCCAAGCCGCGACGATCCCGACCCTGCTCTCGGGTCGCGATGTCGTCGGCATGGCGCAGACCGGAACGGGAAAGACCGCGGCCTTCGCGCTGCCCGTGCTGGAGCGCCTCGACGTATCGCAGAAGACCCCGCAGGCCCTCGTGCTCGCACCGACCCGTGAACTCGCTCTTCAAGTCTGCGAGGCATTCGAGTCCTACGCCTCGAAGATGAAGGGCGTACACGTCCTCCCCGTCTACGGCGGACAGGGCTACGGCGTGCAGCTGTCGGCACTCCGCCGCGGCGTGCACGTGATCGTCGGAACCCCCGGCCGCATCATGGACCACCTCGCCAAGGGCACCCTCGACCTGTCCGAGCTGCAGTACCTGGTGCTCGACGAGGCCGACGAGATGCTGAAGATGGGCTTCGCCGAGGACGTCGAGCAGATCCTCGCGCAGACGCCCGAAGAGAAGCAGGTCGCCCTGTTCTCGGCCACCATGCCCCCGCAGATCCGTCGTCTGGCGCAGAAGTACCTGCGCGAGCCCGAAGAGATCAGCATCAAGTCGAAGACCGCGACCGGCACGAACATCACCCAGCGCTACCTCGTGGTGTCGTATGCGCAGAAGGTCGACGCACTCACCCGGATCCTCGAGGTCGAGAACTTCGACGGCATGATCGTTTTCGTCCGTACGAAGAACGAGACCGAGACGCTCGCCGAGAAGCTGCGTGCCCGCGGATACTCCGCCGCGGCGATCAACGGCGATGTCCCCCAGGTGCAGCGCGAGCGCAGCGTCAACCAGCTCAAGGCGAGCAAGCTCGACATCCTCGTGGCGACCGACGTCGCGGCTCGTGGGCTCGACGTCGAGCGCATCAGCCACGTCGTCAACTTCGACATCCCCACCGACACAGAGTCCTACGTGCATCGCATCGGTCGCACGGGTCGTGCCGGCCGCAGCGGCGATGCGATCAGCTTCATCACGCCGCGCGAGCGTTACCTTCTGAAGTCCATCGAGAAGGCCACGCGTCAGCAGCCCACGCAGATGCAGCTGCCGACCCTGGACGACGTGAACACCACACGTCTCACCAGGTTCGACGACGCGATCACGGCGGCTCTCGGCGATGCCGCACGGATCGAGAAGTTCCGCGACGTCATCGATCATTACGTGCGCAATCACGACGTGCCCGAGGCCGACGTGGCCGCTGCTCTCGCGGTCGTCGCGCAGGGCGACACGCCGCTGCTGCTCGACCCGGCAGATGACCCGCTGTCGAAGGCGGTCGAGTACGACAACCGACCGCCGCGTGAGAACAGCAAGGGCGATCGTCGCGAGACGCGCGAACCTCGCGAGCGTCGTGGGCGTGGCGACTACAAGCCGTACCGCATCGAGGTCGGCCGCCGTCACCGTGTCGAGCCCCGTCAGATCGTCGGCGCACTCGCGAACGAGGGCGGACTCGGCCGTGACGACTTCGGCGCAATCAACATCCGCCCGGACTTCACCGTCGTCGAGTTGCCCGCGAACCTCGACTCGTCGGTGCTCGACAAGCTGAAGGACACCCGCATCTCGGGTCGCCTGATCGAGATCAAGCCCGATCGCGGACCGGGAGCCCGTCGCAACGACGGTCCTCGTGACGGCGCGCGCGGTGGGTTCGACCGCCGCGACGACCGCCCGCGATACGACCGCGACGAACGTCCGGCTCGCAATGACGAGCGAGGCGAGAGGCCGTTCCGCAAGCCACGCCACAAGGACTGACAGGCACGTACGTGCACATCGAGCGCGCAGGCTCCGACGATGTTCGGGGCCTGGCGCGCGTGAAGTGGATCGACAGAGCCGCCGTCGATGCCGACGACGGGGAGTTCGACTCGTTCGTGACGGCTCTCGCATCCTGGTGGGACGACCATCGGGCCACGCACGCCGCGTTCGTCGCGCGGACGATCGATGACGAGATCGTCGGCGCGGCATGGGTCGCACTGCTACCCCGAGTTCCGAGCCCCGGTGCGAGCAACCGCCTCTCCGCGGACATCCAGAGTGTGTTCGTGCTACCCGCGCATCGCGGTGGAGGTGTGGGAACCGCTCTCGTCGACGCGGCGACAGCCCACGCACGCGGTGCCGGCGCCTCCAGAATCACCGTGCACTCGAGCGAACGCGCCGTCCCGGTCTATCGGAGGCTCGGGTTCACCGGCTCGCCCAAGCTGCTCCAGCGCATCTCCGAGGCGTAGGCGTGGTCAGGGCCTGAGTATCTGGTCGCCACGCTGCGCGCAAGGCTCGCCGCCATCCGCGCTCCGTATCGCGTCAGCCGAGTGCGTCCGGCCCTTCGGTCACGAGGATGTGGAACTGCGCCGCGTCGAGGATGCGGATGCCGAGTTCCTCCGCCTTGCCGAGCTTGGATCCGGCACCCGGACCCGCCGCGACGAAGTCGGTCTTCTTCGAGACGCTCGAGGCCGCTTTGCCGCCGGCCTTGATGATGGCCTCCTGCGCTCCGTCGCGCGTGTACCCGTCGAGGGAGCCCGTCGCCACGATGGTGAGTCCGTCGAGCACACCGCCCTCCACGACCGCGGCGCCGGGACCAGGGTGCCCGGGCGTGGCCCACTGCACGCCGGCCTGCGTCCACTGCCGCACGATCTCCTGATGCCAGTCCACGTCGAACCAGGCGAGCAGCGAGTCGGCGATGATGCCGCCGACCCCTTCGACGGCAGCGAGCTCTTCTCGCGACGCCGCGCGAATGGCGTCGAGCGAGCCGAACCACTGCGCGAGCGCTCGGGCGGCGACAGGCCCGACGTGACGGATGTTCAGCGAGACGAGGAGGCGCCAGAGATCCTTGGTCTTGGCCTTCTCGAGCTCGGCGAGGAGCGTGAGCGCCTGCGACGACGGCTGAGGGCCCTCGAGGCCCGACTTCTTCTCCGCCGCGCTGGGATTGCGGCGGAACGGTGCGCGCGTCTTGACGAGACCGTCGTCGTCTTCCTTGGGCAGGCCGGTCTCGGCGTCGCGCACGACCAGCTCGATCGGGACGATCTCCTCGAGAGTCAGCGCGAACAAGCCGGCCTCGGTCTCGAGCGGGGGGACCTCCGGCAAAGTGGGCTGTGTCAAGGCAGCGGCCGTGACCTCACCCAGTGCCTCGACATCGAGCGCCCCGCGGGATCCGATGTGCTCGACACGCCCGCGCACCTGGGCGGGGCATGACCGCGCGTTCGGGCAGCGCAGATCGATATCCCCCTCCTTCATCGCGCGAAGCGGCGTGCCGCACTCGGGGCAGTCGACCGGCATCACGAACTCTCGTTCGGTGCCGTCGCGTTTCTCGACGACCGGGCCGAGCACCTCAGGAATCACGTCACCCGCTTTGCGCAGCACGACGGTGTCGCCGATCAGCACGCCCTTCGCCTTCACGACGTCTTTGTTGTGCAGGGTCGCCTGCCTGACGACGGAGCCGGCGACGTGTGCAGGCGCCATCACCGCGAACGGCGTGGCACGTCCCGTGCGCCCGACGGACACGACGATGTCGAGGAGCTTCGTCTGCACCTCTTCGGGTGGGTATTTGTACGCGATCGCCCAGCGAGGCGCGCGACTCGTGGCACCGAGCTCGTCGTGCAGGGAGAGCTCGTCGACCTTGACGACGATGCCGTCGAGCTCGTGCTCGATGTCGTGACGATGCTCGCCGAAGTACTCGACGAACGCCGCGACCTCGTCGATGCTCGTGCAGACCTTGGTGTGCGGGCTCGTGGGCAGCCCCCACTCGGCCAGTTGCTCATAGACCTGGCTCTGCGCGGCGACCGGTGGGTTCTCCCAGGCGCCGATGCCGTGCACGTAGAGCGCGAGGGATTCGATCCGCAGCATTCCTGCTTCGAGTTCGAGCCCGTCCTTCTTGTCGATCTGCTGACGCAGTCCGCCGCTGGCGGCGTTGCGAGGATTCGCGAACGAAGGGAAGCGTCGCGCCGCCGCGGTGCGCGCCTTCTCTTCATCGAACGGCTTCTTCGTGCCTCCCCGCGCCTCCCAGCGGGCCAGCGCGTCGGCATACGCGCGCTCGCGGAACGAGGCCTGCGCGGCGTTGAGCCGTTCGAACGCGGCCACGGGGATGAACACCTCGCCGCGGACCTCGACGATCTCAGGATGTCCGTCGCCTCGGAGCTCCCGCGGGATCTCAGGAAGACGCAGGGCATTCTCGGTGACGATCTCGCCGACGCGTCCGTCGCCCCGCGTCGCAGCCGACGTCAGGCGTCCGTTCTCATAGCGGAGATTGATAGCGAGGCCGTCGATCTTGAGCTCGGTGAGCCAGTCGACGTCTCGTCCCGCAGCCGCGCGCGTCTTCGCCGCCCACTCACGAAGCTCATCGATCGAGAACACGTTGTCGAGACTCAGCATGCGTTCGGCATGCTCGATGGTCGCGAGCCCTGTAGCCTCGGCCGCGCCCACCATCTGCGTCGGCGAATCCTGGCCCTGCAGCTCGGGATGCAGCCGCTCGAGCTCCTCGAGCCGGTGCATCCACCCGTCGTAGGTGAAGTCATCGACGACGGAGGTGTCACGCCCGTAGTAGGCGTCCTTCGCCTCGAGGATTCGAGTGGTCAGCTCGTCGGCTTCGATACGGGCGTCTTCCAGCGAGATGTTCTCCGGCACTCCGCCAGTCTACGAGCGGCCACCGACATCCCGAGGGAGGCGCTACGCGTCGACCGGTACCGCGGACACCGTGCGGTCTATCGTGAACTGGCCCAGTACGCGAGTGCCGACGTAGAGCACCGCCGTCTGGCCGGGAGCTACACCGTTGAGAGGCTTCTCGGGGACGACGCGCACGCCCTCTGCTGTGACGAAGGCTCGAGCGACCTCGGGCTCGGCGTGAGCGCGGATCTGCACCTCGCAGGCGAAATCCGACTCCACAGGCGCGGCACCAGCCCAACTGAATCGAACGCCCGAGATCTCGCGGATCGCGAGTGCCTCCTTCGGTCCCACGACCACCGTGTTCGAGACGGGGCGCACTTCGAGCACGAATCGCGGCTTGCCGTCAGCGGCTGGAACACCGAGCTTCAGGCCGCGACGCTGACCCACGGTGAACGCATGTGCGCCCTCGTGCGAACCCACGACTTCGCCCGTCCGATCGACGATCTCACC